>JAHCMK010000002.1 GCA_019192445.1 Oceanococcus sp. HetDA_MAG_MS8
GTCACGACTTCAACTCAAGGCCTTGCTGGGGGAGTCCATATACGATTTGTTAGGCCACACCTTGCACTGCCTCCGGCCATTGTTCTCTTGCCGCCTCTAGCTCTGCGTACATTCCGTCGATTTCTTCGGTATGACCGCTATCGACGAACCGATGGAGCATCCCAGAAGTACGGATGAATACCGAATTTGTGAGATTTAGATGGTGCACTGTACTTTCGATGTCCATGCTTTCATACAGCACAACCTCGACACCATTTTCCGTGGTCCGGAGGTGACGCTCTTCAAGTGTGGCTATGTCGCTATGTGAGTGACCGCATAGGTATGCATACGCCGAGATGTATTCATCCCCACGGTTCGCCATCTCAAAACGCTCAACTATTTGCATTGGCCTGTGGCCTTCCTTTTTCAGTGCTTCGAGTTCGCCGTTTTTCTTTTTCAGAAACTCCCTCAGCGATTCTTTGCCCCCGGAAGCGGATAAGAACCCTTCAGCCTCGGTATTGTGCGCAACCTGCAATACTCGAGTCATCTTCGTGAGATATTCGGCACAAACCGACTTGAAATAGTTTTCGTCCCGAATAGAGTTACACAGGTCGATATCAGCTTCATACATCGACCGAAGAATCAGTGGCACAGCGACAAAACTGTCGTTCTTGGCCAGATGGATGATAGTCGGGCAAAGTTCAATGACCGAAGCGTAAAGACACATGCAATGGAGATGCTGTCCGCTGCTGCTGTCAAAGCCAACTTCCGGAAGAAGGTTTACGCACCTTCTGTAGTGACGTTCCAGCATTTCGAGCAAGTGGCTGCGGGTTTCCTCCCAGTTGTTCATGTGGGGCCTAACACCCAAGCTCAGCGGCACTTGCGAGCGGGCGAGGATTGGCGTAGCCAAACGCAGCATGCTCGCAAGTGTCCGACTGGAGCGACCTGTTAGGTTTCACTTTCAGCTCGCCCAATCTCCTGTGCCCCCCCAACCAGCACATGCCCTCAACGTGACCATACTCGATCATAACTTCGCTACCGGCCACGAACTTTTTCGACTTGGTCGCAGCTTAATGAATTGAGCACAGAAGACCGATAGAAAAAGAGGTTCGCCAAGTAAGTGAGAAACCCTCCGATGGCTATCACGGTTATAGAGTCGGGCGGATTGGTTTGCATGCAAGCAGCGGAGCCGCTTGAAATGTAAATGGCGAAGATCACATAGCATGGCCAGGCGTATTTGGGGCTTCGAACGAACTTCACCAGCAGACCATCGCTCACGACCCAGGCGATGCTAACGATGGCGGTGATGAGTAGGGCGTATAACGGCCATTCGAGTTCGGCACCTAACATCAAGGATGCGGGTATCGCAGTCACGAAAGCAGATCCAGCAGCTGCTGTGAATTCGTCAACTGTTTCGTCGCTAGATACCGCCCCCCCTTGTGACTAATGAACTGCGCGAAGCTGATAGACCACCTTCGGGCTTCTGCACAAGTAGCCCAGGAAATCCCCCGGGTCGGCGACTGGCAGGATTAGCGTACCGGGCGAGCAACTCATTTCCATAATGAAACCTAACACCCAATTCGACGCCATAAGTGGCCCGTAGTCTGGGGTGGATGGGGTGTAGCACGGCGCAAAAAGACGCTCGGGAGTGTCAAAGTGGCTACAACCCCTTGTTTTATCTCAGCTTGCGTTGCTGACGCTTGGCTAACGTCCAGCGAAAAAGGTTGCGCTAGGGTCTTTTGCATAGGCGTGCCCTCCCGGTCCGCCTTGGTTGTTTTTGTTCGTTATACGTGGGCATGGGTTTAGCTGCAACTGCGAGCTTGAGATGCCGGCGGAGAAATTAGTGGACCAGGTGCGTGCGGAGTGTCGTAAGCGACATTACAGTCGGCGCACCGAGCAGAGCTACGTGAGTTGGTTGGTACGCTATGTGCGTTTTCACGGTCTGCGGCATCCAGCGCAAATGGGGAAGGTTGAGGTAGAGGCCTTCTTAACGCACCTTGCTACGAAGCGGCGGGTGGCGGCCAGTACGCAGAATCAGGCCTTGTGTGCTTTGGTGTTTGCGTACCAATCGGTTCTTGGGCTAGACCTGCCCTGGCTGAGCGATGTCACACGAGCCAAGCGTCCGGCGCGGTTGCCGGTGGTGCTGTCACGCACGGAGGTGGCTGCGGTGTTGGCGTCTATGCACGGGGTGCATCGCCTTATGGCCGAGCTTCTGTACGGGGGTGGGTTGCGGTTGATGGAGTGCTTGCGCCTACGCGTGAAAGACATTCACTTTGAACGCGGTGAAATTACGGTACGCAGCGGCAAGGGTGATAAGGACCGCCGCACGATGTTGCCAAAAACTGCTTCTGCCGCGCTGAGAACACAGTTGGAGCAGGCCCGGGCCATTTGGCAGGGCGACCGTGCAGCGGGCATCCCTGGGGTTGCGCTGCCGGGAGCATTGAACCGCAAATATCCGCATGCGGGCCAAGAGTTTGGTTGGTTTTGGGTGTTTCCCGATAATCATCTGTCCTTGGACCCGGTGAGCGGGCTTCGCCGCCGCCATCACCACTATGAGAAGCGTTTGCAGCGGGCTGTGCGCGCTGCCGGCCGTTCCGCAGGATTAGATCAAGCAATCTCTCCGCATGTGCTGCGCCACTGCTTTGCTACCCACCTTTTGGAGGGTGGCTATGACATTCGCACGGTACAAGAGCTGCTCGGCCATTCTGACGTCAGCACAACCATGGTTTACACCCATGTGCTTAATCGTGGTGGCCGCGGAGTGATCAGCCCCCTAGATGGGCTTTGAGCCCATTGCAGATGCGAGCCCAACGATTTATTCAGCGCCTTTCTACCGCTGGCAACTCGGGCAGAAATAGCTGGCCCGCTGGCCCAGTACTTCGCGGCGGATGGGGGTGCTGCAGCGTTGGCAGGGTTTGTCGGCTTGTTCGTAGGCGGCAAGTTGCAGGCGGAACCAGCCGGGGCTGCCTTGGGGGTCGACGTAGTCGCGCAAGGTGGTGCCGCCGCGCTGGATGGATTCGGCCAGCACGGCGCGGATGGCGTCTACCAATGCAGTATAGCGCTTGAGCGAGACTCTTCCGGCCGGGCGGCGGGGGTGAATGCCGGCGGCAAACAAGGCTTCGGTGGCGTAGATGTTCCCCACGCCCACGACAATGGCCTGATCCATGATGAAGGGCTTCACCGGGCCTTTGCGGCCACGGGAACGCTGGTAGAGATAGGTGGCGGTGAACTCGGGTGAGAGCGGCTCCGGGCCCAGGCTGGCCAACAAAGGATGCGTGTCGCCCAGGGGTTGCCAGAGCACGCTGCCAAAGCGGCGGGGGTCGTGCAGGCGCAGCACGCGGCCATCGGCCAGTTCCCAGTCCACGTGGTCATGCTTGCGCAGAGGGGCATCTGGCTCCACCACGCGCAGCTGCCCGCTCATCCCGAGGTGCACCAGCATGCTGCCTAGAGGCTGGCCGCTACGGCTGCAATCCAGCAGCAGGTATTTGGCGCGGCGGCGCACGGCATCGATGCTGGCGCCTTGCAGCAGGGCCGGGAGGTCGTCGGGCACGGGCCAGCGCAGCGCGGCGTTACGCACGGTCATTGCGCGCAGCGTTTGGCCTTCTACCGCAGGCGCGATTCCGCGCCGGGTGGTTTCCACCTCGGGGAGTTCAGGCATGGTGCTGGGGTGTAGTTGGAGGCTCCGGTCGCAGCCCTGTTAGGCGGTGCCGCCGATGGTCAGGGCATCCACCTTGAGAGTGGGCTGGCCCACACCAACAGGTACGCTCTGGCCATCCTTGCCGCATACGCCAATGCCATCATCCAGGGCCAGGTCATTGCCCACCATGCTGATTTTCTCCAGCGTGCGCGGGCCGTTACCGATGAGGGTCATGCCCTTGAGCGGGCGGGTGATCCGGCCTTTTTCGATGCGGTAGGCCTCTGCGGCGGTGAACACGAAGTTGCCTGAGGTGATGTCTACCTGGCCGCCTTCGAAGTTCTTGGCGTAGATGCCGTCCTCCACGCTGGCAATGATTTCGTCGGGGTCGTGATCACCCGCTTCCATGAAGGTGTTGGTCATGCGCGGCATGGGCAGATGGGCGAAGCTTTCGCGCCGGCCATTGCCGGTAGCAGCCACGCCAGAGAGGCGGGCGTTGAGCTTATCCTGCATGTAGCCGCGCAGAATGCCTTTTTCGATAAGCACATTGCGCTGGCCCGGCGTGCCTTCGTCATCCACCGTGAGCGAGCCACGGCGATCCGGCAAAGAGCCGTCGTCCACCACGGTGACCAAGCTAGAGGCCACTTTTTCGCCCACTCGCCCAGCGTAGACACTGCTTTGCTTGCGGTTGAAGTCGCCTTCCAGGCCATGCCCCACCGCTTCGTGCAGCAGTACTCCCGGCCAGCCATTGCCCAGAACCACTGGGAAAGTGCCGGCTGGAGCCGGATCGGCTTCCAGGCGCAGCAGCGCCAGGCGCACGGCTTCGCGGGCCACTTCGGCCGGCTGCATGCGTTGCAGCAG
This sequence comes from Oceanococcus sp. HetDA_MAG_MS8, assembly GCA_019192445.1. NCBI lineage: Bacteria > Pseudomonadati > Pseudomonadota > Gammaproteobacteria > Chromatiales > Oceanococcaceae > Oceanococcus > Oceanococcus sp. HetDA_MAG_MS8. The sequence goes on from JAHCMK010000002.1 coordinate 4,475, forward strand.
CTGATCCAGGCCGTAGCGGCCGCCGCCACCGCTGTGGGCGCTTTCGCGCTGGCCATTGCGCTCCACCACCACGCTCACATTCAAGCGGGTCATGGGGCGGACGTCGGCGGCGAGGGTGCCATCGCTTTGGGCAATAAGCACATGCTGATGGCTAGCCGCCAGGCTCACATTCACCTGTACCACCGCCGGGTCGGCGGCGCGCGCGGCGGCATCGGCCTCGCGAAGGGCGGCAATTTTGAGAGTGTCTTCCAGGCTAGTAATGGGGTCGGCGGCGGTGTATAGCGCCGGCACCTCCCGCGCGGCCACCGGCATGGCCTGGCCAGACTGCCCGCTGCGCGCCAAAGCGACAGCGGTTCCAGCCGCCTGTTCCAAAGCCTGGGGGGTGAGTTCTTCGGTGTAGGCCAGGGCTGCGGTTTCGCCCACGATGCCGCGCAGACCCACGCCCTGCTCAATGGAGAAGCTACCGCTTTTCAAGATGCCGTCTTCCAGCATCCAGCCCTGACTGCGCTTGGATTCGAAGAACAAATCCGCCGCATCCAGGCCAGGGGCCAGGAGCTGATTCAGACTGCGCTCAATATCCGAGGTGGAGAGCCCACCGGGCTCGAGCAGATGTTGTTGGGCCAGGGAGAGTGCGTTCATATGCCTAGGATATATGCATTGGGGCGGCATTTCTGCCTACGAATGGGGGTGGCCAGGGGATGCGCGGAGCACCGCGATTTGCCGCTGTGTCTACCCGTGCAGACCAGGCTTCAGACCGTCGGCACACGTCGATGGTTCGCCACCGGAAACCGCTCTCTGAGCGCTTGCAGTTCCTGCAAGTCCAAGGCCGCAGTGACGACATCGGGCTGATGTCCCGCTTGGGCCAGAATGCGGCCCCAGGGGTCGATAATCATGCTGTGGCCCCAGGTTTGGCGGCCACTGGCGTGGGTGCCGCATTGGTTACTGGCCACCACATAGCATTGGGTTTCGATGGCCCTGGCCCGCAGCAGCACTTCCCAATGCGCTTGCCCGGTGGTGTAGGTAAACGCAGCGGGTACCGCAATCACCTGGGCGCCCAGGTCGCGCAGCGACCAATAATGTTCGGCGAAACGAAGGTCGTAGCACACCGATAAGCCCCATTGCGCGCCCGCACAGGCCACCACTTGTGCAGGGTTGTCCCCGGGTGCGATGGTGCGCGACTCTTGGTAGCGCTCGCCCTGCCCGGCATCAACATCGAAAAGATGGCGTTTATCGTAGTAGCCCAGCGGCCGGCCCTTTGCATCACTTACCCAGCAGCGGCTACGCACCCGAGGCGCTTCCTGGGGCAGGCGGCAGTACAAGCTGCCGGCAATCAAAGCCAGACCAGCCTGCGCGCCCAGCTGCAGCACGCGATCCCGCCATACATAGTCTGGGGGGACGTCGGCGCTGGCGTACTTGTCCTCCTCGGTACGCCCCATGCACAGCGCATTTTCCGGCAGCACAGCCACCTGGGCCCCCGCCTGTGCAGCCTCAGCCAAAGCCTGCTCCAAAGCCAGCAAGTTGGCTTCGGGATCAGGGCTGCCATTCCACTGCAGGCCCGCAACTGTCAGCTGTGTCATTGCACGGGCTCCACAGTGGGGTCGTCGAGTGGCCCTTGAATGCGATAAGCAATCTGCCCCACTTGATCCAAGGGCTTATCCAGTAGCTCCTGGGCTAACAACAAGAACAAGCCCATCGCCGGCCCACCCAGTACGGTGGCTGCGGCAGTAAAGCCATGAGAAATACCGGGCAGGATGGTCACCTGCTGGTCTTGCAGGCGCTGCACAAGGTCGACTTCGCCGCGGGCCATCATGCGCAGGGAGGGGCTGATGATGCGCAAGTCATCGGTGATGGCTTGGCCTTGGTTGAGGGCATAGCTGCCCTCCAGGGTGTCGAAGCCTAAGCCAGAGTCGGTGACGTCGGAAAAATCCAGCAAGAACCGGCGCGGCAAGGCCGTCACACTCAACAGCCCTAGTAAGCGGCCAGCACCGGGTTCCACGCTCACCAAACGGCCATCGCTGAGGTTGAATTGAAAATCACCGTCAACGCGCAGCGCGGCCAAGTCCGCCGGCGAAGCCCACGCCAAGGAGCCGTCCAAACGCATGCGCTGGGCGCGAATTCGCCCGGCATACCCCATGCCGCGTAGCCAGGGCATGGCGTTGTCGGTGTTCAGCGCGAACTGTAAGGTGTTCTTGGCAGCTTCCCACTGCGTACCCTGGGCGCGCGAAGGGTCGATTACACGCCCCGACAAACGCAGAGTGGGAGCAGCATCTGCACCCACCCGCAAGGTATCTACCCGGTAGCCCCAGGGCTCACTCACCACGCCCATCGTGAGCGGGCCTAGGTCTTCTCCATCTAGCCGAAAACGCGCTATGCGTAGGTCCATGGTGGGCAGTTCAGCGGGCAGCTCCAGCTGTAGAGGTGTGGCGTCGCCGCTGCTCAGGGCCGTGCCCAAATTCCAGTCCACTTGCTCAAACTGCCCAGCCATGACCAAGTCTTGGTCTTGTTTGGGCGTCACCAACATTTGTCCGCGCAAGGTGTCACCGCGCAGGTTCACCAGCCAGTTTGCACCGGAGCGCAACACCTGCAAGTCGGTTTGTGGCCAGCTCTGACCGGCCAACTCCAAGGCGCCAAGGCGCAGGCTCAAGCCGCCAAACTGATCCGTCGTTGAGGCCTCGTCATCCGTGGCCGCGGCTTGCAGCTCGGGCAAGAAGTCCAACCAGGGCTGCAAAGGGAGCTGCCCCAGCTCGCCATCCACCCACACCCCAGCCGCCGGCGAAGCAGCGACTTGATCGGTGCCAAAGCGTATGGCCAAGCGGGCCTCTGGCCGGCCCAAGTGCAAGCCATGCAAGGCCAATAAATCGCCATAGGCCAGCTCCAGGCGATGTTCCTCTGGCTTCAGGCTGAGCTCCACCCGTCGCGCGCTCTCAGCAGTCTTACCCAGCGGCGGGGGAAGCTCCACCGCAACCCCTTTGAGGTCGGAGCGCAAGCTGATGTTGGTATTCGCCGCCCCACCAAACTGTCCTTCAACCACCCATTCGCTTGCACCCTGTAAACGTGCCGGCAGCCAATCCGGCAAGGGCCACTGCGCAGGAATATCCGCTGTTTGGGCGCGAGTGGTAGCCCGTAGCCGGGTGCGACCCGCACTGCGGCTGAGCCGGGCTTGAATGGGCCAGCCCAGCATCTGCGCCTGCATATTCGTGGCTTCCAAGCCTTCGGGGCTGATATTGAGGGCCCCGCGAATGTTGCGAATGGGTGTGGGCCAATCCCGTAGCTGCAGCTGGGCGTTGTCAACGTCCACCTGTGCCGACCAGCGCCCCCGTCCTTGTTTACGCAGATCCACCACCAGGTCCAGCTCGCCCTGCATGGGGCCAGACAGGGACATACTCCGGCGCAGGCCTTGGATTTCGTCGGCCACGGGGCTATCGCCCAAAAGCTGCATTACCCGACCCGCATCGCCGCGAACGCCGGCATTGATTTGCAGCAAGCCCGCGGGTTTAGGGGCCACTTGGGCCTGCACATTATTGATCTGCAGCTCCCGTAGCCGGCCTTGAGGCACAGACACCTGGACGGATTTATCGCGGATTTGCACTTGCGCCTGCTCGGCTTGGAGCAGGTCCCAGCCTGGGGCAAATTGCAGGCTCACCGCATCAAGCTCTAGATCAACCTCGGTGCGTTGCAGCTTGGCCGCCACGCCATTGAGGTGCACCCGACCTTCGCGCAGCTCACCGCCTTGGGCAGCCTCATTCAGCCAGTTCTGCAAGCTTTGTGGCCAAATTAATGGGATGAGATTACGCGCGACCCGCACATCCGGACAAAGAAAGCGCAGGTCCACCTGCCAGCGTCCACTGGCCTCTTGGCTCAAGCGCCCTACCCCGTCGATGGCACTGACGGAATAGGCCAAGTCCGGCACATCCCATTGCAAGCCTTGGTCGCTCCAGGACCATTGCATGGTGCCGGCCAGACTTTCCATTTCGGTCATCGCGCTGAGCACGGCCGGCCACTCCAGCTGCAGGTCGCGGGAATTGATGCTGATGCGCCCGCGTTGACCAGAGCTGCTCACCTCACCATCCACGCCCTCAATGGCCCATTGGTCTCCCCAGCGCACACCCAACCGGGATAGTTGGGCCACTAATGCCGGACGCGGGGTGCCCATGGTCCAATCCAAGCGCACATCGCTCAGCGCTCCTTGGAGCTCCTGTAACGGAGCTTGCTCAGGCAACCACGCCGCCACCATAGGGAAGAGATCATCCAGCTGTATCCAGCCCGCCTGCAAACGCAGCCGCGGGCGGTCGCCCAGCAGGTATTCCACCCATAATGCCTGGGTAGGCCAAGCTCGGGTACCTGTTTCTACCGACCAGGCCTCGCTTTCGACCCGCAGCCGATCGGTCCCTAGGCTGCCGCGCAAGGGCCCTTGTATGCGTAAATCCAGCGGTCCTTCCGCAACGCTGCTCAAGGCAGCCCGCAGCTGGCCCTGAAAAGGCCAACTGCTGCGGCCATTCTCCCACTCCCGGTCCGCACGTCCCTGCAGCAGGTGGATTTCGCCACTAGGAATAGGTGCCAACCGAGGATCTAAAGATTTCACAGCGTCGAGTTGAATATCCCGCAGCTCCCACTCCAGCATTTGCGGCTGCGCGTCGGCAAAGCGGCTGCTGAGCTCCATGCGTCCGCCCTGTGCATCGTGTAAGTGCAGCAGAGCGCGGCGTGGACCAAAGCCACCTGCCAGGCGAGCTTCATCAATGGTCCATACGGCGATGGCGGGGCCATCCTCTGCCGCCTGCAGCCGCAAGTTGGAGTCGCGAATACGCAGCTGGGAGAACTCATCCAGGGCCTGCAGCATGTCGTCCAAACTCGGTGGGGTATCTCCGCCACCGGGCAAACCCAGCACGCGCCACTGGCCAGTGTCATTACACAAAATGAGTTCGGCACCGGTAACAGTGAGGCGGCGGGGACGAATTTTGCCCTGCACCAGTTCCCAGGGATGAAAGCCGATGGTCAGCCCTTGCACCTGAACCGGGTCATTATTCGCGGCTTGAAGGCGTACCCCGCGCAGGGCCAAAGCCGGGCCAAAGCCCTCCCAACCCAGGCGCAGGTCGGCAATGTCCACCTGCGCGTCCAGCTCTTGCTCCAAAGCGGCCACCAAGCTTTGGCGATACTCGGGTGCCAAATGCATCGCCAGACGGAAGCCGCCCGCGGCCAGCCCGGCCACAATGGCCAGACTCAGCCCCAACCACAACAAGCCGCGCAGTTGTGTCATGACTTCCGCCCTGCGGCGCTGTGCTGCCACCAGGCCGGGCGGAAGCCTTGCCTACATGGGCACCACATCAAAGGATTCCGGCATGTATTGCGACTCTGCCTGCAGGCGGATGGGCGTGTGCAGAAATTCTTGCATTTCGGCCAACGCGCCGGCCTGCTCTTCGCGCAAGCGTTCAATCACATCTGGGCTGGCTAACACTCGATACTCTTGGCTGTCGAACTGCCGCGCGGTGCGTCGCAACTCGCGAAAGATTTCGTACATCACGGTGTCCGGAGTTTTCACCGTTCCGCGGTGGTTACAGACCCGGCAGGGCTCGCAGAGAATGCGTTCCAAGCTTTCGCGCGTGCGCTTGCGGGTCATTTCCACCAGCCCCAGCGGAGAAATGGGCGAAATGCTGGTTTTGGCGCGATCCCGCGCCACGGCCCGCTCCAAGGCATGCAGCACCTGTTGGCGGTGCCCCTCTTCGGCCATATCGATAAAGTCGATAATGATAATGCCGCCGAGGTTGCGTAACCGAAGCTGGTGCGCAATGGCATGCGCTGCTTCCAGGTTAGTCTTGAAGATGGTTTCTTCAAGGTTGCGGTAGCCCAAGTAACCGCCTGTGTTCACATCCACGGTGGTCATGGACTCGGTCTGATCGAACACCAAGTGCCCGCCCGATTTGAGCGATACGCGGCGTTCTAGGGCACGCTGCAACTCATCTTCCACTCCATACAGGTCGAAAATGGGGGTGTCGGCGTCGTACAGATCCAGACGCGGTGCAACCCAGGGCACATAATCCCGCGCAAAGGCTTCGCATTGAGCAAAGGCGCGCTCATCGTCAATACGAATGCGCTCTATGCCGCGCTCGACGAGGTCGCGCACCACCCGCGTGACCAGCGGCAGGTCGGAGTGGATCAGCGTTCCCGGCATACCGCTGGAGGCCTTACGCCGGATCTCGCTCCAGCAACGCTGCAAGTAGGCCATGTCGGTGGCCAAGTCTTCGGCCTGGGCCTTCTCCCCTGCGGTGCGCACAATAAAGCCGCCCGGCGCCTCACTCTCTTCAGCCAGCGCGCCTACCGCCTCGCGTAAGCGCTCGCGCTCTTCCTCATCTTCAATACGCGCCGAAATACCCACATGCGAGGAATAAGGCAAATGCACCAGATAGCGAGAGGGAATGGTGATTTGACCGGTGAGCCTGGCGCCCTTGCTGCCCAGTGGCTCTTTGATGACCTGTACCAAGATGGCATCGCCATTGCGCAGCACCGCGCTGATATCGGAGTCACCTTCATCATTCCGAGCCAGATCTGCCACATGCAAAAACGCGGTCCGCTCCAGGCCAATATTCACAAACGCGGCCTGCATGCCGGGCACCACGCGTTCAACCCGGCCCTTGTAAATGTTGCCCAGGATGCTACCGCGGTGGCCACGCTGAATATGCAGGTCTTGCAATACACCTTGCTCTACCGCGGCCACTCGGGTCTCGTAAGGCGTGACATTGACCAGTATTTCGTTACTCATAACTGCCAGGCCTCAATCCCGCATCGCTTAGTAGCTGCTCTGTTTGACACAAAGGCAGCCCCATGATTCCGGTGTAGCTGCCCTGCATTTCCAACACAAAGCGCCCGGCCTGCCCCTGAATGCCATAAGCCCCCGCTTTGTCCATGGGCTCACCGGAGGCCACATAGGCCGCAATTTCAGCATGGCGCAGTGGGCGGAACTGCACCCAGGAGCTTTGCAGCTGCACTTGGTGCTTGCCGTCGATGGCCAAGGCTATGGCCGTGTGCACCTGGTGCCGAGTCGCCGACAGCTCTCGCAGCATGTGCTCGGCATGGGTAGCATCACGTGGTTTTCCCAGTATTTGCCCGGCATTAACCACAATGGTGTCTGCCGCCAGCACAGCAGCCTGCGGCTGTTGCGCGGCCACAGCCTGCGCCTTGGTTAAGGCCAGACGCTGGACATGGGCTTCGGGCTGCTCTTCCGGCCAAACCGACTCGTCAATATCGGCAGCCTGCACCACAAAGCGATAACCCAGGCTCAGCAGTAGCTCTCGCCGCCGAGGCGAAGCCGACGCAAGAATAAAGGTGCGCTGCGCTGTGTTAGCCATTGTGTGTTGCCAAAGCGATTCCGGCCTATGCGCCGGACACTATCGTTATTAATCCCGATGATACGGGTGCTGAGCCAAAATCGCGCTGGCCCGGTACAACTGCTCCAACAGCACCACCCGCGCCAAAGCATGCGGAAAAGTGAGTTTGGATAAGGCTAGCAGCCCCGCAGCCCCGTCACGCAGGGCTTGATCATGGCCATCCGGCCCACCAATCACCAAATTCAACTGACTGTACTGTTCGTCCCAGCGCTGCACTTGTTCGGCAAAACGGCGGCTGGGCCAGTGCTGGCCGCGCTCATCAAGTAAAACATAGGGCTCTGCTTGAAGCAGCTTGCGCACTTTATCGGAGTCGGCGACTTTGAGCTTCTGGGCCGAGCTGCGCTCACGACCCGCCGTGGGCTTGATCCATTGAAGCTGGGTCTTCCAATGTTTGGGCAGCCGTTGCAGAAAGTCGGCCCCGGCGTCGTCCGCCCAACGCGGCCCCGGCGTAGCTACGACAATGATGCGTAGCTTCACCCCTCTTCGGCAGTGGGCTCGTCACCCGTCCAAAGCTTCTCTAGCTGGTAGAAGGCCCGGGTTTGAGCCTGCATGATGTGCACCACCACCCCGCCCAAATCCACCAGCACCCATTCGCCTTCATCCAGCCCTTCAACGCCCTTAGGCTGATGGCCGGCGTGCTTGGCTTTCAAAACCAAGTTATCGGCCAGCGACTTCACATGCCGACTGGAGGTGCCGGTGCAAATCAGCATCCAGTCGGTGAGTGGCGTGAGTGGACGCACATCAATTTTGCGGGTGTCTCGGGCCTTGAGCTCTTCCAAAGCCTCCTGAGCCAAGTTGAGCTCTGGAACATCACTGCCGTTGGCAGCTGTGTTGTCAGTCACGAATGTGTCCTTGTCCAAAGACCACCCACTTCTGACTGGTCAGGCCTTCCAGCCCCACGGGACCGCGAGCGTGGAATTTGTCGGTGCTAATGCCAATTTCGGCGCCCAGGCCATATTCGAAGCCATCGGCAAAGCGCGTACTGGCGTTGATCATCACCGAGCTGGCATCAACCTCGCGCAAAAAGCGCATAGCATCGGTGTGCGATTCGGTCACGATGGCCTCGGTATGCCCACTGCCATATTCGCGGATGTGATCCGCAGCCGCGTCAAAGTTGGGAACGGCGCGAATGGACAAGATTGGCGCCAAATATTCCGTGGCCCAATCCTCATCGGTGGCTGCCTGGATGCTGGCATCAACGGCGCGCACCTTCTCACAGCCACGCAGCTCTACGTCCTTCTCGCGCAGCTGGGCGGCAATTGCGGGCAACAGCTCGGCCAAGCGGGACTCGGCAATGAGCAGTGTTTCCATGGTGTTGCAGGTGCCAAAGCGGTGCGTCTTGGCATTGACGGCAATGGCGGTCGCCATCTGCGCATCGGCGGCATCGTGCAAATACACATGGCAAATGCCATCCAGGTGTTTGATGACCGGCACCCGCGCGGCATCGCGAACTGCAGCAACCAGACCCTTGCCACCACGCGGAACCACGACATCTACAGCCTCGGTCATGCCCACCAGAATCGGCACCGCCGCACGATCGGCGAAGTCCAGCACCTGCACGGCGTCTTCAGGCAATCCAGCCGCATCTAGTGCACGCTCGATACACCGAGCGATAGCTTGGTTGGATTGCAGCGCTTCGCGGCCGCCACGCAAGATGCTGGCATTACCCGATTTCAAGCACAGAGCCGCAGCGTCGGCGGTGACGTTAGGCCGCGACTCATAAATGATGGCCACCACACCCAAAGGCACCCGCATTTTCCCCACTTGAATGCCGGAGGGGCGGACCTGGGCGTCGCTGATGGCGCCAACCGGGTCTGGAAGAGCGGCGATTTGCTCTACCCCTTGGGCCATGCTTTCGATGCGCTCTGGCGTTAACTCCAAACGATCCAGCAAAGCCGCGTCCAGCCCATTCTCGCGGCCGGCCTGCATATCGGCCGCATTCGCCTCCAGTAGCGCGGCCTGCTGCTCGCGCAAAATACTGGCCAGCCCCAGTAGGGCTTGGTTCTTTTGGGCGGTGGTAGCGCGCGCGGTGGAAACCGAGGCATTGCGGGCCTTGGCACCGATGTCGCGAATGGTCTGCTCGAGGTTGGTAGTGTTAGTAGTCAAAATGTTGCGAGAGTCTCATCTAAAGCAAATGGCAGTTTGGCGGTAGTGGTACCACCGGCAAACACATGGACGAAGTTTAACAAGTCCTCCCAATACTCCTCCTCCGGCCGCGATTTGGCGAGCTGATCTAAACCCACCATCGCGCGGTGTAGCCGCCCCAAAACCGCCGGTTTCAGGCGACGCCGCGCCTGGTTGAACAGTGGTGCCCGCGTGCGCCATACACCAGCTGCCTGCGGGCTGCTGCCCTTGGCCAACTTGAGTAGGCTGCGCAGGTCGCGCGCCAGAGCAAAGTTCAGCAAAGGCGCAGCGGCTCCCTCGGCGCGTAGCCGTAGAGCGATCCGCCGGGCACGCACGAGGTCACCCTCCAAACAGGCATCCGGCAAGGCAAAGACGGCGAAACGCGCGGCGTCAGCGACGCTCTGCTCCAGGGTATCTTTGTCTATGCTGCCCTCTAAGCCCAGCATTTCCAGTTTTTGCAAATCCTGCGCCGCAGCCATCAAGGCGCCTTCGGTGCGGTCTGTCATCCACTCCACGGCATCCGCCGTGAGCTCCAGGCCCTGCGCCCGGGCGCGTTGCTCCAGCCAAGCCGGGATAGCCGCCCGCTCTAAGGAGTCGCCGCGCAGGAATAGGCCCTGATCTTGGATGGTTTTCATCCATGCCGTTGCCCTGGGCATACGCTCGCAATGCGCGACCAAGAGCAAACAAATATCTGCGGGCGGATCCTTCAGCCAACGGCTGATAAATTTGCCTCCGGTCTGGCCTACCTTAGCCTCCGGCAGATCGACCTCAAGAATTTTGCGCGAGGCGAATAATGAGCCTGCCTGCGACTCTGCATAAAGCGCATCTTCATCCAGGCTGTCGAAGCGCAGGCGCTCTTCAAAGCCCTGGCCGCGCAAATGCGCGCGCATCTGATCTGCGGACTCACTCACGAACAGCGGCTCGTCGCCTATCACTAGGCACACCGCCGGCGCGGTCGCCGGAAGGCGGCGTGGTAAATCGGGTGGCCGGAGTATCATGCCTAAAAGCTTAGCAGCCCCAGGCGGGCAATAAGCACCTCCCCTGCTAGTAGATTATTGGAGTTCTCTATGCCGAGCACCCCCTCCCCGATGCGCCGAGTCAGTCGCGGTGATGATTGGCTGGGCCGCATTCAGAATCGCCTCGCAGAAGTCATTGATGGACCAGCAGATGACACCCATTTAAGTGCTGCGGAGCGTCGCCAGGCAGCGGCATTAATGCGCATAAATCATGCTGGCGAAGTCGCCGCTCAGGGTTTGTACTTGGGCCAGGCTGCGCAGGCCAAACGCGCGGACAATCGCGAGCATCTGCTGGAAGCGGCGGCCGAAGAAAAAGCGCACCTGCGCTGGTGCCGAGCCCGCCTCGACCGTTTGGGCTCTGCGCCCAGTTTGCTCGACCCCATTTGGTTCGCAGGCTCGTACACCCTAGGCGCCAGTGTGGCGCGCTTAGGCGATGCTATTTCCTTGGGCTTTGTCTCCGAAACAGAGCGTCAGGTGGAGGCCCACCTGGAAGGGCACTTGCAACGACTCCCAGCAGGTGACCATGCCAGCCGCGAAGTGCTGGAAAAAATGCGGGATGATGAGGCGGCGCATGGTGCAGCCGCGCGCGAACGCGGTGGGCGCGAACTGCCGCGTCCAGTGCGCAAGCTCATGGCTTTGAGTTCCAAGGTGATGACGACCAGCGCCTACTGGATTTAGCCCTCGCCAAGCATGATTCAAGGATTAGTTGCCCTACTGTCGGCTCAGCTGCTAGGCGAGATACTCAGCGCGGCACTCGGGCTGCCAGTGCCTGGGCCGGTCATAGGGCTCATCGTGTTGTTTGTCTGGTTGTGCCTGCGTGGTGGCCCTAGCAATGAGCTCAGCCAAACCGCGCATACGCTGTTGCGATATCTGCCCCTGCTGCTCATTCCGCCCTGTGTAGGCCTGATGGATCACCTCGATCTGCTCGCCATGCACGCAGAGCTATTGCTGGCAATCATCCTCGGAACCACGGCACTATCTTTGGTGCTGAGCGGCTTGCTGGGGCGTTGCTGGCTTAAGGACCCGCAACATGGCGACTGAATGGCTGGAACACAGCCGCAGTTTTGACCTGCTGCTCACCCTGCTCGCCTATCAATGCGGGGTATGGGCATATGCGCGCAGCCGCGGCCATCCCTTATTACTCCCGGTGTGGGTAGGACTGATCCTGGTGTTGGGCGCCAATGTGTTGCTGCAGCGCGACTATGCCGATTACGCCGACGGCAGCGCCGCACTCACCGCCTTGCTGGGGCCGGTCATCGTCGCTCTGGCCATCCCGCTCTACCAACATATGGGGCCTATGCGCGCCCAGGCTGGGCGGGTGCTGGGCATTGTGCTCGGCACCGCAATTTTCACGGCCCTAAGTGTCGCAGCCCTGGCCCAGTGGCTAGCTCCCAATCAGGCCACCTTGCTGGCCTCGGTCTTACCCAAAGCCGCCACCACTCCCATCGCCCTGGAAATCGCCCAGGCCACCGGCGGCATCCCCGCCTTGGCGGCCACCACCGTGATGCTCACCGGCATCGCCGGGGCCATGTTGGCCCCACCCCTGCTCAAGCTGATGCGGGTGCAAAGCCATGCCGCCCTGGGGCTGGCCTTGGGCATTTCCGCCCATGCTGTGGGCACCGCGCGTGCCTTTGAAATTAGCCCCCGCTGCGGCGCCTGGTCCGCGTTGGGCATGGGCCTAACCGGATTGCTGCTCGCCCTGGTTTTACCGGCGGTTTTGGCCTAGACACTACAGGCGTCTGGTTTGAGGCGCCACAACCGTCGTAAGGGCGACTCTGGGCGGGACACGCTGCGCGCTACTTCGGCCCACCTCCGGGGGCTGCAGAGCCTTCATCCTGAATGCCTGCACCGGCCGGACGTCCTGTCCGGCCCCACTTCGTGGCCTGATCCTGCGGCGGGCCGGCGCTCCGCTACCGTCCCGCCCAAAGCCACCCTAACGGGCATAGCCTGCAGAGCCCAAATGGAGCCAAGATCTTTATATGCTTGGGTAGTGCGGCGAGCGGTCAAAGCCGTTCTGGTAGCCAGTAGGAGCGACCCGGCGGAGCGCAGGATCAGGCCGGCGCAGCCGGCGGGGGCCAGGACGGCCCCCGCTTTGCGCGGAGGCAGGATGCCGACTCGCAAAGCCCCGGAGCGCAACCGGACCAGTCGCGACGTGGCTACCAGAGCGGCTTTGAACGCAGTGCCAACCTCTGCCGCGCCCCTGATTGCGTGCTCACCGACTTAATCACTGGCGCGGTAGCGCTGAGTTCATCCGCAATCGCAGCGAGGTGAGCAGCCGCAAGAACACAGGAAGTGCAGCAGCCTTAGAACCTATTGGCGGTGCTAAAGGAGCCAGCGAGCACAGCAAGGTGGGCTGCCACCGAAACGCAGCAGCCGCAGCAATCCGAGCCGACAGGAGCACTACTCTCTGAGAACTGATTACGGGCGCTGAGGGAATCTGCGAGCGCAGCGAGGTGGACCGCCGCCGGAGCGCAGAAAGCGCAGCAAACCTAGAAGCTACCGGCGGCGCTGAAGGAGCCAGCGAGCGAAGCAAGGTGGGCTGCCGCCGGAACGCAGCAGCCGCAGCACACGGGCCGACAGGAGCACTACTCTCTAAAAGCTGATTGCGGGCGCTGAGGGAATCTGCGAGCGCAGCGAGGTGGGTCGCCGCCGGAGCGCAGAAAGCGCAGCATATGGGCCATATGTGAGCATTTTAAGCACCGCCGGCGGCCCAGATCGCAAGCGCAGAAATTCACTCAGCGGCCGCTAGCGGCCACCTGGCATATTGCGCCCGTAGAACATCTCCATAATCTCATGCTCCACCTTGCGCCGAATATCCCGAGTTTGCTTGGGGCTCAGCTCCATGCCGTCGTCGCCGAAGAGATAGGTGGGCAGGTCCAAGTCACGTAGGCGCATCTTGGTGTGGAAAATATTCTCCTGGTAGACGTTCACATCCACCATGTCGTAAGACTGCTTGATCTGCCGGTCCAGGTAATCCTGGATAGAGGTGATTTTGTGATCGATGAAGTGCTTATGCCCGCGCACGTTGCGGGTGAAGCCACGCACGCGGTAGTCCATGATCACAATGTCGGACTCAAAGCTGTGGATGAGGTAATTCAGCGCCTTCAGGGGCGAAATCAAGCCACAGGTTGATACATCGATATCCGCGCGAAAAGTCGAAATGCCCTTGTGCGGATGCGACTCTGGATAGGTGTGCACGGTGATGTGCGATTTATCCAAGTGCCCCACCACCGACTCTTTGATGGGCTCCTCACAGATCAGCATGGTGACCGAAGCCCCTTGGGGGTCGTAGTCCTGGTGGGCGATATTGAGGATGTTGGCACCGATGATGTTCGACACCTCGGTGAGAATATTGGTCAGGCGCTCCGCGTTATAGGCCTCATCAATGTACTCAATGTATTCCTTCTGGGCCTGCTCGGTGAGCGTGTAGCACACATCGTAGATATTGAAGCTCAGGCTTTTGGTGAGGTTGTTAAACCCCAACAGCTTGAGCTTGTCGTTCATGTGCTTAGCCATGCCTTAGGCGTCCTCGGCAATGCGCCACGAATGCGTGATCTCGCAGCTGGCTTCCAGCATGCGAGCCGCCGAGCAATATTTTTCGGCACTTAAGCTCACGGCGCGTTGTACTAGCTTTTCGCTTAAGTCGCCGCCACGCAGGATGAACTCCAAGTGAATCTTGGTAAAGACCTTGGGTTCGGTCTCCGCGCGCTCACCCTGAACTCTCACTTCACAGCCCTGAATATCGGCCCGGGAGCGGCGCAGGATGTGCACCACATCCACCCCAGAACAACTCCCCAGCGACACCAGCATCAGCTCCATAGGCCGTGGTCCCGAGTTATCGCCACCCAAATCTGGCGGCCCATCCACGCGGAGTTGATGGCCACTGCCGGTATCGACATCGAAGGCCATTCCGCCGGCCCAATTCATGGAAATATTCATGCTGTTGCTTCCTGAGCAAGATGCCTTACGGCCGTTCAATTTGGTCGCGAGGCGCGGATGGTACTCCGATCATTAGCCTTTGGCAGCGGGGTACCCAGGGTTGTGCAAGGGGTCTGCCACCAGACCTAGGCTGATTGTGACTGGGCCAACCAGCGGCCCAGTTCTGCGCCGGGCTCCACGGCGCGCATCAAGTGCTCACCAATCAAAAAACCAAAGACACCCGCCTGCATCATGCGCTGCATATCCGCCCCGTTACGTATTCCCGACTCGGTCACCAGCACCCGTTCTTCGGGAACCTCGCCAAGCAGCTCCAGGGTAGTCTCCAAACGAGTTTCAAAGGTACGCAGGTTGCGATTGTTCACGCCCAAAATACCTCCGGGCAGCTCCAAAGCGCGGCCTAACTCTTCGCCATCATGCACTTCCACCAGCACGTCCAACTGAAAATGTCGCGCGCAGGCATACAGTTCTTCCATTTGCGCATCGGAGAGTGCCGCCACAATCAACAAAATTGCGTCCGCGCCCCAGGTGCGCGCCTGCGCCACCTGCCAAGTATCGATCATGAAGTCCTTGCGCAAAATAGGTAGCGTAACCGCCTTATGCGCCTGCATAAGATAGTCGGCATGCCCTTGGAAAAAGTCCTCGTCGGTCAACACCGACAAGCAACTCGCGCCGCCCTCGGCATAGGACTGGGCAATATGAGCCGCATCAAAATCGGCCCGAATCAGCCCCTTGGAAGGCGAGGCCTTCTTGATTTCAGCGATCACCGCTGCGTCACCGGCCGCTACCTTGGCCCGCATCGCATGGGCAAAGCCGCGTGGCGCCTCTGCCACAGTAGCTAACTCTTCCAGGTCCCGAAAACTATGAACGCTGCGCCCAGCGCGCACCTCTTCGGCTTTGCGCTGGAGTATTTGGCTGAGAATATCGCTCATCTTCAGTCTCTTGATTGTTGTTGCAGCGCAGTCAGAAAATCCAGCGCTATCCCTTTTTCCAAGGCCGCCAATGCCTGCGATACACCCGCTGCCAGGCTAGAGGCCTGCCCTGCCACATAGAGGCCCGCACCAGCATTCATCGCAATAGCCGTAGTTGCTGCGCCCGGTGTACCGCCCAAGGCCTCTTTGATGATTTGCGCACTTTGCTCTGCGGACTCCACCACCAGGTCATTCATAGCCACGCGCTGCAGGCCAAAATGCTCGGGCTCGACCACATACTCAAGATACTCACCGTCACGCATCTCACAAACCTTAGTTGCAGCACACGCGCTGATTTCATCAGTGCTATCGGTGCCGTGAACCACCAAGGCATGCTTGCTACCCAAACGACATAGGACCTCGGCAAGGGGTCGTAAGAGAGCTTCGTCGAAGACCCCCAACACCTGCCGCTGGGCACCAGCCGGGTTGGTCAAAGGTCCGAGAACATTAAAGATGGTGCGAATACCTAGCTCACGCCGGGGGCCAATGGCATGTTTCATAGCCGGGTGGTACAGGGGCGCAAACAAGAAGGCAAAACCACTACTTTGCAGGGCCTGAGCTGCCTGCTCCGGAGATAACTCCAGATTTACCCCTAGGGTCGCCAACACATCGGCGCTGCCAGATTTGGAGGACACGCTGCGGTTGCCGTGCTTGGCCACCGGCACACCGAGCGCGGCCAACAGCAGTGCAGTCGCGGTAGACACATTAAACAACCCGGCACCGTCGCCACCCGTGCCACAGGTATCTACCAATGCAGCACGCAGCGTTTCGCTTACAGGCACAGCTTGGGCCTTCTCGCGCATCACTTCGGCTGCAGCCGTAATTTCAGTGACGGTTTCGCCCTTGAGTCTCAAGGCCACCAAAAAACCAGCGATCTGCGCCGGACTCGCCTCACCCTCCATGATCTCGCGCATGGCACCGCGCATCTGCTCGGCATCTAGATCATGACCAGCAAGTAATTCCTTCAGCAGGCTTTGCACCATCATGCGCGCATCTCCAAAAAGTTCTTCAGCATGCTGTGGCCATGCTCGCTCAGAATAGACTCGGGGTGGAACTGCACACCCTCAATTGCAAGCTCTTTGTGCCGAAGACCCATGATTTCCTCGCGCTCTCCGCGCTCGTCCAGCGTCCACGCCGTGACCTCTAAACAGTCCGGAACACTGTGCTCTGCAATGACCAGAGAGTGGTAACGAGTGGCCGTAAATGGGCTGGGCAAGCCGGCGAATACACCTTGAGCGGTGTGTTCGATCGCCGAGGTTTTGCCGTGCATCACCTCACGGGCACGCACGACTTCGCCACCAAAAAACTGCCCAATGCTCTGGTGACCCAAACACACGCCTAGCAAGGGGATACGACCAGCAAAACGCTCCACCGTGGCCAAAGAAATGCCCGCCTCATTGGGCGTGCAAGGGCCAGGAGAGATAACGATATGCGAGGGCTGTAAAGACTCGATATCCGCCACTGTTACCGCATCATTGCGCCATGTCTCCACCTCAACTCCCAACTCCAGCAAGTACTGGACAAGGTTGTAGGTAAAGCTGTCGTAGTTGTCGAGCATTAAGACCATGGCGGCGGTGCCAGATCGGCGGCATTGCAGTGAGGTAGGGCATTGTGCCGCAACAGGCCGTAGCGCGCCTGCGACCCAGGTTATTGCTCTCTATATGTTGCCTTGTTCTACCCCTCAACTAGGCCACCAATGGTGGTTCGTCACACCTCGAAACTGGGCAAAAAAGCGTCCTTAGTATTCGCTGCTGAGCGCATCTTTCTGGGGATTTTTACACAAGGCCTTGTTGCGGCGAGACTTCATCCGCCGTACTGCCGAGTCTTCCTCTCGCCATAGCGCCGCGCCTAGCCGCTTTCTCCCCACCCAGGCGCTGGCTTCGTCCTTAGGGCGCTCAGCTGTGCAGACCTATGCGGTGGTGTCGAAAATTCAGACAGAGTCGCTCAGCTCAGGGCGTATTGCGCCGTTGGATCCGCATTCGTCCGCAGTGCCGGAGGGCACCGCGCAGCAGCGCGAAGAACAGCGGCGCCAGCGGCGCGATACGCCCATTTGCAGACCTAATCACGAAAACCCAACAACCTGGGCCTGTTCTAGCCACAAAAAAGCCCCCTGCGCCATCAGCACAGGGGGCCATAGGATCAAAGATCGCCTGTCGCCTCGGAGCCACCAGGCTCGCGAAGCGAGGTTCTGCCGATTAGGGCAGATTCAGCGTAAAGATGGTGGTACTACCGTTGATCTCGTTACCGGTCACCAGCAAATCAGCGCCATTCGGGCTATCTGCTGCCGGGATGTACAGCACACCTTCAGGACCCAGGTCGCCGGCCATGCCGCCTTCCTGATCCACGCTGAAGTCCCGGTTGTTGGTGTAGCCCAAGAAGCCAGCCAGGCGGGGGTTGGTCAGGTCGTAGATCATGATGCCGCCCACGCGCTCGAGGCCAATGAAACCGTAAACCCGATCGCCAATACGAGCGATATCGACGTTTTCCGGCTCGGGGCCTTTGTTGTCGGAGCGGTTTTGACGAGTCGCGTTGTCATTGCTGGCGTTGAACACCACGCTGCCGTCAATCAGATCCAGATGGGCCGTGATGCGTTCGAAGTCGTCGTTGGAATCAAAGACCACACCGTTTTCATCCACCACCGAGAAGGAGCGCGCGCCGAAAGCGGTGACCCGATCGATATCGCCATCGTTGTCCAGGTCAAAAGCCTGATCGCAGATGAAATCGATGCGGCCCAGTTCGTTGTCATCGTCCCGACCGGCGAACAAGGTCGCGTCCAGATTGGCAAAGTCATCCAGCCCACACTCGTCCACATCATCGCGGGAATCGCCCTCGTTAGCGGTGACCACGTAATGGGTGCCGTTGACCATGTAGCTGGCAATACCATCCGGCATGGCCAAGCCCCAGACACCCTCTTCGGCCACGATATCGATCTCGTCGCGGTCCGAAGCATCCAGAGCATTCACCAGCAGGCCATGATCTTTGAAGCCCAGGCTAACGATGGAGTCGATGCGCATGTTTTCCACATCGACCACGGCGATACCGTTGTTTTCCTGCAAGGACACGAAGACCAAGCTGCCGTCTTCACTAAAGGCGGGGTACTCAGGCTCCAAGTCGTTGGCCACGGAGGTCGCGCCCGGCTCAATGCGCAGGGTGTCGGGCAGTTCGGCATGCCGGCTGCCACCCATATTGAAGTCGGTGAAGCCCAGGGTCATGGCGGTGGCATTGGCCGCACCATTGGACAGATCGATCATGGTGATCGAGCCAGGGACGTCATTGGCAAAGTCACGCAGATCGCCATCATTAGGGTCGGCAGGTACTTCGCCTTCGTTGGCCACGGCGACCAGGCTGCCGTCGGGGCTGGCGGCCAAACCATCGGGCAGCGCGCCAGCTTCCAAGCTGGTCACAAATGCCAGGGTACCAGCGTCGTACAAGGCCACCCGACCATTGGCGGTGGCTGGATCGGCCTCAACCGCTACGGCCACCACACCACCAGCGACAACGACGCTGTTCACTCCATCGAAGCCAGCACCGAGCTCGGCCACCGGGTCCAGTACCGCTTCTTGAGTGGGGGTGGCAGGGTTGCTGATATCCAACACTTCCACCTGACCCGCTTCGGCATTGATGACGAAGAGGCGATCGGTTGCTGGGTCGAAGGCGACGATTTCTGCCGCACTTTCGTCAAAGCCCGCATTGGGGTTCTGGTAACGACCCAGTACCGTGAGGCTGGCCTTGGTAGGCAGAGCAAACACCGAACTGCTGCGCCCATCCACCAGACGCTGAATACGTAGGTCATCGGCAGGGTCGGTCTCGGCCAGATCGTAGGGCACCTCAGCGAAGAAGGCCTGCAGATACTCGGCCAGGGCATCCTGCTCCCGACCGGCGTCGGAGAAGCTGCTTTGACCTGGGTCCACGACGGTGTCGATGCGCGACAGGCTGGTCATATTGGGTGCGGTCAGCCCCTTGTAGGGGTAGCCATCACCACAATCGTTGGTGGGGTCGTTGATGCAGCTTTCGGCCAGGAAGTTCAGCGTCACCAAACGGTAGCTCCGGCTGAGGTCACCCTGCAGCATGCCGTTCACGGCCACTTGGTCGATCACAGCACCCGAGTCATCGACGATGGCCAGATCCAGCACCCGGCTCAGCGTGGTCGCCACGCCGCGGTTGGTGTCGCCAGCCATACGCGCGGGCATGCTGGGGTCGAAGCTGAAGCGCACGCCGGCCACTTGCGGGAATTGGCCAGGCGTACCGTCGCCGGCGACCGCATGCTCAATGATGTCTGCCAACTCGGCCACGGTGACTGTGATGTTCACCAAGCGGTTGTTGAAGCGCAGAGTCTGCTCCAGATCAAGCTGCGATATACCACCCGCTGGCTTGCCACTGCTGACATTGGCCTGGGGCGCCAAGAACTGTGCCTGGGCCGGGTCGGTCGTCCCTGGCGGCTGCAAGACCTGGCCGATTTCGGCGCGGATACCGCCACCGTTTTTGAGCGAGATCAGCACATCAGATTCGGTTTGCTGCGCGTACCAGAGGTTGGCCTCGGCCGTGAGGTTACCCACATTGGTTTCTTCGGTCCGCACTTGGCTGCGACGGCCATCGAGGAAAACCGACGTCAGGCCCAGCACATTGCCATCTTTCTCCACCAGAACCTCTTCCAACGCCTCGGTAATCGCGACTACCTCAGGAATGGGCTCAAAGCTGGCGAAGGGCAGCACGTCGGTCGCGAAGGCGCCACTTTGAATGGGGTCAATACTTTGCGGCAGGACCCGGCCCTGGGCATCGAAGTCCACGACCAAGCGGCCCAAGTAGCGGTAGTCACCGTCGGTGTTCACCAACAGCACCGGCTCGCCACTGGCCGAAGTGATTTGCTGCGGATACACATCAGCAGCGGCATCACCCTCACGCAGACGGTCGGAGAGATCCGCCAGGCGGGTGTTGGAGCCACCGGCGATAATGATATCGACACCGCTGAGCAATTCGGCCAGCTGCTTTTCCACGCTGATCTGCTGCATGTGGGCCAGCAAAATCACCTTGTCGATGTTGCCACCGGCGGTGAGCGCGTCCACTTCGGCCTGAATAATCGCAGCCAGAGCATCGATGTCGCTGGAATCGTCCGGCGTGAACTCCAGATCGCCCACGCTGGTGATTGAGGGGAAAGTAGGACTGGAAGCGCCCACCACACCGATGGTTTGCCCGCCCACGGTGATGGTAGCGCTGGAAGAAACCGAGTTCGGCGCAGCCGCTTGGCCAGCCGCAACCAGCAAAGGTGCGGTGTCGGCATCGGCGCTGAAGTCGATATTGGCGGACAGATACGGGAACTGCGCGCCTGGCCACTCGCCATCAGCAGCAATGAGCTCAGCAAAGGTATCTGCGCCCAAATCCAACTCGTGGTTGCCGACCACCGAGGCCTGCACGCCCAGAGCATTGAGCCAACCCACATGGGCACGTCCGGCATCGGCGGCACCCAGGGCAGCATCGAGGCGCGCGTCATCAGCGCCAAAGTATTCTGGACCCGGAATCCAGTTGTCGCCCGAACTCAGGAGCAGCGTGTTTTGCGGCATCATGCCGCGGAAGCCATCCACCATGGCCGAGAAATTGCGCACATCATCGGCCCCACCAGGGCCATCGACATCAGCAAAGTGCAGCAGCTGTAGTTTAAAAACGCCTGGATCAACGCGATCCACGCCATCGGAACCATCTGCTCCGTCTGCACCGTCAGCCCCATCGGAACCATCTACGCCATTACAGATGATCTCGCTACTGGTGATCTCGGCAGCAGTGAGCACTCCGTCACTGTTCTGGTCGTTACCGGAATCCACCCTTACTCCGCCAGTGGGGCATTGGGCGCCGGCCGCAATCGCCGTCGTCTCCACCAGTCCACCGCTGATAAAGGTGAGCTCATCACCGCAGGCACTCAAACCTAACAGCATGGCGGCGGCCAAGCCGACACGCCCCACAATCATCTCTCGCACTGTGTATCTCCCAAATGTCCAATTGCTCGGGGGAGGGCCAAGCTGGCCCTAGCACCAGGACATTAGGGCGGCAATGGAGTCAGTGCGGTGACGCGGGGATGAAGCTTCTATGACGCCGGTATGGCAGCTCGTGCGGCGGCGCGCAATACAGCGCGGGCCTTATTCATGGTTTCTTCCCACTCTTTGGCAGGAACCGAGTCCGCAACAATGCCAGCGCCGGCTTGAACCACAACCTGGCCGTCTTTGATGACCGCGGTGCGAATAGCAATAGCCGTATCCATGCTGCCGTTCCAGGCGAGGTAGCCCACTGCACCGGAGTACAGACCGCGCTGGTGCGGCTCTAGCTCGGCGATGATTTCCAAGGCGCGAACTTTAGGCGCCCCAGACAGGGTGCCGGCCGGGAAAGTGGCGCGCAGCACATCCATGGCGCTGCGATCATCCGCCAGCGTTCCCACGACGTTGGAAACGATGTGCATGACCTGGGAATAGCGCTCGATGACCATCTTCTCGGTCAGCTGTACGCTGCCAGCCTGCGCGATCCTACCCACGTCATTGCGACCCAGGTCAATCAACATCAAATGCTCGGCCACCTCTTTGGGGTCGGCCAGCAAGTCTTCTTCGAAGGCTTTGTCGGCAGCCGCGGTGGCCCCACGCGGCCGGGTGCCGGCAATGGGTCGCACCGTCACCTGATCGTGCTCCAGGCGCACCAACACCTCTGGCGAGGAGCCTGCCACCTGAAAGTCGCCGTAATCAAAGAAATACAGATAAGGCGAAGGGTTATCGCTACGCAAGGCCCGATACAGGTTCAGCGCCGAACCATCGAAGGGGGCGGTGAGTCGCTGCGAGAGCACCACCTGCATGCAGTCGCCCGCCAGGATGTAATCGCGAATGCGCTGCACCCCGGCTTCGTAGGCGGCCTGGGGGTAGCTGGCTTCAAAGTCGAGATCTGTGCCTGGCGCAGCTTCCGCCAGCACAGGCCAGGATTGTGCCAAGGGTTGCTCAAGGCGATTCTGCAGCGCCTCCAAGCGCTGCTGCGCCTCGGCAGCCGGCACTGAGGCATCTGCCAGCACGACCAAATGCAATCGGTTGCGCAGATTGTCGAAAATGACAAACTCATCGGCGCGGAGCAAGCAGATATCGGGCAGGTCCAAGGGGTCTTCAGGGCTGCGCATCGCAGCCTGTACCCGTGGCTCAATGTGGCCAATGGTCGCCGCCCCAAAGTATCCCACCAGACCGCCATTCAAACGGGGCAGCTCCGGCAGTTCCGGGGCATCTATGTTGGCTGCGTAGTCTGCAATCCACTGCAGCGGGTCGGCCACATCCAGGCATTCTGCAAGGTGCCCATCAACAACACGACTAACGGTGTTGCCGCGCACCTCCAGGCGCTCCTTCGCAGGCAGGCCAATGATGGAATACCGCCCCCAGGTTTCGCCGCCCTGGACCGACTCCAGCAAGAAGCTGTTGGGGCCGGCCGCGAGTTTGAGGTAAACGGTCAGCGGCGTTTCCAGGTCGGATAGGACGCTGCGGGTGTGAAGTTGAAGCTGTTGCATCCGCTCAGACGGCAAGCCGCCCCTTCATCTCGGAAATGACCGCCGCATAATCCGGCGCATTAAAAATGGCACTGCCGGCCACGAAGGTGTCGGCCCCGGCGGTAGCAATCTCGGCGATGTTATCCACCTTCACGCCGCCATCAATTTCTAAGCGGGTAGACAGCCCCCGCTGATCAATCATGGCGCGCACGGCGCGAAGTTTATCCAGGGTGTAGGGGATAAAGGATTGCCCCCCAAAGCCGGGGTTCACGCTCATGAGCAGCACCATGTCGAGCTGCGGCAGGATGTGCTCCAGCACCTGGACGGGAGTCGCTGGATTGAGCACCACGCCCGCCTGACAACCAGCGCTTTTGATGAGCTGGATGGTTCGGTCGACATGCCGGGTTGCTTCGGGATGGAAAGTAATCATGCTCGCCCCCGCCTCGGCAAAGGGCTCCACCAAACTATCCACGGGCTCCACCATCAGGTGCACGTCCATGGGCGCGGAAATACCGAACTTACGCATCGCCGACACAATCATGGGGCCAAGTGTCAGGTTCGGCACGTAGTGATTATCCATCACATCCACATGCACCCAGTCCGCTCCAGCCGCGAGTACGGCGCTGACATCCTCGCCCAAACGAGCGAAGTCAGCAGACAAAATGGAAGGGGCGATCACGGGGCTTTGCATGGGTCAGAACCAACAAAATCTGGAGAGCGACCGCGCACTTTACCCAATGCACCGGCTACCATAAAGCGTTCCGCCTCGAATGCTGCGTACGCATGAGCTTGCACACCACTGAATTGACCTCACTCCCCCTGGTTCACCGCGGCAAAGTGCGCGATATCTACGCGGTTGGGAATGATCAGCTGCTCATCGTGACCACGGATCGTCTTTCAGCCTTTGATGTGGTGTTGCCCGATCCCATCCCAGGCAAAGGGCGGGTTCTCACGCAAATGGCCAACTTTTGGTTTGATCGCTTTGCTCATTGGCTGCCCAACCACCTCTCCTCTACCCCTTTGAATGAGGTATTGAGTGGTGCCGAGCTAGAGCAGGTCCAAGACCAGGCGATTTTGGTGAAGAAGGTCCGCGCACTGCCCTTAGAGGCCATTGTGCGTGGCTACATCATTGGCAGCGGGTGGAAGGACTATCAAAGCAGTGGTGCGGTGTGTGGCATCTCGCTTCCAGCTGGACTCCCCCAGGCCGCTCAGCTTGAGCAACCTCTGTTTACTCCCAGCACCAAGGCCGCTGTTGGCGATCATGATGAAAATGTCGATTTCGATCATATCGTCGAATTAGTCGGCAAGGATCTTGCCCAACAGATCCGAGAACTATCGCTGCGCCTCTATCGCGAGGCGGCCGATTACGCCCGCGACAAAGGCATTTTGATTGCGGATACCAAGCTGGAGTTTGGTGTGGACAATAATGGTGACCTCCTCCTGATTGATGAAGTACTCACGCCGGATAGCAGTCGCTTCTGGCCGGCTGAGGAGTACCAAACCGGCATCTCGCCTCCCAGTTTCGATAAGCAGTTTGTGCGCGACTACCTCGAGACTTTGGACTGGGACAAAACAGCCCCAGGGCCCACATTACCGGCCCACATCATCGAACAAACCAGTGCCAAGTATGCTGAGGCCCTGCGCCGATTAACCCAGGCTTGAGCGAGACTTCCACCGGCCAGTTGCTGACGCAACCTGCCTACTGGCAGGCGCTGCGTGACCATGGCTGTGCCTGTCCAGACACCGGCTGGGAGTGGCAGCAACAGGCCTCCGAATTGACCCAGGCCCCGGTATGGTCCAAAGCCCATTCCTGGGGCGAATTTGTCTTCGACCAAACCTGGGCCCAAGCCTACAGCCGCGCCGGCGGGGCTTATTACCCCAAGTGGGTCTGCGCTCTGCCCTTCACCCCCGTTCCTGGCCCACGGCTGGGCGCCCAGCCAGCCCAGACCGCCGCAGAGCTAGCCGAGCTCGGGCGTGATGCCGGCGTGAGCGGCATACATGTCTTGTTTGCCAGCGATACCGATGCCAGTGCGCTTGCCCACGACCCTCGATGGCTGCGACGGCAAGATATTCGCTATATCTGGCGTAACCGAGGATACGCAGATTTTGGCGATTTTCTTGGCGCGCTGAGCAGTAAAAAACGCAAGAACTTGCGCCGAGAGCGTCGCTTGGCCCAGCAAACCGGGCTCCATATGCAATGGCTACCAGCGGCGCAGCTTCCAGCGCAGGACTGGAATCGGCTGTATGCCCTTTATGCCAGCACCTATCACATGCGCGGCCAGCACCCCTACCTCAGCCTTAGCTGCTTGCAGGCCTGGGCGGAGCAGTTGCCCGAGAACTTTTGGTTATGCACAGCGCGCGATGACCAGCAGCAGCTACAGGCCATGGCCTTCTTCTTTGCCGATGAGCAGGCCTTGTATGGCCGCCATTGGGGGGCCGCCAAAGACTACGACTGCCTGCACTTCGAGCTGTGTTACTACCAGGGCATGGAATTCTGTCTAGAACGCAACATTCCCCACTTCGATGCGGGCGTCCAAGGCCAGCATCGCCTGCTCAGAGGCTTTGAGCCAGCACTCAGCCAATCCCTGCATTATTTGCTCAACCCGGAGTTTTCAGCGGCGGTCGCAGCCTACCTCCAGCGGGAGACGCCAGCGGTGCAAGCGGAGTGGCAGGAGCAGTGCCGTGCTACCGCATTTAAGGATCGCTTGGAGTAGAACGGGCACATCAGGTGATCGACTAGCAGACTCATCGGCAGCACGGACGCCGGCGACCCTAGGCCGCCCTTTCTGGCAGCGGCATCAGTTGCACCGGAGTATTTGGCTGACGCATCTGCAAGCTACCCAGGCTTTGCTGGTGCACCACGGCAATCAAAGGATAACCACCGGTCACCGGGTGATCTGGTCCTAATACGATGGGCAGCCCCGATGGCGGCAGCTGGATGCCTCCGCGCACCATCGGCTGAGACTCGCTCTGAGCGCACCCATCAACACGCAAGGGCTCACCACATAGCCGGGTGCCACTGCGATCGCCGGCGGCATCAATGCTCCACACCTGTTCCAATAACCCGCACCAAGCCTCATCTCCGCACAGCGCTCGATCGGGCCCCGGCCGAATCCAGACCGGATCATCCGCTCGCGGCAATTTGATACGCCCTTGGTCTGCAGCCGGCAGCTCAGCGGGCTCGCCCAGCGGTATGGCATCTCCATGGGCCAATGCTCGCCCCTGCCAGCCACCCAGGCCCGCCACCAACAAGGTGCCGCGCCCTCCGAGTACCGGCTCCACGTTCAGCCCACCAGCCACACACAGATAAGAGACTCTCTGGCCTGGTGTGACACGCACCGTCATGGGCTCCGCCGTAGCCACCTGCACCTGACCATCCACAGCGTAACCCCAGCCAGGCGGTAGGCTAAGTTGCAGCTGACCAAAAAACTCTATCCCCGCCGCCTCCGGCGGATTGCCCAGAACCACATTGGCAGCCATCAGCAGCTCAGGCACCAAAGCACCGCCCCAAGGCACGCCCATGTGCATGGCGCCAGGCCGGCCTAAATCCTGCACCCAGGCCGGGCCCAACACCTGGTCCAGACACACCTCAGGCACTGGGCAAAACCTCAAACCGAATGCGGTCCCCAGTCTGCAGTAAGGCACCATGGGCACCGAACAAGTGCACATCCAGCACCCGCCCCAGCAAATGCCAACCACCGGGCGAGTCCCAGGGATAAATAGCCGTATAAGGCCCGCCCAAGGCCAAGCTGCCAGCGGGAATACGCGGACGGGGATTGCTCCGCCGGGGCAGACTGAGGGCGGCGTCATCGCCGCGCAAATAAGCAAAACCGGGCATAAAGCCCAGCATGGCCACCTGATAAAGACTATGACTGTGGCGCTGGATGAACTCCTCCACTCCCAGGTCCAAAGCCCGCGCGACGGCTTGCAAGTCTGGCCCGTCATAACACACGCGCAAACTATGCTCGCGGGCTGTCGATGCCGCCTGCGTGCTGGCATGAGCTATCCGCTCTTGAAGCCGGGCCGGAGGATGCTGAGGGTCGAAATACACCGCTACGGCGTGCTCAGTTTCCAGCACATCCCACACGGCAGGGTCATCACGTAATACGCGGCTCAAAGCACCGGGCGCATGCGATTCTGGGCGCGGCCCACGCCAGGCTCCATCGCCGAGCCAAACCCAGCCCTCAGGCAGCATGATCCAGCCACTGCCGCACCTGCAGCGCCCGCTGCGCCGCTCCGGCATGATCACCGTGCACGCACACCGACCCTACGGTCGACTCAGTTGCAAATTGCTCAAGCTGATCTTGAATGTGCTCCCAGTCTTCCAGCACAGCACCGGGCTGGTCGCGAGGAATTAATTGCCAACGGCCATCGGCATCGCGCTGGCGACCTCGGTCCGCAAAGGCCTCTTGAACAAAGGCGCAGCCATGGGCCCGCACACGGCGCTCCCAATGGTGCCCGGCTGGTCCCAGCACCCGCAGATCTGAGCGCAGGTAGGGAGTGAGAGCTTGGAGAACCGCCTCCGCCAACGCTGGCTCGCGATCGACTTGATGGTAGAGCGCCCCATGCAGCTTCAGATGGCGGAGTGTTTGCCCTTGCTCAGCCGCTAGATCCGCCAAACGAGTGACTTGCTCCAGCACCTGCTCGGCCACCTGTGCCGGAGGCAGTGGGAGCACCCGCCGGCCAAAACTTTCGCGGTCAGCGTAACCAGGATGCCAGCCCGGCTGCGCGCCATTGTGATGGCAGTGGTCCAGGGCCCGCTGCATGGACTCTTTGTCACCAGCATGCCCGCCACAGGCAATATTGGCCCAATGAGCCGCCTGATAGAGCTCTGGGTCTTCACCAGCCAGCTCACCCAAATCGATATTGAGCGCAATCCGGGGTCGGAATGTGTTCATGCGCTCTATTGTGCCGCGCCAACCGCCACCATGCGAATGGCAGCAGGATAGATGGTGCAGCCATCCCATAAAAAAACCGGCTCAGGCAAAACCTGAACCGGTTCAATATGGTGCCGACGATGAGACTCGAACTCATACGGCTTTCGCCACTACCCCCTCAAGATAGCGTGTCTACCAATTCCACCACGTCGGCGTAGAACAAGCCCAGGGCTCGTTCCAAGAACAGTTTACTCCGGTGCGCCCTCACTTGGGGCCACTGGCTGAGCGGCTGGCTCATCTTCAGCGGTTTCCGGCGCCACCGACTGCTGAGCTGGAGCTGCGAGGCTATCAACCACCGAGGTGGTTCCGGCCTGTCCGCGCGCCACGATGACCGCCAGCACCAAGCTCACTACAAAAAAGAACGCAGCCAGAATACCCGTGCTGCGGCTCAGAAAGTTGGCTGACCCGCGTGAACCAAAGACCGTACCGGATGCACCGCTGCCAAAGGCAGCTCCTGCATCGGCGCCTTTGCCATGCTGCATCAAAACCAGCGCAATAATTCCGATGGCCAATACCACCTGGATGGCCACAAGTGCCGTATACATGTTTAATCTCAGCTCGAAATGGAGGCGGCCGCCGCCTGGGCAATGGCCAGAAAGCTCTCCGCCTTGAGGGCTGCGCCGCCGATCAAACCACCATCGATATCTGCTTGGGCAAATAGCTCTGTGGCCGTGTCGGGTTTGACGCTGCCGCCGTAAAGAATCCGCAAAGAGCCGGCTATTGTAGCGTCAGCTTCAGCTAACAGGCAACGTAGGTGAGCATGCACCTGCTGCGCATCGCTGGCAGCTGCCGATCGACCGGTCCCTATTGCCCATACAGGCTCATACGCAACAACCGCTTGCGCAAAGGCAGCAATGCCCACGCTATCGACCACGGCCTGGAGTTGGCGACCAACGACATCCAGGGATTCACCAGCCTCGCGCTGTTCCAGGGTTTCCCCTACGCACAGAATGGGCCGCAGACCCGCATCGAGTGCAGCAGCAAATTTCTGCGCCACCAAAGCATCGGTCTCAGCGTGATCAGCGCGGCGCTCGCTGTGCCCGACAATGACGTATCTACACCCTACATCGGCCAACATTCGGCCATGCACCTCACCCGTATGAGCGCCATCCTCGGTCGCCGCAGCAAGGTTTTGCGCACCTAGCTCAACCGTGCTGTCAGCCAAAACATCAGCCACGGTGGACAGGTGCACCAACGGCGGGCAAATCACCACCTCTACCTCTGGCCAGCTGTGGCGACGGGCAATATCTCCTGCCAGCACGCGCGCAGTTGCGCGATTCCCGTGCATTTTCCAGTTGCCCGCCACTAGCGGACGACGTTCATTGGCCTGCATCGTTAAAGCTCCTTGATGAGGAAATGTGTCACGACCTTTAGTTCAGTACCAACTGCAGCGCCTCGGCAACCGCCTCTGCTTGAGCCTGGGCTAATTCCTGCTGGGCAGCTTCGGTCATCACGCGAATCAGAGGTTCAGTTCCAGATGGTCGCAGCAGCAGCCGTCCCTGGCCCTCCAAGGCGGTATTGGCCGCCTCCACAGCCTGCCGCACCCGCGGCGCTGCCATCACCTCAGCGGGTGGGTGCCCTTCGCAGCGCACGTTAATCAAAACCTGGGGCAGACACTCCAAGCCCTGACACAAATCGGCCAGCGGACGCTGCGCAAGCTGCATTTCTGTGAGCACTTGCAGCGCAGTTACCATGCCATCTCCTGTTCGGCAGCGATCGCGCACCAGCACATGCCCGGAGGGCTCTCCCCCCAGCTGGGCCTCATGGGCAAGCATCTGCTCAAATACGTAGCGATCACCGACCTTCGCCCGCAACAAAGGAATACCCAGACCGCTCAGGGCCTGCTCTAGGCCGTAGTTGGACATTAAGGTTCCCACTACAGGCCCCTGCAACTCATCGCGCTGTTGCCGCGCCCGCGCCAGAATGAAAAGAATGGCGTCGCCATCGACGAGGCGCCCCTGCGCATCGACCATCAAGCAGCGGTCGGCATCTCCATCCAGTGCAATCCCCACATCGGCTTGCTGTTCAACCACAGCCCGTTGCAAAGCCTGCGGATGTGTGGAGCCCACATTGTGGTTGATATTGGTGCCATCAGGCTGCGTGCCAAGCGTGACTAATTTCGCCCCTAACTCCTGCAAGATCAGCGGCGCCACCTGGTAAGCCGCTCCATTGGCGCAATCGAGCACCACCTTTAAACCGCTTAGCGAGTCGGCCTTGAAGGTGGACTTACAAAACTCAACATAACGCCCCGCCGCATCATCAATGCGCCGCGCCTTACCAAACTCGGCCGCATCAGCACATTGCAAATCGGCGGCAAGCAGTGCCTCGATATGCTGTTCCCGCGCATCGGCCAGCTTGTAGCCATCGGCGCCAAAAATCTTGATGCCATTGTCGCCAAAAGGATTATGCGAAGCGCTCACAACAATCCCAGCCTGGGCGCGGAAGGTGGTGGTGAGTAAGGACACGGCTGGCGTAGGAATGGGACCCAGCAATAAGCTGCGTGCGCCTGCGGCGGAGAGCCCGGCCTCCAGCGCTGACTCCAGCATATAACCCGACAGGCGCGTGTCTTTACCAATGACCACTTGGGCTTGGCCATACTCCTGGCGAAGCACCGTCCCTAGCGCCCAACCCAGGCGCAGAACGAAATCTGGCGTCATCGGCGCCATACCCACTCGACCGCGGATGCCATCGGTTCCAAACCAACGCCGTGAATCCCCCATAACCGTCTCCTTACTTATTCCCATGCAGTGGGATCTGGCGCGTTTAAGGCCTGCCAGAGCTTAAGACCCTGCCGCGTTTGCAGTACATCATGCACCCGCAGGTACTCCGCACCTTGGTTGGCGGCCCAGACTGCGGTTTGTACCGAAGGCAATATCCGTGCGTCGGTGGAATCAAGGCCCAATAAATCACGGAACATCGATTTGCGCGACACCCCAATGAGCAGGGGCGCTGCCAACTCGGCACGCAGCCGCGCAGTGGCTCGCAGTAGCTGCAAATTATGTTGCAGGGTTTTGCCAAACCCGATGCCCGGATCGCAGATGATCTGCGACTCCGGGATACCCACCCGCAGACAGGCCTCCTTGCGTTCGCGCAAGAAGTCCAGCACTTCACTGACGACGTCTGCATAGTGTGGCGACTGCTGCATGGTGGCCGCATCACCCTGGCGGTGCATGAGCACGACCGCCACTGGAGCACCGGCGCAGGCCTCCAGGGCGCCAGGCGCCTGCAGGGCATTGACGTCATTCACCATGGACGCGCCGGCAGCAATAGCTGCGGACATGACCGCCGGCTTTTGCGTGTCAATCGACCAAGGACGCTTTGCGGCCTGCAGCTCCGTGAACACTTCGCGCAGGCGGCGCAATTCTTCCTGTTCGGAAACCGCGGGCGCGCCAGGGCGCGTGGATTCAGCGCCCACATCGACCCAATCGGCACCCTGCTCCCATAACTCCCGCGCGCGCGCACGCGCCAGCGTGGGCTGCAGGTAGCAACCGCCGTCGGAAAAAGAATCTGGTGTGACGTTGAGCACACCGAGGAGCTGAACCGGCTTCATAACCCCTCCACCGGTTCCAAGCGCATCTGCGACAGCTCCTGAATGGCTCAGGCGGAGCTTTGCTCGGCTGGCACCTTGGCTTCTTCCACCATCTTCTGCAGCTCACCGGAGCCATGCAATTCGATGACGATGTCACAGCCACCAATCAGTTCGCCGCTGATGTAAACCTGCGGGAACGTCGGCCAATTCGCGTACTGGGGCAGAGTCCGGTGGATCTCCGGGTCCTCAAAGATATTGACGTAGGCAAACTCACGCCCGCAGGAGGCCAGCGCCTGTGAAGCGCGCGCGGAAAAACCGCACTGCGGAAATTCCGGGTTGCCTTTCATGAAAATGACAACAGCGTTGTCGTTGATGATCTTTTTGATGCGTTCCATTGCGTCCATAGGACAGCCTCCAGCGTGTACGGGGAGAGACCCCATCTGTGCGGGGGCGGCAGTATACACCGCACCCCAGCGCAACACAGTATCCGTATACTGATGCACCCAACTTTGCGAACCCATGGAGAGTGTCATGGCATTGGAATTACCTGCCCTTCCGTATCCGCGCAACGCGCTGGAACCCCATATGTCGGAAGAAACCCTGGACTTCCACTACGGCAAACACCACGCCACCTATGTCGATAAGGCCAATGGCTTGATCGCCGGCACCGACAACGAGAACAAAAGCCTGGAAGAACTGGTGAAATCCAGCTCCGGCGGCCTGTTCAACAACGTGGCCCAAATCTGGAACCACACCTTCTTCTGGAACTGCCTCACCCCCGGCGGCAGCAGCCCCAGCGCTGAACTCACAGCGAAAATTGAAGCCGCCTTTGGCTCGATGGATGCTTTCAAAGAAAAGTTCACCGCAACGGCCGTTAATACCTTTGGCTCTGGCTGGGCTTGGCTAGTGAAAAACACGGCTGGCGAGCTGGAGCTGGTCTCCACCTCTAACGCCGGCTGCCCGCTCACGGATGGTCACACGCCGCTGCTGACCTGCGATGTATGGGAACACGCCTATTACATCGACCACCGCAACGCCCGACCCAAGTACTTAGATGCTTTCTGGGCTCTTGTGAACTGGGACTTTGTAGAGCAAAATCTGAACGCTTGACTCTAAACAGATAAGCGTCGAGGCCACCTGCGGGTGGCCTTTTTCGTTGGCCATTATGCAGCTACAACATTACCTCGATATCACCGACCTCAGCGCAGACTTAACGCGGGAAGTTCTACGCCGCGCGGCCGTACTCAAGCGTGCGCCACTGCGCCCAGAGCTACTCGCCGGGCGAAGCTTGGCGATGATTTTCGAAAAGAGTTCTACCCGTACGCGGGTATCTTTTGAGGTGGGTATGACCCAACTCGGCGGCCATGCCCTCTTTTTGAGCTCGCGCGATACCCAGCTTGGGCGCGGCGAGCCAGTGGCCGACACAGCGCGCGTGCTCTCGCGCATGGTCGACGCCGTCATGATCCGCAACGACTCGCACACAGCCCAGCAAAGCTTCGCGGAGCACAGCGACGTTCCGGTGATCAACGGCTTGTCTGAACAATCGCACCCCTGCCAAATTCTGGCCGACTTACAAACCTTTGCTGAGCATCGCGGCGATATTCGCGGCCGCAAAGTGGCCTGGATTGGGGATGCCAACAATGTTTGCGCCTCTTGGGCGCATGCCGCAGAGTTGCTGGACTTTGAGCTGGTGGTTTGCAGCCCTTCTGGATACGACTTGGAGGCCGCAAGCTGGTCGGTCAACAGCCCCCAGGTGCGCGCCGAAACCCAGCCAGCCATCGCGGCCAGTGGCGCGGCGCTGGTGGTAACCGATGTCTGGGCCTCCATGGGCCAGGAAGAAGAGCAGCGCCAGCGGATGGCGGCATTTGCCGACTATCAGGTCAACACCGCGCTGATGGCGCAAGCGGACCCGGAGGCCTTATTCATGCATTGCCTACCTGCGCACCGCGGCGAAGAAGTCAGCGCAGCCGTCATTGATGGCGCGCAAAGCGTGGTTTGGGACGAGGCTGAGAACCGCCTGCATGCGCAAAAAGCCTTGTTGACCCTACTCCTGGGAATTCCAAATTCGGAGTTTGCTTAAATATGCCCATCGAAGTGCCGCAAAGGCATGTCGAAGCCAATGTCCGTGCGGCCTTGCGTGAGGATATTGGCCCTGGTGATGTGTCCGCCGCGTTGATACCGGCCACGCAAATGGTGCAAGCCGAAGTGCTCTGCCGCGATGCTTGTGTGATCTGCGGGCAACCTTGGTTCGACAATGTCTTCGCCCAGCTCGATCCCAATGTGACCGTGGAATGGACTTGTGCCGAAGGCGCGAAGGTACCGGCGCAAACGGTGATTTGCCGTATCTCCGGCCCTGCCCAAGCCATCTTGGCCGGGGAGCGCACCGCGCTCAACTTCCTGCAAATGATTAGTGCGGTGGCGACCCGCACGCGGCGCTTCGTAGAGCGGGTCAAAGGCACACGCGCGCGCATTTTGGATACCCGCAAAACCCTCCCTGGCCTGCGTGTTGCCCAGAAGTATGCGGTTGCCGTCGGCGGCGGGCAGCCCCACCGGCTTGGCCTCTTCGACGCGGTCATGCTCAAGGAAAACCATATTGCTGCCATGGGCAGTATTGCGGCCGCTGCCACAGCGGCGCGGGCTCAGTCTCCAGATTTGCCGCTGATTATCGAAACCGAAACTCTGCAACAGGTGGAGGCCGCGCTAGAGGCGCAGGCTGATGTGATTCTGCTGGATAATTTCGGCACCCATCTGTTGGCGCGCGCGGTTGCCATGTGCACAGAGTTCAAACGCTACAACCGCGGCAACTCGGCCTTGGAAGCCTCGGGTGGTATTAGCCTAGAGAATGTCCGCGAGATTGCCGATACCGGCGTGGACCGCATTTCCATCGGCAGCTTGACCAAATCTGTGCAAGCCATCGATTTGTCCCTGCGGGTTCGCGACATGCAAGCCTAAGCCTGTTGAGGGAGCATTCCTACAAGCCTTAGGTTACTTAGGAGCAGATTAAGGCCACAGAGCGGACGGCTCTACATAAGGCTGCAATACCGTGGCGTCATCGAAATGCTGACGACCCAAAAAAGCAGTAGCGTGCCGCCCCCAGTCACGCATCGCCCCCGCGTTACGGACCCCGCTAGGCCATAACCACCAGCGCTCACCCCGTTCGCTGCCCGCGATCACACCGCGTTCGTTCATGCGTGGTTGCAGCTGCGCGCGCGCCACATTCCACGACTTCAGGTGCAACGAAGCCGGGGTGGCATCCATAGGCTGCTGGCGAGATTGCACATCGACCAGCATATGGTCGCCGCTGCGTAAGACCAGTCGCAGCTTCGCACTGTCGACCCGTGGTGCTGGCTGCAAGCGCGCCTCCTGCCAGGCCGACAAACGTGGCACATGCGGGCGATGACGAACGGGAAAAACCAAGTGATAACAACCGCAGGCATGAATACTGTCATGCACCACAGGCCAACCATCTGGGCCGAAGGTGGTGCGCCAGATCACACCATCCAGACGTCCCGCGTAGGGATCCCAAGCCGATTGGGCTGGGCGCTCTGAGAACCATAGCACCCAGGATAACTGCGGCAGTAGCCGGCCGTGGAGCAAGGTGTAGTCCAATCGCCAGTACACCTCCGGCTGCTGGATATCTACCCCTAAGGGCTGAGCCTGAGGACGTCCGGGACGATTATGTTCGGCGGCGGCGGGGAGCACCCAGCTCGGCGCAAATGCCGTTGCCAGGGCCTGGCCAAGAGATGCTGGCAGCTGCGCAGCCCCTAGATGATCTTGGGGCAGCTGACGCAGCGCGGCCGCAGCCTGAACAGCGGAGTGCCGCACTGCTGACACCGTATATTCCTGCCAAGCCTGCTCGGGCAGTGCGGCCCACTGATCTAAGAACTCGGCCTGATAACCGCTAATGCCTGCTGCTAAAAACGGAGCAGCGACGGGGTATGCCCCCAGGGCGCGCTGCCAGGCAGAGTACTCGCTGGGAACCTGCGCAGCACGAATCAAGGCCTGCACACGCGCAGCATCGGGCTCCTCGCTGCCCGTAGGCCAAAGCCCTTGCAGATGCTGCTCGGTACAAGCATCGCCGGATGCTGCACCGAACTGCGAGCCGCCGGCATGCAAAGCCACATCGCGCATGCGCCGCAGCAGGTCTCGCCATTGCGCACGCGACCAGCCTTCGCTGTGCGCGGCGAGCTGCGCCCATACACGCTGGGTAGCAAGACCAGCAAAGCCAGCAACCAGCCGCGCATCACCACGCTCCTCCAGCGGAGCACAACTCGCCGGCTCGGGCAATGGAGGCCGACTGGCACAACCCAGGGTTAAGCCCACACACAGCCATAACAAGCCAGCGCGCAACATGGAGAGCACCCCTATTGCGTGCGGCGACCAACCGGCTCACAAAGACAATGCGCCATGGTGCCGCGCTGGCCGGGCTGCAACACGGGCAGAGCCAGCTGTGGCGACAAAGCAGCCAGCCACGGCAGTTCGATGGACTCCATCAGCTGCGCTGCCAACCAACCCGAGGTGAGCTGTTTCAACCATTGAAAGCGGGGGTCAGGCAGGGGCGCAAACACCTCAGCAGGTGCATTCTCAGGCAAGCCTGCTAACTCGCGTAAGCGTTCCAAGGCCGCATCCTTGTCGCCCAGCAGGTCGACCAAGCCATTATCCAAAGCCTGCCGCCCGGTCCACACTTGACCTGAGGCAATCTCTTCGACTTGCGCCTCGGTCATGTCGCGCGCCTGCGCTACGGATTGAATAAACAGTCGATAATCGTGCCCTACCACCAAATCCAGAGTGGCCCTGGCGTTATCTGCCAGTGGCCGCAGAGGACTCAGCGCACCGGCCCATTGGGTCGTACCCACGCCGTCTGCATGGAGGCCCAATTTATCGCCAGCTTGGGCAAAGGTGGGCACCAAGCCAAACACGCCAATAGAGCCGGTAATTGTGGACGGCGCGGCGACGATTTGGTCCGCATTCATGCTCACCCAATACCCACCGGAGGCGGCCGTACTGGCCATTGAAGCCACCACAGGCCGGCCACTGGCCTGGAAGTCGAGCAAGGCCTGGCGAATCTGTTCACTCGCATTCACGCTTCCCCCGGGCGAGTCCACGCGCAGTAGCAAACCAGCCACATCCGAGTCCCGCCGCGCATCATGAATAAGATCGCGCACTAAGTCGCCGCCGGCGAGGCCGGTGCCTCCATCGCCATCGACAATTTCACCCTGGACATGGACCACAGCCAGGTACTTTTGCGATTGCTCAGCGGCTTGCATGGAGCTGCGGCCAGAGGTGGCGCGGCGATAATCTTCCGACCATATTTGCCGGAAGCTACCGTGATCGGGATCTTCACCAACGATGGCCTTAGCCGCATCACGTACCGCAGATAACGACTCGGCAGCCGTGACCAGCCCCGCCTGCACGGCGGCCGCGGCTAGATCACCCTCGGTAGCCTCCAAGCGTTGCACGAAATCATCGGCATAATCTTGCAGCTGCTGCGGGTCTAATCCACGCTGCTGAGCCACCTGTTCCCGCCAGCCGGCCCACAGACTATCCAGCCAACGCTGAGCATTGCGCCGCGCCGCTGGCGACATACCATTGCGCTGATAGGGCTCCACAGCCGATTTGTACTCCCCACGGCGGAACACATGCACGTCCACCCCCAAGGACTCCAAAGCATCTGCAAAGTACACCCGGTCTACCTCAAAGCCCGGTAAAAACACCGCCCCCATGGGGTCGATGGCAATGCGATCCGCCTGAGCCGCCAAAAAATACTGCGCTTGACCCAATGCCGCGCCATAGGCATGCACCGGCTTCCCGCTGGCACGAAAGCTTTGTATGGCGCTGGCAATGGCCTCGAGCTGCGCCTGACCGGCAGCAAAGCCCTCATCCAACTTCAAAAACAGCATTGCAATACGCGGGTCTTGCGCAGCCTGCAAGATGGGTTCGATGATGTGCTCCACGGGCATGATCGCCGGCGGCTCTCCCAGCGCCTCCTCCAGAAGCTGTTCTCGGGGGTCGGTATCGTCGTATTCCACCAACATGCCGCTGGGAGCAACGACCAGGGCGACATTGTCATCCACTGTCGGGCTTGGCGGACCTTGCCAAAGCATCACCAAGACTCCTACGAAAACGAGTAGGAAGACAACGCTGAGAAGTTTGCGTAGCAAATCGGCCGTACCGCTTAGCACGCGCCAGAGGAATCGAAATGGAGCCAACACTGTGAAGCCTTAGGCGGGGATTGTGGGCTGAGTCTAAGCCATCGCTTTAATCATAGTTATTCTCAATGGAGGGGCTAGAAGAACTTTGCTTGATCAATCTCGTGATGACCCCAACAATAGCGGCTCTCGTCGTTGAAGCGACGCGTCATGCATTTTTTTCTAGGAGAGACTTATGAGCGTACTTGTTGGCCGTAATGCCCCCGATTTCACCGCCGCAGCTGTGATGCCGGATGGTTCCATCGTCGAAGACTTCAAACTGAGTGATCTGCGCGGCAAGTACACCGTGCTGTTCTTCTGGCCTTTGGACTTCACCTTCGTGTGCCCATCGGAAATCATCGCGCACGACAAGCGCGTTGCTGCATTTGAAGAGCGTGGCGTGCAGGTGGTTGGGGTCTCCATCGACTCACAATTCACGCACTTTGCCTGGCGCAACACCCCGGTCGACAAAGGCGGCATCGGCGAAGTGAAGTTCCCGATGGTGGCCGACGTCAACCACGACATCGTGGCCAAATACGGCATCGCGCACCCGGAAGCTGGCGTAGCTATGCGCGCATCCTTCCTGATTGACAAGGACGGCGTTGTGCAGCACCAAGTGGTGAACAACTTGCCACTGGGCCGCGAAGTCGACGAAATGCTGCGCTTGGTAGATGCCCTGCAATTCACCGAAGAGCACGGCGAAGTCTGCCCAGCCGGCTGGCAAAAAGGCGATGCCGGCATGAAGCCCACCAGCGAAGGTGTGGCCGAATACCTGTCGTCTAACGCCGACAAGCTCTAAGAAGCCCAGATATCACTTGCCCGCCTGCGCAGCAGTGTTGGCGAGTGGGCCTGGCATCGTGCCAGCACGAACTTAAGACGGCCCGCCGCTATCGGCGGCGGGCTTCTCTTGGCTTCGCAATGACGGTCGCCCCAAAGCGACCACCCCATTTTTAGATTGCCCTCCAGCGGATAAACCATGAGCAGCGATAACCACCACAAACTGATCATCCTGGGCTCCGGCCCTGCAGGCTACGCAGCAGCCGTTTACGCAGCGCGGGCCAATCTTGAGCCGGTGTTGATTACCGGCATCCAACAAGGCGGTCAGCTCACCACCACCACAGAAGTGGACAATTGGCCTGGTGACCCCGAGGGCTTAACGGGCCCTGATCTGATGGTCCGCATGCAACAGCATGCTGAACGCTTTGATACGCAGATCGTCTTCGACCACATCAACAAAGTGAATTTCAAGCAGCGCCCCTTCGTTTTAGAGGGCGACTCTGCAACCTACACCGCGGATGCCGTCATCATCTCTACCGGAGCATCGGCGCGCTACCTAGGTCTGCCCTCGGAAGAGGCCTTTATGGGTAAGGGCGTCTCTGCCTGCGCCACCTGTGACGGGTTCTTTTACAAAAACAAAGATGTCGCAGTCATCGGCGGCGGTAATACCGCTGTAGAAGAAGCCCTGTACTTGGCCAATATCGCCAGCCACGTCCACCTGGTGCACCGTCGGGATACCTTCCGTGCGGAGAAAATCATGGTGGACAAGGTGAAGGAAAAGGTTGAGGCCGGCAAAATCACGCTGCATTTGAATGCCGAGCTGGCCGAAGTGGTCGGCGACGACAGCGGTGTAACCGGCGTCAAACTGCTACGCAAAGACGACCAAGGTCCAGAGCAATTGGATCTGCATGGAGTCTTCATTGCTATCGGCCATACGCCCAATACCGGCATTTTCGAGGGTCAGCTGGACATGAAGAACGGCTACCTCACCGTCAACAGCGGTACCGAAGGCAATGCCACGGCGACTTCGGTCCCTGGCGTGTTTGCCGCCGGAGATGTGAGTGACCACGTTTACCGTCAAGCCATCACCTCTGCCGGTACAGGCTGCATGGCTGCCTTGGACGCGGAGAAGTACTTGGATCAGCTCAGCTAAGATCGCCCGCGAACTCAACACCCCGAAGCCCCGCAGTCGCGGGGCTTTTTTTGGTTCAGCGCGGTTTAGCGGGATATTGGCTTAGGTCTGCCGAACATGATGGCTTGAGCATCTACCCTCCTCGTAGGTCGTCAGTTGGGCACAAGCCAGCTCTGCAGATGACAGACGGCGCCTCGTTACTGCACTCGCGGCGTTAGGCGTGTTGGTTCGTTAGCGCCGCTGTTCCTCGCGCCGCTGCGCGGTGCCCTCCGGCGCCTCGTGCTT
This sequence comes from Oceanococcus sp. HetDA_MAG_MS8, assembly GCA_019192445.1. Lineage (NCBI taxonomy): Bacteria > Pseudomonadati > Pseudomonadota > Gammaproteobacteria > Chromatiales > Oceanococcaceae > Oceanococcus > Oceanococcus sp. HetDA_MAG_MS8. The sequence continues at coordinate 44,247 of JAHCMK010000002.1, forward strand.
GGTGTGGTCGGCTTGACGCGACGTCGTGTCGCGGCAAGCCTTAATCGGCCGTCCGTGGCCGATTGACCACAGTCGCGACAAGACGTCTACGGCGCTCGGATATGCGGCCCTAAGGGGCCAACACCCCAACCTGCCACCACCGGCTCTTCAGCATAGCCTCATCCTTAATCCTCAGATGCTTGATGTCGCTCCAATTAGAGCCAAGTGAGGCCCGACGGAGCTGCCGAGCAAAGATCATCGGCTCAATCCACAGTGTTCCGCGAAGAAGCTTTTATAACCTCACTTAAGCTCACTGACCCTCTGTGAATGCGCGGAAAGCCTCGTGATGTAGGAACGTAGCTCATCACTTGCGGGTATGCACATTTGTATGCACACTATGGTCATGAGATTCGAATGGGATGAAGCCAAGCGAGCCACGAACCTGCGTAAGCATGGCGTGGATTTCGCCGACGCCACGCCCGTTTTCGATGATCCCCTTGCCCTGACCATCGAAGACTTCGATAACAACGAAGTCGTCATGGTCACGATGGGGTGCGACGCGCTCCTGCGCGTCTTGGTGGTGGTCTGGACAGAACGCCTCAGCGGCACCATCCGGATCATCTCGGCCCGAAAAGCGGAACCTCATGAGTGCCGCCAGTATGAGAGTTAACCATGAAAGACCAATACGACTTCAACGATGCCAAGCGTGGCCCGATCATTCCCCAGGACACCGGGAAAACACGCATAACCATCCGCCTTGATACCGACATCATCGAGCACTTCAAAGCACAATGCGGCGGCGGTGGCAGCTACCAGACGATGATCAATGACACCCTGCGCGCAGCCATCCGTGGAGAAAACCTTGAGGACACGCTGCGGCGTGTTGTAAGGGAAGAATTGACGCACGCGGCGTGAATTAACCCCTGTCTTTGGCTGATCGGGTGCTAAACCCAAGTTAAAAGCTCATGACATGGGAATCACATTCAATGTCCTTCTGAAAGTGAGGTAATTCAGCTGTTATCTGGGGTTAAATCTGTATGTTCGAGCTTGCGTGAGACATTGGGCTGGGCCTACCACCCCCCTGCTCTTGTCCCCTCGCCCGAGGTCGGCAGTTTCACTCTAGCCAGCTCCAGCATTGACCGAGACGCCATCGCTTCCAGTGGCCCTTGAGGACCGCATCCAGGGGGCGCCTCGGAGGGGCAGGACCCGTTTGAGGCTGGTCCAGCAGTCTTACTGATTGCCGCTCACAGCGCCGCCACTCCCCGGTAGACGGCTGAGGAGTTTCCGCAGCGTATGCTCCCGCGCAAAGCTTGATCCACCGCGGAGCGGTGATCGCTAAACCCCGCGCTGTTATGCAAATCTTCTTTCCTCGTCCAACCTAGGGCCGGGCTAGGACCTCTCCCCGGTACACTTCGGCGGTGACTTGCACCAAATGCCGCAAGTTCAGACTATGGTGGCCTCAGCCCCGGACACAGGCCGGGTGTTGTATTGGTGGGGATATGACATGAGTGATGCAAACAGGGCCGGCCCAGCGATGACGCGCCAACGCACGGCCGTGTTAGGGCTTTGCGTAGGCGGCTTAGCCCTGTGTCCGGCGCCTGCGCTAGCCTTGCTTGAGGACATGCCATGGTCGCCAAGCTCTACCCTACCTTGGGCGATTGCCGGACTACTCAGCCTGTGGAGTCTGGCTGCCATGTTGCGCCAACGGCAGCGGCGCAAATTCATGCACCAGCGCTTGGCCCAGCTGCGCCGGCCACGGGCGAGAGAAACGCAAGCACCAAACTCTAGCTGGGCCGCGCTCGGGAGCGAGCTGGATCAGCTAGAGCAAGAGCTGCTGCAGGAGCGTAATGCCCAACAAGCCGACCAAGCCGTGGCGACTGGCCTACGCGAAGTTGGTGACCTTACGCCGGGCGCTATTTGGTCGGTGACATTGCCTACGGATGCTCCGGCCAGAGTCACGTATTTATCGCGTGGGTTTGAGGACCTCTACGCTCTTGACAGAGCCAAAGTGCGCAGCGATCTATCAAGCATTTTCAGCAGCATCCACCCTGCTGATATCGATCGCACGCGCGCTGCCATCGAGCAAAGCATCTTCGGTGATACGCCTTTACACATTGAACATCGCAGCCAGCGCCCCGATGGCAGCTTTCGTTGGACACGGGTCCTCGCGCAAATCCACCGGAATACCCAGGGCGAGCGAAGCTGGAACGGCTTTTGTCTAGACATTCATGAGTTAATCCAGTTACGACAAACCACCGAATCCGCCTTGCAGCGGGCGCGTGCCGCACATCAGGCCCAATCCCACTTTCTGGCCAATGTCGGGCACGAAGTGCGCACTCCGCTCAATGCCATTCTTGGTGTGGCCGACTTAGCTTTAGAGCAGACAGATCTAGCACCAGACATGCAGCAGCGCTTCAGCCGTATTCGCGATGCCGGCCAATCGTTATTACATCTGCTCAATGATCTGTTGGATACCGCCCGTTTAGAGGCCGGCAAAGTAGAGCTCAAGCCTACGGAGTTCGCCTTGGACCAATTGCTGGAAAGGGTGGGCCGCTGGCATGCGGACACCGCACGGCATAAAGGGCTGGACTGGCAACTCGCACTGGACCCAGGCGTACGCATTGCCGTCCGCGGCGACCCGGTCCGCTTACAGCAAGCCCTGGGCAACCTACTCAGTAATGCGGTGCGCTTCACGCACCGCGGCAAGATTGAGGTCTACGCTCGCCCTCTACTCTTGCCGCAACCAGACGGTCGTTCTTGGTTTGAAATCGGAGTGACAGATACTGGCCCAGGCATACCGCGCGACCAACAAGACAACATTTTTGAGCCCTTTATTCAGGGTGACAGCAGCGCCGAACGGCGGCATGGTGGCACCGGCTTAGGTCTGGCGATCGTGCGCCAATTAATGGAGTTAATGCAGGGCGAAGTTCGTCTGGACTCAACGCCGGGTCAAGGCAGCTGCTTTCGTTTACGCTTGCCCCTAGATCGCGTAGCGCTCATCTCTGCGGCCAGTGCGCATCAGGAGCCAGAGCCGGGAGCCCCTCTAGAGCTGGCCACAGAACAAGTCGCGGCGCTGCTAGCACGGATTCGGCATGGCGACCCCAGTAGCCGCTCCTTACTTCAAGAGTGGTTCGACCCCATTCCCGCAAACTTGCAGGGATTACAACAAGCCCTGCAACGCTTCGACTTTCAACAAGCCGAACGCTTACTCCAGCCGCTGGAGCGAGTGCCTGCATGAGCGCCCAATCTGCCCGCATCCTGGTGGTGGATGATGAGCCAGCCAACCTGGCCTTAATTCACGACATTCTTGGCGCCGACTACCAACTGCATATGGCGCAAGACGGGCCTCAGGCTCTGAGCATCGCCGCTGAGATTCAACCCGACCTCATCCTGCTGGACTTGATGCTACCGGGCATGGACGGTTATGAGGTCTGCCAACAGCTGAAGAAGAACCCTGTGCTGGCAGATATCCCGGTCATCATGGTGACCGCGCGTGACCACACCCAAGACGAGCTGCGCGGTTTTGCTGCCGGCGCGGTGGAGTTTATTACCAAGCCCATCAGGCCCGCCTTGCTGCGGGTACGCGTGCAAAACCACCTTCAACTCAACCACCTCAACAAGCGCTTGCAAGCCGATGTGGAGGCGCGAACGCGCGAGCTCGAGTTGGAAGTGCGCCGGCGTGAGCAAGCCATGGCCCGGGCCGAGTATCTGACTCTGCACCACCCGCGCAGCGGATTACCCAATCAGCGCCAGCTTCGCCTGCGCTTAGAGCAATACTTAGCAGCGCGCTCCAATGGCGCAGGTCGCTGTGGGCTACTTCAGCTGCAACCCGACGGCCTGGACCGCATTCGCCAGGGCAGCAGTCCAGAGCAGGTGGACGCTATTTTGAGCGAGTTGGGTGAGCGCCTGCGCGTTGCCTCCGGGCGTGATGATTTCGTCGCCCACCTGGACGATGACAGCTTGGTGGTGATGGTTCCACTACCATTGCCCAGAGCAGCGCAAGATGACCGCCAGAAGCTGGAGCGTCTCGCCGATCTCTACCGTAAAACCCTGGGACGCCCCGTCGACAACATGGCCATTAGCCTCTGCGTGGGCGGCGTATTGGCCCCCGACGATGCGGCCAGCGCAGAACTCGCCCTAGACCGGGCGCATATTGCCCTGGCCAATGCGCGCCGCGCAGGGGCAAATCAAACACGTATGTATGCACCCACCATGGCTGCTCATGCGCGGAGGCTGCACCAGCTCGAGCGCCAGCTACAAACGGCTATCCTGGAGCACCGCTTAGATATTCATCTACAGCCCCAGGTGCACCTTGCCAGTGGCCAAATCAGCGGTGCGGAGGCACTGATCCGCTGGCCAGATGGTGCTGGAGGCTACATCGCCAACAGCAGCTTTTTGCCGTTGGCAGCGGACGCCGGCCTGGGACTGGCTATCGACAATGCTGTACTGGAGCAATCTTTGGATTGGCTACAAGCCAACCAACAGATTCTCCCTCCAGGTTTTCGTCTGGGCATCAACATGTCGGCGCAGGCCTTGAGCCGACCGGGCTGGCTGGAGGCGCTGCCCCAACACCTGTGCGACCGCGGGATCGAACCCCAACGCGTGGAGCTGGAAATTACCGAGCAGTCTCTGATCCAGGATATGCATCACACCCATGAGCGCCTGCGCCGCCTCTGCGCGCAAGGCCTGCATGTCGCTGCGGATGATTTTGGTAGCGGGTATTCCTCACTAGCCTGGTTGGATGGGCTGCCCATCGATCGCATCAAGCTCGATCGCCTGTTCTTGCGCCGGCTAGAGCACAGCCCACGCGCGGCCACTTTGGCGGCCAGCATGATCCAGCTCGCGGATGAGCTCGACCTGGACTGCGTGCTGGAGGGCATTGAAGAAGCTTCGCAGTGGCGCTTTGCCAGAGCACATGGAGCGCCCCACGGCCAAGGCTACCTACTATCGCATCCCATTGCCCCTGAAGATTTCAGCGCGCTGCTCAGCGATGGACTCTGCCTTCCTCAAAGGCCAGCCGCTGCAAAATAAGGAGCCACCAAGGCTTGGCGCCAACCTGACGCTAGCCGTCCGCTCCGGTCACGACACCATTGCTCACAGTCAGCGCGGCTGGCAATCACGCCGCGATCCAATTCGGCCGCTTGAGCGGCCTTGCCAACCAGGGCCTGAACCCGCTTCACAGCCTCACGCTCCACCGGCTCCAGTAAGTCCACGGGCTGCTCCTGCGCCTGCTGCAATCGATCTAATAACTCTTGACCCTGATGTCGGACTAGTCCATCAGGGATATCGTTGATCCGGCGGAGCTCCTGCAGGTTGGTGGGGTTGTGGCGAGCGATAGCCACCAGCAAGCCATCCTTGGCCACCCATGATCGCGGCTTGTCGGACCGCCGTGCACGCTGCTCCCGCCAAACCACCAACTGCACATAACGTTGCTGCTCATCGGGCTCCATGCGCTCCATAGCCCTAGCGCGCAAAGCCAGGTCTACAGGGTCGGGATCTGCCCAGGGACGCGCCAAAGATTGCATCTCCTCCGTCATCCAGTCGGTGCGCCCAGCCGCTGCCAGCGCGTCCTGGAGTTGGGTGTACAGTGCGGGCAAGTGCTCTACGTCGGCTGCGGCATAGGCACACTGCTCCGCGGACAGCGGGCGGCGGGACCAGTCCGTCCGCGTTTGCCCCTTGTCTACAGTCAGCTGTAGCCGCTCAGACACGATTCCGGCATAGCCGATTTGCGGTACTCCGCCGAGCAGCGCATGAGCCGTCTGAGTGTCGTATAGCGGCTGCAAATGCTGCACACCCACAGTGGCCAACACCTCTTGGTCCTGGCCAGGCGCATGCATGATTTTGAGCAGCGGCAGGTTCAGCAACTCCACCAAAGCCGGGAGCAATTCGGCGCACTGCGCGTCGATTAAGGCCACAGCATCCGGGGTGCCCACCTGCACCAAGCATAGCTGTGGGTAATAGGTTCGCTCGCGCATGAATTCGGTGTCTAAGCTCAACCATGGCTGGGATCGCGCATGCGCTGTCCATGCCTGAACTTCGGCGGCGGTGGTGAGATACTGGGCGCTTCGAGAATTGCGCATGGGCCAACAGTGGTCCGTGTGTGGTTTAGGTCACCCATTGTTGCTGATGATTGCTTCGCTTGCGCACAACCTTTCTCGCCTACTGCTTTTTAAAGCTGGCCCGCAGGATCTGCCCGCTACTCCCTTGCTACTCCAACTGGGTGTGCTGGCCTTCCTGACCACTGCGGTGGCGCGCTTACTGCTGGTCAATACCATCGGTCCTGCCCTCCTCCAGGCCCTTGTCGGGTTTGCGGTCTTTTGGGCATATGTGCAGCTAGTGCTCAAGGCGCGCAAAAAACCGGAACGCTTTGCGCAAACCATGGGCGCCTTACTCCTCAGTTCCAGCGTGATCAGCATTTTGATGTTGCCGCCACTCAACACACTGGCACCGCTGCTCATGGAAGTAGCCCGCGGCGCCAATCTGGCTGAGGTACAACCTCCCAGCTGGGCGGTGTATACCTGGCTGGGCTTGAGCATCTGGGGCTTAGCCCTGGCGGGTCACATCTTTCGCCATGCATTAGATGTAGGCATGGGCTTGGGGGTGCTTTGCGCTCTGGGCTATGAGTTATTGCTTGTGCTGGTGATGTCACTGGTCAGCACCAACCCGGCCGCCTGACCCATGCACGTCCACATTCTGGGAGTCTGCGGCACCTTTATGGGCGGCTTGGCCGCGCTAGCGCAGGCGCGTGGTTTTGTAGTCAGCGGGCAAGATAAAGCGGCCTGGCCGCCCATGAGTGAACAGCTGGCCGCTCTGGGCATTCATGTGCACAGCGGCTATAGCGCAGAGGAACTGGAGCGGCAGCAGCCCGACATCGTGGTGGTCGGCAACGCCATCAGTCGTGGCAATCCTGCGCTGGAATATGTCCTCGACCGCGGCATCCCCTATGTATCCGGCCCCCAGTGGCTGGCCGAAGAAGTTTTGGCGGACCGCTGGGTCATTGCGATAGCCGGCACCCACGGCAAAACCACCACCAGCAGCCTAGTCGCGCATATTTTGGAGCACTGCGGACTCCAGCCTGGATTCTTGATCGGCGGCGTACCTGCGAATTTTGGTCAATCTGCCCGGCTTGGAGCTGCCCCCTTCTTCGTGATCGAGGCTGATGAATACGACACAGCTTTCCACGATAAGCGTTCCAAGTTTGTGCACTACCACCCGCGCACCTTGGTGCTGAATAACCTCGAGTTCGATCACGCCGATATATTCGCCGACTTAGGTGCCATCGAAACGCAGTTTCACCATTTAATCCGCACCGTCCCTAGCAATGGCCTGGTGATCTACCCCGAGGCCGAACCGGCCTTAGAACGGGTGATTCAGCGTGGCTGCTGGACGCCGACCTTGGTGCTAAATGGCGTCGACGGCCGCGCTGGCATACAGCCCCAAAGCGAGGACTGGAGTCGTTTTACGATCAGCCTGGGAGAACACAGCTACGCCGTGCAGTGGGGCCTACGCGGCGCTCACAATGCAGCGAACGCCTTGGCCGCCGTCGTTGCTGCACGGCATGCCGGCGTACCCGCGCGCGCGGCGGTGGAGGCGCTGCCCAGCTTTGCCAGCGTTGCGCGACGACAAACTGAAGTGGCTCAGGTTGCCGGCGTATCCGTCATCGACGATTTCGCCCACCACCCCACAGCAATCGCAGCCACCATCGCCGCCCTGCGCCCGGTCACCTCTGGACGGCTGATTGTTGGCTTGGAGCTGCGCAGCAACAGTATGCGCGCTGGCGCCCATTTGGCGGCTTTGCCCGAGGCGCTGAGCGGCGCGGATCAAATTCATCTACTCAATCCCCCTGATCTCAACTTTGATGCAGCTTCTGCGCTGGCAGCCTTAGGACCCCGTTTGTGTTGTGCGAGCACCGCGCCAGAGCTGCAGGCCGCCTTGGTGTCCACAGCCCAGCCCGGCGATCGCATCGTCCTCATGAGCAACGGCGCCTTTGGCGGGTTGCCGCAAAGTTTAGGTCCAGCCCTGGAAGGCAAATTCGCATGACCCAACAACTCTCTACGCTGAGCACAGACGCTCTCAATTTGGATCTGCCGGCACAGCAGCAGCTCGAAGAAGCCGCAGATATTGCGGCTCGCGCTGCTCAAAAAGGCGGCGCAAGCGCGTTTGCCTTGGCTGCCTCCGCGCACACCGGACTATCCCTGGCTTTGCGCGAACAAGCCGTGGAATCTTTAGAGTTTCAGCGCGACCGTGACTTGGGCATCACGGTGTACATCGGTCAACACAAAGGCCACGCAGCCACTGCGGATTTCCGCCCTCAAGCCATTGAGGAGGCTGTACAAGCGGCCTGTGCCATTGCTGCCCACACGCAGGACGATGCTGCTAACGGCTTACCGGACGCGACCGAACTCGCCCAGGACTTTCCCGACTTAGATCTGGATCACCCCACCCAATGGAGCATGCAACAGCTCCTGGACTGCGCCCGGGAGTGCGAACAGCGCGGCCTCGATGCCTCCGTGGTTCAATCCAGCGATGGCATGCACGTCAGCGCATCGCGGCAGATCAGCTTGCTACGCAATAGCCTGGACTTTCAAGGCTGGCGCCAGTCCAGCGACTACAGCTTAAGCCTCAGTCTGATTGGTGAAGATGACTCCGGCAAACGCCGGGATTATTGGTACGCCCATGACCTCAAGGACGCGGTTTTTGCGCAGGCCGACATGGTGGCCGACACCGCCGCCGCACGCGTGGCTCGCAGCCTCAACCCGCGCCAGCCCAAAACCGGAGCCTGCGCGGTGATTTTCCCCCCGGAATTGGCGCGGGGACTATTCCACAGCTTCTTAAGTGCTATTAGTGGGGGCGCCTTGTATCGGCGCTCGAGCTTCTTGCTGGATGCTTTGGATACCGCCGTCTTCCCGCATTGGCTGCAAATCAATCAGCGGCCACGACAAGCTGGGCGTATCGGCAGCGCGAACTTCGATGCTGAAGGCGTGGCGACCCGCGACCGGGAGCTGGTGTCGGAAGGGATTTTGCGGGGCTGGCTACTAGGTAGCTACTCCGCTCGCAAATTGGGCTTACAAACCACGGGTAATGCAGGCGGCGCCCAACGCATAGAGGTGGCATCCCACGGCGCCAGCAGTATTGACGAGATGATGCAGGAGGCTGGTCAGGGCTTGCTGATCACGTCGCTGATGGGTCAGGGCGTCAAGCTCACAACCGGCGATTATTCACGCGGCGCGACTGGCATTTGGTTTGAAAATGGGGCTCCGGCCTACGCCGTGGATGAGTGCACCATTGCCGGCAACCTGCGCGAGATCTTCGCCAGCCTTGCTGCTGTGGGCACAGATCAAGACCTGCGTTCCGGACTCGTGACTGGCAGTGTTCTGGTCCCCCGTATGATGATCGCCGGCCAGTGACAGACCAGCAGTCGAGAACCCGATGAAAATCGTTGCGTGTTACAGCAGCAAAGGCGGCGTGGGCAAAACGGCTACCGCGGTCAACCTCGCCTGGTGGTGTGCGGCGCGCGGCCGCACCACCTTGTTGGCTGATCTAGACCCCCAAGGCGCTTCTTCATTCTACTTTCGGGTCAGCCCTGCCAAAAAGAACTGGGGCAAAGTGCTGCGCGGCCGCCAAGCGGAGCTGGGTGACCAAATTCGCGCCAGCGAATATCCCAACCTCGATGTCCTTCCTGCCCATCAAGGATTCAGGAATGTCGACGTATTGCTGGCCGCTGCGGAGCAGTCGCACAAACGGCTAAAGCAGAGCCTGGGTACTTTAGAGTCGCATTACGACCTCGTGATCCTAGACTGCCCGCCCACCATGGGCCCCTTGGCTGAGGCCATCTTTAACGCCGCTGATCGCATATTGCTGCCCCTGATCCCAACCACCTTGGCCGAGCGCAGTCTCGAGCAATTACTCGAGTTTTTTGCCCAACAGGGCTGGAAAACCAAGGCCATACGACCCTTTTTCAACATGGTGCAAGGCCGGAAGACCCTGCATCGCAGCACTATGGCACGGCTACGCGCCCGCATACCGCACGTGGCTCAGGCGTGGGTTCCACATGCACGCGACGTAGAATACATGGGCGAACAACAAGCACCATTGCTCGCCACCACCCCCCAAAGCCCCGCGGCAAAGGCCTTCGATGCCGTTTTTGCCGAACATTGCGCAAAGCTCGTTCAGACCCTGGCCTGAGCTCTCAACCAACGCGCCTGCTGATCAGCGGCCCCCTGCGTGACTCACGCAGACCGGCTTAGTAGGTCGAGGGCACAATCCAGAAGACTGTCAAAGCGGTGATGATCAGGGCGCCCATCAGGTTCAAGGCCAAGCCTTCGCGCGCCATACGGGTGGCGCTGACCTGCCCACTCCCATACACAATGGCATTGGGCGCCGTAGCCACCGGCAACATGAAGGCACATGAGGCGCTCAGCGCGGCTGGCAACATCAACCACAGCGGCGGTATCTGCGCAGACTGCGCCGCCAGCGCAAGAACGGGTAATAACAAAACGGCTGTTGCGGTGTTGCTACTGACCTCGGTCAAGAAGGTGAGCATCAAACAAATGACGATCACCGCTGACCACAGCGGCCAAACTCCCACCATGGCAAGTGCATCGCCCAAGGCCTCACTGAGGCCAGACACGGCGAAGGCCTTGGCCAGTGCAATACCACCACCAAACAAGATCAGCACTCCCCAGGGTATCGCTACGGCCTGGCTCCAAGGCAGTAGCCGTCCGCCACGTCCGTCGCCGATGGCGCTCAGCAACACCACGCCCAACAAGGCCACGTGGGCGTCATGCGCTTGCGGAAGCTGTAACCATTGCTGCCAGCCGCCCCAAGGCTCGGAACGACTCACCCAGAGCAGGGCCACCAGTGCAAACACCCATAGGGTGCGACGCTCAGCCGCTTGCCAGGCCCCCACCTGGGGCAGCTCAGCACGTAGCGGGCCGTTTAATCGACGTGTCAGCCACAGTGCAGCGGCTGGCAGCAGCACAACGACCACGGGCAAGGTCCATTGCATCCACTGGACGAAACTGGGAGGGCGACCCACGTTTTCGGCATACACCTGCATAAACACCAGATTGGGTGGAGTGCCTATGGGCGTGCCCAAACCACCGATGCTCGCCGCATAAGCAATACCCAGCACCAGAATGGGCGCCATCCTGGAGCCCCCTTGGGCAGGCAGCACAGCCATGGCCACCGGCAGCAGCATGAGGGTGGTTGCCGTATTGGAGATCCACATGGATAGAACGGCGCTGGCCAACATAAAGCCGAAGACCAGTCGTCGCTGACTGTGCACACCGCACACATGCAGCATCGCCAGGGCCAACCGACGGTGAGCGCCGCTATGTGCCAGGGCCTGGGACAACATGAAGCCACCCAGCAGCAGCAAAATCAATGGACTGCCATAAGCAGCGCCAACCTGATCGGCGCTGAGCACACCAAACAATGGCAACAAGGCCAGCGGCAGCAAGGCCGTGACGGCCATCGGCAGGGGCTCAAAAACCCACCATAGAGCGCAAAGAGCCGCCAAACCGGCGGTTCCTACCGCAGCGTCTGGCAGATTCATGGCTGCGCAAACCCACATGCTCGCCGCGGCAACGATGGGGCCTGGAAACCATCTCCACAGGCCCATTGTCGTTATTGTCTCCATCCGCAGGGCGTAGCCTTCAACCTATGCCTTGGCCTCTAGTTGCGCTTCATCGCCGCAAAGAACTCAGCGTTGGTCTTGGTTTGCTTCATGCGGTCGATCAACAGTTCAATCGCGCCCAGGTCATCGCCTGATTGCAGGGCTTTACGCAGGACCCATACCCCCTGCATTTCCTGTTGATCCATCAGCAATTCTTCGCGGCGGGTCCCCGAGCGGTTGACATTAATGGCCGGGAAGACACGCTTCTCGGCAATGCGCCGTTCTAGGACCAGTTCCAGGTTACCGGTTCCCTTGAACTCCTCGTAGATAACTTCGTCCATCTTGGAGCCGGTTTCGACCAAGCAGGTCGCGATAATGGTGAGCGAGCCCCCCTCTTCGACATTCCGCGCGGCACCAAAGAAGCGTTTGGGCTTTTGCAAAGCATTGGCGTCCACACCCCCGGTTAGCACCTTGCCGGAGCTGGGCGCTACGGTGTTGTAAGCACGTGCCAGGCGAGTGATGGAATCCAACAGGATGACCACATCGCGCTTGTGCTCCACCAACCGCTTGGCTTTTTCGATGGCCATCTCGGCGACCTGCACATGCCGGCTAGCGGGCTGATCAAAGGTGGACGACACCACCTCACCACGCACGGTGCGCTGCATGTCGGTCACTTCTTCAGGGCGCTCGTCAATCAGCAGCACCATCAAATAGTGATCGGGGTAATTCGAGGCAATGCTCTGCGCAATGTTTTGCAGGAGCAAGGTCTTACCCGCTTTGGGCGGCGCAACAATCAACCCCCGCTGCCCCGCACCGATAGGCGATACCAAGTCAATGATTCGCGCAGTGATGTCTTCGGTAGACCCGTTACCGCGCTCCAAACGCAAGCGGTCCTGCGGGAATAAGGCGGTGAGGTTTTCAAAAGGAACCTTGCGCCGACTCACCTCAGGTGGCTCATCGTTAATCGTGTCGATTTGGCCTAGGGCAAAGTAACGCTCGTTGTTCGCTGGCGGACGTACCCGGCCGCGAATGGTGTCGCCTTTACGCAGGCTGAAACGACGAATTTGGCTGGGCGACACGTAAATATCATCCGAGCCGGAGTCCCAGGAATCGTTGGTGTTGCGCAGGAAACCGAAGTTGTCGTTGGTCAGTTCCAGGACGCCTTCCACCGTAACAATGTGGTTACGCAGCAGATAGTTGCGCAGCAACTGGAAGATGAGATCCGTCTTTTTGACCCGCGAGAGCTCTACACCGAATTCCTCGGCGATGGCGATGACTTCATGGCCGGGCTTGCGCTTGAGCTCCACCAAGTCAATGACGGGCAGGCTTTCATCGGGCTCATAATCTGCGTACTCGGCATTCCGATCACGCCCCTTGCCGCCGCCGTTACCACTGCCTTGATTAGGGTTATTCCGGCCACGCCGATTGCGTCCACGCTCGCGGCGGTTGCCTCGCGGGCCATTACCACCACGGCCACCTTGGCCGCCATTACCGTCGTTACCGTCCTTGCCATCGCCGCCGTCGTCGCTACCGGTGTTGTCATCACCACGCGCACTCTCAGGAGCTTTGTCGGCTTTGTCATTGGCAGCCGGCTTTTCCACACTCACCTTGACTTCTACAGCCTCAGCGGTGGACTCGGCAGCCTCAGCTTTGGGCTTGGCCGTGCGGCGGCGTGGTTTAGGCTTGGCTTCCGCTGCAGGGGTCTCGGCGGAGTTTTCTGGGGTATCAGCAGTCGCGGCGTCGTTGCTCACGGAATTCCTCTGTCAGGAAAGCAAAAAGGTTGAGGGAGCGCTAAAGGCTCAGGCGCAGATGTGAAAACAACCCAGACGAGGTTGGGAATCTGCAACCGAAAATCGTAGGAAGCTATGCAGCAGCGTGAATGCTGTGCGCTTAATCTCACGGTGGCCTGCACCGCTTGGATGACGAAGCAAGAATGTTGTCACCTCCGCTTCGACATCTGGATGCTACTGCGCTCGGCGGCGGTATGCAACTCGGGGCCGAAGAAATTTCCCTGGCGCAGCACTGCCTGCGCCGTTTCCACGCGCGATTCCAGCGACTCGAGCAGAGTGCATGCCGCTGGATGTGCCCCTACTACGCAGGACTATTTCGCCTGGCACAGGGTCGGTGCGGTGCCTTGAGCCTGGATGACCCTGACCAGTGCCAGAAAATAGCGATGAAGGGGACATTGGTCTGGGTCCACCCAATGTGTGTTGTCAACGCCCCGTACTCGCCCTGGTTGATGAAGGGCTTGTGGGCGCATTCTGAAATGCCATAAGGCCGTGTGCGAAGCCAGGGTTTGCTGACCATCGGCGACCAATGACTGACTCACTCCAGAGTGCTGCGTAAAGCAAAAAAAATCGGGGTAGCGCCAGAAGATCGCGCTACCCCGACTTTTAAACTCTAGCCGCTGGAACTCTAACCACTGAAACTTCAGCCGCTGGGCGAGCTCGCCTTACATGGCCGACTCAACAAACTCCGTGAGTTGAGCTTTAGACAGCGCGCCGACTTTGGTTGCTGCCACTTCGCCACCCTTGAAAATCATCAGGGTCGGAATACCGCGAACGCCAAATTTGGCCGTGGATTGCTCGTTATCGTCGATGTTGAGTTTGACGATCTTCAGCTTGCCATCATATTCCGGGGCCAAAGCTTCAAGAACCGGAGCAATCATGCGGCATGGCCCGCACCACTCGGCCCAGAAATCAACCAAAACAGGAACATCGGACTGCAGCACGTCAGCATCAAAGCTGGAATCTGTGACGTGGGTGATGTGCTCACTCATTTGCGGGCTCCAAATCTTTTATCGAAGGAAAAATGGAAAGTGGGGTGTATCTCAGCAATATCAACACAATACCTTGAAATTCTCCGCCGCAGGCCAAAGCCAACCAATCGCGACTATGGGTTTGCGCTATGGCCCTGGGCCCCAGAGCCATCAAGGTCTACAGCATCCGCGGCTATGGGCACGCCGAATCAATCACTTGGGCTGTCCACTGCAACCGGCAATGCTGCTCACGTGGCGCAAACGACAGCTTTTCAACACTTGGGTAAAGCGTTGTTATGATGGGTAGCGGCACGCTTTTGTCCGCTAATGATTCGCTGGGACATCCCGATTTAATGCAACAAGACCCAACTGAGGCTGGCAAACACCTGACTGATCAGGCTTTTGCCGACATGCCTATCCACAGCCGCCTGCTGGCTGCACTGCAAGAACAGCAGCTGAGCCACTGCACACCCATCCAAGCACAGACACTGCCCATGGCATTGGCCGGGCGTAGTGTGGCAGGGCAGGCTGAAACCGGCACCGGGAAAACGGCGGCTTTCTTAATCGCAACCTTGCACCACCTTTTAAGCAACGAAGACAGTCCCGAGCGCAAGGCCAACCAGCCACGCGCCATCGTCATTGCGCCCACCCGCGAACTCGCTCAGCAGATTCACGCCGATGCCGAGCCACTGTGCCAGAGCCTGCACCTGCGGAGCTGCGTGGTGTATGGCGGCAGCGGCTACCAATCGCAGCAAGACCAAATTGCCAGCGGAACAGACCTGCTTATTGGCACTCCTGGCCGGTTAATCGACTACTTCAAACAAAGGGTTTTCGATTTGCGGGCCGTTGAAGTCGCGGTGCTCGATGAAGCCGATCGTATGTTTGATCTGGGTTTCATCAAAGACATCCGGTTCTTAATGCGCCGTTTGCCGCCAGCCGGACAACGCTTGAACTTGATGTTCTCCGCAACGCTCTCACATAAGGTCATGGAACTGGCCTGGGAGCACTTAGGTGACCCAGAATGGGTGCGTAGCGAATCCACCAGCCTCACCGCCCGTGGTATCCGCGAGCAGCTCTACCATGTGAGCAAAGACGACAAACGCAACCTGCTGATTAATTGGCTGCGCGCCATGCGCCCGCAACACACCATGATATTTGTCAACACCCGGCGTGTGGCCGAGTACATTGATGAAAACTTGGTGCGCGCGGGTATTAAAGGCGGCATGCTTTCCGGCAATGTGCCGCAGAAAAAGCGCGAGCGGCTACTCAGCGAGTTCAAAAGCGGCGATATCCACGTCCTCGTGGCCACCGATGTTGCCGCCCGGGGGCTGCACATCCCTGGCGTCAGCCATGTGTTGAACTACGACTTACCCCAAGACGCCGAAGACTATGTGCACCGCATCGGCCGCACCGCGCGTGCTGGGGCTCAAGGAGATGCGGTGTCGTTTTGCTGCGAAGAGTATGTGTTCGGGCTGGAAGACATTGAGTCGCTCATTGGCTACCAGATTCCTGCCGAGCAGCCTCCAGCCGACTGGCTGCAGCGACCGGAGCTAGGACCCAGACCGCCGCGCAAACCCAAGCCTCCGCGCAGCGGAGGACAGCGCCGTCGGTCTGGTGGCGGACGCCGGCGTTCCTCGGCCGGCAACCGCAGCAGCTCCTAAGGCGCTGAGGGCACCTGCAGGGCCGCCAAGCTAGAAATCTCGATCAAGTCTGGCTCTGCCTCACGGATGGGCAGGGCGCGCCCTGCATCGCGCACCCCCAGAACCTGCCCCACCCCGCCGGCTAGGGCACCGCGCAGCACGCGTGGCGTGTCGTCCACGAGCACCGCGCGCTGCAAGTCGATACCGGTCTGTGGGGCAAAGCTTTGCCAAAAGGCCAACTGCTCTTTGGGAGCGCCAAAGGGGTGCGTGCTGTAGGCGCGGTCGAATAAAGCGGTCAATCCCGAATACCGATCTTTCAGGTCCAAGACGTCTGGATGGGCATTCGTCAGCAGTACCAACTCCCGTCCGCTCGCGCGTATGGCCTCCAAGGTGGGCTGCACCTGCGGTAGAAAACGGATATCGGCAGCTGTCTCCTGCTTGAGCTCACGCAAGCGCAGGCCCAGGGTCCGGTCCCAGAAGTCCAGGCAGTACCAGTTCAGGGTGCCCTGATGCTCCACGAATAAGGGACGCAAAGCCTGTTGGGCCGCGGCAAGCTCCATGTTGTTTTGTTGCCCCCAGGCGCGGGGCACCGCCTCATGCCAAAAGGCATGATCGAAACTCAGGTCCAGCACGGTGCCGTCCATATCGCACAGCACCGTGTCGATGCGAGTCCAGTCCAAGGCTTGATTCATGGACTTATGGTAGCTTGCCCAGCTTCATAGCGACCACCTCAGACACAGCGTATCCGCCCATGCTTGATCAGTTAACCGCCCTGGCCGAAGAGGCCGGCCAAGCCATCTTGAAGCACTATGCAAGCCCGGAGGCGGTGCAGACCAAAGCGGATGACTCACCGCTGACAGCAGCAGACCTTGCTGCCCACCAAGTCATCAGCGCTGGACTCGCTCGGCTAGACCCCAGCATTCCGGTGTTATCCGAAGAAGGGGGCATGCCAGACTTTGCCCAGCGACAAAGCTGGTCACGCTACTTCCTGGTGGACCCGCTGGATGGCACCAAAGAGTTTCTCAAACGCAATGGAGAGTTCACGGTCAATATTGCGCTTATTGAAAACCACCGCCCCAGCTGCGCGGTCGTCCATGCACCGGCGTTGGAGGGACAAAGCTGGATTGCTCGCATTGGCGAAGGTGCTTGGCACCGCCAAAACGGTGAGCAGCGAGCCATCCAGACGGCGCCCCTGCCCGAACGCTGGCGCATTTTGGTGAGTCGCAGCCATCGCAGCCCCGAGGTGGAGCAATTTTTGGCCAAATGCCCAGCCCATGACCCCATTGCTGCCGGATCGAGTTTGAAATTCTGCCGCATTGCTAGCGGCGAAGCCGATGTCTATCCGCGTCTGGGACCGACCTCGGAGTGGGATACCGGCGCCGGCCAATGTGTGCTGGAGGCTGCCGGAGGCGTCGTGCTGCGCACCGACGGCAGCCCCCTGCGCTACAACACCAAAGACGAAATCCTCAACCCGTGGTTTATCGCCGCAAGTACCGCCGACTATGACTGGACAGCCATGCTCGGCTAACAAGGCCATCCGCGTCGGCGTATTCGATTCCGGGCTTGGAGGCTTATCCGTTTTCAGACAGATTGCCCAACTACGCCCCGATATCGACCTCATCTACTACGCCGACCAGGCCCGCATTCCCTGGGGGCCGCGCAGCGCACAGGACCTACACCTGTATTGCCGCAATATCTGCTTGCAGTGGATACACCAACAATGTGACCTCATCGTCGTTGCCTGCAATACGGCCTCGGCAGCTGCGCTGAGCCGACTGCGCTTGGAGTTCCCGCAGCAGTGCTTCGTGGGGATGGAACCGGCCATCAAACCAGCCGCGCAATTAACCCGTAGCGGTGTCATCGGACTGCTCGCCACACCAGCCACGCTAGCAGGCGAGCTGCTGGCCCAGACTCGGGCCCGCCATGCCGCACATGTGCGCATCGTCTCGGACCCCTGCCAGGGCTTGGTGGAGGCCATTGAGAGCACCGACCCGCAACAGGTGAATGCCACCCTAGCGCAGATTTTGCCGAGGATCTTGGAGGCTGACAGTGACGTACTAGTGCTCGGGTGTACGCACTATGTGTTTGCCGCAGAGGCCATGCGCGCCCAGATGCCTAGCGACGTTCAGATTCTGGATCCAGCTCCCGCAGTCGCCGCCCAGGTCAATCGCCTGCTTCCTGCACCCACACAGCGCAGCGGCCAACGCCAGTTTTGGACCAGCGGCGACCCGCAGACCTTTAGCCGCCGAGCGTCTGCCCTGCTCCAGCACAGCATCCAGGCACAGCACGCGGACTGGGTCACAGCACCCCTGCCCTAGTCAAAAGCGACAGCTAATCGCGCCAAGCGTGCAGGCTGGATTAAGGCGCAGTCTCAGACTGCGTCACCTGACTAGGCTAGGGCGAGGTCCAGTTCGGCAAAGCTATGCACAGATGCATGCTGCTGCGCGGCTTGGGTCCCATCCTCGGGGCGTATGAGCTGTACAACCTGGAGCCCGCTTGCTTGGGCCGCATCCAGCTCTTCGGCCACATCGGACAAAAATAAGATGTGCTCTGGAATCACTCCCAGAGCCTGTACGATGCGAGCGTAGCTACCTGCCTCACGCTTGGCGCCAACACGGGTGTCAAACCACTGGGAGAACAGCTCCCGCAGGTCTCCTTGCGGCGTGTGTCCAAACAATTGCTGCTGTGCGGCCACCGATCCTGAGGAATACACCCCTAGCCCAATGCCGGCGGCATGCCAAGCTTTGAGAGCGGGAACCACGTCCGGATAGACGTGGCTTTGCAGCTGGCCATCGGCGTAGCCACGACGCCAAATCATGCCCTGCAAGGCCTTCAAAGGCGTCACCTTTTGGTCGGCGTCCATCCACGACAACAAGGTAGCCAAGATCGTTGGATGGTCATCGGGTGAGCACTCAGCCAGCATCGCTGTAGCCACCACCTCGGCGCGCACCTCAGGATCGTGAGCATGCTCACGCAGAAACTCCGGCAAGGCCGCGCGGGCAAAAGGGAACAAGGTGTCGTGCACGAAGGCAATGCTGGTGGTGGTTCCTTCAATATCGGTGAGCAGAAAACGCACGCTCAGGTTCATCTGCCGGCCTCCGGCAATGGTTGCATCGGCGCATAACGCTTGGCCACGTCATCGCCGGTAAACTCCGCCACCCAGCCATCTGCTTGGGTGAAGAACCGCAGGGCCACAAAGTACGGGGCCTCACTCATATCAAACCAATGGGTCATTCCCGCCGGCACGCTGATCAGATCGCCAGCCGTGCACAGCAATACATACACCCGGCCATTCTGGCGCAGATAGAACAGCCCGCCACCGGCGGCGAAGTAGCGCATCTCAAAATCTGCATGCGTGTGCTCTTGGAGAAACTTTTCACGGGCCGCCGCTGCGCCGGGGTGATCAGGAAACAGAGCCACCACATCCATGGCCGAGAAGCCGAATTCGTCTTGCAAAGCCTCAAGCGGCCCACTGTAAGCCCGTAGAACCTCTTCGCTTGGCGTTTGTGGCCCGATGCCGTCAACCACCGCCCAGCGCCGGAATAGCACCCCGATGGACTGCATGTGAGCCTCAATCGCTGCTGTTGATTGATGCTCTTCCAACAATTGCGGCTGGTCTTGGTCGGCGAAGATTCGCAAGGTGGTCATCGGATTTGCAACTCCATGAGCTGGCATTGAAGTAGAAACTCCAAGCTTTCATAGCGCCAAAGCGCTTGTTCAACAGTCGTTCCCCAAGCATAGACGCCATGCCCGCGGATGATGTAGCCGTGTTCTATAGGCCGTGCGGCATGCCGAGCACGAATATGCGCGGCCAGCCTGTCCATATCCTGGTCATTATCAAAAAGGGGCACGGCCACCGTGGCGTCGTGGGATTGCACGCCTCCCAAGCCTTTGAGCATTTCGTAGTCCTGCAGCTCCAACCAAGGCTCCGCGTGCCGCCGCCCCAGAACGGTTGCTGCCGGTGAATGGCCATGCAAGACGCAACCAATAGCCGGCAGGGCGGCATAGCGCTCACAGTGTAAAAGCGTTTCGGCCGACGGGGTCCGCCCTGCTTCCAGGCTTTGACCAGCGGCATCGACCAAGAGAAAGTCGTTCTCGCTCAGATGACCTTTATGCCGCCCGGACACAGTGAGCAGGAACTGCCCTGGCGCCAGTCGCACAGAGAAATTGCCGCCACCGCCTGGAACCCAGCCATGACGATCCAAGCGCTGGCCGGCGGCGATCAACGCCTGCCGATATTCCTGTTGTGACACCAGTGCTCCGTCATGTTCCAATATGTGCCAAGTTTAGCAATCTGCCTCGCTGCCCATGCGCTTTTCCCGCTCTGCTTCCACCCTAGGCTTGGCCGTATTGAGCGTAGGCCTCATCGGCTGCGAAGGCGCGCTGACCCTCGATATATTGGCCGACGCCCCCGCCCCGCAAGGCCAGCTCACTTTGGCTGTAGACCAAATCGAGCTGGTCCACAGCGATGGTGGCGTAGAGACCTTCGACGTGGAGCAAACGCTCACCATCGATTCCGGCGGCTTAACGACCACCCGCCTGCTGAGCGGAGAAACGGTACGCGACGGAAACTACACGGGCATCCGTCTTCGCCTGCAACAAGATCAGAGCAGCTACGACCCAGATGTCACGGACACCGTCGATGCGCTAGACCTCAACCTCATCAACAACCCAGCCGAAGCCAACAATCAAAGCTTTAGCGTGAGTGAGGATGAAGTGACAGAACTCAGCCTCAAGCTCGGGAGTTTTGTGAGCTTGAGTAACACCTCTGACAGCAGCAGGAACAGCCAAGACTTCAACCCCGCCTTGGAACTGAGCCGCACGGCAGACACCCGCAGCGTGAGTTTTAGCTTGCAGGGCTTAAGCGCCTTCGAGAGCGTTTGCGCCTCTACAGTATCGGGACTACCCCGACTGTACATCTTTAATAACTTCATCAATCAAGCCCTTGATGATGTTGACGGCGGCGCCAATGACCCGCTGCGGGTATTGCATGCCCAGCCCAGCACCGACGATGCTGACACTCGTAGCTGGCGTGCGCCCCGCCTGAGTAGCGGCACCTACCGGCTCGCGCTGAGTTGTTCGGATGACGACCCCGCATTTAACGAAACCGTCGTCTTTTTCTGCACCAGCACCCAGACCCTAGACTCCGATACCAGCGTAGACTTGGTGGCTAACAGTACCGATGCAGGCTGCCCTCCGGAAAGCTGAATCGAGCTCAGCGATAGACACCGTTGCTCTGCCCTACTGGTTCGCTAGGGAAGCTCTGAAGACACCCGCAAGCCACGCCAGGTGGCCAGCTGCCGGAGCGCAAATGCCACGGACTCTGTGCGGCCTTGAGCCATTGACTGGCGAGCATCGCCGGAGGGCGAGGCGGCAAGCACAGCAATGTATTGAGCGCTTCCTTAGTGGATCAGACGAATGCGGTCATCCTCAAAGGGTGACAAGTCCGGTGCCAGCAGCTGGATGTAGCGGTCAAAGTACAGCAGCTGTTTGAGCAACAAAGCGAACTCCTTGGGAAAGCGGATGCCATGCCGGCGCCCAATATCCACGATGGAGAGCATGAACTGCTCGGCATCATCTACGCCCAAATCCATGGCCGGATCACCCTCAATAACACCGCGGGCAACATCCACAACGCCCCGAATGTCACGGGCAAGGCGCGCCACATCTACATCCTCACTGGTGATGCCAATAGTGACTAAGCATTGCGCCATGAGCATGTAATCTTCGGCGGCCCGCGCTGACATGAAATCGATAATGGCCTGCCAGGTTTCTTTGCGGATGCGCCCAACGATGCCAAAGTCGATAAAGCCCACACGGCCATCCTCCAGCACCATTAAATTCCCCGCATGCACATCGGCATGGAAGAATTGGCAACGCACCAAAGAATCCATCCAGGTATTGAGCGCGTTAATCAGCGTCCACTCCGGCTGCGGCGAGTATTTGCGAATACTGTCGAGATCGGTGAAGGGAACCCCGTAGAACCGCTCCATGGTCAGCACCCGACGGGTGGTCGCCTCGTGGTATACACGCGGCGCGCGGGCAAAGTCGTTCTGGGTGTCCTGCAAAAACTGCCGGAATGCCTCGATGTTGGCCGCCTCAGCCAAGAAGTCACACTCCTTAAGCATGGTGGCCTGCACATCACCCACAATCTCAGAGGCTGAGGCACGGGTCACCGCAGGCACGAGCTTCTCAAGCACTTTCACGGCCAGGTAGAGCACGTTGAAATCGGTGGCAAGTACCGTACGCACACCGGGCTTTTGCACCTTCACCACCACGTCTTCGCCGCCGACCAAGGTCGCCGCATGCACCTGAGCGATCGATGCCGTGGCCAGTGGCTCGGGGTTGATCTTGGCGTAGATTTGCGTGAGGGGTTGCTGAAACTCCTCTTCCAGAATCTGCTGCACCACGCTAAAGGGAATGGGTGGAGCGGCATCCAGGCAGCCCTGGAATGCGTCGACGTATTCCCGCGGGAACAAAGAGGGCGCGCTGGCGACAAATTGGCCAAGCTTGATATAAGTCGTCCCTAAGCGCTCAAAGGTTTGCCGCAGCAACTCCGGCCGCGGCGGCCGCTTACCCAGCAAATACTCGACTCCGGTGCGCCCAATCACACTCGCGGTCTGGCCCAAGCGCATCCCGCTGGTCACTGTGTCACGCGCTACCCGAAGCGCCTTATAGCGTTGCAACATCCATTGCCCTCATATCGATCCTTAGGCCGCAATGGCTTGCGGCGGGTCCGCATTATAAAGGGGCCGGAGGGCCCGACGCCTGCGTCCCCGCAGTCTTAGTCTGAGTCCTGGCCCAGGCGTGTATCGCGCATGAGGCTCTCCTGAGCAACGCTAGCAACGAGCTCACCACTGCGATTGAAGATCAAGCCCCGCGACAGGCCGCGGGCTCCCTGAGCCGTAGGGCTATCCATGGAATACAACAGCCATTCGTCTGCGCGAAATGGCCGATGCAACCACAAAGCGTGGTCTAAGCTGGCCACAACCATATGCGGCTGCACAAAGCTGCTGGAATGGGGGAGCAGCGCCGTGGACAACAAATTGAAGTCCGAGGCATAGGTCAGCACCGCCTGATGCAGCAACAAATCATCGTCGAGGCTTCCGTCCGCGCGAAACCAAATAGCTTGCTGCGGCGCACGGGCCTCGGGCCGGAAGGGGTTCACTGGGTGTACCGGACGAAACTCAATCGCCAGCTGGCGCTGGAAGCGCTCGCGAAACGCCGGAGGGCAATCCTCTAACCATTGCTCTCTCCATTGGGCCTGCGACTTTAGGGCTTCTGGCGGCGGCACCTCCGGCATGGGGCTAGCATGGCTGGGCCCTAGCTCTTCGCGGTGAAAAGACGTAATCATGGAAAAAATGGGCCGACCATGCTGGATGGCATGGACTCGCCGCACACTAAAGCTGCGCCCATCACGGATGCGCTCGACTTCGTAAACGATGGGGGCATCCATACGACCTGGACGCACAAAATAGGCATGCATGGAATGCGCGCTCGCACCCGCTACCGTTCGCTGCGCGGCCACCAAGGCTTGGCCCAGCACCTGCCCGCCGAAGACGCTCTTCCCCCCTAAATCACGGGATTGCCCACGAAAAAGGTTGTCTTCAATTGTTTCGATATCCAGCAGGGCAATCAGGTCGGCAAATACAGCATTGGTCATGGTCGATGCGAAAGCGCTCTAGGTCAGCGCACAGCATAGCGCTCACTCCTGCCGCGCAGGGGCAGTACACTGCCAGACAATCGTCTATTGATACTGTGACCTTGTCATGTCCGAACATCGCATCACACTGCAGGCAGATATTGCAGCCCCCGTTGAGGAGGTTTTTGCAGCCTTTGCCGACCATGAAACCTTCGGCAAGCTTTGGCCGGGCCGTACCCAGCGTATTCGCGAAGGAGCCACGCACCCCAATGGCGAGGGTTCGGTGCGGCATGTGCGTAGCGGACTGGTGGAGCTGGAAGAAACCACGACCGTTTATCAACCCTCAGAGCAGCTTGAATATCGCATCACGCGGGGCACTCCGCTGCGCGACCATTACGGACGCCTGCACTTCCATGGCAGCGACAGTGGGACACGGGTGGACTATGAAGTTTATTTTCGCTGTCCAATCCCCTTACTCGGCAGGCTGATCGCACGCCAGCTCAAACAATCCTTCAATCGCCAGATCGGCCCCTGGTCTGAGGCCCTTCAAGCAACAACATGAGCTCCGAGCTGCTGCTGTTGCGTCATGCCAAAAGTGACTGGAATTCCCAGGCACGCAGCGACGCTTTGCGACCCTTAAACCCCCGCGGGCGGCGTGCAGCACCACAAATGGGAGCCTTTATCGCCGCGAATAATTGGCTCCCCGACCGCGTTCTATGCTCACCCGCTTTGCGCACGCGGCAAACTCTGGACGGCGTCGCTCAGGAACTGCCCTGCCCACTCCCCACCATCTGGGACGAAGCCATTTATGCAGCGAGCCTGCAAGCTCTGCTCCAATGCTTAAGCGACCATTGGCACCCTGGAGAGCGCATGCTGCTGGTGGGCCATAACCCCGGCCTGGAAGAGCTGCTATGCCACGCACTGCCGCAGAGCGACTGGCCGCCGGGCCCCAAACGTATGCCGACCTGCGCTCTTGCTCGTTTGGCCTGGGAGCCCACCCAGCTGACGCAGTCGGGTAGCGCTATGTTGTTGCACTGGCAACCGGTCAAGGCCCTCACCAACGCATGAATACCCCGCGCAGTCCCGTTACCCATTTCGCGCTGATTACCTGCGGGCTGATGTTTGTACTGCAGGGCTTTGGCGGCGGCCAGGACGTACTCTTACGCCATTTGGCCTTGTGGCCCAGCCTCAGCGCCACAGCTGGGCCAGAGTGGCCAAGCTTTGCCCCCTGGCAGCTACTGAGTTACGCCCTACTCCATGGCAGTGGCTTGCACTTGTTCTTTAATTTGTTCGGCCTATGGATGTTTGGCCGCCCCGTAGAGTGGGCCATTGGCAGCCAAAGGATGGCGTTTTATGTCGGTTTAGGCATTATCGGCGCCGGCCTATGCCAACTGGGAGCTTTGAGTCTGGAGGGTCGGCATGTGCCCACAATCGGCATCTCCGGAGGTGTGATGGCGCTACTGCCGGCGTTTGCACTGCTCTACCCACGGGCCAAGATCATGCTGCTCTTTCCGCCGATCCCCCTGCCGGCGCCCATCTTCGTATTGCTCTATGCAGGGCTGGAATTGGGCCTAGGCGCCACCGGCGCTCGCACCGGCATTGCCCACTTCGCCCATCTGGGCGGAATGTTGGCAGGCGCCATTGTACTGGCCGTGTGGTACTTCAACGGCGAGCTGCGCCCGCGCCGACTCCCCGAGTCCTGAGCTGACAACATGGCGCATGTCTACTTAGCCGCACTGGTCATCCTAGGCCTAGGCTTGGTGTTTCTGTGGACCGATCCACGCAGCCGCAGCAGTCAGGCTCTGGCCGGCAGTTTGGTATTCAGCGGATTGAGCATTGCGCTGAATAGCTGGTTGTATGCGGGAGGCACGCAGGATGCAGCCGCCGGCCTGGGACGCTGGGTCGCCACTCTGGACGCCCTGGCCATTTGGTTGGCTTTTGCCTGGGCGCGCCAGCTGCGTCGCACCCTGCCGCAGCACAGCGGCATGAACACCCGCTTTGGCGACCGTCTGCTCACTCTAGGCAGCCTGAGCGTCGGGGTGTACTGGCTGTTATCGCTGAGTTTCCCTCAGCAACGGGCAGACTCTTTTCTCAACGCCTTTAGCGTGGATCGCGTCACCAGTGATTTTTGGTTTTTTGTGTTCAGCCTGCCGCTGGAATTCGCCTCCTTAGCTGCTCTCGGCGCCATGTTGCTCCTCCTCCGGCGCCCTATTGACCGCGCCGAGAAGAAGCGCCTCTTGGCCATGTGCCTCGCCATGCCGGTGATGCTCAGCGGGCTGGTATTGCCCATCGCTTTTGCCCCCTTCGTCACCGTGAGCGGCGCACTCATACTGCTGATTGGGGCTACGCAATACCACGTAGAACAGGGGCGACGAAGTGAGTTCTTAGGGCGATTTTTGTCACCCAGCGTGGCCGGATTAGTGCGCGACCGCGGCCTGGAGGCCATGCGCCGTGAAACCCGCACGGTGAGCGTGCTGCATTGTGATATCCGCGGATTTACCAAGCGCTGCCAGGATCTCAGCTCCGAAGAAATTCTGGATCTGCTCCGCCAGTTTTATGCCGTTGTGGGCCGTTGCTGCGAGACCTATGAGGCGACGATCAAGGACTACGCTGGTGACGGCGTCATGGTCTTGGTCGGCGCACCTTTGCCCATTGAGAATCCTGGCAGTCGCGCCATGCAACTGGCGCAAGCCTTGCATGAAGAGTGCGCACCCCTACTGCGGGCTTGGAGCCGCCCTAGTAGCCCCCTAGGCTTGGCCGTCGGGGTCGCCACCGGGCCGGTGACTCTGGGCGTTATTGGTGCACTTCGCTTGGAGTACGTTGCCGTGGGGTCGACAGTGAACTTAGCCGCCCGTTTGTGCGAGTCGGCCGGTGCCGATGAAACCCTGACCGATAGCGCTGCGCTGAAGCATTTGGTGCCACGCACTCTAACCCTGAAGGGTTTTGCCAAAGACGTTGCCGCTTACTCCACCCGCGCAGCTGTCTGAACTGCCGCCTGGGGCTTGCTGCGGACGCGGGCTGGCACCAGGGCGCCCGGAGCTGACCAATCTTGTTGAAGCTCCCACAGGGGTTGTCGCTGCCGGCCCTGCAAATAGTCGTGATGAAACTTGATCAGGCCTTCCTGCCCGGCCTCGTTGCGCACCTCTAAGTAGAACCCGCCCAAGCCTTTGGTATGACCATATCGGCGTGTTTCCACGCCCAATACCGTCAATGGCTCGTCGGCGAACAGCGGGAAAGAGCGCCACTTGCTGGGCGTGTACAAACGATGATTGGGCTCCAAACCGGCGCTGCGAACGCGTAACACTTGCCCGACCAAGCTGCGTGCAAAGCTTAGGGTTTGCAAAAAGTACACGCGTCCCACTGACTGCAAATGCAAAAAGGGCCCTTCATCAGCGTGCGCGCTGGTATCCATAGCGTACACATAGCTGCAGTCCTCGAGCTGTGCCGGGAACCAGCGCTCCCCCTGAGCGTAGAAATAGGCCCCGCTCAACACGCCCTGGCGCCCCCCATAGCCGGCGGACAAGGGCTCGGCAAGCAAGCTGGGGCGGCGGCGCCAAAGCACAAAATCACCATCCAGCAAACTGTCGCTCAAGACCGGGAATGCGAAGCGTACTCCGGCGAGTTGCGCAAAGTTGCACTCTTGCTCCGGTGGCAGCAGCCGGGGTTCTGGTAGGGAACCGGAGTCCGCTGCCACTGGTCGCATCAGCATTGCCACCAGTAGAATGGTGGCCCATGCGACTCCCCAAGCTGACCTTAAAGCCATGTTGAATGCCGACACCGAAATCGTAAAGCTCAATCGAGAGGTTATCGCGGTCTTGGTGCCCGATGGGCAAAAAGTGCGCATTCCTCCTGGCACCCAATGTGGCATCACGCAAGCTCTAGGCGGGAGTTTTACTGTGTACATCGAAGGGCGTCTATTTCGTGTTAACGGCGAAGATGCCGATGCCTTGGGCAAACCGCATCCGCCACGGATTTCCCTACCCGCGGACGCGGATGAAGACGAAGTGGAGCGCATTGTTTGGCAACAGCTCAAGACCTGTTACGACCCAGAGATTCCAGTGGATATTGTTGAACTGGGCCTTATCTACAAATGCAGAGTCGAGCCACTGGGTCATGACCAGCGCAAGGTCAGCGTAGAAATGACGCTCACAGCACCGGGGTGCGGCATGGGCGATGTGTTGGTGGCTGATGTGCGGCACAAGCTCGAACAAATTCCCACCGTGACGGACACCTCCGTGGAGTTGGTTTTCGACCCACCCTGGAACCAATCCATGATGAGCGAAGCAGCGCGTCTGCAAACAGGCATGTACTACTAGGCGCATCGCCCATGGAGGCGGCCGGAGATAAGGACAAGGCCGAGTGGATGAGGCCTAGTCTATTGTGACCAACCCCACCGAACTACGACTCGGGTTAAAGTAATGCCGGGCGCCAAGCACTAGGCTGGCAAAGACACCCGAGGGGACGAAACCATGGCGAGAAAACTGCCGATTACTGATGCGGCTTGGCTCATGCTGGAGAACCGCGAGCGACCCATGCACGTGGGCGGCCTGCAGCTATTTGAGTTGCCCAAAGATGCGCCACCGCATTTCTTACATCAAGTGGCGGAAGAGTTTCGCGCCGGCACCCTTGTAAAACGCCCGTTCAACCAGCGTCTCAAAACCCCATATTCGTCCACGGGCAGCTTCCAGTGGGTGGAAGACACCGACTTTGACCTGGACTACCACTTTCGCCACTCGGCTCTGCCTGAGCCGGGTCGTGTTCGGGAACTGCTAAGCCTAGTGTCACGCCTCCACTCTTCCCTGCTAGACCGACACCGTCCGCTGTGGGAATGTCATCTCATCGAGGGCTTAGAAGGCAATCGTTTCGCCGTCTACACCAAGATTCACCACTCCGTGGTGGATGGTGTGGCGGCCATGAAACTGGCAATGAGTTCGTTTACCGAAAATGCCAAGAGCCGCGACCTGCCCCCGCCTTGGGCCGAGCACAGGGATAACCTCACCCGCAATCGGCAATTGCGCGGAGGCGGCACCCTCGCGCCAGGCCTGGGGCTGGTGCGGCAGCAATTGGGCACCATCCCCCCGGTTCTACAGGCCTTTCGCGATCAATATCGCCAGGCGCGCAAAACCGAGCATGAAATCATGCCTTACCAGGCGCCGCGCAGCCTGCTGAATAAACCCATCACAGGGTCGCGCCGCGTTGCCGCACAAAGCTACCCGTTGGATCGCGTGAAGAACATCGCTCAAGCTTTAGACGGCACCGTCAATGATGTGGTGATGGCCATGTCCGCATCCGCGATTCGTGCTTATCTCATCAGCCAGCATGCCCTACCTACGGAACCACTGATTGCCAATGTCCCGGTCTCCATTCGGCCCGCTGATGATGACTCCGGCGGGAACGCCATTGGCTTCATGCTATGCAGCCTAGCGACCAACGTGGGCGACCCTGGGCGCCGGTTTCAGATCATTCAAGACTCTATGCGCGCGGGTAAACAACGCCTGCGGCAGATGACCCGCGAAGAAATCACCAACTACTCCTTAGTATTGACTTCACCCATGGTGTTGGGACAGCTCATGGGTTTCAAGGGCGAGAAACGGCCGCCCTACAATGTGGTGATCTCCAACGTTCCCGGCCCGCGCAACACTTTGTACTGGAACGGGCTCAAGATGGCTGGTATGTACCCGGTGTCGCTGTTGCTGGATGGCCAAGCCCTCAATGTCACCGTGGTGAGCTATGACGGCTCCTTGGAGTTTGGCATTACAGCCTGTCGTAAGTCTTTGCCGAGCATTCAAAGATTGCTGGATTACCTAGAAGACTCCATGGCCGAGTTGGAGATGGTGGCCGGCATTGGCAGTCGTAGCAAAGGGCAGCGGGCCAGCTAGCTCGGTAGAGCACCGCGCAGCCCTGGCACTTCACAGATTGCCGCTGTGGCCAGTGCAGCGCTGGTAGTTGCTAGCAGCAGCGCGAGCACCGCCGCAGCGAGTCGATCTACGCAATGGCTGTGAAGAAGCTGGTCACAGATGGAACGCCCTGGCTCGAGGCCGACCACTGCGCCGGGGATCGCTCCTAGGCTGCATCAAACCTGAGCTGCATCCAATCCATGGAGTTGCAAGGTAAACTGGTGCGCAGTTAAGCAATGTTGCTTACCTTTATGACTGCGTTGACCTCTCGTCGCCAAGGCCTCCGTTTAGGCATGAGAATGTCATACACCGTCGATATATTCCTACAAGAGGTTGCCGTAGGCAGGCGGTCGCGCCAACAATAGACGCAGCCGAAGGCAACTTCACACTCTCGAATTCAAGACACGGGGAAGAAAACCATGAAGAAAACGCAACTGACAGCTGCGGCTGTTGCCGCTTTGGCCTGCACGAGCAGTGCCTGGGCGCAAGACAGTGAGGAACGCGCCACCTATTTCAGCGTTCTGGGTAGCTACATTGTTGCTGATGACCAGCGCGACGTTGATAACGCCGATGCCGGTCAGAATACCGCCATTGACGAAGGCTACGGCGTTCAGTTCGTTATGGGCCAGATGACCTCCAGCGGTTTTGGCTTCGAGCTTTCCCTGTTCAATGACATGTTTGAAACCGACCAGAACAACGGTACGGACTTCTACCGCTACGGTGTGGGACTGGACGCCATCTACGCCTTTGGCGACTGGATTGGCCTGAGCAGCGATCGCAGCGGCTTTACCCCCTACGTGCTCTTGGGTGGTGGCGCCGTCTACAACGACGTCTTCCCCGATGACCGTGACGATTATGGCTACTACGCCAACGCCGGCCTGGGCATGGTGACCCCCGCACTGAACAAGTACGGTATGAAGATCCGCTTGGATCTGCGCTACGTCTACGACGACTTCGAGTCCGGCTACGACGAAGAGTACAAAGGCAACATCGGTATTGAGTTCCCCCTCTTCGGCGAACCCAAAGTGGTGGAGAAGATCGTCGAGCAAGTTAAAGTGGTTGAAGTCGAGAAAGACAGCGGCCTGCGCGACTCCGACGATGACGGCATCGTGGATGGCAAAGACAACTGCCCCAACACCCCTGCTGGCACCCGAGTTGACGGCGAAGGCTGCCCCTTGGGCGACGTGGTTGCCTTGGACGGCGTGACCTTTGAGTTCAACAGCGATCGTCTGCGCCCCGATGCGGCCACGATCTTGCAAGATGCCGCTGAAGTCCTTGAGCGTTATCCCGAAATGTTGGTGGAAGTTGCTGGCCACACCGATTCCATCGGTGGCGACAGCTACAACCAAAGCCTGTCCCAACAACGTGCAGAGTCGGTGCGTCAGTACCTGATCACGCAGGGCATTTCTGCCGAGCGCTTGACGGCTGTGGGTTATGGTGAGAGCGAGCCGCGTGCGACCAACGACACCGAAGAGGGTCGTGAGTTGAACCGTCGGGTTGAGCTGCGCATCCAGAACTAATTGGGAATGCGTTTTCACACCAGTTTTTACGCAATCTCATAGGAGTTCTTCAATGAACAGACAATGGAAACTAGCGATGGCCGCCTCGGCCATCGCTCTCTTCGCCGGCTGTGAAGCCGATGGCGGTTTCCCTGGCGGCGGGGGCAATCCTGGCGGCGGTACCAACGATGCAGATGGCGATGGAGTGTTTGACTCCGCTGACCTTTGCCCAGGTACCGATGCAGACGCCTCTGTAGATGGAAACGGCTGTGCCACCGATCAGTTCGGAGGAGCCATTCCCAGCGGCTTTCAGTGCAGCAGCCCTTACTCGGCGAACGCAACTGCAGGAGCTGCTGAAGGTAACCTCTGTGTGCTCGGGGCTGTGCTGGACCCGATTCTGGGAATCCTGGGCACGGAAACCTGTTCCGTCACCGATGTGGAGAACGCAGGCGACGGGAACTTGGAAACATTCGCTCAGCTCGAAACCACCGCAGCATTGCTAGACCCGGCCACCTTTGGCTTTGGTCTGGGTGATCCGGTGGATGGGGATGTATCGATCACCTTGGATGGCTTTGGCACGCGGGGGCCCGGCAGTTTGGCGGCCTTCGACCTTGAAATCCCTGGGGGGCTCGTGGACCTTGGAGTGCTCAACTCCATCCGGATCGATACCTTGCTCGATGGCCAGTTGACGAATGACTCCGTAGAGGCCGCAGCCGACGGGAGCCTAGATCCGATTGGACTACTTACCCTTGATCTGCTGGGCATTATCAGTGCATTCCAGGGCAATGAGCGTTTCACCGCCGGCCTGATTGCCAGCGAGCCCTACAACGCTTTGCGCATCACGGCTTCGGCTAGTTTGCTCGGCGCCCAGGTCGGCCTGCAGGAATCAGATGCCAACGTGTACGTCTATGATGGCTGTAATGATGCCATAGCACCTACGCCCACTCCGACGGCAACGCCGGCGCCAACCCCCACGCCGACCCCGACTCCGGACCCTTAAGCTTCAGGCGGTTCCGTGAGTTGAAAAAAAAGCCCCGCAGTCGCGGGGCTTTTTTTGTGCGCAAGCTCGTGGAGCTGAGTGCGAACTACTGCCCCTGGCCCATGGAATAGCCCTTCACAGCATCGAACTCGCACAGGTTTTCGGTTTTGATGATGTCGATGCCAGCCGCATGCAGTTCGCCCAGCAGTTGCAGCACTTGGGCGTAAATAATGCCGTGACCGGGTTTGGCCATGAAGCGGCAACGCCAATGATCGGTGCAGTGAGTTTCCTCCATACCGCCAGGCCATACCTTCACGCCGCGATTGGTAATCATCTGCAGGCTCAGGCCATAACCAGCCACCGCGGATAAGCGCTGCCCCAAACTATCTGGGCTGACCTGCGGGGCATCTACAAACACATCAACGCCCACCAAGGCCTTGTTTGGCCGGCTGCGGCGCACGGATGCAGCCGGAGCGGGAGCGGCCTGCACGGGAGCTTGATCTGCGTATTCCACCTTCGGCAGCACCTGCGGCTCTTGGCCCAATCGGGCGACGACCGCTTGGGCAAAGGCTTGGGTGCCTAAGCGAGCCTGAGTGTGCTCCGAGAGCATATCTGCCGTGTGTTGGCCATCTTCCAGGGTGCGCAGCCAGGCATTGTGAATGCGCTGCGCGACGTCCGCCTGCCCAATATGAATCAGCATTTGCACCGCGCCCAGAAGCAAGCCACTGGGGTTGGCAATGTCCTGACCGGCAATATCCGGGGCACTGCCATGAATGGCCTCAAACATAGCCACCTGGTTGCCAATGTTGGCACTGCCCGCGAGGCCTACGCTTCCACTGACTTCGGCAGCAATGTCGCTGATGATGTCGCCATAGAGGTTGGTGGTCACAATGACATCAAAGCGCTCTGGCTGAGTCGCCAGCCGCGCCGCACCAATATCGATGATGTAGCGCTCTGTTTCTAAGTCTGGGTAGTCCTGAGCAATCTCTTCAAAGACCTCATAAAACAGCCCATCGGTGAGCTTCATGATGTTGTCTTTGACCATGCAGGTCACCTTGCGGCGACCATGGGCGCGGGCATACTCAAAGGCATAGCGCACAATGCGCTCGCAGCCCGGCCGAGTGATAAGCTTCAAGCACTGGTAAACATCGGCAGTTTGGCGGTGCTCAATGCCCGCGTACAGGTCTTCTTCGTTCTCCCGGATAATGACCACATCCATTCCGGGATGTTGGCTGCGCACAAAAGGGGCGTAGGTAGTGCAGGGGCGCACATTGGCGTATAGCCCCAAGGATTTGCGAATGGTTACATTCAGGCTTTTATAACCACCCCCGCTCGGCGTGGTGATTGGCGCTTTCAAAAATACTTTAGTCCGGCGCAGACTGTCCCAAGCCTCAGGAGCAATACCGGCGCTATGCCCGGAGGCATACATTTGCTGACCAATGCTGATGGTTTCCGGGGCAATCCGCGCCTTGGCGGCAGCCAGAATATCCAAGGT
Source organism: Oceanococcus sp. HetDA_MAG_MS8 (assembly GCA_019192445.1). Taxonomy (NCBI): domain Bacteria; kingdom Pseudomonadati; phylum Pseudomonadota; class Gammaproteobacteria; order Chromatiales; family Oceanococcaceae; genus Oceanococcus; species Oceanococcus sp. HetDA_MAG_MS8. Next base: position 77,753 of record JAHCMK010000002.1, read on the forward strand.
GGCCTGCATGATCTCCGGACCAATACCGTCGCCCATCGCCACCGTGATGGGGGTGAGGTTGGTAGCGCTTTGGGGGATGGGGGTTTCGCCGGTCGCCAATACGGTGCTTGGGTCTTGCTTCATGCGGGGGCTCACTGCGGGAGGTCGGAAAAGGTGCAGCCACTGTACGCGGACAAAACATTTTGAAAAAATACTTTGTTCTGATGCTATTCATAGGTTTTTGTCTATGACAGTCGCCCTCCGAGAATTGCTCCGCATTACGCCACAGCAATTGCGGGCCTTTGAGGCCACCGCTAGATTGGGCGCGGTCACCCGGGCCGCACGCGAACTGCACATCACCCAGCCTACGGTCAGCGTGCAACTCAAAGAGCTGGCGCAAACCGTGGGCGCTGAACTATTCCTCAAGTCTGGCCGCGGCATTGCCCTCACCCAGGCAGGCGAGGCCTTGGCGCTCACCATCAACGACATTCACGATTGCTGGCGGCGCTTTGAAACGACATTATCGGATTTGCAGGGCCTGATTCAGGGCCGGCTTCGCATTTCGGCAGTCACCACCGCCGAGTATTTCGTGCCCGATCTGCTGGGCCCGTTTGCCCAAGCCTATCCAGGAGTGGATGTAGAGCTCATTGTGGATAGTCGGGAGCGTATTGTGGAACGCATGCAACGCTTCGCTGATGATGTCACGGTAATGACCCTGCCCCCGCAGGACCTACCCTTGGCGCAACTCCCCTTCCGCGACAACCCTGTGGTTGTCATCGCTGCCCAGGACCACGCCTATGCTGGACGTCGCTGCAGCTTGGAAGATCTCGCCAATGACTCTTGGCTAATGCGCGAACCGGGCAGCGGGACTCGGCGACTGGCCGAAGATCATTTTCGCGGCGTCGGCTTTGAGGCTCAGGTTCGCATGAGCCTGGGGAGCAACGAAGCCATCAAACATGCGGTGCGCGCAGGCTTGGGTTTAGGAGTCATTGCCGAAATCGCCCTGCAGCCACACGCGCCAGGCCTAAGCATCGTGCAGGTAGACGGCTTTCCCCTGCAGCGGCGCTGGCAGGTGGTCTACCGCCGTGATCGCCCGCTATCCAGCGCCGCTCAAGCCTTGGTGCGCTATCTTCAAGACAGTCCACACGAGCGCGCATGATGCTGACTCTCTGTGCCAATGAACTCCAAGCGCGGCTACTCCGTGATGATCACAACCAGGCCCATTGGAGGGCTGGTGAGGCGGCCTGGGAGGCGGCCAACATTTGGTCATTCGAGCGCTGGACGCGGCAGCACTGGCTCAATCAATGGCCCCCAGAAGAGTTGATTTCGCGCACCAAAGAGCGCTGGCTATGGCTAGAACTCATTGCCGCAGAACCCTTGGCGAACACCGTGCTCGCCCCCGAACAGCTGGCGCAGCAAGTTATGCGCACCTGGCGCCTCTGCCAACAATGGAGCATCAACCCAGAACACGCTCCTCGGTGGACGCCAGAGCAGGAACTCTATGCCCGGCTGCATCAGGCCATGCACACGCAGCTACAAGACCGCGGATGGATTACCGATAGCCAGCTCGCAGGGGCCATATTGCCCACCCTCCAGCCCCAGAGCGCAATCCAACTGGCGCCTGGGGTGTGGAGCAACAACCTCCCCCCTATGCAGCGCAAAGTTTTGCAGCGGCTGGGCCTGCAGCTGCAGCGCCAGGACCAAGCACAGGCTGGCCCGCGGCAGGGCTGGCTATGCACGGACTCTGAGCAGCAGTGGCAAGCCCTGGCTCAGCGGCTGAGGCCTCTCATCACTCAGCCTGATGCGCGGGTGGTGGTCGGTGTACACAACCTCGCCCAACATCGCAACCAACTGGAAGATGCCTGGCGGGAAGAGCTGTGTGCTTGGGCCGATACTCTGCCAGCTGCTCGCGAAGACCATGAGCCGCCATGGCAAGTTGAGCTACCGCGTGCGTTGCCCGAATGGCCTATGGCCAAGGCCTTGTTGGACGTATTACAGCTACTGCATGCGCCCCTGAGCTTCAGTGACCTCAGCGCGGTCTTGCGCCAACCTTTGTTCTATGACGCGCAGGAGTGGCTGTACTGTGTACAAGCCGAAGCGGGGCTACGCCAACGTGGGCTCCGCTTTAGCGTCAATGACCTGGAGCAGTCCCTCGCCGACGATGCTCCCCCAGCCCTCAAACAGCGCTTCGCTGCTTTGGCTCAGTGCATCCATGAACGACCGCGCAGAGCGCGGGCTGCGCAGTGGATTAATCACTTTCAGCATCTGTGGACCGTGTTTCCACTGCACCCCAACGCCGCCGTTTGGCGGCTACGCGAGGATCTCAGCCGTTCACTGGCCGGCTTTCAAAGCCTCGATGATGAATTGGGGCTGCTCAGCCCGCGCCAGGCAACGCGCTGGTTATTTCAGGTCTTAGACGATCACTACCATTCTCCCCCTGCACTGAAGCACAGCCCCGTGCTGGTCTGCGAGCTAGACCTTGCCTGCACCTTGCCCGCCTCACACACCTTTCTCTGCGGTCTAGACGGGGCCGCATGGCCTCCACCAGCGCCCTCTCAGCCCTGGCTGAACCCAGAGCTTCTCGCCTCGGTGAAACACCCCGCGCAGTCCAGCGCGAGTTGGTACGCGGATCAGCAAGCCTATTGGCAGAGCGCACTGAATCAGCCTGCACAACTCGAGCTGTATGCCTGCGCACAAGACAGCAGCGGCCAAACGGTGCAGCCCAGCCCCTGGCTGGCCGCCAGCTGGCAGCAGACGCCCACCACAGATTCCGAACACCGAGTGGGCACCCAAGACATTCTCGAAGCGCCCTTGGCCACCTTAGGCCCGCAGAGGCTGCAAGGCCAAAGGCGCGCGGTGAATATGTTGCGGCATATGGCGCGCACACCCTTTGCCGCCTTTATCTTGGATCGGCTGCGCACCAACCAGCTACCAGAGATTGCCCAAGGCCTAGCGCCCGACCGCCAGGGGAGCTGGGTGCACGCCATGCTCGATCAGGCCTGGGCGCATTTACGCAGCTCGCGCAAGCTGGCGGCCACTAGTGATGAGGCTCTACTCGGCTTACTCCAAGACATCAGCAGTGATACCGGCCATGAGTACCTGCCGTCCAGCCGCTTTGGCCCCTTCCTCAGACGCCTAGAAACTGATCGTATCGTGCAGCTGTGTCTGCGCTGGTTACAGCACGAGCGCCGGCGGCGGGACCCTTTCGAGGTCATCTATCGCGAACTCGATATCGAAGAAACGCGCGCCCAGCTACCCATGCGGATGCGCATCGACCGTATCGACCGCGTGCTACTGCCTGATCGCCCGCGCCTGCTGATTGTTGACTACAAAACCGGCCAGGCCGACTTTAGCGGCTGGTCCAGTGAGGGCCTCCACGAACCACAACTACCGCTATATGCCACCAGCCAAGCACTGGCAGCGCACGGGCTGCACCCGGTGGACGGTATTTGCTTTGCCCGCGTCCACCACCGCCAAATGGCCTTGGTGGCGGCTACCAATTGGTGCCAAAAACTGATTGAAGATCGTCAAGAAAAAGCCTGGCGGGGGGCCTGGGAAGAAGAGCTTCAGGCCTGGGAGCGACGCCTCAGGGCCCTCATTGCTGACTACGCTCAAGGCGAGGCTCGGCATGCCACACAGTACGCACTTCAACAAGACTGGAGCCTGCGCGCCTTAGGGTTTTTGTTGGATGCAGACGGCGCTCAGGAGGATGCACATGGACCTGGATAGCCAGGCTCGGCAACAGGCGCTGGACCTACGCCAATCGTTTTGCGTGCGCGCCCCGGCCGGCTCTGGAAAAACCGGACTTTTGGTTAGTCGCGCTTTGGCCGCTCTGGCCCAAGTCGATGAACCTGAACAGGTTTTGGCCATTACCTTCACCCGCAAAGCCGCCTTCGAGATTCGGGAGCGCTTACGTGAAGCCTTGGACAGCGCCGATGCTCCCCCACCCGCAGATAGTTTTGCTCAGCATATTCATGCCCTGGCGATGCGTGTCCGCCAGCGCGACCGCGAGCGCGGCTGGGAACTGCAACACAACCCCAACCGGCTGCGGGCCACCACAATTGATGGGCTTAACCGCGATCTGGCCCGGCATATGCCCTTGATGACAGGCTTGGGAGCCCCCTTACAACCGCTGGATGATGCTGCGGAGTTGTACCGACAAGCTCTGGTGCGCGCGCTGGACCGGCATGAAGACGCGCAGCTTGATGGCGCCCTGCGGCAAAGCCTAGACCAGGTTCTGCAACTAGGCCAAAACCGGTTGGACCCCTTACTGCAAAAACTCCATCAACTGCTGGCCGAGCGCGGCCAATGGGCTGGCATTGACCCCAGTGAAGACGCTTGGGAGCGAGGCCAGTATTGGCTAGAGCAGTGGACCCTCAGCAGCATGTGCGACATTCTCGCCCAACTGCCCTTAGCCACGGCCGATGCCTGGGCTCTGACGCTGGCTGAACTGGCTCAGGCCCAACCCGACAGCCCCTGGCAGCCCGTGCAAGCAGCCACGGCATGGCCAGCAGCGCTGCCGGAGCATATTGAGCAGTGGCAGTGCTTAGCACGCAGCCTGCTGACTCAAACCGGGGCATTACGCAAGCCAGGCGGCTTGAATGTTCGGTCTGGTTTTCCCAAAGGACCTACAACCGCCCGGGCCAAAGAGCTTATGCAAGAGTGGCAGGATCACCTGTCTCCTAGCTGCGTGCATGCCCTGCGTGCACTGCTGGATTTGCCGAGCCGTTATAGCCAAGAGGAGGCCGAACGCAGCCAACACTTGTTGGTGGTGCTGCGCCTCGCCTTGGCCGAACTCAAGCTTATATTCGCCGAAAGCGGGCGCTGCGACCACACAGAAATCGCCCTAGCCGCGGCCACCGCCCTGGCCAATGAGAGCAGCGGCGTAGGGCAACGCATGGACGCCCGCATTCAACACCTGCTGGTCGATGAAATGCAGGACACCAGCCAGAGCCAACTACAGCTACTCGCCATGTTGGTTCGCGACTGGCAGCCTGGCGATGGGCGTAGCCTCTTCCTGGTCGGCGATCCCCAGCAAAGCATTTATGCATTTAGACAGGCGCGGGTCGAAGGCTTCCAGCGCCTACTGCAACCAGGCGCCAGCCTTGGCCCGGTCCCCCTGCAGGCGCTACAGCTAGCACGTAATTTTCGCTCTAACCCCACTTTGGTCGAGTGGACCAATACGGTCATGGCGCGTATTTTTGAAGCCCATGGCAGTCCTATTCGCTTTGCCCCCAGCACAGCTGCCCGAACACAGGCCACAGCGAACCACGCCATCGTCTGGCACAGCTGCCAGAGCGAGGCTGAGGAGGTCCAGCTTGCCCTGACTCAGATCCGTCAGCTTCAGGCTCAGCAGCCCAATACACGCATTGGTATGCTGGCTCGCACCCGCGCTCACTTGCTGCCATTGGCTCAGGCCCTACGCCAAGCCAACATGACATTTAGCGGCATCGACCTCCAGCCCCTCTCCGAGCAAGCCCATGTGCGCGACTTTTTGGCAGGACTGCGACTATTGCACCACCCGGCAGACGAACTCAGCTGGATTCGCTGGCTACGCAGCCCAGCCCTGGGACTCAACTGGGCACAAATTGACCAGCTCCGGGCCACGGATCTGCAGAGCAGTTGGGCCCGCCTAGTCCTCGCCGCCAGCCCCCCGGAGGACTATCCAGAAGCCCGCTGGCAACACGCCATCGACACCTTAAGCAACGTGCTGCAGCGGCGCCAAAGTGGCCTCGCCCTCGCCGAGGCGGCGCGCTTACTCTATGCGGGATTAGGACAGCACCATGCCCTAGACGGCCCGGCGCGCACGGATATCTCCAGGGTTTTGGCCTTTTTGCGCGAGCACTGCATGGGTGGGCAGCTGCGCGATGAAGCCGCTTTTCTGCGCGGTCTGCAGCGCTTATGGGCGGCGGCTGCCACCGCGCCGCTAGAACTGATGACCGTGCACAAGTCCAAGGGCTTGGAGTTTGATCAGGTCTTCCTCATGGGCTTAGGCCGAGGAGGCCGCGGCGGCGAAGAACCACTACTGGGCTGGCACCCCGATCATCCCGAAGCGGTGCTGAGCATTCAACCCAGCGCCATGGACAGTGATAGCGAGGCCTCAATCTACCCCTGGCTTCGGCGCACCACCCGACACCAGGAAGCCGCGGAGCAGTTGCGGCTGCTCTATGTGGCATTGACCCGGGCCCGCGACGGCCTGCATCTGTTCGCCCTGCCCAAAGCGGCCTCCGGTAGCTTGGGCGCAGCCCTGGCCAGTGTAGGGCAGTGGCCAGAAGTCGATGAGGACAGGGCTGAAGAGGCCTCGGCCGGCGGTCTGGAGTGGGTCCGCCAGCGCTGTTTTAGCACTGTTCCCAAGGCGCCAGAACAACCTCAGTTTGAGATGGCGCCCAGGCGAGGACCCTCGCCCAGCCAATTAGGCGCAGCGCAGGACCCAGCCCCAACATTGAGTGCAGAGCGGCTTAAGGCCACCGTTCTGGGCACAGCTGTGCATCAAACTTTGGAATACCTCGCCATCCATGGGCTGGAGCAATGGGAACATCGGCGGGAACAGATGCTGCAATCACTCCGGGCCGCATTAACCCGACAAGGACTCCCCCAAGTCGATGCTGCGTCCACACTGACGCAAGTCGAAGCGATGATCGACCGTGCCACCCAGGGCCAGGCCCGCTGGCTGCTCCAAGACCACCCTTGGCAGCGCAACGAATACGCTCTGGCAGGCCGACTGGAGGGGCGCTTGGTCCAAGGCGTGATCGATCGCTGCTTCATCACCCAGGATGGAGAGCTTTGGCTGGTGGACTACAAAACCAATCACCCCCCTGCCGAGCTTGAGCAGGCTGCTTGGATTGCCAGCATGGAGCAACAATACCGCGTGCAGATGGATCGCTATGCGCAGCTCTTGCTGGGTACTCAGCCCGCAACTCAGCACTGCATCTGTGCCTTGTATTTGGTGGCCACGGATAGCCTGCATAGCTGGCGTTTTCCGGCATGAGCCCGCACTGAGTTGGGTCTGGGGTTGAATAGCCATTGCCAAACGAGCACCACCTCAGTATTTGCGGCTGTACGACGAGGCCTTTTTTTACCCATGGTTCTAACTCAGACCTTCATTGAAGAACTGACCTTAAGTCGATGTTGATTCAGGATTTTTCGGAGATACCCACAAAGCCTGTGGATAAGTCTGTGGAAGAGAGTCGAAAAGTGTGGCTAAGTGCCCGAAAGATGGGCTGTGTCAGCCTCTGGACAATTCGTCACCATTTTGTCATCGACCATATAAATCAATCACTTACAGATCTTCTCATTCATCACAGTGGCCGCTTGACACAGACCAAGGAGGCTGACCTATGGATGCCAGGGTTGTGCATAACAGCAAAGTCCCAATAAATCAGACTTTGCTGCAGAGCAGCATGCCTGCAATTCGCGCAGCACCGCGCGTCATGGGTGTCATCGCTGGCTGGGATCCTAGTGGGGGCGCCGGCATGTTGGCTGACGTTGCCACCGCACAAGCCCTACAGGTCCGAACGCTGGGCCTGGTGAGCTGCTTAACGGCGCAAAGCCTGCAGCACTGGGCGCATGTTCAGGCCACGGACAGCGCCTTACTTGAAGCCCAGATGCGCTGCTTGCAGCGCGACCCCCTGCCCCCAGTGTGGAAAGTGGGCGCCTTGGGCAGTGCGGCCAATAGCCAAGCCCTGGCGCAGTGGTTGGGTGCACAGCGGCCCAAACCTACGGTGGTGCTAGACCCGATTCTGCACAGCAGCTCTGCAGGCCAACTCGGGATGGCCGCGTGGCTGCAGCCATGGCTGCCGCTTAAACCGCTGCTGTGCCCAAACAGCGCAGAGTGGGAGCACATCGGTACACAGCTACCTGCAGCCAGCCAGTGCCCGCGCCTGATTACCGATGCGCCGCATGGAGCGCGACTGTACAGCCCTGATGATGCTGCCATCGAGTTTGAATACACGCGCCGCCCCGGCGAATGGCGCGGCACCGGCTGCACCTTGGCCACCCTCATCGCTATAGCGCTCAGTGCCGAGCTACCCACTGCGCAGGCCTGTGGCTTCGGGCTTGCACAGCTGCAAAGTTGGCTCGCTCAGTCTGCCCCGCCCCATATTCAACGTCGTCCGGAGGCGATGTGATGACTCCTCAGAGCCGCCTGCAGGTACAGGGCCTGTATTTGCTGGTAGACCCGGAAGTGCTCCCGGCCAAGCAATGGATGCGCGTACTGCCGCAGGTCCTGGCCCAACCATGGGCCTTGGTCCAACTTCGGGCCAAGATTGGCGATGCAACCCAGCAGCTGAGCTGGGCCAACAATCTCGCTGCCATGTGCCGAGAATATGCGCGTCCTTTGCTGATCAACGACCGTGTGGACTTGGCCTTGGCATGCAAAGCCCAAGGTGTACACCTAGGACAAAGCGACGGCAGCCTTCAGGCGGCGCGCCAAGCGCTAGGACCACAGGCCATCATCGGCCGCACCGCCCATGCCGATCTGGCCTTAGTGGAGGAAGCCGCCCAAGACGGCGCAGATTATGCGTCTATCGGCGCCATTTTTGCCTCTGGAACCAAGCCTCAGGCTAAACCCGCTTCCTTGGCGCTGCTGCGCCAAGCCACCCAAACGCAGCGCATTCCCATATGCGCCATCGGTGGTATCAACACCCAGAATCTGGACGCAGTCCTAGACTGCCAACCAGCGCTCATCGCTGTCTGTGGCGCCGTGCTCTCAGCCGCAAATCCTGGCCAACAGGCCGCGGATCTTATGCGATCATTAAGACATGACTAATCGCGAATCCAGCCGTTCTGAGCAACTCTTCGCTCAGGCCCAAAACTGCATCCCTGGCGGAGTGAACTCTCCGGTGCGTGCCTTTGGCGCTGTGGGTGGTACCCCACGTTTCGTCGCTAGGGCTCAAGGGGCCTATATCCACGACGAAGATGGCCAGTCCTACATCGACTACATTGGCTCTTGGGGGCCGATGATCCTGGGTCACCAGCATCCGGAGGTCCTCGCGGCTATTCGTCAGCAGCTTGAGCTGGGTGTGAGTTACGGCGCCCCGACGGCGCTGGAAATTCAAATGGCCGAATTACTGTGCCAGCGCCTGCCCTCCATGGAGCAGGTGCGCATGGTCAACTCCGGTACAGAAGCCACTATGAGTGCCCTGCGCTTGGCGCGTGGCTTTACCGGTCGGGACGATGTACTCAAGTTTGAAGGGTGCTACCACGGTCATGGCGATGCCTTCTTGGTCAAGGCCGGCTCTGGCGCACTCACCTTTGGTGTACCGACTTCACCGGGTGTGCCACAAGCAGCCACACAGCACACGCTGACCTTGCCCTACAACGATGTCCCAGCCCTGGAGGCCTTGTTCAGCGCGCGCGGCGATCAGCTCGCGGCCGTCATCGTCGAACCCATCGCCGGCAACATGAACTTCGTGCCACCCAGTGCCGAATTTCTCCAAACCCTCCGCCGACTTTGCGACCACCATGGCAGCGTATTGATCTTTGATGAGGTGATGACTGGGTTTAGAGTGGGGCCGCAAGGCGCTCAAGGCATTTATGGCATCCAGCCCGACTTAACCACCCTGGGCAAAATCGTCGGTGGCGGTCTTCCTGTGGGGGCTTTTGGGGGTCGTCGCGACATCATGAGCCAGCTCGCGCCCACGGGGCCGGTGTACCAAGCTGGCACTCTGTCCGGAAACCCTTTGGCGATGGCCGCCGGATTAGCAACGTTGCAAACCTTGTTTGCGCTTGATCCCTGGGAGCAGTTGGCCCAGTCCACCCAGGCCTTGGTCGAGGGTGTGATCCAAGCCGCACAGACCAACGGCATATCTGCATGCGGCCGCAGCCAAGGCTCCATGTTCGGCTTGTATTTTGGGCTCAGCCAAGCTCCAAACAACATGGAAGAGGTCCAGGCCGGTGATAGCAAGCTTTTCGCCGCCATTTTCCATGGCATGTTGGAGCGTGGGGTGTACTTAGCGCCTTCGGCTTTTGAGGCCGGCTTTGTCTCCATCATGCACGGTTCGCAAGAGGTCGAGCAGACCATCGCTGCGGCCCAGGCTACCTTTGCCCAACTGAGCGAGTGAACGATCTCCCGGTCTGGTTACAAGACTGGCTAGGCTGGATCGAACATAACCCAGAGGTCAGCCTACTGGTGCTGATGCTGGCGGCCGGGGTGGAAGGCCTGTTTCTCATTGGCCTGATCATCCCCGGGTCGGTCCTTATGTTCAGCGCGGGAGTATTAGCGGCGCAGGGCTACCTGGACCCCGTCACCACCATTTCTGCAGCCTTCCTCGGTGCTTGGGTAGGCGATCTAGCCAGTTTTGCGCTGGGACGCCACTACCGACACCGGCTTCCAGAGCTGACGGGGCGCTGGGCTTTGCTGCCACGTGCAGAGGCGTTTTTTGCGCGCCATGGCATCCTCAGTGTGCTGCTTGGGCGCCTCATCGGCCCCTTACGGCCCTTCATCCCGGCGGTTGCAGGAGCTGCAGGCATGCCCAGCCCGCGATACGGGGTCGTCGCCGCCCTGGCTTGCGCCCTGTGGGCACTCAGCTATGCCCTGCCCGGCATGTTAGTCGGCGCAACTCTGCTCGTGCTCGCCGACCTGCTGGGCCGGGTCAGCATATTAGTGGGGCTGGCTTTGGTCGCCGCCTATGTGCTCTACCGCTTGGTGGTGCTGCTCATAGCGCTGAGCCAGCATTATGCCGAGCCGCTGCTCTTGCGCCTTATAGACTGGTCGCATCGACATCGCCGCTTGGGCCGCCTCGGCCCTGCCCTGGCTGATCGCCAACAACCAGAAACACCTGTTCTCCTCGCCTGCTGGCTACTCCTTGCCCTGGTCATGGTGGGCTTGGAGGGGTTACTGCGCTGGGGCCAGGCCGGCGTGAATGACTGGAATTACGTCGTGCTGGACACCCTGGCGGGCTTACGCAGTCCAGGTACCCAACTGCTTGCCCAGTGGCTGGGTGGCTTGATTGATGCTGGTTTGCTAGTGGCGGTGAGCGTCAGCATGAGCCTGGGGTTTTTTCTGAGCGGGCGCCTACGCGAGGCTGCGCATTGGTTGGCAGGGCTGAGTGGCAGCGCGCTACTGGGCTGGGTGCTGGGCCAGCTCAGCCCACAGCCCGTGTCCTTGTTGCAACAGAGCTTGCCCCTATGGCAATGGAGCTGGGGGATTGGCTTGGCTATGCTCAGCGCCGGATTGCTGGTGACTTACCGCCCACGCAGCTGGCGTCTTGCCTCCTACTGGCTGGTGGGCAGTGTGGTCCTGCTCAGCATGGCCGGCCTGTGGTTACTAGCAGACAGCTATCCGGACCGCAGCCTATTGCTGGCGATTATTGTGTTGCTGTGGACCAGCCTAGTCACACTCGGCTTTCGTCGCCACGCGCGGCGCCGCCGGGGTCCGGCCCCGCTGTGGCCCTTGGTGGTGGTGGTCGGCCTGAGCGTGCTGCTGTGGTGGCAGCCGCGCCCCATCACCAGCCCCATCGAGCCCTTGGCACGACTGATTCATCAGCGCCCGGATCGGATTAACCTACTTTGGACTGGCCGCCCTGCTGCGGCGCTGCAAGCCGCACAGTGGCAGCAGCTGCCGCCATTTAGCTGGCAGGCACTCCGTGCATGGCTGCAGTCGCCGGCTCCGCAACCGCTGGTTCCAGCGCTATTGGACGGTCAGCCACCGGATCAAACCTGGCGTTATCACAACCAAGTCCTGCGACTCTGGCGCGCTCAGCGCTGGGGTGGCAGCGAAGCCCAGGACCTCTGGGTGGGTCAACACGGACTGGTGGAGAATGTACATTTGTTGGGCCAAATGACCCTCCCGCGAACACGGCCCACGCAATGGACAGATGCCGTGTGGCACGCCAGCGCACTGCCCGCCTCGGCGTCCTTGCTGGCACCGCTGAGCCCGCAGCTGATTCAATTGGGCAGCTCAGAGATACAACGCTCCCTGGAACTACCTCAGACCAACACGCCTAAGCCCTGAGGGCCAATGGCACCCAGAGGAATAGAGCCGTTTTTGGCCTGCGGCGCGGCGCGAGCGTGTCAAAGCGGAGGTTTGGCAGCGTGCAAAGGCTAGCCCCGGCCTAGCGGCCCACAAGACCCAGTCAAAAGGGCCCAGTCCAAGCGCTTTGCAGCATAGTGGTGTCCTGGCCTGGGTCATAAGCAATAGCGCGCTTGCAGTCGACAACAAGGTTGCCCCCCTGTTCCAGCAGCTGGTTAAAACACGCAGCCACAGGCGGGCTAGAATGACGCGCCGTCCGCAAACCCAGAATCTCATGAGTGCCGACTCCTCCAGCAGCTTTGTCAGCCGTATGCGCGCCAAGATCAACCGTGGTGACTCATGGTTGACCTACGACCTGGGCAACCTGCTACCGGGTCAACAGCTGGACGAAAACGCGCTAGAAGAATTCGAGGATTTACTACTCAGCGCTGACCTGGGCGTTGATGTCAGTCAAACCATCAGTGAAACCCTGCGCGCCGAGGTGAATGCCGGCCGCGTCAAGCGCGTGGACCAGCTTCAAAAGTTGCTACGCAAAACCTTGATTGACCTGCTCAAGCCCTGCGAGGAGCCGCTGGTCATCCATGACTTTATTAAGCCCTTTGTGCTCATGGGGGTCGGCGTCAATGGCGTTGGCAAGACCACAACATTGGGCAAGATTGCCGCGCAACTCGCCCAGCAAGGCCGCGAAGTGATGCTGGCCGCCGGCGACACTTATCGTGCAGGTGCGGTCAAGCAACTGGGGCAATGGGCCGAACGCGGCGGCGTAGCCCTGATGGAGCAAGGCCAAAACGCGGATCCCGCCAGCGTGATTTTTGATGCTTTTTCCGCAGCGAAGGCGCGCGGAGTCGATGTGTTGCTGGCGGATACTGCCGGTCGCTTACATACCCAAGGCGGGCTGATGGATGAGCTGCGCAAAATTAAACGGGTACTGCAGAAACAAGAAGCCTACGCCCCTCATGAAGTGCTGTTGGTGGTGGACGCCACCAGTGGCCACAATGCTCTACAGCAAGCCATACAGTTCCATGAGGCCGTGGGCTTAACCGGACTGGCCATTACCAAACTGGACGGAACGGCGCGTGGGGGGACGGTGTTCGCCATCGCCAAGCGCTTGGGCTTGCCCATCCGCTTTATCGGGGTGGGCGAACAGCTAGACGATCTCGGGCCTTTTCAAGCCGAGGCCTTTGTAGACGCGTTGCTCAGCGGCAATACCCCCAGCTGAGCGCATGCCCGAGCTGCTCAGGATTCATAACCTACACAAGCGCTTTCCGCCCGGAGAGCGGGTGTTTCATGGTGCGCAAGCACAATTGGCCGAAGGCGAGTTTGTCTGGCTGACCGGGCCTTCTGGCGCCGGGAAAAGCACCCTGCTGAATATGATTGCCGGTGTGGAAACACCATCGCAGGGACACATCTTGGTGCAAGGCCAAGACATCACCAAGCTTAGCCGCCGCCAGCTGCTCGCTTACCGGCAACACCTGGGGCTCATTTTCCAAGACCCCATGTTGCTTCCAGACCGCGACGTGTATCACAACATCGCCCTGAGCCTGGAAATCCGAGGCCGCATGCCGGCGGCGGAGCAAAAGCGCCGCGTTGATCGCGCCTTGGCGCATGTGGGCTTAAGTGGGCGCGGCCGGTCCATGCCCGCCCATTTGTCCGGCGGTGAGGCCGCCAGGGTCGCCATTGCCCGGGCCTTGGTAGCTGGGCCCCGTCTGGTATTGGCTGATGAGCCCACGGGGAACCTCGATGCGGCGCTGGCGAGAGACATTTTGCAGCTATTTGTGGCCATCAATGAGCTGGGGGTGAGCTTGGTCGTCGCCAGTCACGACGAAAACCTCATTGCCGAGTACCCCGCCACACGCTGGCGGATTCATGAGCACCAGCTACAGGTGGGGCCCAGCACATGAACTGGCGGGCGGCACTGCAGCGCCAGGATGCAGCCGAGCTCATTAGCATTGTGGTGATGGCCTGCGCTGTTGCGCTACCGGCCTTGCTATGGCAGTTGCAGCACGCTCTTAGTCAGAGCCTGGAGCAGCGCGCCAGTGGTGCAGTCGTGCTGTTTTTGACAGCAGACGCCGTGGGTAGTCCAAAGCTAGTCAAGGATTTGGAAGAACATCCCCTGGTGGCGCAGGTCCAGGCGCTGAGCGCCCAGCAGGCCGCCGCTTCTTTTGCGGATTTCTTGGGCCTCAGCGCCCAGGAACGGCGAGAACTTCCCGAGCAACTCGTGCCAGCTACGGTGTCGCTGCGCCTGCAGCCGCAGGCTGACCCAGATGCGGTGGAGCAAGCTATACAGGCCTGGCAAAGTCGCCCAGCTGTACAAAGCCTGTGGTGGGATCGTGCCAGCCTAGAGCGCGGTCAACAGCTGTACTTCAGTTTGCGTAACTTAGGCCGTGGCCTCACTTTGGTATTGCTGCTGGCAGGCGTGGGTATCGTTGCCGCCGATGTCAGTGCACGCCTGGCGCGTAGCGCTCAGCAAGTAGAGGTTCAGACGCTGTTAGGCGCCAGCGATGAATTCATCTTACGTCCTTATCTCAGCCGGGCGATGCTACTGGGCGGCATCGCAGGCGGCGTGAGCCTGGTGCTGCTCGGGCTTGGCATTGCCGGCCTGCAGGGAGTGCTCCAGGAGCTGTCGCAGAGCTGGGGCCAAACGGTGCAATTGCACTACCCATCCCCGTCCAGCAGCGTGCTTCTTCTGCTGGCTCCAGCGGTACTGTCTGCGCTCACCACGGTCGGGGTGGTACTCAGCCGCTTACAGAGCCGCTGATGTTTGAGCTACCGTGCTGATTGAGGTCTGCCCTTGCGTCGGCGTGAGCCACGCCGTGCACATCCCAGCAGACCAAGTTCAGCGGCTCGCCGCGCGAAGTTAGCGCGTCAGCATCCGCTTTAACCACTGCGCAGCCGCTGGGTGCTAAGCCCTGTCTGCGCGGACCAGGACTGCCCCACCCATTCCCAACAAAACGCTGAATAGCCCCGCCATATGGAGCTTTGAACATCGTTTCATCCGGGGAACTTTCCCGCATGTCGGCGCTCCAATGATCAGTTTTGGCACTCTCGGCCTGAGAGTGCTAAATTACCGTTCATGGGAGATTCCACGATGACAAATACGCTCGCTGTGTACTCCAAGCAAGCCATGCCAGTGCCGCTGACCGGCAGTCTGGACGCCTACATTAGTTCGGTGAACCAAATCCCTGTGTTGGATGTGGACACCGAGCAAGCCCTTGCGCACAACCTGCAGGACAATGACGACCTGCAAGCGGCGCAGGCCCTGATTTTGTCCAATCTGCGCCATGTGGTGCACATTGCACGCGGTTATATGGGCTATGGCTTGCCGCTGGCTGACCTGATCCAAGAAGGCAATATTGGCCTGATGAAGGCCGTGAAGCGCTTCGATCCAGAAGTGGGTGTGCGCCTGATTTCCTTTGCTGTGCATTGGATTAAGGCGGAAATACACGAGTACATCCTGCGCAACTGGCGCATCGTTAAGATTGCGACCACCAAGGCGCAGCGCAAACTGTTCTTCAACCTCCGCAGTAAGAAGAAACGCTTGGGTTGGATGAATAAGGCCGAAGTCGAGGCGGTTGCGGCAGACCTGAATGTGAAGCCTGAGACCGTGCTGCAAATGGAACGGCGCTTATCCGGCCAAGACCTGGATTTCAGCAGTCTGGGTGGTAGCGGCGACTCCGAAGATGCACCGTATGCTCCAGAGGAATATTTAGCCGCTGAGGATCAAGATCCGGCCCCCGCTCTAGAATCAGCGGAGTGGGAAGACCAGCAAATGGCCACACTCAGCAGCGCTGTGCAAGCCTTGGATGCGCGCTCGCAAGACATTATTCGTCGCCGCTGGATGTACGCCGAGCAAAAAACTGGGCTGCAGGAACTTGCAGACGAGTATGGAGTATCCGCGGAGCGCATCCGGCAGATTGAGTCGGCTGCGATGAAGAAGATCCGCAAAGCCTTGGAAGACGTTCAGGGCTAAGCCGCACCCCTACTGAAAAAGGCGACCCTCGGGTCGCCTTTTTTTGTGGTCCTTCACAGCCTAGTGTCACTGAACAGAATGGGGGGCCGAACCTGCCACCATCTGGTCTACGCCACCCACCCTTGCCCAGAGCCAGACGTCACATGCTAACCAGCCCAGGTTTGGCGGGGAAAAAGTGGCGTCCAAGCCACCGGACAAAGACATGTCGTCTGGTCCCGCTGCTTCAGTATCGAGGGCGACCGCATCTGGCTCCAAGAACCACGCCCTCAACACACCGCAGAGAGGGCCGCACTCGGGGAATTAGATCAAATAGTGGTCCAACAAAAGGGCGGCAAAAATGAGCATTAAGTAAACGATGCTGTAGCTAAACAGCCAGCCTGGCAGCGCTTTGGTCGGCCGCCGATAGAGCAGCCAGGTCTTGTACAAATACACTCCGCCCAGTGGCAGGGCTCCCATCGCGTAGAGCCAATGACTCATACCGATGGCCAAAGGTAGCAAGGTAATGGCAAAGAGCACCGCTGTGTAAAGCAGGATATGCAAGCGCGTAAAGTGCGCGCCATGAGTGACCGGCAGCATGGGAATTCCAGCTGCGGCGTATTCTTTTTCACGGTCCAAAGCCAGCGCCCAAAAGTGCGGCGGCGTCCAAGCGAAGATAATCAAAAACAGGATGAGCGCTTCGGGGTCCACCTGCCCGGTCACGGCCACCCAGCCCAGCAGGGGTGGTGCAGCACCTGCAGCACCTCCAATCACAATATTCTGCGGCGTGGCCCGCTTCAGGAATACGGTATAGATAAGCGCGTAGCCCACCAACGAGGCCAAGGTGAGCCACATGGTTAAGGTGTTGGTCGTGGCAAATAGCACCCATGCTCCCAGCACACACAGCACGGCTGCAAAGCCCAGCGCGCGCGCAGTAGTGACCGTGCCGGTCGGCAATGGCCGACGCCGCGTGCGGGCCATGCGCGCATCGATTTCCCGGTCCGCCCACTGGTTAACCACCGCAGCAGCAGCAGAACACAACCAAATGCCCAAGCTGGCACCCAGCAGCACCTGCACATCCACGACCCCGGGTGTGGCCAGGAAGATGCCGATTAGAGCCGTGAAGACCAACAGCATCACCACCCGCGGTTTGGTGAGCTCCCAATATTCACGGACTTGAGCAAAAGGTTCGGTGGCACGCATGGTGTCAAGCATTCGGCAAAGGCCTCAATCTAGAGTTCAGCGCAGCCAGGAACATCACCAACGCGGCTGCGCCTGCATTGTGCGCCGTGGCCAGCCACAAGGGCAGACCAAAGAGCACCGTGGTGATCCCAATGGTGAGTTGTGCGGTGAGGAGAATGGCCAGACCGCCCGCCCAGTTGCGCAGCCCCTCGCTGCGCCACAAGCGCCAAATCAGCCCTCCGAGTATCAGCGTAATGACGACCGCGCCGAGCCGGTGGGTGAGGTGTATGGCCGTGCGCGCTGGAGATTCCAACACGCCGTACTCGTAATTTTGATCTAATCCGCGCCACAACACAAAGGCTTCGGCGAAATCCGCCTCCGGCCACCAAGATTGATGGCAAGTTGGGAAGTCCGGACACGCCAAGGCCGCGTAGTTACTGCTGGTCCATCCACCCAGATAAATTTGGGCCATTAAAGCCAGCAAGGCAAAGGCAGCAAAACCAGCGGGGCCAAGCTTGAGCGCTGGCCCGGCACTGGGCTGGCGGCGCGCTGCGTAGCGCACATTGAGCCAAGTCAAAAGACCGAGGGTTGTCATTCCGCCCAACAAATGACCACTGACTGCCAGGGGTTTTAATTGCCAGGTGACCGTCCACGCCCCCAGCAAGCCCTGGAAGCACACCAAGCCCAACAAGCCGAGCAAAAATCCTCGAGGGGCCATACGCTGACGCCAGCCCAGTGCGAGCAGCAAAACAATGCCCAGGCCCACGCCGCTGGCGAAATAACGGTGAATCATCTCGCGCCAGGCCTTGCCCGTCTCCAGCGGCCGCTCGGGGTAGGCGGCATTCGCGGCCGCCGCATCTTCTGGCACCAGAATTTGACCGTAACAGCCAGGCCAATCCGGGCAACCCAGTCCGGCATCCGTCAGTCGCACGTAGGCGCCTAAAACCACCACACCCGCGCACAACAACCAGGTGGCTCGGGCAATCACACGAAAAGCATTGGAGGGAGGAGTCATTCGGCGGAAAGTCCTTCAGTGATTGAAGACAAATGGGGAATTGATGAGATCGATGAGGCGCAGACCAGCGGCACTAGCCAATGTTGGAGAGCTTGAGCAGACGCTTGAGGTCGTCATACAGGCCACGTAAGTCCACCTTTTGCGGCGAGTAACGCATGACAGCGTTGCCCAGCGGGTCAATGATGGTGACGGTCAGAGGGTCATCGCCTTGCAGGCGCTGGCGAAGCTGCGCGTGTTGGGAGGCCGACAACACCGCATATTCCAACAGAGGATGCTCTTGCTCAAGCCGGGACTTAAGAGCCCGGGCACTGCCTGCATCGGGTAACACCACGAGACGCTGCACACGGCTACGTTTGCGGTGTAGGGACTTACGCAATTGGCGGATGTCTATGAGACGACTCTCACAAGCCTGGTCACATTCAGACGGGAGCACTTGCAACAGTGTCCATTTTTCATTCCATGGGTCGGCCAAAACCTGTCCTTGAAGGTCTTGCAGCGGCAGATCCACCGGAGCGATTGGCAGCAGCATCTCACCGTTGTTGGTCTGCCCATGAGGGCGCCATTCCTCCGGACCAAAGTACAACAGCCAGGCCAAGAAGAAGGGGGTGAAAAAGATGGCGGCAATGAGCAAAAATCGACGTCGGCCTCGGGGCTGAGGCGGCGCAGAGCTTGAGGTGGTCGAGGTCATTGATCATCTCCGGAGCTGCGCCGGTTGAAGCGCAGAAAAATAAACAACAAGGTCAGTGCCAGGGCCGCCCACTGCACGCTATAGCCATAGTGGCGTTCTGGGGGGATTTCAAAACGCGCCCAGCGACGTGAATAAGCTCCTGGCAACTCAGGATCCATCAGCAGCAGTGCTGGCCAAATCGAATGACCCAGGCTGCATTCCAATAACTCTTGATCGGGGTAGTTCAGACGCGGCAGAGGGGCATCAGAGCATGTCTGCTGGGTCACCAAACCTGCTTTTGGCAGGTCCCGCAGGACTCCGCTTGGCACATTTGCTTGCGGGGCAAGAATGTCTGGAGACTCGCTGCGATTTAGCGGAGCGGCCAACCATCCACGGTTAACCAGCAGCCAACTCCCATCATCGAGCTGGAAGGGAGTCAGTAGGTGCACACCAGGGCGACCATCTTGGGTTTGATTGTCGAGCAGGATATGCCGCGACCCCCATTGCCCCTGCAACTGCAAACGCTGGCCATAAGGCAGCACGTCTGGCCGTTTTGCCGTAGTCTGAGGTGCCGCGAGTGCGACCTGTGCGCGCTCGTTCTCAATGGCTGCTTTGTCCTGACCCCGCTGGTACTGCCACAGGCTCAAGCGCGCGCACAGGGCAATGCCTAGTAGGCTGATCAAGGCTACTAGGGGGTGCGGCCGCCATGTTGTCCTAAAGGTATTGAACATATGCTCGTGAAGTCGGTGATCGTGCTCGGGCTACTGGGTGTGCTGGTAGCTCTGGGCTTTGCGTTTTATTACCTCATGACCGATGTCGGGCCGAAGAAGCGAACCGTCAACGCGCTGGCGATTCGAGTGTCTTTGTCCGTGGCCATCATTGTGTTTCTGGCCTTGGGCTATTGGCTGGGCTGGATTGAACCGCATGGGGTCGTGCCATAACCGGCATTCGCCCCCAGACACAAGAAAGGGGTGCCCGCAGGCACCCCTCCCGTTCAATCCCCAACCCTGTTGCGGCGGCGTCGCTGCCGCCCCAGTTGTTACAGGATGTATACGAAGACGAACAGTCCTAACCAGACCACGTCCACAAAGTGCCAGTACCAGGCCACACCCTCAAAGCCAAAGTGCTTTTCAGGGGTGAAATGACCCAGGGCGAGGCGAATCGTGATGATCGCCAACATTAAGGTACCCAGAGTCACGTGCATGCCGTGAAAACCAGTCAGCATGAAGAAGGTGGACCCATAGATCCCCGACTCCAGGGTCAGGTTCAGCTCCTGGTAGGCAACGATATATTCCTCGGCCTGGAAGTAGAGGAAGATGCAGCCCAGGGCAACGGTCGCCGCCATCCACGCAATGACGCTGCCCCGAGACTTACCCTCACGCAGACCGTGGTGAGCAAAAGTGAGGGTCACGCCGGAGGTCAACAGCAACATGGTGTTCAGGAACGGCACACCCCAGGGCGGGATCACTTGAAACTCGCCGCCCATGGCGCCAGGACCGTTGGAGGGCCAGGTCTTCTCAAAACCTTCCCACAGCAGCATGTTGGTCAGAAGGCCATCGCCAGAGCCACCCAGCCAGTTCAGGCTCAGGGCCCGCGCATAGAACAATGCGCCGAAGAAAGCGGCGAAGAACATCACCTCAGAGAAGATGAACCAAGCCATCCCCCAGCGGTAGGTCATATCCACCTGGTTCGAGTATTTCCCTGCCTCGCTTTCCTTCACGATGCCGCGGAACCAGACGAAGGTGAAATACAGCGTAATGGCTACACCGGCATAGATCGGCAGACTGCCGGTGTCGTTACCGTTGAGATAACCGGCAATGCCGTACACCAAAACGAACAGCCCGATGGTGAGGAAAAAGGGCCAGGACGTCGGTGTAGGTACGTAATAGGTGCCTGTTTGCGAGGACATAGTGAAATTACTCCGAAAGGCTCACAGACCACCAACCTCGGCCAGGCCGGTGGCATCAAAAAAAGTGTAAGACAAGGTGACGGTATCGATGTTTTTAGGAATATTCGGGTCGATCAGAAACCGAACCGGCATCACCTTGTGTTCACCGCTAGCGAAAGGCTGCGGGGTAAAACAAAAGCATTCTGTCTTGCGCACGTACTGCGCGGCACTCCACGGAACCACGCTGGGCGTTGCTTGGGCCAACACATCTTTATCGCCATTGTTCCGCGCCTCAAATGTGACTGTGTGGAACTCACCCGGGTGCACCTCGATGCTGGGCTGGCTGGCGGCAAACTCCCAAGGGAGGTTGTTGTTGACCGTAGTCAGAAACTCCACACGCACCGTCCGCGTTGCATCCGGCGACTCTTCCACCTGAGTTTCCAGCGTCAAACCACTGTTGGTCCCGTTGAGACCGGTGATGTCACACAGAAAGCCGTACAGAGGCACCAAGGCATAACCAAAGCCGAACATGGCTCCCGCTACCACGAGTAAACGTAGTGTTTCTGCTAGCGAGCGCTTCTTAGTGGAACTTTGCTCGGCGGCCATGGTTATGACATCGCAACGAAAATGCTGCCAAAGAAGAGCAGCGCAACCACCACCAAGGCGAGGGCCAAGCGCACATTGCGCTTGGCCACCTCGGGATCGTTGGGTCGAATGGGCTCTTGACTCATGAATGACTAGCTCTTAAGCCGGATTGGCTTCCGCTTGATGCTCATCGGCATGCGCACCTTGAACCTCGCTCTCATCGATGACGGGAGGAGTTTCAAAGGTGTGATAAGGAGCCGGTGAGGGCACAGTCCACTCTAAGCCAGTTGCACCATCCCACACGCGGGAAGGAGCCGCTTCGCCTTTCTTCATGATGCAGTACACGATCATGTTGTAGGCCCAGATGAACTGGACGACGAAGTACACGAAGGCGCCGATGGAGGAAATCACGTTCCAGTCGGTGAACTGGGTGGCGTAGTCCGGAATCCGGCGCGGCATACCGGCAAGGCCAGAGAAGTGCTGCGGGAAGAAGGTCAGGTTGATCGCGATCGCAGACAACCAGAAGTGGATTTGACCCAACTTCTCGCTGTACATATGACCGGTCCACTTGGGAATCCAGTAGTAAATGGCCGCCAGAATCGAGAACACCGCACCCGGCACGAGCACGTAGTGGAAGTGCGCCACCACGAAATAGCTATCGTGGTACTGGAAGTCCACGGGGGCGATGGCCAGCATCAGGCCGGAGAAGCCACCAATGGTGAACAGGAACACGAAGCCCAGTGCGAAGAGCATGGGAGTTTCGAAGGTCATGGACCCGCGCCACATGGTCGCGATCCAGTTGAAAACCTTCACCCCGGTGGGCACAGCAATCAGCATGGTGGCGAACATGAAGAACAGCTCACCTGCGAGCGGCATACCCACTGTGAACATGTGGTGAGCCCACACGATGAAGCTCAGGAAGGCAATGGAAGCCATGGCGTACACCATGGAGTCGTAGCCGAAGAGGCGCTTACGAGCGAAGGCGGGGATGATGGTGGAGATAATGCCGAAGGCCGGCAGAATCAGGATGTACACCTCGGGGTGCCCGAAGAACCAGAAGATATGCTGGAACATCACGGGGTCACCACCACCAGCCGCGGTGAAGAAGCTGGTGCCGAAGTATTTATCGGTGAGCAACATGGTGACGGCGCCGGCCAGCACCGGCATCACGGCTAGCAGCAAGTAGGCGGTAATCAGCCAGGACCAGACGAACAGCGGCATTTTGAGCAGGGTCATCTGCGGAGCACGCATATTCAAAATGGTCACGATGACGTTAATCGCACCCGTGATCGACGAAATCCCCATCAAGTGAACGGCAAAGATCAGGAAGGGGAAAGCATCACCCGTTTGCAGAACCAGCGGCGGGTACATGGTCCAGCCACCGGCTGGCGAACCACCGTCCATAAATAGGGTGGACAGCAGCAGCGTAAAGGCGAAGGGCAAAATCCAAAAGCCCCAGTTGTTGACCCGTGGCAGCGCCAAGTCGGAGCAGCCGATCATCATCGGGATCATCCAGTTCGCCAAGCCCACAAACGCGGGCATCACACCACCAAAAATCATCACCAGCGCGTGCATGGTGGTCATTTGGTTAAAGAATTCAGGGTGTACGAATTGCAGCCCTGGCTGGAAGAGTTCAGCCCGGATCACCAGCGACATCAAGCCACCAATGAAGAACATGATCATGGAGAACCACAAATACAGGGTTCCCAAGTCTTTATGGTTGGTGGTCTTGATCCAACGCATGATCCCTTTTTCAGGGCCATGGTCGTGATCATGGTGGGCGTCGTGAGTAGCGGCGTGACTCATAAGGGGGGGTACTCCGATTCCTATCCCTGGGGATTAGCGTTGGGCGGCCACAGCAGCGGGCTCAACAACACCATAGTCGTTGCCCCAGCTGTTGCGGGTGTAAGTGATAACTGCGGCGATATCTTCGTCGCTGAGGTACGCAAAAGGCGGCATCGCATTTTTGCCTTTGAGCACCTGCATGATTTGCTCTTCAGCAGGGCCTTTCACCTTTGGTGCGTCGACCAAAGACGGGAAGCCCGCGGGGGGCATGCCTACGCCGTTGGGCATATGACAAGCCGCACAATTTTGTTTGTAAACACCTTCGCCCTTGGCAACCAGCTCTTCCTTGGACATACCGGCGTCGCCACCAGCATCACCCTCGGCCAGCTGAATGTTGCCCAGCGCTGCAACTTCAATCGGTGCGGATGCTACAGGCTGCGCCTGAGCAACCTGTGTATCTGTTTTGCCACCGCGGCTGGCCACCCACTGTTCGAATTCTGCGGGCTCAACAGCTTTAACGACGATGGGCATGAAGCCGTGATCGCGGCCGCAGAGCTCTGCGCACTGGCCGCGATACACACCTGGCTCATCAATCTTGACCCACATTTTGTTCACGTAGCCAGGAATCGCGTCTTTCTTACCAGTGATTTCAGGCACCCACCAAGAGTGGATGACATCGTTGGCGGTCAGAAGCAGGCGGATCTTCTTGCCTACGGGCAGAACTAAGGGCTGGTCGACGTCGAGCAGGTAGTTATCAACCTTGGTGACATCGATGCCGGAGTCGAGTTGCCGAGCTTGGTTGGACTCTGGAGCCAAACGGGACAGGAAGGACACTTCCTCGTCCAGGTACTCGTACTCCCACATCCACTGATAACCCGTGATTTTCACGGTGAGATCAGAGCCGGAGGTGTCATCCATTTCGATCAAGGTGCCTGCGGCTGGGATTGCCATGGCAATGAGGATCAAAAATGGCGCGACGGTCCAAGCAATTTCCACCTTCAGACTTTCGTGGAAGTCCGCTGGTTTTGGGTGCACGCTGCGGCGGTGCGCGAAGATCGAATAGATCATTGCGCCAAACACCACTACGCCGATAGCGCAGCAGATGTAAAAAATGAGCATGTGCAGACCGAACACCTCGCGGGTAGTTTCAGTCACGCCCGGGGACATGTTGTAAGGCGCGACCGCATGGGCCAGCCCAGTTACCGACGTGGCCATGACAGCCAAAAGAGTTCGGTTCATCCGTGTAAACATTCGCAACTCCACTAACGGATTGACGCGCAAGAGCCTTGGTGCGAACCAAAAATCAGGGCTAGCGCGAGGTGATCTGCAAAGCCCGCTGATTTTAGTGCAAAAGTTGACCTGGGTCAGCACGCAGACTCAACCAATGTGCTTAAAACTTTACGCCAGTGGTTCTGGTCCAGATGCAGCCGAGGCCCAGCTAGCCATTGATTCAAGGTCGCTTCGTTCTCTTCCACCCAGGGCTGCAGTGGCGGCAGGCGATTGGCAATCCAGGCCCAAGGCAAGCCGGCTTTTTGCAAGGCCTGCGCGCTGAGCAGCGCGTGATTGATACAGCCTAAACGCATTCCGACCACCAAAACACAAGGCCAACCCTGGCCAGCGACCCAGTCCAGAAAGGTCAGTTTATCGGTGAGTGGGACTAGCAAGCCCCCAGCCCCTTCCACAATCACCCAGTCGTACTCTTGCGCCAAAGCGTGCGCGCCGGCTGCCATGCCATCTGGGTCGATGCGCAATCCGCAATTGTCTGCCGCCAAATGTGGGGCAATTGCATCTGGCAGCGCGATGGGGTTTACCTGGGCGTAACTCAGGCCAGGCGAGCTCGCGGCGAGCAACTTGAGCGCATCCTCATTCCGCCATCCGTCTGCGCTTTGCTCACAACCGGCGGCGACAGGTTTATATCCCGCCACACTGGCGCCAGTTTCACGCAGGGCATGAATGAGTCGAAGACTGGTGTAGGTCTTACCGATTTCGGTATCGGTGCCGCCAACAAAAACAATGGGCATAGTTTGGGAGTGCGCCTATGGTCGAAGATAAACCTGGGAATACCGCGCGTAGCGAGCCTCAGGCCACCGCCTGCTCAGCTGCGGTCTCTTGCGCGGCAATATCGTCTAAAGCGGCGACCAGCTCGTGAATATCCTCCGCCGTATGCGCTGCGGACAAGGTCACCCTGAGCCTCGCCGTATTGGCCGGCACGGTGGGTGGGCGAATAGCACTCACCCAAAAACCACGCGCCTCAAGGGCCTGCTGCCAGGCTAAGGCACGCGCCTCCGTCCCTAACACTAAGGCTTGAATAGGGCTGGTCGATGGCAAGGCCTTCCAGCTACGCTGCTCAATCAACGCGCGCCATTGCGCAATGTTGCTGTGCAAGGCGGCGACATGCTCAGGCTCCGCGCGCAGAATGGCCAAAGCCTGGCGCGCTGCGGCGCAGACGCTGGGGGGGAGTGCTGTGGCGAACATAGTCGTCCGCCCCCGCTGCAGCAGCCACTCTAATAAATCACGATGACCCGCCAAGGCCGCACCATAACCACCGAGCGATTTGCCGAAAGTCACCATCTGTACCCAGTCATCGGGCACATCCATCCCCGCGCCGGCCACACTGCCACGACCGCCTCCGGCCCAGCCAAATCCATGCGCATCATCCAAATACACGGCTGCACCATACTGCGCGGACAAGGACTGCAGGCTGGGCAGCGCCACACTATCCCCCTCCATGCTAAAGATGGCGTCACTCACAATGAGGGCATCGCGGCCAGCGGGACTATCCAAAAGTTGCGCCAAGGCCGCCATATCGTTGTGCGCGTAGCGCTGCACAGGCGTCTTGCTCAGGCGGCAGCCATCGATGAGAGAGGCGTGATTGAGGGCATCGGATGCAATGAGACCAGCCCCCTGACCCAGCAAGGGAATAGCGCCGGTATTCAGCGCGTAGCCGCTCCCGCCGACCAACACCCGCTCGACGTGTAGCCAATCCGCCAGCTCGGCCTCTAGAGCCTGCTGCTGATAGTGAAAGCCGCAAACATGCTGCGAGGCGGTACTGCCCTGCCCTAAGCCCTGGGCAGCAGCCGTCGCTGCCTGCTGTAAGCGCGCATCGGCAGCGAGGCCCAGGTAATCGTTGCTACAGAACACGCGCAATGAGCGCCCGTCGTCCAACATGGCCATACGTGCATCGCGCTGACGGATACAGCGGCGCTGGCGAATCTGCTGGTCTGCGCGAATCCGCGCAAGACCGCTGCGCGCCTGATCAGACAGCCAAGGCATGAGCGTCATGCAGTGCATTGCGCGCCTGAGCCACCGGCGCCGCTTTAAAACCTAGTTTGTTTAACAACGCCTGATCCGCTTCGACATCCGGATTCCCGGTGGTCAGCAACTTATCTCCATAAAAAATGGAATTAGCTCCTGCCATGAAGCACAGCGCCTGCAGGCTTTCCTCCATGGCGCTACGTCCCGCAGAGAGCCGGACCACCGCATAAGGCATCAGAATGCGGGCGACCGCAATGCAGCGCACAAACTCAAAAGGGTCCACACCGGTGTTCTCGGCCATAGGCGTTCCAGGCACAGCCACCAGCTGATTAATCGGGACCGAATCCGGATGCGCTGGCAGATTGGCCAAGGTCCGTAGCATTTCGCCGCGATCCTGCCGACTCTCACCCAAGCCTAAAATCCCACCGGCGCAGACTTTAATGCCTGCGTCTCGCACATGTTGAAGCGTGTCGATTCGACTCTGGAAAGTCCGCGTGGTGATGACCTTGTCGTAATAATCCGGGGAGGTATCGATATTGTGGTTGTAATAATCCAAACCGGCGTCGGCCAACTCTGCAGCCTGCTCCGGCTTCAACAAGCCCAGTGTCACGCAGGACTCCATACCCATGTCGCGGACGACGCCAATCATTTCCTTCACGACGCGCAGATCTTTGGCCTTAGGGCCACGCCAGGCCGCTCCCATGCAGAACCGCGTGGCGCCCGCTTGTTTGGCCAACTGCGCCGCCTGCCGCACCTCTTCAATAGAGGCCAGCTGCTCACGATCCAAGCCGGTGTCGTAACGAATGCTCTGGGAGCAGTATTTGCAATCTTCCGGACACCCCCCCGTTTTGATGTTCATGAGGGTCGACAATTGGACCTGGCGCGGGTCATGGCACTGGCGGTGCACTTGTTGAGCCCTAAACAGCAGCTCGTTAAATGGCAGCCGGAACAGGGCCTGAACCTGGTCTGCCGTCCAATCATGGCGGGTAACAATGTCTGAGGGCATGGTGTCCTTCCTGGGGGCAAGCAGCAAGGCAGTGCTGCGCATGAAGCCTCATGCTGGCTCAGCCACTCAGACTCGTCAACCAGTGATGGGCACCTGGGTTGACAAGTGCCTGGAGCGCCTGGGCATCTGTTGCTGCCCCCAATGTGGATCTGCGCTCAGCGGCTTAGCGCTCTGTACGCCTTGCGCAGACGCTTTGCCCCGCCTTGGAGCCGCCTGTCCTGACTGCGCCGAAGAGCAGCCCGTGGTTCAAAGCTGTGCACGCTGCCTGGCCAAGCCACCGCCA
Organism: Oceanococcus sp. HetDA_MAG_MS8; assembly: GCA_019192445.1. Lineage (NCBI taxonomy): Bacteria > Pseudomonadati > Pseudomonadota > Gammaproteobacteria > Chromatiales > Oceanococcaceae > Oceanococcus > Oceanococcus sp. HetDA_MAG_MS8. The sequence continues at coordinate 105,315 of JAHCMK010000002.1, forward strand.
TGGCATAGCCTGAGAGCACTCGCCCCTTATGCGCCCCCGTTCAGTCAATGGATGGTGCAGGCCAAATATTATGAAGACCCGGTCAGCCTGGGCATGCTGCGACTCCTCAGCGCCGGCCTGCCTTATTGGCGTGATTACCGCGTCTGTCCCATACCCACACCGGCAGCGCGCCTGCGAGCACGTGGCCTGAACTTGGCTGCGGCTTTGGCCTGGAGCTTGGCAAAGCCTCGCCGCCTGCCACTCACAGAGGCTTTAGGCTGCGACCAAACCATGCCAGCGCAGCAAGGCCGTAGCCGGCAGCAACGGCTGCAATCACGCCACAAGGCCTTCAAGGCAGAAGCCTGCGTCGCCGGCCAGCGCATTTTGCTAGTGGATGATGTGATGACCACCGGAAGCACACTGATCGCCGCTACCCAAACCCTGTTGCGCGCTGGAGCACGCCGGGTGGATGTGGTGGTGTGGCTGCGCACGCCGCCACCCCACTAAGGACGCGCGGCTGTCGCCCCGGCACACGGCCGCCACCGCAGAGCGAGCTCTACGCCTGCGGGGCGTAATCTAAGAACAGCCCTAGGAATACTGCAGCTCCCAACCAATGGTTGTTCAGGAATGCGGCTAAGCAAGCTGCCGGTTCGCGATGACGAATGCGCCATTGTTGCCATAGCATCAACATCGCGGCGACGCTCAGGCCGGCCGCATAGTACCCGCCCAATTGCAGTAAATGCCCTAAAGCACCCAGCAGCAACAGCATCAGCACTTGCAGGGCAGCGGTGATCATCCGATCCGCAGAGCCAAACAAAAGCGCTGTGGACTTAATGCCAATCTTGCGGTCATCCTCGCGATCGACCATGGCGTAGAAGGTGTCGTAGATCACCGCCCAGAGTGTGGTGATGAGCAAGAGCAACCATGCCGCTGGAGGCACTTCAGCACGCACCGCAGCGAAGGCCATAGGCCCACCCCAGGCAAAAGCCAAGCCCAAATGCGCCTGCGGCAAGGAGGTCCAACGTTTGGCAAAGGGATAGCTCGCGGCCAAAGCAGCCGCCGGCAAGGACAACAACACCGTGAGCCGGTTCAATTGCAGCACCAAGCCCAAGGCCAGTAAACACAACATGGCAAACACCAGCAGCGCCTCCCATGGCGCAATCCGCCCAGTGGCTAGGGGGCGCTGCCGGGTACGTTGCACATGACCGTCAAAATCGCGATCGGCAAAATCGTTAATGGCGCAGCCCGCCGAGCGCATAAGCACCGTGCCCAGCACAAAGATCACCAAAATTGGCGCTGGAGGCACACCTTCGGCAGCAATCCATAAGGCCCACAAGGTCGGCCAGAGCAATAGCCAAATCCCAATAGGGCGATCCAAGCGCACGAGCTGGGCATAGGCTTGTACCCGCGCCAGCACTAAGGCCAATACGCCAGCGGGCTGAGCTGATGTGGGCGTGGTCGAAGTCTGCATAGTCAAAAGCAGCGAAATCTGCGGCGCAGCTTAGCAGGACACCAAAGCCAGGTTATGACCGACTCCCATGGCCGAACACATCGACTGGTTTAGCGTGCCACCTTGGGAGGCCGTCGCCGTCTGTGAGCGACCAGCAATAGCCAACATAGCCCCACCAGTGTCCAGCCACTCAATGCGCCGCCTGCTTGCGCAGATCGGCCACGCGCTTGGGCCTGGCTTGGCTCCTGGGCTTGAGCGGGCCGCTGCCAGTCCAAGTGGTTTTTGAGCAAGCTGTAGCCGGTGTAGGTCACCGCATAGTTCTGCAAGCCAAAGGGGTGGTAGTACTCTTCGGTAGGGTCAGGCAGCAAGGCACCTAATATGCCAATGCGACCAGCCCCCAAAGCAATTTCGCCGTGAATCACGAAACCGGCAGAGTGCAATCCAGCGGTATAGCCTCCAGCGGCTTCCCAAGACTGCTGATTCACCTCCCAATTCGGCGCGACTTGAGCATCAGCGCCATTTCCAAAACGCATGCCAATAGGAACCGTGTCGTAGGTCTGACTGGCCACACCACGCAGCCCCGCATTTAAGGGATGGCCACGATCCGTGAACTCTTCTACCGAGCCGACATAGGCTGAGGTGCGGCGAATGTCACCGGGGTTGATGTCGGCAAGCAACTCAGGCAAAGCCTGCAGCGCGGCATCGGTGAGGAGCAGATTGCCGCCGTCGCGCACCCATTGCCCCAACCACGCGTACCACTGCTGTAGATCGGCCACAGCCTCGGGTGCGGCATCATTGGCCAGCACTAAAGAGTCAAAATCGGACGCATCTACGGTGCCAGTCAATAGCTCGGCCATGCGGACTGGCTGTAGAGCTTGGCTGGCCAGCCCTGCCAAGTCCTCAAAAAACTGCATGCGAGACACATCGTAGGGCGCTTGGCCAAAGCCGCCGGGGTCGCCCAAATCATTCCCAACCCCATTGGCGTCGTCATGGCGGATACGCTTGGGGTCGAACAGGTACGCGACGCGGCCACCCAGCTCAAATACATGCGCCTTGGGGTTCAAGGCTTGCTCAAACATGGTGTAGTTGATAGCTCTAATTGAGTCCACCCAAATCTGGTTCAGCGGCGCCAAGTAGGTGAATCGGTTGGAGCCCGCCGGATAGTTGTTGTAGCTCAACTCGGTCGCAAAACCGGTACCGGCTATGGTGTCGCGGGTATTGTAGTAATCAATGCTGGACCCGCTCGCCGAATAGCCCAAAATGTCGTAAAGCGTGCCCCAGCGGTAGGCCCCGGCATACTCCCCAACCACCTGCTGCACCTCAAACATCGAACTCGTGGACAGGTAGTTGCCCATGGACTGCGCAATACCATCGGCAAAGCGGGCCAAGGTTTCCGACTTTTGATAATCGAACTCCCCCACAATTTGCAGGCCAGCTGCCAGGTAGCTATCGGCAAGTTGGCCGTGGTTATCCGTGCCCAAAAACCATTCACCCGCATGTTCTTGTAATAGCTGCGCAACAGCTACACCCTCCTGCTGGAAATAATCCGCATTGTCGTAGGCAAACCAGCCTTTGACTGGAAAATTCCGGTTGAGGTCGAAGCCGGTAGAGTTGGCGCGGGTGTACTGAAAACCTTGGCCGGCATTGGTCAATGGCTCGCCAGCGACCCAGCCATCGGGGTTGGCAAAAGTGAAATGCACAACAAAGCGAGTGAGTAGGTCCTGGATAAAGGGATCAGCACCGCGTCGCTGTGGGTCGACCATTTCTTCAATCATGCGGACGGCACCTTCGCGGGGACCAAACTCATTGGCATGAATGGAAGACATGACGAATAGACGTGGCTTGTCTTGTGCCCCCGCCTCATCAGTCAGGCGAATGTCATACAAGGAGTAGCCGGCTTCCGACTTACCCAACACCACCACCTCCATACGCTCCGGGAAACGGCTGTTTAAGGTTTGGATGCCGCACTCGAATTCCGCGAAAGTGACATAGGTGAGCGACAACACGGGTTCGGGGAACACTTTGCCATCCGGCGTTGGCGTCCCATCACAGCCCACGGGTGTTGCCGCCGCAGGCAAACTCAGCCCCATCGTGACCAGCAAGGCCAGTGTCCATACTTTCATTGTGCATTCCCCAAGTTCGAGTGCGTTGTCCACTCTGCATCGTCGGGCGTAGGCCCGATCCGCACACGGTTCCCGATTAAGCTTAGCCTCCTTCCGCTTTCGCCACCAGCCAAACTGCGCCGCGGTGTCGAGGATCGAGCGATGCAAGAACTCCGCCAATTTCTCCGTTTCCACAGCGGCAGGCGGGTATGCGGGGCGGTAAGGCCTATCCGATTAAACTGGCCCGGTGCTTGCTTCGGCCTGCATGACAACCCTCTTTGCAGATGCAGCTCCGCATGGCGCTGTCCAGGAATTTAGGGGGTAGTATCTCGCTATACCTTGGGAGTGGCGCAGGCGCGCTCAAACGAACAAATATGACTGCGTATTTCGCTGCGGTGCGAAGCTCAAAGGCTTCCCAGATGCTATTGGCCTTATTCGGCTGTGGGCTGCCCTGGCCGGTCTTGGCTCATAGTTTTGGACGCACCTACAGTATTCCGGTGCCGGTTTGGATGTATTTATATGGGGCAGCCGCCGCGCTGGCCTTGTCCTTTCTGCTCATCGCCTGGTTCGCTACGAGTGCAGCAGAGCATGGCACGGGAGGGGAGCTTGACCTCAGCCGGACCCGGTTTACCGGGTTACTCCGTCGTTGCAGACCGGTACTCCAAGGCCTGAGTGTGGCTGGGCTTGTGCTCGCGATTGCGACCGCCTGGATGGGCAGCCCCAATCCTTATGTCAATTTCTCCATGACCTGGTTCTGGATTTTGTTTGTGCTGGGACTGGGCTATGTGAGTGTGATTGCTGGCGATGTCTACCGCTGGCTCAACCCTTGGCAGGTGCTGGCTCAGGTGATCGGGCGGCTTTGGCAAGGCTACTCGCAAGGCCGACTGAATTACCCTGCACGATGGGGTTATTGGCCCGCTTTAGGCCTTTACATGGGCTTTATTTGGCTGGAACTCGAAGCCGAACTTGATGTGCGTGATCTGGGCCGGCTACTCCTGAGCTACAGCCTGCTGAACATACTGGGCGTAGGGCTGATTGGCCGCCGCGACTGGTTTCGCTACTGCGAGTTTTTCAGTGTGTTTATGCGCCTGTTTGCTGCCATGGCCCCGGTTTACCTAGCCCCCAACCAAACCCTGCGCCTGCGTGCCCCCTTTGCAGGCCTCGTAGGCTGGAAGGCGCAGGGCTACAGCATGCTGCTATTTATTTTGTTCATGCTCTCGTCAACAGCCTATGACGGCCTGCGCGTCACAGTGCCTTGGGTGGAGCTGTTTTGGGTGGATTTGTACGCTGCGCTGGAGCCTTGGGTTGGCAATGAGCCTATTGCGGCCTATCACAAGATGAAGCCGCTGCACGCTATTTGGTCCACCGGCGCTTTGCTGCTATCGCCGCTGCTGTATTTGGGCGTATACCTGCTCTTCATCGGTGCAACGCGTGTGATCACAGGCTCGACTATGAGCCTTGGTGAGCTGGCATTACGCTTTGGCCCCTCTCTACTCCCCATTGCCTTGGTGTATCACGCGGCGCATTACTGCGCCTTGTTTATCACCCAAGGCTCCAAAATGCTGGGACTCATATCAGATCCCTTCGGCTGGCGCTGGGACCTCTTCGGCACCACCCACCTACTACGCAGCAACTGGATACTCGATGCCGCTATTGTGTGGCATAGCCAACTCGCCCTGATTGTGGGCGGGCATATTGTCAGCGTCTACATCGCCCACCTGGTGGCCTTGGAGATTTTCCCCTCACGGCGCCAAGCCGCGCTGAGTCAGCTACCCATGTTGGGACTGATGATGCTGTTTACGGCCGGTGGGCTGTGGATCTTAGCCCAGCCTATCTCTGGTAGCTAAGGCCTAACTCGAAGGCAAGTGCCCAACGCACTCAAGCCGTCTACCAAATCAAGCTGCGCCTTCGGTCTCGGCACGGCTGGCAGCCAAGCCTGCGCCTGTGTCCCCCGCGCCGCTACGCGGTTCCCTCCGGGGACGCGCTGCTCTGGGGGGCGTCTCGACGCAACGTCCTGTTGCGGCGAGACTCAATCCGGCGTCCTGCCGGATTGTCCCCCGGCACAGCGCACCCCTCCGGCGCTTCCTCCTTTACCAGGCGCAGGCTTGGATGCCAGCCGCAGAGCAAAACCTTGGCATCCGGCGCGAGCTGGAGTTGTCACATCGCACTCCAGGAGTAGACATTAAGGTGAATGATTCCAGCCTGCATAACCTCTGTGCCGAATGAGAAGGGTGCTTGGTTCCTCACCCTGCCAATGGCGAGACGTGTTGGTTCGCTGGGGCCGCGTTTGGCACCCGCGCCGGAGGCGCCTGGAGCGACTGTGGTCAATTGGCCATGGATGGCCGATTGAGGCTTGCCGCGACAGGACGTCGCGTCAAGCCGGCCACATCAAGCGCAAGGCACCGGAGGGAATCGCGAAGCGACGCGGGTGACTGCGGCCCTGGCGAACCAACACGACCTCCAAGGCATGAGCCTGGAGGCTATCTAAGGTGTTGCTCATAAAAAAAACGGCCCCGAAGAAACCCTCGGGGCCGCAAAGCTACAACAACGATCAACTACAGAACCAAGCCTTAGGCTTGGCCGTAAAACCTTAGTTCAGGCTGAGCACTTCCAAACCTTTGGACAGATCCCCGGTGACCACCCAGCCATTGTGATAAATGGCCTCCCAGGTGTCGGTAGCATCAGCGTATTGGCTGATGATGGAGGGCAGTGTGGGGTTGGTGAAATCCATCACCAAAGTACCCGCGCCATAAGCACCAATGGTCATCAGATCACGCCCTTCATCATTAGGGATCAGGCGACCGAAGTGCACCGTACATGAGGTGGAATCTGCATTGACCAGAAAATGGGTCGCCGGAGCAATCCAACCCTGGAGCAAGGGACTGGTCTCATTGCTAACGTCATAGAAAAACATGGCGCCACTGGGAAAAGACAGGCTGGCTGCAGGGAATGGGCCAATCGGCGGTAACCCAGCGTGGGCAACACAAGCTGGTGCAGCACCACCTCCGGTCTCATCGCCCACAAATAAGACGGTGCCATCACTATTCAGACCGGCAAAATGACTAAAAATGGCCGGTGAGACTGCGGTGGACACCGTACCGGGAATGCCATGATGCACCGGCAGACTGACGATCAGCTCTGGTTGGGTGGGATCTTCAATATCCCACAGCTGCGTAAACTCCACGCCAGCACAAATAGCGCGGTATTTATCCTGCTCGGCATCAATCCAAAAGCTGATGTCATGGCAGCTCCAACCATTCATGAAGGGCTCTAGCTCCACCGGGTTATCCGGATCGGATAAGTCCCAAATTTCGGTAAACCCGGAGCCCCCATTGGGGAGGTTGCCGCCGCCCACAGATGCGCTGTTATAGACAATGGGCGTGCCCGGAACCACCCCAATATTGTGCTCGCCCTGAGCCGGGTCCAAGGTGTACATCTCAACCGGCCGCCGGGGGTCGGTGATGTCGACCACAGGCAAGTCATCGCTCTCTGTTGCGAACACCACAATCAGGCGTCCATCGGGGTAAGCAATGGTTTCGGCGCCGCGCAAGTTGGTGTTTAGCACCGCGCCCAAAAATTTCGGCTCTGCGGGGTTGGAAATATCAATGATGGAACCGTTATCCCCAAAGCCCGACAAAATGGCCAAGCTGCCGAAGATTTCAAAGCCGCCCGACTTGGTGGCCTCTGCCGGGGACCCGGCCAAGAACTCGAGTTCAAAAGACTCAGCCGCTGTTTCTGGAGCCGCAGGAGGCGCCCAGAACTCGGGCAGGTTTGCAGCAACCGGAGGATGTGAGGCCGTGGCGAAGTTATAGGCCGGGTGTGGAGCCAGGCGCGGGTCGCGCCAAAGCTCTGGGCCGGCCACAAAAGGCCCGGTTGGCACGCTGTCAGCACGGGCACCTACAACGTTCGCTCCTAAGTCCCCGGCTCGCCCTCCACCACCACACGCGGTGATGAGGGTACAAAGAGCAAGCGTAATCCCGCCCGCGGTTGGCCATTGATTCATGGCAGTTGTCCTCCTGAAAAATATGGGCGCAGATTGCCCACGCAAAGTCCTGAAAATCATGTGTTAGTCGACCGCGCGATGACGCTGAGCCGCCGCACTAGCACCACCCAGCCCCAGCAAAACCAGCAGCGCCCACCAGCTCACGGCGCCTCCAGTGCTGGGCGCAGCCGGGCGCGGTAGCGGTACATCGCGGGTAGGCACCTGCACAGCAGGTTGCATTTGCTCGGGGGCCGGTAATGTCACGCTGTACACATCCACCGCCGTACGACTGATGTCTGCCGATGTGCCCCAGTAGGTGAAGCTGCCGTCCGCGTTTTCTTCAAAGGCGAAAATATGTGAGACCCACTGCGTACCGCCCTCCGGTATCCACCAAGCAGCCTCTTTCCATTCAAAGCTACCATCGGGGTTTTCGATGTAGTCCACCACTTGGGTGCCTTGGGAGTACCAGCCCATGAAGATGCGGTTCTGGCCAGGAATCTGTTGGAAGAGATGTGCTGTGCAGAAGGTACCGCCCACCATACGTGGTGTTGCCCGGTAGATAGCCTTGTCCCCATCCGGTGTGCGTGCATAGGCCACATCGGCCGCCTGGGCAATGGCTTCGGCTGTATCGGCACCCGGTGAGCCGGGGTATTCGGTATACAGACGGTCGACGGCATAGGCGTGGATTCCGCCGTTGCCATCGGCGTTCACCTCATTGCTACCCGGCGTAGGACAGGTGGCATCGGGAGGCGTTACTCCGCCACCACGCTCATCGCTGACCAGCAAAAACTTACCGGAGTGGGTGAACTCAGCCTCGTGAGAAATGGCGACATCATCGGCAGGAAGACGCCCGCTGTTGGCCGCATGATTCACAAAGCCGACCAGCTCCACACCTTCGACCGAGGGCGCGCCTTGTTCCAGCCATCCGCCCATGGTCAGCGGTCGGCCCTGGGCACCCAGCACGCAGTCGGTGACAAGCGCGCCGGTGGCAAACACTCCGAGTTCATCTGAAGCGCTCTTGCGCACGGCGCAGGGCAGCGGTTCGCCGCGGATGGTGTCATCGGTGTAGTCGTTGGGGGTGCCGTTATCGTCAAAGACCCCCGACATATCCAAGACCAGGGTGGAGCTCAAGCTGGCGCAGGCTAAGCGGTCGTCTGGGTAGAGCTCTAATTCATGACAGGCTCCGCCTCTACCGCTGTCGAAGGTGCCGCGAATCCAGTCTGGCTCGAACCGAAAACGGTAAACCTGCGGCCGGCACTGGGCGCGCTTGGTGGCAAGGTCGGTGCCCTCGGGAAAATTCATGCAGCTAGAAATGTCGAGCATTTCAAAGCCGTCGAGGTCGCCTTGCTCGCTGCGCGTGGGGTCCGCTGCATCCGGACGATTCGCCAGAGTTACGTAATCAGAGGTGGAGGTGTAAACGATATGCGGACGCCGTGGGTCGACATTCACCGTATGCGCTTCACCAATATGACTGGTCAGGTGAATTTCGACGGGATTAGCCAGGTCGGTGATATCCACCAGCTCCAGACCGCCAGGAGGTTGGTCGAAACCAGCTGCGGCCAAACCCACCAGGGTTCCCTGGTCATGACAACGTCCGGGCGCATCCGTAGCGTCAATGAGAATCTGAGGCCGGCCGGTGTTCGCCATGCCTTTCCAATCGGTATTGAACAGCACATCGCCCTTGGGTGTGACTTCCACATCGTGCTGCAAGGCCAAAGCCGCAGAGGCGTCGGTGACACACGCGGCTGAGCCATGAGCGGCGACGAAAGAGGGATCTAGCTCACCGTTTTGGGTAAGCCTATAGATAACCTGGCCCCCTTCGTTGGGACCGATCGCCAAGGTCCCCGCAGCGACGTAGTAATCCCCGTCGACGCGAAAATAGTCCAGATCCGAGTGCGGATTGGCGCTATTCAAGGAGGTAAACACCTCCCACACAGCGCCATCCCCGCCAGAGTTCAGCGTACTCGCAGTAGGGGCATTCACCACACCCAACTCGCCTGGGCCATGATCAGCGAACACAGCCAAAGGCATGAATATCGCCACCACTGATGTAGCAGCGCTCAAGCGCGAAACTCTCATTGTCGGTTCTCCAGGTTCTGTGGAGTCAGACGCTGCGCACTACGACAGTGCACAATAAAAATGCGTCAAAAGCCGAATATTTCAGACTTATCGTTAATCGGCAAGCACACAGGCCCGCCAATCAAGGGCCTAGCAGCCTGGAGAATCCCCCACGCGTGGCCCACCCGACCTTGGATAGCAATAACTGGACCAGTTCTTCTCAGGCCCTCAAAACTGCGCCTTTGCAGGTTTTGGTGGCCAGTGTTTTGGTGCTCGTGAGCCACCCTGCAATCGCCCATGGCTTTGGGCAAATTTATACCTTGCCGGTGCCCACATGGATGTACTTATATGGGGCCGCTGCGGCGCTTTTGGTGTCCTTTGTCATCTTTGGTTTTTTTGTCTCCGCGACGGCGCCATCCGCTCACGCCCCACCCAAACAGCAGCCCAATAGCGACTATACCCATACACCCTCTCGAGCCCACAATAGGCTCAGCGCAGGGATAGGCCTACTTCTCTTATCCATCACTGTAGTCACTGGCTTTATGGGCGTGAGCGATCCCTATCGCAACCTCTCCATGACGCTGTTCTGGGTGATTTTTGCTCTGGGTTATGCCTATTGGGTTGCGCTCTTTGGCAACCGCTACGCCTCGTGGAACCCCTGGCGGGCCCTTTGCAGCTGCATTACCGCCTTTGCCCCTCAAGCCTTTGTCGGGCGTTATCGCTACACGCTGGGTTATTGGCCGGCACTGGCTTTGTATATGGGGTTTATTTGGCTGGAGCTTCTTGGCCACGGCCGGCCTAGTCAATTGGCGATGGCTTTGAGTGCGTATACGGCGATTAACCTGGTCGGAGCTTGGTTATGGGGCGCAACTGCTTGGTTTCGCTACGCTGAGTTTTTTGGGGTGATGCTCCGCTTACTGGGCAAAATATCCCCGCTTTCGCGGCAAGTAGCCCCAAATGGTCATCGCCTGTCCTGGCGCTGGCCCTTTAGTGGATTGCTTGGTCCGGCACCGGCGCAAACAAGCCTTTTGCTGTTTATCTTGTTCATGCTCTCTTCCACCGCATTTGATGGACTCAAATCCAGCATGCCTTTTGTGCGCTTATATTGGGAAGAGCTCGCTGGAGTCATGGCGGCGTGGTTACCTGCAGCAAACATTGAGCGCTTGCGCCTGCTCAAAACACTTTACCCCTGGTGGCAAACGGCCGTACTTTGGCTCTCCCCCTTCATTTACTGGCTGATTTATATGGGCTTTGTGTGGCTGATGAGGGCAGTCACACGCAGCGCCTTCAGCCTCAGGGAACTGGCCTTAGCTTTTGCCTTCAGTCTGGTTCCTATTGCCTTTGTGTACAGCCTGACGCACTACTTCACGTTACTTTTCACCCAAGGACCAAGGCTGATCAACTTGCTTTCCGATCCCTTTGGCTGGGGCTGGAACATCTTTGGAACCGCGCATTGGCGTACCCAGCTCATGCTCGACGCCGGAGTGGTGTGGCATATCCAGGTGAGTTTGATTTTGCTGGGTCATATCGTCAGCGTGTACTTGGCTCATGTGCAGGCCCTGAGCCTGTTTCCCACGCGCCGACAAGCCATCATCAGTCAACTACCCATGTTATTGCTGATGGTGATCTTCACTGTGGCTGGGTTGTGGATTCTGTCCCTGCCAATCAGCCCGCGGGCGACTTAAAAGGGCGCAGGCCGTGGTGCCAGAAGCCCCTCAGCGTTCCTCGATCAGGAGCACCTGTTCCACCGGGTGTCCTTGATGGGCATATTCACGATGATCGTTACTATTGAGCACCACCCTGATCTCATGCGGGCCGGGTCCCAAGGCGGGTAGATGAAACCAGGGCGCATACACGCGCGCCTGCTTTTGACCATCGACATAAATATGCGCATGCCCCGTACCTGGTCGATGCGGGCCGTTGGCCAAGGCGGGCGCGAATGCAAAGTTGCGCACCTGCAAATGCACATTCCATCCACTGCTCGCGTCGGGCATGAGGGCGACGGCTAAGCTAGGCACGGCATCGTCCACTTCGAGCAGCCCGTGCTGATGCTCATGCGCCGCGGCGTGATCGGCATGCTCTGCTGTCATCGCCGCAGAATGTGCGGCCTCATGATGCTCATGCCCCCCCGGACTCGCGCTAGCGGTACCCGACAACGCCAGGGCGACTAGCCCCCATCCAAGCTTCGGCATATGTTTGTTCATCCCTTCCCTCTTTGCTGAAACGCGAATATCCGAACTGAGCCTGTGCTCCAGAGCCCGCGCATCAGTGTCATTCAGCTCTGCGCTGGCTCTGGTGCCGAGTGGCGTGAGTCTTGGCGATGCCAACGAATACTGCGTCCACTCGCTATGTACCAAGCCGAAATCACCGGGCTGGCTAGGTTAAAAATACAAAAGGGTAAATAGGCCCAGGTGGCCACACCCAGCGTGGCGGCCATGTAGGCGCCACAGGTGTTCCAAGGCACCAATACCGAAGTGACCGTCCCGAAGTCTTCACTGGTGCGCGAAAGGGTCTCCGGCGCCAGCCCACGGGCCTCGACTTCACCGGCATACATGCGCGAAGCAATCACCAAGGACACATATTGGTCACCGGCCACCACGTTGGTGAGCATGGCGGTTGCACCGGCGCCGAACAGAATAGATTGCCCCTTTTGGAACAGGCGCAGTACAGCTTCCAGCAAGCGCTGCAGGCAGCCCGACCGTTCCATCATTCCGCTGAAAAACATCGCCGAAACAATCAGCCATACCGTGGTCAGCATGCTGTCCATACCGCCGCGGGAGAGCAGATCATCGGCCAGGGCCAACCCCGTCTGCGCTGCATAGCCATTGGCCGCGCTGCCCCAATACAGGCCCAGCGTCGCCATCGCTTGGGGATCGGCATGCTGCTGGAATACCGCGCCGAACACGCCGCCAATCACAATCGAGGCCAGAATGGCCAGTAGCGCTGGAACCCCCTTATAGGCCATGGTGAATAGGCCCAAAAACGGCAGCAACAACCACGCTGAAATGGTGTAGCTATTGCCAAGCGCAGCACTGAGCTCGGCCAAGCCGGCGGTATCTGCTTCACCAGCCGCCAAAAAGCTCGCAGCCGCGAAAAACACAATAGCGACGCCCAGCGCAGGTACCGTGGTCCAGAGCAAGTATCGCACGTGGGTAAATAATGGCGTGCCGGCCAAGGCTGCGGCTAAGTTCGTGGTATCTGATAGCGGCGAGAGCTTATCGCCAAAATACACCCCAGAAATGATGGCGCCCGCAGTCATGGGCAAGGACAGCCCGGAGGCCGCTGCCACGCCAATGAGCGCAATGCCAACGGTGCCCGCGGTGGTCCAAGAGCTGCCCACGACCAAGGCCACCAAAGCCGATATGAGTAGGGCTGCCAAGTAAAAGATTTCGGGGTTGAGAATTTGGCTGCCATACACGATCAATGCCGGAATAATGCCAGCGGCCATCCACACGCCAATTAAGCCGCCAATCGCCAACAAAATCATGATGGGCATCGAGGCCCGAGCCATGGTTGCGCCCACCGCAGCCTCGAGTTGCTCCCAGGCCACTCCCCGTACCATGCCCACGCCTCCGGCAGCGCAGCCGGCGAGCATTAAGCAAAGCTGAGTTGGCCCACCAATAGCCCCATCACCGAACAGGGCCAATGCTGTCACCAACAGAGCAATCAGCACGGCAACTGGTGTTAGGGCCAAGCCCAAAGGCATGGCCTGCTGAGGAGCCTGAGCCTTTTGTGAATGCGCCGAATTCACTCGCAGGCTCCGCGACCTCGGCGACGCACTGCCCCCAGTAACACCAGGAGCAGCAATGTCCAATGCAGAGCCCCACCACGCGCCGCATCGAAGACGATTCGCGACTCTGGCGTGTCGCTCAGGTCGGCACCGGCAACTGCGGGTGTTGTGACATGCTCAAGTGTGGCGTTCAAAGCATTGGCGAAAACGATGTAGCCAGTGTCTAGAACACCATAGCCATTCAGACCAAAACCAATATTCGGGTCGGAGCTGTCGGGGTTTGGCAACAGCACACCAATAATATTGATGCGACCTGCGCCCACAGCAAGTTCACCCACCGAGGTTTGCCCACCAGAGACCCCGGCCGTGGTGCCGCCTACTGCCTCCCAGGCCGCTGTATCCACGCGCCATGTAGGCACGTTGGCGTCGTTCTCGACCCGCAACCCCATGGTGGCGGTTTCGGTGTTCATCCAGCTAATGTCGCGAATGCCGGCAGCAAGCTTATGACTGCGGTCATAACTGACCTTGCCACCATTATCCAAACGCAAAGTGATTTGCTCGGGGCTAATCTCGGCCACTAGCTCTGGGAGCAAGTTCAAAGCCGCATCGGTCAACACCAGATTACCGCCGCCCTGAACGTAGCTACGCAGCGCTGCTAAAGCCTCAGGGTTAGCAGCGAGCCCCGCTGTGTGCACCGTCACAGACTCGGGGAAGGCTGCCAGTGCAGCAGCCAGGCCGGCTCCACTCGTGGCTCTGAGGTCGCCGGCGTACCAAGGTGCGAGATCGCTAAAGAAATCAGCGGCACTCACCTCGACGCCCTCACGCACTGGATCGGCAATACGCGGGAAATCATCCACCCACAGCAAGCTACCGCCGACCATGCGGGTGTCATGTTCCACGGCGGCCTGCTCGATCATACCGGCCAGAATTCCGCGCACCGTGTCGCGGTAGTACTGCATTACCTCGGGGCGCGCCGTCAGCGAATTCACCCCAGGGCTGACCAAAAAGTTATACAGCTCAATCGTCGACATAGAGGCTGCCCCACCGCCTTCGGGTTGGGATATCCAGTCGCCCAAGAACCCTGTGCCCGAGGCTGTGGACTCGGAAGCAATATTGCCGAACTCCGATGAGGCCGTCAGGACCATGGGCTCCACACCGCCGCTGATGGTGTTAATCAGGTCGCTGACGGAGCTGTCGGCGAGCGATTCGATAATGGCGCTGCGCACCGCTTCGCCGTGATAACGCTGATTCAGCGCATCATCCAAGTTGAACTTCCCAGAGCTGAGCATCACCCAGGCTGCAGCATCGGTCACCTCACCATGAATATCCACCGCCACCTGAATATCGCCCTCGCTGGCGAGCTTGCGCACGTAGTCAACGAATGCGGTGGATTCTGGCTGCGACACCGGCCCCGAAGGATGCGAAATCCCGCGCCAGGGAGCTTGCCGGTTCAGGTCTACACCCAAGCCCAGATCGCCGACACCGGACACCGGGCCGGCACCATTTTGACGTGCCCAGAAATATGCCCCCCCGCCGGTTTGCACATGGTCGTGGTCGCCAGCCGTCCAGCCATCGGGGTTAATAAAGGTTTGTACTAAGCGAACCCGGTCCAACAAAGCGGTGCGCTCTGGGTCCAGCCCGGTCACCAGATCTTCGGTATAACGCGCTGCGCCTTCACGGCCGCCAGGCTCGTTGCCGTGCACCGACTGGTTCACCAGCACAATTTTGCGCTCGGCATAAGGGATGGGCGAATCCGGCGCCGTGACCTCTACGGCATATAGAGGCAAGCCATCGGCCGACCCCTGACCAAACTCTTCGAAGGTCACCCAGTCGGGGTATTCGGTGGCCAGAGCCTGCATCCCCAGCACCATTTCCCGATGGGTAAGGCCACCGATGGAATTCAATGGCTCGGCAAAAATACGCCCGCCGCAGAGTTCCATGGGTACCGGTGGCGTGCACACATCCGCGGCAGCCATTCCCGGCAATAGCAGAGTGGACGCAGCCGCCAGGCGCACCAGCCCGCGCGCAAGCGCAGAGGGCTGCCGGCGCCGAACCAGCCCCAGCAGGCCAGCAGCCACACCCAGCCAAAACGGCATGGCGCCGCCGCCACTGCTCACCGGTGTAGCCGCGCGCGAGGTGGCGCAGTCACTGAGGCCTTGCGCTGCCACCAGATGACGCTCGCTACGCCCATCCAGTAATAAGCCAATCACTGGCTCCGCAGCTTGCGCCATTGATACAAAAAGGCTGCCATCTGGCCGCTCTTCGGCCTGAATTCCGTGAATATCCATTGCTATCTCTAAGTCTTCTGAGACCAGTTCGGCCTCAATCTCGAAGCCGCAAAACGGGGGATCTTGCAGCGTCTGGGGGGAGTTGGCGCCGGTGATTGCACCGGCAACCGTCGTATCTTCATCCTGGCCATCAAAGAAGGTGGGCGCGCTCTGTAGGGCCCCCTCCTCGGTTTTGGCCTGCCTAGACTCGCGGGTGAGTTGCAAGCCTTGATCCGCAAATTCGCGCATGTATTCCAATGCGCAGTCAACCAGCTTTACCTGCGACTCCACCCGGCGGCGCATGCTGGCTGGCGCTCCGCCGAGGGTATTGCCGGTTGTGATGCCATCCAGCAATTCCTCCGGGTTGGCAGGGTTCATAGACACTGCCGACTCCACCAGGATGCCAAAGCTATGGCGTAAGCCGCCGACGTTGCGGGAAATGCCGTCATCCCAGTCGCCAGCTGTTTGCTGCAGGTCCAAATCACCCGCGGCTTGCAAGCCATACTCGTCCACGCTGTAACCAGCCGCCTCAGTACAGGGCGTGATGTGGTCCACAGAAAAGGCAAAAGCGGCATCTCGCAGTGGTGGGTACACGTTGAGATTACGCGGCCACAGTATCAACACATCATCATCGTAGAGCACTGGGGTAGTGGGCCCGTACTCATGGTGGTCCATATTGATCACTGGCTTGTAGTCGCGGATAACACGCCCCATAGCGCGCACCTCGGGCTGGTCGACTTGCAGGTGCTGGCGATTCAGATCCACACCTTCGGCATTGGTGCGGCTATTGGTTTCTCGGCCATCAGGGTTGGCCGTGGGAATAAATAACGTGAGCTGCCGAGCCATTTGATCAATGAGCACAGGGTCGGTGCTCAAAGCCAGATCCCGCAGAGCGATCAAGCAGGCCTCGCGTCCGGCAGGCTCGTTGCCATGCTGAGTACAGATATGCAGTTCTACCGGCATGCTTTGCGCAGCGGACAGAGATACGGGCCGAGGATGGCCCAAACGCACCAGCTGCAGCGGGCGACCCTCATGCGACCAACCAATGGTCTGGATATCGATACGCTCGGTCAGGGCATCCACCTCTGCCAGAAAAGAGAGTTCCTCTTCATGGGTAGTCCAACGCGCCCCTTGAGTTTGCTCAAAGCCCGTCCTTGGCAGACTGTCTTGGGCAAGGGCAACGGTCGCCGCAGCGAGCAGGCCGCAGGCACTAAGCCATTGGAAAAGCGCGAATTGTTGCATGAAGGTTCTCCATGGCCGGGCTCACCGGCCGCCCAGCCTTACGACTAGGACTGAAACAAGTGCGCGGTGGCAGAACATTCACTCTGACACCGCGCGCTTTGACTTAAGTTGGGGCCGCTATGCCTGCAAGCACCACTGGCACTCAAGCTACAGGCGTGTTGCGGCCCTGCCCCAGCCCACTGTCGGGGACGAGGGCGAACGCAAGCGCCAAGATTGCAAGCGCAGCTCGTTCCCCACCCCGTCGACGGTCGGCGATGAGGGCGACCGCGAGCGCAGCGAGGTCGGCCTACGCCGGAGCGGAGAAAGCGCAGCATATATTCCATATGTGAGCGTTTTGAGCACCGCCGTAGACCGAGATTGCAAGCGCAGCGCGCCCCTCATCGTCGACTCAGAAGCTGCGGCGCAGGCGCAGGTAGTACTGCCCACCATTGAAGCCAAACGGCGCCGTAGTTGGGTACTTCGCACCCGCAATACCGGCCACATCCGCAGGCAGGCGGTCGGGGAAGTTGTCGAAGACATTGGCACCACCCAAGGAAATCTCCAGACCATTGCGCAGGGTGGTCGTTGCTTCCAGGTCCACGGTCATTTCGCCGCCCAGATCCACCGGCACCTCTTCTAGGTGACCCTCAAAGTAGTCACCGTGGAAGTTCACCCGTGCCAAGCCGCGCCAAGCGCCTTGGGTGTGGTTCAGGCTGATGTTGCCCTTCCATTGCGGAATGTTCTCTTCCAACTGACGCAGGCGAATGTCACCAATGGGGCTAAACACGCCGCGCTCGGTCACCTTGGTTTCGGTGTAGTTAACGGCAGCAGACAAGTTACTGAAGCCACCAATGCCCAAGTTAATGGGCGAGGTCACCACCAGGTCCATACCGCGTGTGCGGGTATCGAAGTTGTTAGTAAACACACGGAATGCCGTGAGATCTTCTGCCCCCTCAAAATCATCCGCGTCGAAGCCATTGGTGCCATCCAGGGCATTAATGAGCTGACTGGTGGTGAGGTCTGGCTCACCTTGGTCTTGCTGCCCGTTATTGTTGGTGTCCTCATAGGTTTGCACGTCGTTTTCACGCGCAAAGCCCTGCAATTCGCCAATAAAGTCAATGTCATCAGTGGTGGCAATACGCCCGTCCAATTCAATCTGGAATACATCCAGAGTGATTTCTACCTTAGCTAGGTTCAGAGCCACACCAAGGGAATAGTTCACCGATTCTTCCGGACCCAATTCAAAGGGACGCTCGCCACGCGCGGCACGACGGCCGTTCACGAATTGGCCGGCGCCACTGCTCAGCGGGATCACACCCACATCCTGCAAAACACCGCCCACAAATGCGGTGGTGACATTGACCACATTCGCCTGCCCCGCGGTCGGCGCGTGGAAACCGGTGGAAACCGTGCCGCGGAAACGCACAGCAGGGTTCATCACGAATAAGCCGCCGAGCTTGTAATTAAAGGTGTCGCCGAAGGTGTTGAAGTCTTCATAACGACCCGCGGCCTGCAGGGTGAGGCCTTTCATCACTTCAGACTCAGCCTCCAAGTACAGCGCCGTGTTGGTTTGCTCGTCTGAAGTGGCCACGGTGAAGCCACCAAAGCCGTTAGAGCTAGAGGCAAAGCCTTGCCCCAGCGGGAAGCCTTCAGACGGTGCCGCCAATGGACCTAACTGCCGGGAGGCCAGATCGCCACGCGCAATTTGGAAGCGTTCACTGCGGTATTCCAAGCCGGCCGAGAGGAACAAGTCTGAAACGAAGGCCGCCACTGGCAAGCCATAGCTGAAGTCTAGGTTGAAGTTGTTATCGGTCTGGCGGTAGGCCCCAGGGTTAAAGCTGGTTGGCGTATTCGGCCCCAAGCTGGCATTGACCGTATTACGGATAAAGAACTCGGTTTCGTTGTCGCCGTAGGTGTAGCTGAAGTCGTAGTCCAAGCCGCGGCCCACAGGTAGCGTACCGCGGGTACCGAGCACCAAGGACATGTCCGTATTCTTGCCCCCAAAGCGTGGCACAAAGCCGCCTGGGAACATTTCGACAAAGGAGAAGCAGTTATCGTCTGCGCTCACATCGGCGAGGATGTCTTCATCCGGGATTAAGAAGTCAGGACCTTGCAGGGGAATCCCAGCCACGCAGTCACCAGAGTCTTCCACCGACAAATCACCGACCAGCACCGAAGGAACGCCCTCAGGATCGGCTTCGCCGGTTTCCGGATCAACCAAGGGGCCCTGGTAGACGCCAGCGCGGTTGGTGGGGTTGCGGTAGAAGAAACCACCATCGACTTCGCGGCTGGCGTAGTTACCAAAAGCGTAGCCTTCAACCATAGAGTTGAAAGACATACCGCTGTTGAAAAACAGCTTAATGTCGTCACGCACATTGGGCTGGCCCCAGATTTGGGTGACATCCGTAGTAATCGTGTTCACGCTGATGTCTTGCACAGCGGTGTTACCGGCAGCAATCAAGGCCGCGGCGTCATCCCGCTGTACTGAGCGAATGGTGTCATCGACCTCAGAGAACTCTGCTGAAAGGTTGATAAAGCCGGTATCCCCTAACGGCAAGCCAATGTTCCCGCCCAAACGGTAGTTGTCGCCGTCACCCTCGTACGTAGAGCCGTAGCGCGCTTCCAACATGCCGCCCTCGTAGTCGTCTTTGAGGACGAAATTGAGCACGCCAGCAATGGCATCGGAGCCGTACTGAGAGGAGGCCCCGTCACGCAGTACTTCCACCTGTTTCAAACCAATGGTGGGGAATACGCTGATGTCTGGCCCATGCGCGCCATCTGCAATACCACCACCCAGAAAGCTGATGACGGAAGCCCGGTGGCGGCGTTTACCGTTGACCAGCACCAAGGTGTTGTCCGGCGACAAACCGCGCAGGTTGGCCGGGCGAATGATGGTGGCCGCATCGGAGATGGGCTGGGTGTTCACGTTGTAGGAGGGCACCACAATACGCAGCATGTCGCCCACATCCGAGGGCGCCTGATTGGCGATGCTGGAGCCAGAAATAACATCCACCGGGGCCACCGTATCGGCTGCCGAGCGCGGTTGCCGCCGGGAACCGACCACAACAAGCTCATCCAACAGGGTGGACTCATCGTCTAAAACCGGTGCCTCGCTATCCGGCAACGGGATGGTGTCTAGCGCTTCCTCCTCAACCTGAGGCTCGGAGGTGTCCTCCTGCGCCTGCACGCTCCACGGCGCCACCAATACGGCCGCCAAAGCGGACCACGACACGCAGCGCGCAGCCGCGCCCCGCAACAACAGATTCCCCATGTTTTTCCCCAAGTCGGTAATTGACGGCAAGCGAAGGTTCTTGACGCTGCCTGTTTTCTTCAACTTGCAATATAGCGCTTCCCGCGAAATGCCAAAAGCACTAAAACCAAAAGCCAAAGCGGTTAGCAACGGACGCGCCAACTCTGAAACCGTGCCGGGCACCGACCGGGCTAGGAGTGATAGCCCCACCCACAACCCCTGGAGCCGGTCACCAGCGCACCAAAATGGAACACGTTAAACAGCGCCCCCTCATGGCTGCGCCTTGGGCTTGCAGATTTCCCGCACAAAGGCCATGGTGAGCTCCACATTTGCTTGGTGACGGATCAATGCGAGGGCTGGTCTTCGTTTTTGTAGGCGCAGTTGTTCTGGTAGGACTGTTTGTGCTCATTCCCAAAGAACAGCCGGACGCTGCCGCGAGCTCGGCGCAGAATGCAACAACAGCCGAGCAATCACCCAGCCCAGAGGCCAAGCACAGCGATTCGGCACGCCCTAAACGCTTGAGCTGGCGGATTCAGGATGGCGTGATCCAGGCCCTTGCCACCACTCCCCAGGTGCACAAAGGGGATGTGGTCCGCATTGAGGTGCTGAGCGACACCCACGATGAGGTCCATCTGCATGGGTATGACTACACCCTGCCCCTGCAGCCTGAACTGCCGGGAGTACTGCAATTCACTGCCATCCACTCGGGGCGCTTCGAGCTAGAACTGCACCATGGCCATCAGGTTTTGGGCGCTTTGACCGTGCTTCCCTAGGTCAACGCGCCCGCGCGGGCACGATGGGGCAGAATTTTGTGCGCGCAGCGTGGTGAAAACGACTGTTATGGCCGTTGCCATCATCCGGCTAGACCGCCGCGTAATCCAGCCGCTGTCCTAACCAGCGCTGCACCAAAGCCTGCGCCAAACTGGGATGCTCTTCGAGTGTATCTGCCACCCGCATGACCTGCGGCAGCAACTGCGCGTCCAGCATCACATCGGCAAAACGCAGACGCTGATCGCCGCTTTGCGCGGTCCCTAATAACTCACCTGGCCCACGCAGCTCTAGGTCTTTCTCGGCGAGCACAAAGCCGTCGTCGCTATCGCATAGAGCCTTGAGGCGCGCTCGCGCCGTGTCGCTTAAGGGGGTTTTGTGTAGCAGCACACAAAAACTCGCCTGCTCGCCGCGGCCGACGCGTCCACGCAATTGGTGCAACTGGGCCAGCCCCAAGCGCTCGGCTTCGTCAATCACGATAATGCTGGCGCCGGGCACATCCACACCCACTTCAATCACTGTTGTAGCCACCAGCACATGGGCGCGGTGAGCACGAAAGTCTTCCATGACCTGCATTTTCTCTGCAGGCTTGAGCTGACCATGCATCAGCCCGATCTGCAATTCGGGCAATTGCTCGCGCAGCAGTTCGGCAATATCTTCGGCGGCGGTTGCGTGCTCAGATTCGGACAAGGCTGGACAAACCCAGTAGGCCTGCCGACCCTCGGCGCAAACCACTCGGAGTCGCTCAATAACCTCTCCGCGCCGCGCCTGCGGCAGGCTAACCGTAGCAATAGGCTGCCGGCCTGGAGGGCGCGCGGTGATCTGCGAGATCTGCAAGTCGGCAAAAACGGTTTGTGCCAGGGTGCGCGGAATAGGCGTTGCGGTCATGATGAGCTGATGGGCGACCACAGCTCCGCTTTTATCGCGCAGGGCCAAGCGCTGACCCACGCCGAAGCGATGCTGCTCGTCCACGATGACCAAACCGAGTTGCTGAAAAACAACCTTGTCTTGGAACAGGGCGTGCGTGCCCACCACCACGGCCACATCACCTTGGGCCACGGCCTGCAATAGCTTTTTACGCTCGGCGGCGGTCTGCGAGCCTGTGAGCAAGCCCACTGGCTTACGCAGCGCTGCGAACCATGGCTGCAAGGTCTGCACATGTTGGCGCGCAAGAATATCTGTGGGCGCCATCAGAGCCACTTGAAAGCCCGCAGCCAAAGGCGCCACAGCCGCCAGGGCAGCCACCGCTGTTTTTCCGCAGCCCACATCCCCTTGGACCAAACGCAGCATGGGTGCGGCCTGCGCCAGCTCCGGGCGGATTTCCTCGAGTACAGCCTCCTGCGCCGAAGTCGGACTGAAGGGCAGCTGCTCGCGTAAAAGCTGCTCAGCCTGCGGCGCAGGCGGGCAGCGTGGAGCCTGCATAGTCACCATCCTGGCCCGCGTACGCGCGATGGCCAAACGCTGCGCCAGCCACTCTTCAAAAGCCAAGCGCTGGCGGGCCTCAAGCATATCCTCGCCGCCATCCACGGGAGGGGCATGCAAGGTGCGCAGGGCCTGCGCCACCTCCAACCGTGGCGCCACATCTTGTGGAATCAACTGGGGGAATAAGCTCTCCACCCGCTCCAAGGCCTGCTGCATGAGCTGATTGATGCGACCTTGAGTCAACCCGGCTGTGGTGGGATAGATGGGACTGAGCCTATCGCCCAAGTCAGGCAGCTGCTGCGGACTGGGCACAGGAGTCATCTGAGGATGAGCGCACTCCAAACCAAAACGCCCTTCGCGCACATCCCCCCAGCACAGCAGCCAATCACCCACGGCCAACTTCTCCTGGGGACCGCGACGGGAAAACCAGACCACACTCAACTCGCCCCGGTTGTCGGCCAGCTTGGCCTGCAGGCCAGGCCGCCGCCCGCCCAAAGGGCGCAACTGTTGAACTTGGCCGCAGAAACGTTGACTGTGGCCTCCCTGCAACTGGTTCAGCGGTCGCAGCTGTGTGCGATCTTCATAGCGTGAGGGTAGGTGCAGCAGCAGGTCTTCCACGCTGTGCACGCCCAACTTTTTGAGCTGCTCTACGGTACGTGGCCCAGCCCCACGCAGTTGCTGAATTTGCATGGCGACTCAAAGCCCACCGATTAGGCGGTGGGAACGACTGCTATGGCATCTGCCTCAACCACGGCGCCTTTGGGCAGGCTGGCCACGCCAATCGCGGCCCGCGCGGGGAAAGGCTGACTGAAGAACTCTTCCATCACCGCGTTCACTGCGGCGAACTGCCCCAGATCAACCAAGTACAGATTCAGCTTCACCACATCCTCCAAGCTCAAACCGGCCGCGTCCAAGACTGCAGCCAAATTCTTGAACACTTGGCGGGCGTGCTCGGCAAAATCGGCGCTAGGGATCAGCTCCATCGTCGTCGGGTCTAAAGGAATTTGCCCACTGAGATAGAGGGTATTGCCCGCCTGCACAGCCTGCGAGTAAGGACCAATAGCCGCCGGGGCCTTGTCGGTTTGAATGGCGCGATGTTGGGTCATAGATGTATCAAGTCAGAAACAAGTCACCATTGTGACCTAAGGAAATGCCGAATAAATCGCTGTGCTCGCAATCTGGCTCTTCGGCGGTGCTGACTCGGGACATCCCTGTCCCTCGCCGCAGGCGGCCGCTGCGCGGTCTCAATCGGCCGTCCTGCCGATTGGTCGTACTCCTCACATATCGTCCATATGCTGCGGGTTGTTCGCCGCGTCCATGCGGCTCACCCCTGCGGGCTACGCGCCGGTTTGATCCGGTCAAACCGGTCTGCGCTCCGGCGGCGAGCCACCTTGCTTCGCTCGCGGATTTCTTCAGCATGTCCCTAAGGCGGAGTGTGTTTATTGCGTGAGCAATGTCAGTGGAAGCGGCATAACACCCTGTTAACTCCGTACCCTCCGGCTCGGGTCTATGGGCCCTCGCTCGACTTTGGCGACATCTTTAATGCGGCGTAAGTTTCTCAGTACTTGGGCTAGGTGGGTGCGGCTTTTGATGGTGCAGAGAATCTGAAACTCGGTGAAGTCCCCGCTACGGTCATAAAGATTCACCCGCTCCACACTAGACTCTGCATCTGCAGCCGCCGTGGCCACCGCAGCGAGCATTCCGCGCCGGTTGGTGGAGTGGATCAGAATTTCCACGGGGTACTCTCCTTGCACCTCATCCGACCACACCACATCCACCACATCACGCGCATCACGTCCCTTGGGGTCGCTGTGAGTGCAATTCTGACGGTGGATCACAATGCCGCGCCCAGAGGAAAGTTTGCCGCGGATGGCATCTCCAGGTATGGGCCGACAGCATTTGGCAAACTCCAACACCATGCCTTCGGTGCCGGTGACCGCCAGAGGCGCGGCCTCAGGGTGAGGATCACGTGGGTCGGCTGCGATGAGCTGACGGGCAACCACCTGGGCCAGTCGTCGACCACGACCGATCTCAGCATAGAGCGCATCCATACTGGCTAAGTCCAAGCTTTTCAACACCGCATCGAGTTGATCGCGTCCAATTGATTTCACGTCAGCGCCGAGCTGACGCAAAGCCATTTCCAACAACCGCCGACCCAGCTTGCGCGCCTCATCCTCGCGCTGATGACGCAGCTTGTGCAGGATGGCGCTGCGCGCTTTGGCCGTACGCACGGTATTCAGCCAGACCGCA
Organism: Oceanococcus sp. HetDA_MAG_MS8; assembly: GCA_019192445.1. NCBI lineage: Bacteria > Pseudomonadati > Pseudomonadota > Gammaproteobacteria > Chromatiales > Oceanococcaceae > Oceanococcus > Oceanococcus sp. HetDA_MAG_MS8. The sequence continues at coordinate 129,794 of JAHCMK010000002.1, forward strand.
TTGGGCTGCTGGCGCTTGGCCGTGATGACCTCCACACGCTGACCGTTCTGTAGTGGCGTCGCTAAGGAGGCTAGCTGACCATCAACCCTCGCAGCAACACATTGGTTGCCCAACTCGGTGTGAATGGCATAGGCGTAGTCCACCGGCGTGGCCGATTTGGGCAAGCGCACAATCTGGCCGCGCGGAGAAAATACATAGATTTCGTCTGGGAACAGATCGACCCGCACGTTCTCGACAAAGTCTTCAGGGTCGGCCGTTTGTTGATGCAAGGTCATCAAGTTATCCAGCCAGTCCCGTGCCCGCTGCTGCGGAGCCACCAGCCGCGAGTTACGCGAATCCAATTTGTAGAGCCAATGGGCGGCCACACCAGCCTCCGCCACCTGGTTCATCTCCCGCGTGCGAATTTGCACCTCAATCCGCACGCCTTTGGGCCCCACTAAGGTGGTGTGCAGGCTTTGATAGCCGTTGACCTTGGGATTGGCGATGTAGTCATCGAAGAGCTGCGGCAAGGGGCGATACACGCTATGGACCACGCCCAAGGCGCGATAGCAAGCATCGTCGCTCTCTACGATGACCCTAAAGCCATAGAGGTCCATCACATCCATAAAGCGCAGGTGCTTGCGCCGCATCTTGCGATACAGGGAGTACAAGTTCTTGCGCCGGCCCACCACGGAGGCCCCAATGCCCTCTCGCGCCAAGGCCTTCTCGATGCGAGCCTCGACTTCGCGAATGAGGTTTTTGCGCTTGTTCGATAACTGCTCCACCTGCTCTTTGAGCACGCGGTAGCGCACCGGATACAGGTTTGAAAAACCCAGATCTTCCAGCTCATTGCGCATGGACTGAATCCCCAGGCGCTGCGCAATCGGCGCGTAGATCTCCAAAGTCTCGCGGGAAATCCGCCGCCGTTTGGGAGCCGCCATGGCGCCCAGGGTGCGCATGTTGTGCAAGCGATCCGCCAGCTTGACCAAGATCACACGAATGTCGTCCGTCATGGCCAGCAGCAGCTTGCGCAAGTTGCGCGCCTGGGCCATTTCTCGACTGAGGTCGGACGCCTTGTCCATTTTGGACACGCCTTCCACGATGTGCTCTACGTCCTTACCGAAGCGGGCCTCCACTTCAGAAGCAGCGGCCTCGGTGTCTTCTATGACGTCATGGAGAATGGCGGCGGCAATCGTCGTCGCATCCAGCCGCATATCAGCCAGAATGCGCGCGACCGCAAGAGGGTGGTAGATGTAGGCTTCACCGCTTTTGCGAAACTGCCCACGGTGCGCGGCAGCGCCGTAGTCATGCGCGCGCCGAACCAGCTCGATATCTTCATCCGGCAGGTAGGACTCGAGCTGCTGGCACAGGGTGCCAATGCCATAAGCGCGATCAATCCTCTGCGTGCGCAGTGTGGTTTTGAGCTTTGTAAAAACGGGTATTTCCACGCCTTGCAGTGTAGTGCCTACAGCCTGTTCTTGGCACCTGCAGGATTTGCGCCGTTAAAACCCCAGCTCAACTTGGCCTGAAGAGCCTCTGCCCTGCACATTAAGGGAGCGCTAACGGCACCTGTGAGTAAAACCAAAGACCCGTTGCTGGAGCGCAACATCCGTATGACTTAACGCACACCTGAGACCTTGGCTGTTAACTGACGAGCGCCGCCGGTGGATTGAGTGCGCAGCCCAGCAATTGATTCTGAGCGTCCAAAGCCCACAACTCTTGAAGGCAATGGCCGGCTGGCTGCCTGCTCAGGATTCCCACGAAACTTGGGCACCTTGAGCCAAAGCGTTGGCGCAGTATTTGGCCGACTGAAGTGCCGCAAACAAAAACGGCCCCGATGGGGCCGTTTTCAAAAATCGCTGTCGGAGTGCTTGACTCAGTCGCTACCGATTTCGATGTTGCTAGTATCCACGCGGATAGTAGGCAGAGGAGGCAACTCTTCTTCTTCGAGCACTTCTACACCCACCAATTTCTCAGCAATTTCGCGCAGAGACACGACAGTGGACTTGTCGTGCTCCCACTTCAGCTGCGAGTGTGCGCCGCGGGCCAGGGCGCGAGCGCGGCGGGAAGCAGCCAAAGTCAGGTCAAACTGATTAGGGATGTGCTTCAGGCAATCTTCAACGGTTACACGGGCCATGGGCGCTCGGAGCTCTTAAACAACAACTTAGAAGTATAACAATTCACTGATAGACTTGAACAGCACTTGGGACACCGCCGAGCCGTTCGCTGATGCTGCTGTTGCATAAGGCTGCGCCTCGGACACCGCGCACAGGCCTGCCATGACCATCATTTTTATTCTTGCCCTGATTGCCATGGGCGCCCTGCTCTTGCTGCCCTTTCGTCTTTGGGCGGCACAGCTATGGCCGGAGCTACCCGGCGGCACCGCAGCGCTAGTGATCGTGGCCGCAGCACTTCTATATGCGCTGGAACATCTGCTGCGGCTTAGTCCCGTCGCGCTCTGGATCCTCTGGGCCACTTTTGCCCTAAGCGCGCTGTGGACGCAGCGCAGCAGCTTGGCTCAGCCTAGCCAGAAGTGGTTGGAAACTTTGGGCATACGCACGCCCTTGGCGGTGTGTGTCGCCCTGCTTTGCCTCATGTGGCCGCTGCTTTGGCGGGTTGCTTTCCCTAGCCTCTACGCCTCATCGGAAAAGCTCACCAATTTACTGTTCCTACAGAACTTCTTATTCGCCGATGGTCTGCCGGCCACTGATCGCTGGCTGCCTCCTTATAAGTTCGACTTTTACTACCCGCTGCAGTACTACCTCATGAGCCTGCCTGGCCGCATGCTGAACCTCTCAGCAGGGCTCTTGTATCAATGTGGATTCGTATTCTTCGTGGCCAGCACCTTGTATGCGGCCTTTAGCCTGGGCCGTCTCGCCTTAAGGCAACACACCATGGCATGGGTCCTGCCACTGGTTATGGGCTTTGCCGGCACGGGCGCAGGCCTCGTCAGCGTGATATGGCACTACCTCAAGCTCGGACAGGGACAAAACGCCGCATTCATCGCACTCACCACCGAAGCGCGCTTTAACGGCCAAGCCTTCTACAAAATTCTTGGCCAACCCAATCCTTTTAACAGCCCTCAGCTACCGCCCGAGCAACCACTGGAGTACTTTGCCTACCAAATCTTTCTCGGTGACTTCCATCCCACGCTGAGCGGATTTTTGCTGTTGATGGTGCTGTTGGGCGCCCTGTGGATATTGAGCCGTCCCCAGCCGGAATCTGAGGCACTGCCACTAGGGCAGCCGGCACTGCTGATGTTGTTAGGCGCCCTACCCCTCACCATGCTCGCCAGCAACTCCTGGCTATTCCCGCATATGGTGATGGTCACGGGCCTTTGGTTCTTATGGACGTATTGGCGAGACCGCAGCACACATGCCACATTGCATCGCCTTGCCTGGATGAGTGCAGGCGCAGCACTCAGCCTCGTCATCTTCTTCCCCGTGTTACAGGGACTTGCTGGACGCAGCCTGAATGTGGGCATGCGCTTAGTGCCCTGGGAATATCGAGGCAGCATCTGGCCCTACATCATCCAGTTTTGGCCACTGTATGTGCTTATCGCACTCAGCCTCTGGCAACAACGCTTACGCCAAATTGGAGGGTTCATCGCCGCTTCCACATTGGTGCTGCTGCTCTTCAACGCCGTGTTCTACATGAACGACTTATCAGTCAACACTTACGAGCGCACCAACTCTGCCCTCAAGTGGTGGAACTGGACCTGGACCCTTGGCCTCATCGGCGGCCTTATCAGCCTGCTGAACGCCCAGCAGCTCTGGCTACGCCGCCTGAGTTACGCCATTGTGGGCCTACTACTGGCCAGCGCCATTCCCTTGCTGAATCAACTACTGCTGCACACCGGGGATGATGTGGGCAAGATTCAAGGCGATCATATCTACACGCGCGATGCTGCGAACAAATCGATAATCGACCACCTGCGCCACCTCCCGCCCGGGATCGCACTTGAAGCCGTACGCGCAAACGCCTACGACGATTCTGGCGCGCTGTCGATGTGGGCCGAAAAAGCTATTTATCTGGGTTGGCCGGACCACCAATACACGTGGCGTGGCGGCATGAACGAAGTCGGCATACGCCGCGAAGCTATCGAAAAACTCTATTCCGGAAGCCTAGAAGCGGCGGACCAGTGGGCCATCAGCCGAGGTATTCGCTATATCTTATGGACACCTCGAGATTGTCGCGAGGGCGGCGGCCGAAGTGGATTCCTGAGAGTCGACACTACCCTCAAAACAGGCTACAGCTTCCAACGCACCGCTGACTGGGGTGATTGCCCGGTTGGCGTGTGGAAAAGACTTCCGTGACGCGGGCAAGCGAATGATGACCTGGAGCGGGAACCTGGACTGAGGCGTGGACACACCCGCAACTAAGGCGAAGATGCGCCAGCCCTTCGTATTTCTATTCATGAGTGGCTTAGGCACGCTTGCGCACTATCTCGTTCTCTACCTGGTTGTTCAGCGCAGCCCAGAGGCGGCATGGCTGGGTTCTATAGCAGGTGCGAGCACGGGCTTAGTTGTTAATTATCATCTCCATGCCCGAGTGACCTTCGCAGGTAGCCCGCGGGGCCCGCGAGCTTTTCTACGCTTCGTTGCCGCAGCGGGCGCAGGGTTTATGATGAACGCCCTATTAATGGCCCTCGGTTTACTGTGGAACTGGCATTGGCTGGGTGCGCAGGTTTTCGCGACATGTGGCGCGCTCATCTGCAACTACGCTCTGGCCAAACTGTGGGTGTTTAACAAACCACTGTTGGCAAAGGAAAGCGAGTAACGCGTATGGCATTAGCGCAACAACCAGACCTCAGCGTCGTTGTTCCAATGTACAACGAAGCCAGTGTGCTAAGCCTCTTCTGGAAGCGGCTTAGCTCCGTGCTCGCCGGAATGCCGGAAGTACGGACCGAAATAGTGTTTGTTGACGATGGATCGCGTGACGATAGCGCCAAGCGTGTATCCATACTGCAAAAACAAGACTCTCGAATACGTCTACTGGTGCTGTCCCGCAATTTCGGCAAAGAGGCCGCCATGACAGCTGGCTTGGATCACTGCCGTGGTGATCGCGTGCTGATCATTGATGCCGACCTTCAAGACCCGCCGGAACTCCTGCCAAAGATGTGGGCATTAGCGAATGAGGGCTTCGACGTTGTCATACCGCAGCGCACAGCCCGTCCTGGAGAAACAGCGTCCAAGGTCTTCTTCTCCGAGGCGTTTTACTGGTTTATGCGCAGGATCCGCGCCAATGTCACTCTCACATCAGGAACGGGGGATTTTCGTTTGTTCTCGCGAGAGGCGGTAGACGCGATCAAGCAGCTGCGCGAACAGAACCGGTTCATGAAGGGAATTTTCGATTGGGTTGGCTATAAAAGAGTATTCCTCCCCTATCAGCGCGAACCAAGAGCGCGCGGCCTGAGCAAGTTCAACTTCTTCAGCTTGCTTGGGCTTGCAATCAACGGTATTACCTCTTTCTCCACTGCGCCGCTAAAGCTTGCGACGATAGCTGGCTGTGTTGCCGCGCTCTCGGCATTTGCCTTTGGCGTCTACATCATCTGCAAAACGCTGATCTACGGGGACCCTGTTAGGGGTTTCCCTACGCTAGCAGTTACAATTTTGTTCTCCTCTGGCGTACAGCTATTGACCATCGGAATCCTCGGCGAATACATCGGGAGGATCTACAATGAAGTGAAAGGACGTCCGCTTTACGTATGCAAAGCCGCAGAGCACAGCGCAGATTCATCGGCGTAACGGTATTCATGATGTCAGCCTCCGCCATGGCGGCCGATGAGCGCAAATCCTTGCGCGATTACGGCATCGAAGGCTTCTACGCTCAGCGCGATGTGGCACATACTGTGCTTGTAGGATATGGGTTTGCCGGCCCCAACGGGGTTGCATCACCATTAGCCAAGGTTGGCACGCAGCTGTTGCTGATGTTCAGTGGCGGCGGGGCTGTCATTGGTGACGTGCTGACCAAGAAGCCTGCAACACAATCAGCTGAGGACGCCAAGTCGGCGATTGCGCCTGACAACTAGAACTTATTTACGGGTTTGTTTGTCGACAAGCCAGCCCACATCACCTAGACTTACGTTAGAACAACGCATTGGGGAAGGTTCCTGAATGAAAACGAGGACAGCATTGGCGCTATCCGTAGCGCTTGGAGTTGCTCCGGCATTGGTAGTTGGCCCAGTTTGGACAACGCAAGCGCAAGCCGCTCAGTCGAGCGCACTCACTCTTGCCCAGGCTCAATCTGTGGCAAGCGAGCTCGGCATGCCTGTGGAAAGCGCATTAGAGGCGGGTTATATGACCCAAAGCGCTCAGGGCTACTTTGTAACGCGCTCAGGCGCTAATGCGCTACTCGCAGCGATGCAGGGTTCGGGAGCCGTTGCTGCTCAAACCAGTCTTCTGGGACTTAGCCAGGCTGAGCTCGTCGCCATTCTTTCTGGTGTTCTGGGTTTTGGTATCGTGATCCTCTCAGATGATGATTCTGATGGCCGTGCTCCCGGACCAACGGTGACGCCGACAGTTACGCCAACCCCAACGGTCACGCCAACTCCGACGGTTACGCCAACCCCAACGGTTACGCCAACCCCAACGGTTACGCCAACTCCAACGGTTACGCCAAGCCCAACATTGCAGCCGCCGCCGTCGACTACCACTACGACTACAACGACGACGACGACGACGACCTCTACCTCAACGTCTGCATCTGGCACGCGGTAGGTTCAACACGAAAGAAAAAGGCCGGGTCTCCGGCCTTTTTTTTGCAGTAAGTAATGACCCGAGTCGTACTTTTCGACTCGGAAACTATTGAGTTTCAACTATGCGGCGTAGTGCATTAGCTCTTGCACTTCTTGGCCACTCTTTAGCGGCGTTTGCTGGGTCTTATGCGGACGTGGGCGCAATGTTGTACGGAGCGCCTGGCTGGCTGCAAACACCTGTTGCGACAATGCCAGACGAGGGAACGGTGAGTTTCTCTTTGGCACATGAGCTACCGTACCGGAACTTGTCCTTGGGAATGCAGGTTTTCCCTTGGTTAAATTTCGCCGCACGTTATACCGCCATCGACGATAGGCCCTACGGACGCGGAGTTGACCAGTCCTACAAGGACAAAGGTTTCGACGTTGTTCTCCGCCCCATTAGTGAAACGAAGTGGCGCCCCGGCATCGCTATCGGATTACTTGACCTCGCTGGTACTGGTTTCTTCAGTTCTGAGTACTTAGTTGCGACCAAATCTATTCAGAGTTTCACCTACAGCCTAGGCATTGGTTGGGGTCGACTCGGACAGTCGGGGGATTTTGACAATCCCGCGGCCGAGATCGCAGCTTCATTGGCGGAGCCTCGTCAGGGCTTTGATGGTGTCAGCGAGGGCGGAACACTTATCGCCGACAATTGGTTCTCCGGACCAAGTGTAGGGCTGTTTGGTTCTGTTGCTTGGCGTAGCCCCACGCGCCGCTGGGCCGTCGTTGCTGAATGGGATGGCAACACCTACGACAACGGTGTGGGAAACACCCGCACTAGTAATAACGAGCCTGCCTTCGACCGAATCATATCCCACACTAGGCTCAATTTCGGCGTCCGCTGGCGCATGCGGCCAGGCGTCGACCTGACGGCGAGTTATGTGCGCGGCGACACTTTAGCCATTGGCCTACGCTTTCACTCAAACTTCCGCAGCCAGCGGATTGTTGCTCGCCAGCCCCTCCCCAGCATGTACCTGGAGCCAGTTCAGAGAAAGAACGACGTGAGTCAGTGGCAAGATGCCATGTGGAACTTCAACGTCCCTCCCCACACAATTGCTCTCTCCAGTACACAGGCCGAACTTGAAGTGGCGATGGAAGGTTCAGGGCGATTTTTAGAGGACGGACTTGCGGCCGCCAGACTGACCTTCTTCGCTTTCCCTGCGCTCGAGGGCGTCACGGTAAATAGCGTACGCGCGGGAATGCCCGTAGGCAAAGTCGTATTCGATCGAGAAGAGGTTGAAGCGCACAATAGGGGCGACATCTCTTGGGTTGAACTGCACGACCGAGTGGACATTACTGACGCCGAAATCCCTAAGCAGGATAGCGTGCCTAGATTACAAACGCAGTCCTTATTGAAATATCCAACACTCTCAACGCAACTCACCCCTGCGCTGCGCTCTAATATCGGCGGCCTAGACGGATTCTTCCTCACCGACGTGCAAATTAAACCTGGCGTTCGACTGCAATTGACACGTAACCATAGCGTTTCATCAACTCTTGGCATCCGAGTTTTTGGCTCATTAGACAATGTGCAGCCACGCAATACCAGTGTTCTACCCAATGTCAGGTCCCAACTAGAGCGGTATCAATCAACGTCCGGCGCGGCCTACCTCGAAACCTTAGAGTGGAACTCATTTATTAAAGGCCCGAAACCTTTCTACTTTAAATTTGCGGCGGGCATATTGGAGGAAATGTTTGGCGGAGCTTACTTTGAAGCGCTATACAATCCTTTTGGTTCGCGTTTCGCGGTCAGCGCCGACATCGCCTACGTACGACAACGAGATTTCGACCAACGCTTCAGCTTCTTGGACTACAGCGTCGCCACAGGCCATGTCACCGCCCATTGGCGTACTCCCTATAAAGGCGTACAAGTCGATTTGAGTGCGGGGCGTTACCTTGCAAAGGATGTGGGGGCGACATTACGTGTTTCTAGAACCTTCGCATCAGGATTTGCCGCCGGGGTGTTCGCGAGCAAAACGAATGTCAGCGCTGAGGAGTTTGGCGAAGGCAGTTTCGATAAAGGCTTTTTCTTATCCATTCCATTCTCTGGCTTCGATCCTAGAGCCACTCGTGGGGCGGTTAGCCTTGACTACCGCTTCCTGACCCGCGACGGTGCGCAAAAGCTGCAGATCAACCGCCGCCTCATTGACGAAGTCGGCTTCGCCCAACCGCATTAGGACAGCCTCATGATCGAAAGACTCTTCGTTATGTGCGTCCTCTGCGTGACCGTCAGTTCATGCGCATTCGTTGATCGCCTTGCATCTCGAACACCCTCTTCTACAGCGGATAAGGCATTCCGCTACAGCAACGAAACCTTTGATTCATTGAACCTGGACTACTCTGTCATCGTTGAACCAGGACGAGGCTTTTCGTCAGACGACACAATTACGCCCATGCTATTGGCGGAGCCGAAGACTCCCTATGGTGACCTGTGGATGGGGTCCTACGGCCGTGTTTACGGTTTAACACCCAACGGACCCGCGTTAGTTGATGGTTTCAACCACTCGTCCTACCGACTGCAAGAAGCGGTAGCTACTGAGCCGGACGACCAACTCAAACGCATCACGACCACAAACGACACACTACTCACACGAATGGAGGAATTCACAATCATGCCTTCAGAGATGTGCAGCAGGTACTGTGAGTTCGTGACAGACTGCCAGGCGCTCATGTATTCATTATATGACAGCACATCAGGCTGGAAACGCCTGGACGTGACGGTTGTAAAGTCAGGTTCGACTGTTGTGTACACACGATCCAGCGACCCTAATAATGGCTTTGCGTCCCTTGAGTGGGTTTACCCTAGTCAACATTGGTGTCCTGAAAGCTGAGCTCAGGAATTCCCGAATAGCTTGCCCAGCACTTCTTTCTGACGATCGTTGAGGCGACGATGCGCGAGTTGTTGGTGAATCACCTGAGCCGAAGCAGAGTAACCGTGCTCCATGAGCCGTCGGATCATCCGCAGAGCAAGTGTCGTGGGGATATGATCTTTGCTATCTGCCATTCCAGCAAAATATGGAACAACACTGCTATTCACAAAGTCTGAGACGTCCGCATGATCACCCTGGGCTAGCCGTAGATTCAGCCTGAGCATCATAGCCCTACGATGTGTTGCTTGTTGAACTTCTTGGACATCGAATATCTGGAGTTCAGTGGCATGCTTCTGGTACATCAGGGAGACACAATGCTCAGCGACCTTTGGACGGCCACTTGCTAACGCCCTTTCAGCGAGTTCTGCCAAGTAGGTCGCAGACCTGTGCCGTCGCGCCCTCGATGCAAGTATCTTGTGTGCCTCTGCCTCGCAAGCGTCATTGCAGAGCAGCCCAAACAGAGCGCTCCCAAGTCCAAGCTCGTCAAGCACCCTAGCAACGCCATGGCCATAGTGATTTAACGGAAGAGCTGTACGAGTGTGAGTGCCATGGAGCTTAAGAAGAGATTCCGCATGCAGAATGTCTGGCGTGTGAGGATCATACAAGACTGCAAGCCGTCGACATAATATTGACTGTGTAGAATCGGGCCAAAACATCGACTCTAAACCATTTTTGTAGCGCCCTAGGCGACGGTCTAAGCCAGCATCACGGTGGGCGATAGGCCCACTCAACACGAGCACGGGAAAGTGGACGAATCGACTCAGCCATATGGTCATTGGACAACCCGCAGAGAAACCAATGGCCCCAATAAGGTCAGCGCGAGACTTCAGAAAAGCCAAAAGCTCATCGGTCACGTCCGAAGGCAAGTCTATAAAGTTGTTCCCGGCTATTGATACCAGTTCAAGTGTGTCGTATCCAAGGTGGCCAGCATAGGCAACACCTGGGCCGTCTGTTGTCATGGACGAGCCACCTAATCCAGTTGCCACAACAATTAACCCACGACTTGCTCCGGTCTGACTGGGCTTAAAGGTAATTCTCGATGTTGTGGATCGCCAGAAGTGCCGCATAACCGGTATTTTGGCCTAAAGGATACTTGTTTGGAATCAGCAAATGGTCTTTAACTCAACCACGGCTTGGCTCTTTAACCGTCTATTCATGCACTTCTATCCACCCCAAACCGCCTCGAATGTACGGTACTACTGAAGCAAATGGCGTTGAATCATGAAGTCATGCGTGGCTTGATGTAGATTCACCGGACTATTTCTGGACAGGTGGAATGGCGTCGTTACTTCCCAGTCTTGTCGCAATACACACAGGCGACAAACCAGCCTGACGAAGCCCCGTCCCTTAAACCTCATCTATCGCGGACTAGGTAACCATCGGTAACGAGACCGCCATCGCAGAACATCGAAGTTGCGGCTCGGCGCATAGACGAATGGAGCCATGAGTGCGACTCTCAACGGCCGAAACGCCTTAACCTCAACAAGCCTTTTTAACCAATCTGCCAGCCGGACTGAGAGCGACAATAAACGTTCTTCACCATCCGTCATGGAGTCTGATCCCAGCGGTTGGGGCCTACGCGCGGGCGTTAGGTTAGCACTTTGAATTGCTGTGCAAGTGAAGCTTTGCTCGATAGAAGCTTTTGCGGCGGGAAATGTCTATCGCCTCAACGTGAGCTGACATCTATCAAGTAGATCGACATTCACTTTAGGATCTTTTACTACGCCGCTCAAAAAAAAGGCCCCCTCACCAAGTGAGGGGGCCCTCCAATCATCTTAGCTGAACGCTACGTTATGGAGTGGTGAAGCCACCCGTAACTACGTTACCCGCTCCGTCGAGGATGCGGCGGAGGTAGCTGTGGTTGATTGCACTCGCGTAGTTAGCTTCAGCCGCATCCGGGCCAAAGGTACGCTGTTTGAACACGAAGCCCAGTACAGGTGCGCCTTCAACTTCTGCGTCTGGCGTGTCGCCGCCAACAACTGGCTGAGCAGGAGTCGCGAAGACCACGTCAAGATCGGCGTTGCCGCTCTCGTTGAGGTCCAGGGACATCCAACCAGCAGTAGTGTTGAAGTCGCTATTACCAACGTTCACGGTATCCACATCGTGCTCACCTTGACCGAAGAAGTTCGGGTCATTGGCAGCAGAGCGGAGGACAGACTTGCTGTTGAAGGTAATGATGTTGACTTCGTTACACAGGTCGAAACGCTGGCGAGACGTTGGTGGAGAAGGAGAAACCGTTACGTCGTCATTGAAGACAACAACGTTTTCTTCTTCGGCACGGTCATACAAGGCCACACCAATTTCCAGGCAAGATGCGCCGTCGAAGGTTTCTTCGAATGGAGCATAAGCATCCGCCAAGCGGTATTGCGTCTGGTCGTTGCCGTTGATGCCGAAGTAGTCTTCAACAACAAAGGTTTCGAAGCCGCGGAGCGTGCCCGTGGTGCCTGCCAAAATCGACTCCGGACGGGAGGTGTTGAACTCAGCGCCGGTGGTGCCGTCAAGATCGAAGGCAAACGGAGCAGGAACGGTGCCGTCAACCAACTCGCCGTTTTCGTCACGGTCGAAGATGCCTGGGCCGATTGCTTGCTGAGAGCCGTAACCATTTGGACCGGTGCTGTCGACATAGAAGTTCTTCACAGGGAAGGTAACAATCCAGTCGGTGATTTCAGCAACCGGTGGCACGCCGTCAGAAGCCCATTCGTTGAACACGTTGCGACGGGTCAACAAAGCTGTAACGGCATCAACACCACGAACGTTGTTAGGAACGTTTGCACCAGCAACAGTGCCGTTTGCCGGAGCAAGCGAAGCTGCTTGGTTGGAGATGTCGTCCCAGAAGTTTGCTACTTCAGGGAAAGCGTTGTTGAGAGATGGCTCCAAGAACGCGTAGGTAACCTGCTCAGCGATGAAGTTCTGGCAAGAGTTGTTACCGCCGTTGGGCTGCCAATCTGCCAGGCCTTCACCGACGCTAGCTTCACGCTGGTCGCCAATGTTGACTGTGCAGGTTGCGTTGTCAGCAGCGTTGACCGCACCGTCAAGTGCAGCAGCACCAGGGTTGTAGAAGTTAGCCAGAGTGGTAGCTTCGTAACCGGCTTCAACACCACGACCTGGGTTCAACAAACGAACGTTGAACTTCAGAGCATTGGTAGGCTCACCAAATTCTGCGGCGGTGCCGTAGAAACCTGGGTTACCAGTTCCGCCCCATACCGGACCGTAGCCGTTGTTGTTCGGACCAACGTTGCGGCGACCGAAAGCTGCGTTCAGGTAATCACAGTCATGCTCTTCGATGGCCCAAGGAGCTTGCTTGTCAGCAGTGCTCAGATCATCGTAATCAGAAGGCAGGTCTTCGATGTCATCTGCGCCCAGCACAAAAAACTCGATGTAACCTTCTTTCAAGCGGTCCAGCGAAATCGGGCCGCCATCTTCTTCGATGCCGCGCACTTCTTCACTGAAAGCGCCATTGGTGTTGCCACCATAAGCTTCCGCCAACAGGGTGGTTCCCGTGGTGGAAGTAGCAACAGATGCAGGAACCGTGCAGGTTGCTTCGCCGTCACCGTTTTCTTGGTCACGAACTAGCAGCACAGCTTTGTTGTCAGACGCGCGCTCTTGCACAACTGCAGTGAACACGTCGAACGCTGACAAGCCTACGATGAAGTCAAGGGAATCACGGCTATTCTGCGCCTCACGGAAACGCACTTTGACCGCAATCGCCTCGTTGGTGGTGTTGGTCAGGTTGATGGTCGTCAACCAGCCATTTTTAACAGTGTAATACGGCGCGATTGCCACCTCACCGACACCGTCGGTGGAGATGTTGACCGCCTGCGCCGACCCTGCCGCCAACGCTGCAGACAGCGCGGTTGCGGCCAAGCCGAAGCCCTTACTCTTCATTTTCATTACAACTCCCAAGTTGGAGACCCAATAACTAAAAAACCCCAGCGGGGACAGACTTTATGGCAACGAGGACTGAGAGCCCCTCAAACCTCACGCCATGAAGCGTTTTGCCACGTCTCGCCGCCATTATCGCCTTCCAAAGCGGGATGTCAACTATATGAGTTGACCCTGCCCAATTCCTTTAGAATGCATTCCTGACGACGGGACCCTGCGGGGCAGGTTCTCCCCACCCGCTCGCTAACTGTATCACTTTCTTGACGGATCCAGCATTGATTCTTGTTCTTGGCATGCACCGAAGCGGGACCAGTTTCCTTGCCGGCACCCTTCAAACCTACGGGCTCTACTCCGGGACGGTGCACGAGTGGTCCAAACATAATCGGCGTGGGAATCGTGAAAACCCAGATGTGATGGCGCTTAATGATGCTTTACTGGTACGCAACGGTGCCTCTTGGGATTCTCCGCCAAAACAAGGGGTTATATCGGCTTGGGGTGATGATCATCGTGCTGAGGGGGTAGCTATTCTTGAGCAGATGGAAGTCGAAGCTGAGGGCCGTCCAATTGGGTTCAAGGACCCTCGCACCCTTTTGACTCTGCCGTTTTGGGAGGCCAGCGCTAGTTCAATCCGCACCATCGGGACATTGCGTTCTCCTGTTGCCGTCGCCAAGTCACTCCACAGTCGTGACAAGAGCATGGGCATCGAGCAGGGGTTTCATCTATGGGAAATTTATAACCGCGTGCTGCTTGAAGAAATCGCGCATGACAGATGCGTTGGATTGGTGAATTTTGATTGGAAAGAGCGTGATTTGCGCGCAACAGCTCACGTATTAGCTCAGAAATTAGCTCTGCCCTGGAGCGCTCAAAGAACGTCTGACTTTTACTCCACCGAGCTTAGGCACCAAACCGGCGGAGTGCCTTTGAATACCTCCGAGCCGCAACCTAGCCTCGCTCAAAAGGAGCTGTACACGGAGTTGAGTCATGCGGCGATGAAAAGCAAAGCTGGGTGGCTGAGGCAAACAATGTTCAGGCTGTCAGCGAGACGGTCTAGGCTGTGATCCTTCCCTTCTAGCGCTACGCAGTCTATTCTTCCGCGAAGGGGCATATCTACTGACGAAAGGGAGACCGGCGATGCCGATCCGAGACATACTTCGAGCCTGCGTCGCGGGCATTTTTTGCGGCGTTAGCAGCACAGCTCTAGCCGTAAACATTTCCACCGACGACGTTGGCGAAGTGGCAGTAGCGCCACATTTCAGCGTTCAAGACGGCTGGATTAGCGTTTTGAACATCACGAATACTCGCGATGTACCTATCGCGATACGTGTCAACATTCGCGAAAGCATGAACGGGCGACTCACGTCGACCTTTGTGGTGGCGCTGTCCGCATTCGACGTATTTAGCGGTGTTATAAAACCCGCACGTGGGAACCCTGAGGAAACCGTATTCGTCGGCATCGACCAACCGGGCCCCAATGGCTCGCCAACCTGCACAGTACCTCGTAGGTTTGGCGACGGGTCCGAGCAACCGCTGTTTACAGCCGGGTATTTAAGCTCGCAGTTCCTCTTACAGCCGGTAGGTTTAGTTGGGCTCGATACCGAGTTTGTCTTGAACCAGGTGCCCGCTCTAGGCCCTGCTTTGGTCAACGTGTTAAGTCTCGGCGACAATGATGACGGTGGGCCGCAGACCACGTCTAGGTTGCGCGAAGGATACATAGAGTTCATCGAGATGGGCTTCGCATTCGCAGACGATGACCCTTTTTCAAGTGGCGACAGCTTCGTTCCGGTTGAGGATGCCAATGGGGATTTAATTTTCGACCCCGCCCGCAGCCGCATTAATATCGGTAATGCCATAGAAAACCACGACTGCGATCTTGTTGAGCTGGCGTTTTCCGGCGCCGAACGTGATCTGGACCCTGGGGCAGACGGCATACTTGGTCCTGATGATGAGGTCAGGGACGTCCTTGCCAGCAATGGCCGGATCCGACGCATTTTGGAAACGGCGCGACAATTTGGCGAGCCCATAAACGCCCTCAAGTTCAACCTGCGGATGCTGAACCCTAGCCAAGGAACAGAATTCGGGGTGCCTGGGACGACCTGGGCTAACTTCTACAACCCTGCTGCCCCGCTCAGCGCAGCTGCGGATGAGCAGCTCCTCATTGATGCATTGAATGATGATATTGAGACCGAGCTTCTCATCCCCGTTGATATCGACCTTTCTCCACTACTGGATATCGGCACTTTGACCCTCGGCGAGCTACTTGAGTTGGGGGGGACGAACGTCATCGAAGAACTGCTAAGCGGCTTCGGGACTGGCTTCGGCTTGCAAGGGCTACTCGATTTACTGCAACTTTCTGAATTGCTAACCCCATCGGAGCCTGCTGACCCTTCGGTAGACTGTGGAGCAGTGGCCGAGGGTGGCGCCACTGATGCTTGTGTACGACCTGCGGACAATGCGGCATGTGGAATCACACGCGGTGACCAGCGCACTAACATTTATCTTGATTGGCGACCTGACGGAGGACGCCCCGACGTCGGCATTCTTCGTGGTGTACGCGACTTGGTGGCGACCCTCGCGGAAACCCTAGGTGACCCTTCCGAGGGCGGAACCAATCTCGCATCAATACTGAATGACACACTCGGATTAAACATCTCCAGCTCCGCGGATTTGAACGCTCTGGGAAGCTGCCGCAACCTCATCACGGTTGCTGAATTTGCTGAAGGGACCCTGCCACCAGCACAAGCTTTAGAGCCATCTCTCAATGACGCATTTCCGGCTGTTGCACTGGTAAGCGACGACAGCAACAACCGCACGCTGGAGCTCCGACCAGCATTTTCCACCCCTGCTGGCTTCAATTTGCCGGAGGACAAACGCGGGGTCGACGCGCTGAGTTTGACCATCATGCACTCAGCTGCAACAAATGAGTGGGAGTTTGCGCCTGGGTCGGCAGCAGAATGGGTTGTGAGCATGCCAACCAAGCCTTTCTACACGGATGGGGCAGCGGACCCGCTAGGTGTGGGGCTTGCAAAGCCGGGAGGTTTTTCCGCAATTTCTCCGCGAAGCACCAGCCCCATTACCGAAACTCCGTTTGGCCTTGGTCTGTTGGAATCAACCTCGCGACCAGAGACCATTTTGTCGGGTCGCCTAACAGCCAACGTGGTAAACGCTAGCGTTGGAGACACAGGCAGCTTCACCCTCATCGGTGCAAATGTGGATCTGCCCGAACAAGAGCCCTACCCGCCGTTTAGAGAACCTTTCGGGCCCAAACAGGAGCTTGGAGAGGATGCTTTTCTACTCTTCCCAGACATCAGCATTAATCCTAGCGGCGTGAGAGCCAATGCACGCTCCTGTAATGCATCGTTTGGAGCGATGTATGACCGCGCTGGTCAGCAATACCTGTTGCCTCCGGCGCCAGGTCCCCTTAATAGCTTCATATCTCTCCTGCCTGGAGTCTTTGGTAGCACATCCGCCGAACCGCTAGGAGCATCCTTGCTGTTTTCAGGTCCTATTCCGCAGTTCCAAACCGATCTTTGCTATGCCAGCAATACCATCACCTTTGGATCGCAGCCGATTACCAGTGGGGTAGGCGATGATTCCACAGATGCCATGCGCGAGACGAATATCCCCCTACCAGCGCCTGCAAGCAGCCAATTTGACGGGAATAGCCGCTCTGGCTGGTTAGATATCACCTTCGGCTACAGCCCTATTGACGGCTACAATCCTATTGATGTCGCGGAAGTTGTGGCGCTCAACTTGGGCAACCCTTACTTGTGGGTGTGGAAGCATTCTCGCTGGCTTCTATAGGCGAGACACCGGCCGACGGAAACGTCATCCCAGTTAACGCCACCGTTGTACAGGGACCCCCATTCGGCGCTTGCGATGGCGTAGTAGGCCCAACATCGTCCTGTGACGGCATACTGCAAGGGCTACCAACCGTAGGCTACAGCCTGAAAGTCCGCACCTTCGGGAATGCGGCTGGCAGAAACTACGCTTCAGCGGTACGTCATAGTTACCGGCGCTCTATCCTTCTGGAGGATTAATCGCTGTTAATCGCGACCTCGCGAACTTATTGAACTGAGCTTAGCCCCGTCTTGATGACGGGGCTTTTTTTTACGAGCTTCGCACGCGCACTAACAGTTGTGCTCGCGTGCTCGACTTTGTCGTGAACAGTAAAGTTATCAAGCCTGCTTGACGGGGCGCCTTTGGGTAATCTCCCTACATTTCCCTGACCATACGTTTCGCGCCCGAGCTGAACCGCAAGGCACCGCGCCTAGCCACATCTAGCCTGGTAAGCCCAGCAGGTTGCTTACATCGAAGGTTACGACCGAACCGTCTGCTATGTCTGTCTAGGCCGATTCTTTTTTCTGATCTCAGGGAGATGCACGGGCACGCAGGCCACTACAGACTGCGGTGATTACTGCTTTCCTACTAGCAACTTCTGCGCGTAAACAAGAAATGTGTCGCGCATACGCGGCCAGCTAGACTGAACATATCCCCGAGTCAACCTGGCACGGTCGAAATAGCGGCCTGAGAGGGATTCGTCGAGTATTGTCTCGCGGATTAAGTCCGGCTTGATCACATTCTGTCGTGCGTTGATGGTTGTTTGTACTGTCGTACTCCAGTTGGGTCTGGCGCCTATAGCCACGGGGCCCATCGCAACCATGCGCCGCGGCCCAAAAGGTATTCCAACGCCCAGGCGTAGCGCTTCGTTGTCTTTCTGACGGTCGCGAACATAGCTGAGCTCCAAGGAGGTATCACCGAAGAAGCGGGTAAGCCGGACCTGGCCACCTTCGTCATCAGCTTGATAGCGCCCCCAGGTCAAATCCAGCATGGCATCAGCCGCACCCCACACATAACGTGCAGTACCTGTCCAAGAGTCCACTTCTTCTGGCATAGCCTCTTGAGCTCTCAACGAATCAGACCGGCGCTCTGCCTCGAAGTAGCGTGTTTCCAATTGCAGACCGCTACCTTGGAGCGGCTGCAAGAGCAGCTCGGCGGAAACAAGATCGCTATCAAAACCGAACATCTGTGTTCTTCCGTAATAAGCACGCAGTGCCCCCCAACGACTGAGCGGAAGGGTTTGGTAAATACCACGGTTAAACCAGGTAGATGGCAGCCTGAAGCTTCGGAAGTCGCCACGCCTATCTGCAAAATCATCTGAAGACGCAAACTCGTCCACGCCCTCATAGAAGGCAACCGCTCCCTTCCAGAGTGGAACACGTAGGGTTGTCTCTGCGCCAAGGCTGTAGTCAAGAACTCCCACTTCAGTGGCCAACCCATAACGCAGTGCGGGGGCTAACATAACGTCAGCAACAGCTTGTTTGCGCCATGGAACATCAGGCGCGTCAGCATGCCGCCCCAAGGCGAACTCGAATTCGGGGCTAGGCCCCGAGGCGATGAACAAACCTTCCCTCAGAGACTGCACGGGCGCTGATACCCAAAATTGCGGTAGGCCATCCCGCGCAACCTGTACCACAGCCTTTTGGGACTCTGGGCAGTGAACGGCAATAACACCAAGAGCGACACCTGCCGCATCTACTGCTGACTGGTGATAACGCCGCCCATCCATACTCATAGCGACCGTCTTGCCCTGATCAGAAATACTGACTGCAACCAGCTCTAGCCCTAGTGCAGTTGCCGTCTCTGCCAATGCGGGCTGACTGCAGATGCCCGCGTTGGCCCTGTGCGACCGCGATTGTGCCCATTGGCCGCGCTGCTCCAGCCCACTGACCACATTTACTGGGTCCAGTATCGCAGTTGGTGCGGTGTATCCAAGACGTTGCCACCTGCGTGTCTGGCCTAAATCGAAGGTCGCCCCAATACCAAAGCCTTGGTCCGCATTACGCCCACTAGCGAGAGCTCGATAACGCAGGAAAACACGCGCCCCCCGCCAAACATCTCCGGTGGATAGCTCAGTGAGTAAAGTCCGTTGGTGTGTGTCTTCATCAAACGCGACGGAAAAGTAACGACCTAAGTCTGCGCGAACACCATAGAACACCCCATCCAGCGTCTGACTACCATGACCCAATGTCGCCTCGAGAAAGCGCCAGCGATGTGTTGCCACAACATAGCTAGCGGCAAAACGACCAGTACCACTGGCATCCCTGAGCCCCAAAGAGACCGTGGGTTGATTAGGGCGAGACCAGATCTTCAACTTGAGATTCGTCGACAAGTCTCTGACTGCTGAGCCATCGAAACGCCGCGTATCAGTGTTCGCAGAGAACCCTCGCGCCCCCCCTGACAGCAATCTTCCACCTATTTCCAGCCTAGAAAAGAGGCCCAAGGAAAAAGCATAGTTATCCGACTCCTGCGTGTCCGTGGCCTCGGAGAACGGAATAACGTCTGACACCGAAAGCTGCATCTGACCTAGTGGCGTCAACGTGGCAGTGGGGACATTTGTGTATCCAGCATACCCACTGTCAGAGAGGAGCGGTCTACTCGTTGGGTACGCCGCCACGCATGTAGAGGCTGTTATGAGCGCAATGACCGCGCAGAGTGGATGTGATCCTATGCTTTTCACTAAGTACTCTCAAAAAAAGGCAGCCCCAAGAGCTGCCTTCGACAATATCAGTAATCCTGTTGCCGGAGAGTTAAATTCTCCATGCATCTGCGCCAAGAATCACAAGGTATCTACGAAATACCATTGGTCATCGATAAACTGCCAACGCTCTTTCCCGCCAACCTCATGCTCAGGTGTGAAACCTGGCTGCAGGGATAAAAGAAAACGAATGCCCAAGTACACCACGGCATCGGTTTTCTCATCATTCTTGAACTCAACACGTTTGACGTCGACCCCTGTGCGCTGCACCTGTCCACCAAATTGAGCAGAAAGGGTGCCCACATCAAACGCTTTTTGGTAGGCCGGCGTGGAGTATGTAAAGGCCTTGCGAAAATCGAACTTCATAATCGCATCCCAGCGCTCATTGACACGAGCTCGCAAGTTCTCTTCAGAGCGGTTCTCTGCCGCAGTTGCCTGCGCGTCATAGTAGGAATAGCCGAAGTAGCCGCCGACAACAGCAAGCGCGAGGATGATTAAGGTGACAACGTTTTTCATGGGGCAATGTTGGTGGTTTGGTTAGCGCTGCGAATAGTGTTTACAACCTCTTGGATGAGGCTCCGGAATTGCTCTTTGTTGAGATCGCTTGGATTCGGGTAATGGCTGGACAGGTAAGACGTTTTGGCGCTATCGACCCTGTCTCGGCGAACCAGGTTCTTGATGTTCTCGGCAACTTCGCTGTACGGCGGGATATCGCCGCTCAAACGCTCGTCCAAGCGAATGAAGTGATAACCGAATCGCGTTTGAACCGGCCCAACCACCTGACCAACCGCGGGGATTCTAAAGCCGGCGTCGGCAAACTCCTTCACCAACTGGCCGTCATTCTTTGCAACCCAATTCCCTAGAGAACCGCCTCGACGAGCCGTGCCAAAGTCAGAGCTGTATTTCGAGGCCAGCTCCGAGAAGTCGTAACCGAGACCAATTTTGTACTCCAGTAGAGCGATCAACTCGTCGATGTTAGACGGCTGATCCTCGTCAGCACAGTCACAAGCCTGTCGCTTCGAGAAATAGGCCTGACTGACAAGGATATGACTGAACTTTCTCTTTTCAGGCTTGCGGTACTTCTCCTTGGAGATGCTATATCGCTCGCGTGCCAGCTCATCAATAATAGCCTCATCGATGGGCTCTGGGATGGAGGCTTCAGTCACTGCTTGCTTAATCCACTCGGTGCGTTGCGACCGAAACGCCTTTGCCTCCAAAACAGGGTAACTGCTCGCTCGTTTCTGAATATCGTTGAAGATGGATATCTCAGCTTCCGACTCAATGAACAGGTCCAAGAGGATGGTGTCATCCTTCAACGCCGCCATCAGCTTGCTCTCAGGCGTTGCCATTAGGGCACCCCTAACGGTATGTCCATTCTCAGAATGATCCGCGGCCGATGCGAGGCCGCAACAAAGCATGCCAGCAGCCGAGACCAAAAGGGTGGTAGTAATCCCTTTCAACAGTAACTCTCCAGAATCAAAACAGGCGGCTGAGCAGCCGCCTGTGTGGGTTAGTATTTCGGAAATTGTAGCCCCATAGGGCTATTGCGGGTCGCTTAGAGGTATGTCGGCTTCTAAGGACCGGACGCCGGCACTTCCCGTATGTCACGCAAGAATGAGTGACTTATGGCGCTCGCGTAGTTGTTCCGACCATTCGACCCCGCGAAGGTTCTCTGCTTAATGACAAACCCCAACACTGGCATCCCATGAATGTCGTAATGTGGTGCCGAAGCTGCCGCGGGCAACGGTGCCGGGTTGATGATGGACGTTGCCGGACAAAGCCGCATCACGCCCTCACCAAACTTCGTTTCTCCAGGGCTATCATCATTTGTCCTGGGGTCAAGATCTAAGGAGAGCCAGCCTGCGAGAGGGCTGAAGTTAGCATTCCCGGACTGAGTCGATACATCCACGTCTCCATTGCCCGCGAAGTCCCCATTGTTGGCACTTCGCAAGACCGACTGCCCATTAAACGTCAGAACGTTGGCTTCTTTGCAGAAGTTCACCCTGAACTGCGATTGCGGAGGAGCGGGTGACACTTGGACATCGTCATTAGATAGCGAGGCTTGGTTCTCGGCACGGTCGTACAGAGCCCCCCCAGCAACGACGCATGACTGCCCGTCGAACCGATCAGCAAAAGGCGCATACCCGCGGCGGAGGCCGAACTCTGCCCCGACGTCTGTTTCCGCCACTAGCTCGAACTCTCCTGGCGCAATCTGCAAAATAGACTCAGGACGAGCTGTGATCATTGTTGCTGTCGTGGGTGCTACGCCCCCCGAAAGGTCCACCCGGAAATCTTCATACTCGAACTCCGGGCGGATCGGCGCCGTGACCAATGCATCGGCGTACTCCCCTTGTCGGTCTAGCAGACCCGGGCCGATGGCCTGCTGTGATCCGTAGCCGTTTGGCCCGGTGCTATCAACGTAAAAGTTTTTCGTTGGGAAGGTCACAACCCAATCAGAGAGTTCACTAATGATCGCTGAGGGTCGTGAGGCCCACTCGTTAAAGGCAAAGCGGCGCATGAGCAATGCGGTCACAGCGTCGATACCGCGCACATTCCCAAGTGCAAATGCTCCGGCGCTAAGGCTCGGATCTTGCGGTTCGGCCATAGAGGTAAATGCCGGAGCGAAGAGCAACGTTTCCACCACGCTACCCGGAGTTCCACTACCTGCCGGGACGTCATCACGGACCACTGGCGTATCGTTGATGAGCATCGCCACTTCGGGGTAGGCGTTGTTCAACGAAGGCTCAAGAAAGGCGAAAGCCGACTGCTCGGCCACAAAATTGCGGCAATGAACGCGGGAGTTCGTGATGACGTCATCCGGGTCTACAGAGCTATCGTCCACAAGTGGCCCACCGCCGGGATACCAATCTCTGGGGCCACCGCCGTCAGCTAGATCACCTTCGCGTTGGTCACCAATATTGATCGAACAAAAACGGTTCGCTGTTTCGGTGATATTGCCGTCTGTGCCCAGAACCGCATCGACCAAGTCACCGGGTGGACCGGGCAGCTCATCCGGATGAACCGGATTATAGAAATTGGCTAGTGTAAGCGCCTCATAGCCAGCTTCTAAGCCGCGTGCCGGGTTGAGGAGTCGCACGTTGAACTTGAGCGCGTTGATTGGCTCTCCAAACTCGGAGGCCGTACCAAAATGCGTGAAGTCTTCTGTTGGCAACGTGGTTATCGTTGCTGGTATTCCAGCAGGCGCCTCAGTTCCGTAGCCATTGGCGTTTGGACCCACATTTCGGCGGCTAAATGCCATATCTAAGTATGCGCAATCCTTAGCGACGACGGCTTCTGGAGCCGTCTTATCCTCAGCCACCGCCCCGTAGTTGTAATTTTCGATAGATGGCGCGGCTGCATGGCCAAGCACGAAAAACTCAATGTAGCCCTCTTTTAAGCGGTCAAGCTCAAGGCTTCCCCCGTCTTCCTCGCGGGCCACGTCAACCTGTGGGCCCGTTTGGAATGTCTGGCCACCATAAGATTCCGCACGGAGCAATGAACCGAAGTTCTCCGAGAACTTGCCCGCGTCGGAGCGCGCCAAAAGGTTACTGGGTACGGTGCAGGTGCGGCGACCATTGCGATCAGGTTGGTCACGCACAACAAACACGGCTTTCCCGTCTAAGGGGCGTTCTTGAAGGAGGCCGCTGAACACATCATAGGGCGGCATCGCGACTACAAAGTCTTGAATATCCCGAGAGTTATCCGCCTCACGCATACGCACCTTAACCAGAATGACCTTATCGGTGGTGTTTGTGAGGTTGATGGTCGTGAGCCAACCGTTGCGAACTGTGTAGTAAGGCGCAATCGCAACTTCACCAATGCCGTCACCTGCGATGTTGACCGCGTGAGAGGTGCCGGAAAAAACTGCAGTGGCCGCAGCTAAAGCGCCAACTGAGCGCCGAAGGAGTTGTTTCACTATTTGTGTCCCATCTATGCCTTTGAGTGTCACAGCCCGCGCCTCCGCTGATCGAAATTAGGCTGCTTTTTCGATGTGTGACTAGCACCTTTCTTCCGAGCATTATGGCGGGCCTCAGATGGATGTCAACGATGGGGCATCAGGTCTAAACTCGTCGACAAGACTTTTTTGCAGCTTGGTTCATGTTAATCGCCGATGATGGCCTTCAAAGCCATGCCGTTTCTGCCCTGACGGCCTTAAGCCGACGCCAAAGCTCTAAGGCTGTGTGTCGCTTCCCCCACCGAGATGACGATGCGCGCTCGTCTGCTGGACTCATTTTCCCGCAGGTTCGAGCTGGCTTTCAGTTCTGTCCGCAGGACCAAATCTTCACGATGGGCTCATGCTTTGCCAGAAACATTGAAGAGCATTTGCAGGCATACAACATTCCAACGACACAGTTTTCTGTACCGAAGTCGGAGTTTGATCGGCGCCCCAATGGCTTACTCAATGAGTACAACCCCGCATCAATGGCCCAGCGCTTAGTTTGGGCAGCCGCCGGTTTCGACACCCGACAGGTCGAAGACGCCGCACACATCGACGCCGACCGGTGCATAGACCTACTTCTTCCCAATGGTAGTGGGGTCACATTGGAGCGTCTGCTGCAAAGGCGCGCGGAGATCGACGCCATTTACGCTCAGTTGCGCAGCTGCAAGGTGCTCATCATGACCCTGGGCTTGGTTGAGTGTTGGTTTGATAACAAGACTCACACATGGCTGAACCGAGCCCCGCACCCGAGGTTTGTGAAACAAAGCCCAGAGAGGTTTAGCTTCGTCAGACTCAATGCGGACCAATCAACCCGGCTACTCGAAGCGGCGCTGCAGGACACCTTCAACTCAGGGGTGCGCAATATTCTGCTCACCGTCTCGCCGGTTCCCTTGGGGACAACCTTCAGCGGCACCGATTGCGTGCTTGCCAACTCATACTCCAAGGCCACCTTACGCGTTGTTGCTGAAAACCTCAGTCATACCTTTAGCAACCAACTGGACTACTTCCCGAGCTATGAGATCGTGAGCTCTGGAGGGCTCAGTGCCTTTATTGGCGACCAAATCCATGTGAAGGACGAAGTCGTACAACGCGTGGTGAACTACATGCTGAGCCATTACGAGCGCAAGGGCTCGAGTACCGAATGACTAAGGCGTTGTTGCCTCGCGCACGAACTTAGGAAGCCTGCCGATGTAGTTTGGCTCCACTTTGGGAACTTGATACTCGCAGCCGCGAATGCGCTGATATTCCGCGCGAAATTCGGCAAATGGAACTTGTTCATGAGGTGTGTTGGTTGCAACTCCTCCATGAAACTGATGAAAGGTGGCCTCACCAAGCAACATGTATGGAGCTAAAGCATGCGTTTCCACGGCTTGGCGGAAGAAATCCAAGTTGACGAATCCACCACCGCGGGTGATGAAGCGCTCGTCATAGCCACCCAATGCCAGGAAGGACTGTTTGGACAGCGCGAAGCAGTTGCTCTCTGCCAAGTTGGCGAAGTAACCGCCGCGAGAGGAACCCGCCAAACACGAAATCTTGAACAGCTCATAGCCGTCCTTTTGCCAGTCCACAGTCGCCAGCAACTCGTCTTCCACAACTTGGGAGTAGCCCTCCAGCACAGCCAAGTTTTGACGCTGTTTGCCAAGGTGCATTCCGAGGGAGTAGGCAAATGCCTGCTGATCAAGTTGCCGGGCTTTCAAAAACCCATGCAGCAACTCGGGAGTAGGAATACGCGCTCCGTCGACCATCACACACACCCAATCGCCGCGAGCTTCTCTGACCCCGGTGTTGACTGCCCTACATGGCGAGGGATTGTCTACAGTCACGACGAGGTGATGGAACTGCCCCGGCAGTTGTCGCACCCAGTGCGAGTCCAGCGGCTCTGAAGAGTTACTGTCGACAGCAATCACCTCGTAGTCTTCTGCCGATACCCCACGCTGGTAGTCGGTGCTCAAGGCCCATAAGGTGCGCTTGGCTTCCCTGCGCATGTTGTGGAAAACGACCACAACACTTAGTTTCGGCTTTGGAGTCGCACCCAGCCACCTCATAGGGCCGACCATGTGTTGAGGTCAAAGCGGACCTCAAAGTGCTTCAAGCAATGCCGGAGGTCAGAGATCTTCGGGGCGTATAGCTCTTGTAGTTGAGTATGCAGCCGGTCGGGGATGGTGCGGCGCCGGCCGGCGTTGAAACGCTTAGCTACCTGATTGTCATTCATGGCGGCGCTCACATCATCGATGCTTAAAATCTCGCAGATCTTACTGAGCAGTCGCTTGGGGCTTTGTTGGATATCACCATAGCCAAATACATGAAATTGCTCGGGAGGAAGATGGTTTCGCCAGCTGCGGATGGTGTTGGCGTAGTCCCCTCGCCGCTGCGATTCCTGTGATAACGCGACAGCGGCCAGCCAATCATCGGACGCTTCTTCATCCTTTAAACGCGCGTAATCCATCGCCATACGCGCCGCCGACCAGGCCCTGGCGACGGGGTCTCGCATCAGAAAAATCACTTGCATGGTTGGCTGTTGGTCGACTGCCGCTGCAATCAACGCCTCTTCAATAACCGCGTAGTCTGGTGTGAAGTCCGCTACCCATAATGAAGTGCCGGCGCGCAACTGATCCCAGTATTCGCGATCCTGTCGGGGCCTTTTTTTGTCACCCACCCAGTCCCAGTAATGCGCCTCTTTGCGCAGCGGAAAGCTCACCTGCGCCGAACGACGCAGCATTTGAAAGAGCCACGTGGTTCCAGCCTTCTGCGCGCCCACGCAATACAACACTCTCGGCATGAATTTGCCCAGGTAAATACCGTAGCTAGGATAA
Organism: Oceanococcus sp. HetDA_MAG_MS8; assembly: GCA_019192445.1. Lineage (NCBI taxonomy): Bacteria > Pseudomonadati > Pseudomonadota > Gammaproteobacteria > Chromatiales > Oceanococcaceae > Oceanococcus > Oceanococcus sp. HetDA_MAG_MS8. The sequence continues at coordinate 156,549 of JAHCMK010000002.1, forward strand.
CAAGCAGGGCTGCATCAGCCCCAAGCTGCTCAATGCACCTGCTGCACAACTGGTGGACGTGAAGCCTCTGCAGGCAGCGCCGGGGGAATTGGATGAGCCTCGCCGCGATAATCAATAGGCAGACTCAACAGTGCCGATACAGCCTCTGTTTCGTTACCTGCTTCTGCCTCAGTTCGGATACTGTGTAGCACCTCTTCGAACTCTGCCAAGCTCACTGAGGGCTCGTTGGCTAAGCAAATACGCGGGTGGCGAGTGGTGGTTTCTTCCCCGCTGACCAAGAGCTCTTCGTACAGCTTTTCACCTGGGCGCAGTCCTGTGACCTCAATAGGAATGTCACCGCCACTGTCACCAGGCAAGCGCGGCTCTAAGCCCGCCAATCGAATCATTCTCTGCGCTAGTTCATAAATGTTGACGGGTTGGCCCATGTCCAGCACAAACACCTCCGCCTTGCGCCCCATTGCGCCAGCCTGGAGCACCAACTGGGCCGCCTCGGGGATTGTCATAAAGTAGCGTATGACGTTGGTATGCGTAACGGTCACCGGGCCACCGTCAGAAATTTGACGACGAAAAAGTGGCACCACGGAGCCTGAGGAGTCCAGCACGTTACCAAAGCGCACCATGGAGAAACGCGTTCTCGCGTGGACTTTGGCCAGAGCCTGCACTGCCAGTTCAGCGGCTCGCTTAGTCGCACCCATAATATTTGTGGGTCGCACGGCCTTGTCGGTGGAAATCAGCACAAAGCTCTCTACACCGACCTGCGCAGCAGCATTCGCCAAGCTCCAGGTACCGACGATGTTGTTGTGCAGGCCACTCAGTACATTCTCTTCCACAATCGGCACGTGCTTGTAAGCAGCGGCGTGGTAGACCGTTTCAACATCGTACTTGTGCAGCGTTCTACGCATGGCCCCGCTGTCACAAATAGAAGCCAACACGGCAGACACTCGCACTTCGGTGTCTTTGACCCGAGCAAGCATCTCCTGGTGAATGTCATACAGGGCATGCTCGCTGTGATCCAGTAAAACCAAGTGCGCAACACGCTGCGCGACGATTTGCCGACACAGCTCGGAACCAATAGACCCTCCGGCCCCACTCACCAATACAACCCGATTGCGCACATCGTGCTCGATGAGTTCGCGCACAGGAGGCACGACGTCTCGCCCGAGAAGATCCAGGGGACTGAGGTCTCGTAGCTGTGTGACCCCGGTGTCGCCACGGACAAGGTCATCGAAACTTGGGATGGTCTGTACGGCAACCGCATGCTCTGCCAATGCTTCCACAACCTCCCGGCGCCGGGAAATGGAAATGCGCGGCATGGCAAGCAGAACCCGCGTTACACCTTGGTCGACGAGCTGGCCCAGCCGTTTGGGGCTATGCACCGCCACACCAGCAACGCTGGAATTATGCAAGCGCCGATCATCATCCAAGAAGGCACAGACACGGTATCGACCACCTGTTTTTAAAGCGGCAGCCAGCTCGCGCCCAGCAGAACCCGCGCCATAAATGGCCACATCGTCACGCTGATGTTGCTGTATCCAAAGTAAAAGCCCACGAAACGCAAGGCGTGGACCAATCAAACCCAAAAACGTGAGGGCGGCACTGTCGATAAAGGTAAAAACATTGGCCTTGGCACCAGTAGCGACGACAACTACCCCTAACATAGAGGTTGTAGCTATGGCCGTGAGGAATAAAGCAAAGCCCGCCTTAGGGTCTAGAAAACGCACCCACGCCCGATAAACCCCCTGGGCATGTAATAACAGCACCGCAAAAATTGGGCTAACAGCCGCCAAAGCCAAGGAAGCCGCTGCAGGAACATCAATACCGACGGCGGTGACAAGCAAGGTAGCAAGTGCAACTGCGGAAAAGTCCGCCAACATTTGTAAAGCCACTTTCTGGCGCCGTCGCATAGCCAGCAGAGTTCTCCCAACTCTGCCAAGCGCTTTCTCCCAGGCTGGTCTATTCACGTATCGGTCGCCGCCCCCAAGCGGTGTGGGCTTGCTTTTGCGCAAGTTCATCTGTTCCATTATTTTCCGTGAGCTAAGCCCTTGATGCAAGCGGCCTTGCAAACTCCAAACCATCGAGATGATGATGGCTGGTGTGCGCAGAGAAAATTTAAGGGTTTTCACGCGAGTCCCTGTGGGGTAGTGTTTTGTTCAGGGACATCAACAAATATTTGGGGAATACACATGAAAATGCATTGGGGAATGCCTGCTTTGGTATCGAGCACCATGATTTTGGCGGCATGTTCGGAAAGCAGCGGTGGTGACGACGCTCAAACAGATCCAACCACCACGCCAACGCCTATTAGCTCACCGACCAGCGCGCCGACTGCAGCGCCCACCAGCACCCCAGCGCCGACGGCCACCCCCACTGCTGCCCCAACGGCCACACCCGCGCCTACGGTGGTGGTAACAACCACCCCCACTGCGACACCATCGCCTACGGCTGCGCCGACCAGCACCCCAGCGCCAACGGCTGCACCAACACCATCGGCATCGCCAACGCCAGCTCCAACCGCTGCGCCAACACCATCGGCATCACCCACACCAACCGCCACGGCCACTCCTACACCAACGGCCAGTCCGACACCAACCGCTACGCCAACACCCTCACCCAGCGCTTCACCCACGCCGAGTACATCACCCAGCCCCAGCCCGACTCCGGGCGTAGGAGCATCCGCAGCGGATTGTTACCCATCAAATCTGCTGATTACTGGCGCACGCAGCGTACTGACCTATCGCACCACGGCCCAGGATGGCTCCACCGCCGATTTCACAATCGACCAGACTACGGACGGCCCCATCAACTACAACGGGGAAGCGGCGCGCCAATTCTCCGCAACCACAGTGACCACCGCCAATGGCGAAACCGTGCAGTCGGACACCACCAGCATCAGCTCGGAAGATGGAAGCGTGCCTTCTGTGAATGCGCGTGAGTCCACCGTAGAAACGGTGAGCTCGGGGTTTACCACAACCGTGACCAATGTCATCGATCCCGGCAATTTACAGCGCTTCGATCTCAGTCCCGGTGAGTCTTACCAGCAAACCTATGTGACAGACACCACCACGAATACCTCCGGAAGTGGTGTGAACCTCACCCAAAGCAGCGAAACAACCACCCAAGAAACGGTGACCTACGTGGGCCGGGAAACCATTAGCGTGCCCGCCGGCACCTACGAAACGTGCTACTTCCGCACCGAGTCGACGTCCACAACCACAGCCGGTGGCGCCTCGACCACGCTCAACTTTGTTGACGAGCAATACTTCGATATCTCAAGCCATGTTCTCGTGCGCGAAGTGAGCACTAGTGACGGAGAAACCGATACCACGGAGCTGCAGGACGGGACAGTTAATGGAGTAGCCGTGCGCTAATCCGTGCGCTCGTGGATATGAAGAAGCCGCCAAAAACTGGCGGCTTTTTTCTTGCCCCGCATTTGAGAGCAGCCCACTCTGCAATGCCTTTACTAAATTGAATGGAGCACGAGGCAGCCTTAGGCTTCTGCCCATTGAAGTACTTTCCGAAGCACCGCGCAGGTCTTTTGAATATCTGACTCGGTTAAGGTTGGGTGCACCAGAAACATCAAGCTTGTTTCGCCCAGCTCTCTTGCCACCGGTAGGCGACTCTTTGGGCGCCAATTCGTGTTTTCAAAAGCTTTCTCTAAATATACCTCAGAGCAGCCACCCTGAAAGCAGGGCACTCCCTCCGCACAAACCTCAGCAACAATTCGGTCACGCGACCAACCCTGGGCAAGGTTATGGGGTTGTACATACGCGTAGAGCTTGTACTGGGCGTGCACACACCCACTACCGTCCGCTTCAATTACACACTCGCCCGCACGATTACAGCCGTCGCAGGCTCGCTGGCCCGGCGCACGTATAACGCCGCCTTGGCCATCAAACTCCTGCAGTACATCCATAATCGCCATTGCATTCACCTGGCGCTTGCGCGTCCATTCCCGCATGCGCTTGAGCTGAATCCGGCCAATGGCTGATTGCATCTCGGTCATACGCCAGTTCGTGCCAAAGGATTCATGCAGCCAGCGAAAACCCGGAGGATGCTGGCGCTCGTAAACTGCCGACCAGCTCTTTCCATGGTCTTTATAGCTCCACATGCGCGACCACAACTCAGCGTCGCTGGTGGTAACCATGCCCCCCTCTCCTCCGGTGGTCATGATCTTGTCCTGGCAGAAACTCCAGGCCCCAACGTGACCAATGCTGCCCACACTACGGCCTTTGTACCGTGCACCATGGGCCTGCGCGCAATCTTCGATGACAAAAAAACTGTGTTCTTCGGCCAACGCCATGATTGGGTCCATATCGCAGGGCCAACCCGCCAGATGAACACAGATCACCGCTTTGGTTTTCGGCGTCATCACTGCTGCGATAGTTTGCGCAGTAAGGTTGCCGCTGTCGCGATCGACATCGGCGAATACTGGCGTCGCCCCAGCAGTCACCACGCAGGATACGGAGGCCAAAAACGTACGCGGGGTCACAATCACCTCATCACCCGGACCAATGTCCAGGCCCTTGAGGGCGAGGTCTAGCGCAACCGTGCCGTTAGCGAGCGCGACGGCATACCGTGCACCAACCCAGGCGGCGAACTCCTTTTCAAAGTCGCGGCCCTCGGTGCCGGTCCAGTAATTCACGCGGTTAGAGAGCAACACCCGCTCTACGGCTGCCGCCTCTTCCTGAGTGAAACAAGGCCATGGAGCCACTTGCGAGTTCAACATGAGTTGATATGCATCACAGCAATCCCGCGCTCACGCCCAAGGCATTGGCAGCTTCAACCAGCCCTTTGTCGAGCGCGCGTATACGCGCGCCGGCGTTCGCGGCCACAGCCAGATGCAAACCATCACCTGCGCGCAACCCAGTGGCATGCTGGCCTGCAAAGCGCGCCTCAACGCGAAAGTCCAGGACAGTTACTGCCAGGACTTCACAGGACTGCTCAACAACCTCGGCAAACAGCGCCAGCACTTCCGCACGCTCCTGGGGCTGCAAATAACCCCCGCGAACTTTCATCGACAGTGCCGCGGAGAATTCCGTCATTACCCAGTCACTGATGGCCAGCTCTCCCGCTGGCCGCTCACCGAGCCACCTTTGCATGTCTGAGGTTCGAGGCTCTGGGGTGAATGCCGCCACCAAAATGCTGGTATCAGCATACACCATCAGTAGCGAGCACCCTCCCGCACATCGACAACGACCTCAGCCGTGTGAGTAGGCGCCGCTCGCATGGAAGACGTGAGTGTGCGTAAGCGAGCAACATCAATTCGGCGTTTACTGGAGGCAACAGGCAACAAACGCCCTACGGGCCGCCCGCGCTTCGTAATAACCCACTCTTCGCCGGCAGCCGCACGTTCCGCAACTTCGCTCAATCGCGCCTTCGCTTCTGCCAGCGTCACTGTTCGTGTATTCACGGCATGCTCATGACCAGCTAGATGGTCATATGGTGACAGACATCATTGGAAAGCCACAAGAGGTTGGCAAGCGCGGGAGTTAACGACTTAACACCCGAGCGGGGTTACCAACAACGGTGATGCCTGGAGGCACTGATTTCGTCACAACTGCGCCCATGCCAACAACTGCTCCACGACCAATCACCAGCGGGTCGCCAGGCTTACCTTGGCGAAGGATCGCGCCGGCGCCAATGTAGGCATGATCTTCAATCACCACATTACCGTTGCACTTGACCCCCGGCGCAAAGGTCACAAAATCCCCAATCACACAGTCATGCTCGACGTAGCTATAGAGATTGGCATGGAAATGCCGGCCAATCCTGATATTCGACGTTAAGGTCACAAAAGGAGACAGAATCGCCCCCTCCCCAACCACAACATCATCCATGGCAATAACGTTGTTCGCCCGAGCGGAGAAAAAGGGCAGGCCAGCTGTCTCACACCGTGCAACAACGCGGCGACGAATGTCAGAGTTTGCAATGGCTACGCAAACCAATTTTGCTTCAGCAGGCTCTTGTAGAAATGCCGACCAGCTCAACACGCGGTGGCCGTTCACCCGCGGCGGATAATCCCCATCGTCAATAAAGACGACTTCCGCGTGCGCATTGGCAACGGCATTGAGTTGCCACCGCACTAACGGCAAAATGCCGCGCCCACATCCGCTTGCGCCGAACACGCCGTAGAGGGTCATCCCCGCGGCGACCCAGTGAACCGCGGCATAGTGGCTTCGCCATCGGCACTGATGCCATCGCGCATAACAACCTTCTTAACCGTCATGGCCAGGATCTTCAGATCTAACCAAAACGATTGGTTGTCGACATACCAAACATCTAAAGCGAATTTTTCTTCCCAAGTCAGCGCATTGCGACCATTCACTTGCGCCCAACCCGTAATGCCAGGACGCACCTCATGTCGCCGCGCTTGTTCCGCCGAGTACAAAGGGAGGTACTCCATGAGTAGAGGACGGGGTCCTACGAGGCTCATGTCCCCCTTCAAAACGTTCCAAAGTTCAGGCAGCTCGTCCAAACTTGTAGAACGAAGCAGTTGCCCCAAAGGCGTCAATCGATCTTCGTCAGCAAGTGGTTCGCCGGAGGCATCGAGTGCGTCCCGCATGGTGCGAAGCTTAATCATCTCGAAAGGCTTGCCACCTTTTCCAGGCCGAATTTGACGGAAGAAAATGGGCGCCCCCATCGACTGCCGGATCAACATCACCAAGATGACAATTACAGGCGAAAAAATGAGGAGCGCTACACAGGATCCAAGAATGTCGACTAAGCGATTCAGCATCTCGAGTGCGCGTCCCGCAGCTTTGAGTTATGACGGGTATGGTACGCACCCACTGAAGAAAAATCACAAGCGCGCAACTTCCGGCAACAAACATCCGTGCGCGAGGAAACCTCATTTGATTCCAGATTCAAACGCGGGACCAGCTGGAGTAATTTGTTTGCGGAGAGGTGCCTCAGCGAAGTTAGCATTCTCAGGTGAAGGTGGCGATAACGGCGCCAATGAGCAATGCAAGTCTTAGGCTAGGTCTTACGCAGGCGCGAAACATCCATAACTGAGCCATGCAGCGACGCCACCGAACACATTAAGCGAGCTGTCCAGCAAAAGCTGGCTTACGGGCCCGCCCGACTCATCGATTATTGAAGATCACTCTACATATGACTAAGCCGAGACACGACCCACAGACAATTCTTGTTGTTGGGAGCCTCTCCTCTTCTCTGAAGAACTTCAGGGGACACCTTATCGAGGACATGGTCAGGAGCGGACACGATGTGCACGTAGCGGCTCCAGAGTTGATTGATGATCTAGCCACATCCAATTGGCTGACGTTAGTAGGGGCCACTGCTCACGATATATCGCTTTCTCGCACCGGCCTTTCTCCGGTTGAAGACGCGAAAGCCTTATTCCATCTATATAGACTCATGCGGCGCATCCGCCCAGGTACCTATCTCGGCTACACCATAAAACCGGTGATCTGGGGGCTAATAGCCGCCTGGATAGCCAAGGTCCCCAAGCGGGTCGCGATGATCACTGGCCTTGGCTATGCATTTACGGGCGAAGCGCACGGAAAGCGTTTAGTGGTGCAGAAGGTCGTACGCTTTCTTTACGCCACAGCAATGAGGAAAGCGAATCTAGTCTTTTTCCAAAACCCAGATGACCTAACCGATTTTGAGCACATGAGCCTTCTGCCAACCACGCTACCGAGGCAGATCATCAATGGGTCTGGTGTCGATATCGAACATTTTCAGCCGGTTGAATTCCCAAATCCACCAATGCGCTTCCTGATGATCGCCCGTCTGCTCGGCGACAAGGGTGTACGGGAGTACGCCGCCGCAGCGACAAACGTAAAAAGAAACCACCCTGAAGCCAAATTCGACCTTGTTGGGCCGATCGACCCAAACCCGGATGGGATTACTGAACAAGAGATACGCATTTGGTCGGAGAAAGGCGTGATCAAATGGCATGGACCCACCAACGACGTGAGACCATTCATTGCCAACGCCCACGTTTACGTACTGCCGAGCTATCGTGAAGGGACCCCACGAACGGTTCTTGAAGCAATGGCCATGGGGCGAGCAATCATTACAACGGACGCCCCCGGGTGCCGGGAAACGGTCATTCACAATGGTAACGGGCTACTAGTGCAGCCTAGAAACGCCGAAGCATTGACTGCGGCGATGCTCGCATTTGTTGAAGACGCCGAGCTCCATCAATCAATGGGTAAACGCTCAACAGAAATAGTGAAGAGTAAATACGACGTGCGGCTAGTCAACAAATCCATTCTACGCGCCATCGGAAAACTACCCCCCAAATCTAAGGGACGCATCCATTCCTGAAACAGGATAGCGTGTTAGAGATGATCCGCCCCTGAGTTTTCTGCGCTTTTGAGCACCCAGCACTGAAAGTATCAAAAAAATCAACATGGGTGCAAACATCCATTTCTGGCGTAATGCAATGCCCAAGTTGGCAGTGGTCATGGCCAAAACGAGCCACGCCAGCGAGGCGTAGATCCACATAAATGTGCGGCTTTCTCCCAAGTTGCTTTTGCGGCCGCGAAACATTGCCCACGCACCTGCAAAAAAAAGAGATACCAGAATTAGGTTATCAACCGCTGCTGCCAAGGCAAAAATCGTGCTGGCTTCGAAAAGCACAGGGCGAAACATGTAGGCAAACATTCGCATGGGCAGGCTCATGGAGGCGATGTCAATTCCACCGCCCCCTTCCATGTTGTAACCCTGACGTTGCTCAATGTAGTCCGAAAGTGCTTCGATAGTAGAGGCGTCACCAAGGCCAGCATATTTGAGGGCGAAAGGCACAATTATCGCCGAAGCAACGATTGTCAGCCCCAACAGAAATACTCTTAAGCGGAAACGGGTCTGTCGACTAGTCAAAACTGAAAACGACCATGCCAGAATCATCATAACCGCAATGTGAGGGCGCACAAGCAACATTACAAATATTGCAAAAGCCATGAGTTGCCAACGCCTATCCAGCGCAAGTGCTGCCCATAAGGCCAACCCCATTGCCATGAACGACAAAGCATCCTTGCCAATGGCTGATGACCAAAAGCTGACCGATGGTAGAAAAACGATAACTGTCGCAAGGCGTCGCAGATTTTTAGATTTGTTCTGAATAGCTGAGAGCAAGCAGGCATCGAACGCAAGTAGACCCACAACGCCAAAAATATTGAAGACTAGAAATGCTCCTAATATTGATACGCCCAAACCATTCACAATTAAACCAGTCAGTATTTTGACTGCTGCAGTACCAAAATTGAATTCCCATGAAAAGTCTTGAGCGGACAGAAAGTATGGGATTGCATCGCCCCCAAAAGCCATCGCATACCATAAATAAAGAACTGAAAACATGGTGTGCCAGGCGTACAGAATCAATGATCTGCGATGCCTAGTGCCGAAGTGCGTAGCGGCTGTGAGCGCGACACTGGCCCCGGCGAGGAGCAGCAGAAAAGCGCTCACGACATGCCACACTGATGAAACGATTTCCATCGTTTCAGTTTTTCAACCACGCTTGGAACATAAGAACATCCCAGAGGTAGTAATGCCAACGTCGCGTGCCGCTGCGGTGCTCTTGCCAAAGGTTGCTGACGATTTCCGAATTCAGAAAGCCGTCTTCCCGAAGCCGTTGCGGCACCAGCAGTTCTTCCGCCCATTCACGCAACGGACCACGTAACCAGTCATCAATGGGCACGCCGAAACCCATTTTGGGGCGATCCATCAGTGCTTGCGGGACATAGCGATAGAGCACCTGCCGCAGCAGCCACTTGCCTTGTCCATCGCGATATTTGTACTCCATTGGAACACGCCACGCGAATTCGACCAAGCGATGATCGAGCAAAGGCACGCGAGCTTCCAAGCTGACGGCCATGCTCGCCCGGTCCACTTTAGTGAGAATATCGTCCGGCAGGTACGTAAGCATGTCCAAAAACATCATACTTTCACGGAAACTCAGTTCAGCGTGAACCTGCTCCGGACGGTCTAATACCGTTTCTGGTTCGTTTGCGCCCAACACAAGCGCATCTGGTTGCTTGAAATGCGAGACCAAACCTTGGTAGAACTGCAGACCGCTTTCATGAGCCAACACATCGGCCAACTTGGGTAAGCGATCCGCCAGATTAGGCACACGCCAAGCTTGAGGAAACAAGCTCTGAATGCTGCCGATTAGCTGCCCTGGCATATGCCGCAGAAGCCCTGCCAAAACCATACGAACGGGCTGTGGCAACAATTCGAGCTTACTCCACACCCGGTGACCCAACTCGTACCTACCGTAACCGCAGAATAATTCATCCCCGCCATCGCCCGAAAGGCTCACGGCAACTTGCTGCCGAGCCAATTGGCTTACAAGGAATGTTGGAATTTGGGAGGAGTCAGCAAAAGGCTCGTCGTAGATGGTTGGCAACTGTGGAATGACGGCCATCGCTTCCTGTGGAGTGACATAAAACTCGGTGTGGTCCGTGCCTAAATGCTCTGCAACAGCTTTGGCGTGCTGCGCCTCGTTATAATCCGCCTCGTGAAACCCGATTGAAAAAGTCTTTACCGGCCGGTCGCTCTGTGCCTGCATTAGTGCGGCAACAATGGTGGAATCGTAGCCACCCGACAGGAATGCGCCCAATGGCACATCGGCCGCCATACGTCGGCCAATCGAATCTTTCAGTAATGCATCGAGGTCATCCATCAACACATCTGGACTGACACTCCTCGAGTGAGCCCCTTCGAAAGCAATCGAGCTTAGATCCCAGTAACATTGCGGATCACTTACCGCGCGACCGCCGTCATCGATCACGACGTAGTGCGCGGGCGGTAGTTTGGCAATTCCCTTGTAAATACTATGGGGTGCGGGAATGTAGTTGTGCCGCATGTACAAAGCCAAGGCATCGCGGTTGATATCACCCACCCAAGCCGGGTGTGCCTTTAACGCCTTGAGCTCCGAGCCAAATAGAAAAGCATTCTGAATGCGTCCGTAGTAAAGAGGTTTTTCACCCATACGGTCGCGGGCAAGAAATAGTCGGCGCTCCGTGGCGTCCCAAAGAGCGAAAGCAAACATTCCATTTATACGTTCCAAAGCCCCCTGGACCCCCCAATGACGCAAGGCCGCAAGCAATGTCTCCGTATCCGAGTGGCCACGCCAGAAAAATCCGCCCCCAGCAGCCTCAAGTTCAGCACGAAGGTCTAGGTGATTATAAATCTCACCGTTATATACCAACGTATACCGATCGCAGGGCGAAACCATGGGCTGATGGCCAGAGGGAGAAAGGTCAAGGATGGACAGTCGCCGGTGCGCCAGAGCAAGCCCGACCCGTTCGTCCAACCAGACACCACCATCATCCGGACCTCGCGCCTCGATACGACTAGCCATTTGCTCAGCAATAACGGCATCAAAAGCCCCCCCCCAGTATCCGGCGATTCCGCACATTAGCTCTTCACCGTGCTGAACTCCAAGGGCGAATTTGCAACCATAAACCGCCGCCTAAAATCAGAAGCACTAATATAATGATGGATTTCAGTCTTTCCACGATTAACTCGATCGGATAGAGGACGTTACTCTTCCATCTGAAGAACGCTCGCGAGGGGCAGCTCATGTAGGTATTGTCCTGTCGCGACCCTAAAATTTCGACCATCGATGCGCTTGTGGCTTCGTAAACGTCGTAGAAAAACTCAAGTAAGCCCATGGAGCAACCGAACTTCTTCCTACCAAGCACCTTGTCTTCGGCGTCACGGAGGGCCATTTCCAGATCGGGGCCGAACAGATGCCAGCTCTCCATCAAACACGCCAGCGCACCAAACATTTTTTCGTTTCATTTTTGCTCAGCAATAAGCCTTTCGTAAAGCTCCTGGTACTGAGCGACCACTTTTGGGAGTGCGTAACGCTGCTCAATACGCACCCGTGCAGCGCGACCCAGATTTTCTCTCTCAGTGGGGCTGCGCTGCAGCAGACTCTCGATGCTCCGTGCTAAAGCCTCGGCATCGTTTGGCGGCACGACTTCTCCGGTTTCACCGACGATGTCCTTACTATCGCCAACATCGGTAGCTACACATGGCACACCCAAAGCCATTGCCTCGCCCAATACATTTGGGAATGCTTCTCCCCAAGAACTACTCAAGCACAGTGCATCCATCGTTTGCATCAAACCGGCCACGTCATCCCGTTCACCCAAAAAATGGAAACGACTTTCCAGATCCTGCGGCACAATGCCGGCCAGCACCGAGTTATCTAAACCGACGGATCTCCCAGCCAATAAGGCCATAATTTTGGGATTCCGTCGCATCACAACAACCATGGCGCGCAGAAAAGCAGCATGATCTTTCATGGGGTGGAAGCGCGCCACATGCCCTATCACAATGGCTTGACTGGAGATTCCCAAAACCCTACGAACAGCAGCCTCCTGGTCTTTGTCTGGACGAAGCTGATCGATATCAAACCCATTAGGGATTACACACCCTTTTCTCTTAGGGAATCCAAATGCCTCATGCTGCACCTTGGAAAGCTTGCTGTTGTAAAGGATCGCCTGCGCACCATATGCAAACAAGCGATTCGCACGAATGACTTGTCGTGTCAACAGTTTTTCCGCACCCAAAGAGTAAAGACTGTGGCGGATATTCCATACCACCGCAGGGCGAGCGCCCGACACCATAATCGCCGCGGCATTGGCAGCCAGATTTCCGTGATACATCCAGCCCTGAATCAAGCGAGGCTGAGCCGAGCGGACCAGCTGCCGCAAACGCGATAACGCAGAAAAAGTTGGAATGCCCCGGCGCATCCCTAGCGTGTAAACAGGCACTCCCAGCGCTCGAATTCTCTGCCCGTACACCCCTTCGTCCTGAAGAGACAGCACTGCTGAATTACTGGATGCAGCTAAGCCACCCGCCAGCACGTTGTACAAGGCGCGCTCGGCGCCTCCTGTATTTAAGCCAGTGATGACATGAAGAATGTTCATGCTATTCCACCAACCCTAAAACCCGATCCCACTCAGCAGCAATGCGTGAAATCGCGTATCTCTCACGAACTTTGTTGGCGGCCTCACCTAGGCGGACTCGACGCTTCGAGTCCGCCATCAATCCAGCCAGCGCATCGGCTAACGCAGGGACGCCTCCCTGTGGATCGACCAACACACCGTCAATCCCGTTTTGAATCAAATCCCGCGGCCCCGTGTCGCAATCCACACTCACCACTGGCAAGCCACAGGACATTGCCTCCAGCAGCGCATTAGGAAAACCCTCGAAACGCGAACTCATCACGAAAAGCGATGCCCGCTGATACCAATCCGAAACATTTTCCACCCGGCCAGGCAGATGCACCTTCCCCTCAAGGCCCAACGAATATCGTTGAGCCTCCAAGCGCTCTCGCTCAGGCCCTTCACCAAGAACCACAAGATCCCAATCATGGAACTGACACGTCCACTCAGCGAAGGCCTCAATGATCCAGGAAATCTGTTTTTCTTCTGACAATCGCCCAACAGCCAGCAGTACTCGACGGCCCCCTGCCACCACTGTCTCCGGGGCAACGCACAACCCGTAAGAAGGAATTGGCCACACGACCGGATTGGGAATAACCACCACTCGAGCACTTGGAAGCAGGCCTTGAGCCCACTTCCGCCCTTGCTCCGTCTGCATAACTACCTGCTTCGCGTACGGATAAGTGCAACGCCTTATATGCGCCAACAGCCTTCCCACATCCATCATCGGTGGATAGCTGCGTTCAGCGACAACCACCGGGATACCCGACCCTCTCGCTGCAATAATCGCAGCGATATTGACATCCGTTAAAAATGAAACAATGACGTCCGGTTTCAACTCTCGAATTGCCTGACGCAACGCGTAAAGGCGACGAACCTTGTTGATAAACGAAGGACTGCGACTGCCCACCCGGTCCGCCAAATAAACAAGATTAACTCCTTTATTCAAGGGATACAGGCAGTCACCTCGGCCCGAAAATGTTGGCATCAGCGTGATCTGATACCCCCGCTCAGCCCAGTGATTGCACAACAGGGCCGCGACGCGCTCGGCGCCACCGCCCTGCATTGAACTCACTAGGAAAAGTATGCGCTTCAAGACTGCACGCCATTCACCGCATTACTAAACACAAATTCATTGCAACCCTTTCCCCCACCACATGTCTTGAGTCTGTCAAGCTGAAGGCCTCGCGATCGGTAAAAGTTGAAAATCTCTTCGGGCTTGGCAACTTCAAAGGGATAGCCCCCAACCCAATCAACAACGTCATGCCACGCATTCATACCGCGCGCGCCTTGGTCGGCATAATGACGCCATGTGTAGAACGGCTTTCCCCGGATAATATCCTTAAGCGTAGTTGGGCCCCAAAGACGTAATAAGCTTGGCCACAAAACAAGCCAACGTAGCGCCGGTGGCAGAACGTTATAAGCCTTCTTGACCTTCAGCCACATAATACTGGCAGCGCCCTGCTGATTATAGATGGCGAGAAATAGCTGCCCCCTACTAGCCACCAATGGGACGACATTTTCTAGCGCTTGCCACATCGAGCCCGTGTGATGCAAAACACCCCACGAGTAGACCACATCGAACGTACCAAGCCGACCCAAATAATCATTGTCCAGCGCGGACCCTTGTTCAACCACCCATTCAGAGTCATCAGCGAAATAGCGGCGTCTCAACTCAGCTGTGCAGGCCACCGACTTGGGATCGTAATCGAACGAGTGGACGCGCGCGCCCAAGCGTCTGGCCGCGAGACTAAACAAGCCACTTCCGGAACCGATATCAAGAAAGCTTTTCCCGTCTAAATCGTTGACTCCCAACATTCTTTTTAGAGAGCGCTCTGCCATTTGAATCCGGTCGTCAGTAAGCACAGCGAGAAAGTTGGCCCAGTTGGCACCAAATTCGAACCGCTGCCCCAGGTCTACTTGATTCCTGTGACCGTCCACATTTAATCCTTCGTTGACAATTGAATGCAGCTTATAACAATCTCATAGTTCATCATTTTCCGCCACAACATAAATATAAGGTGAGAACAACCGGCTGGCGGGAATTTTTGTGACACTCCGTTCAAACGCCCACAAAATACGACTAACGGTTGCCAGCCCGACGTATAAAAACCATTTAATCCCATACTTCACATCAACGCAAGAAGAAAGGACCCCAAAGTTAGTCGAGCACAGATAACCAGACTCAATGATTTTTAGACCTGCTTCTTTGTGCCCCTGCTGAAACGACAAAAGGTCATGCGCGACATGCAAGTCATAAACCTCTCGATTCATTTTCTTAGTCAGGACGCCTAGAATTCCCGACATGTTAGGAATAACAGTCAGGAGCCGGCCGGCTTTATCTAAATACGCCGCCTTCGCGCGCAACACCTGAGCCAGATCAGAAAAGTGCTCCGCCACACCATGACTATAAACGAGATCATATTTTCCGCACCTATCTACAGCCTCAAACAAATCGCCGTTTAAGGCAAAGAGGTTCCTTAGCTCATTTTCATTAGCGTAACTTTGAATTTCAGCAACCCCTTGTTCGGAATAATCCAAGCAAGTGAAAGTTGAATCTGGATGCGTACGACTGAGGTAAGCTAACCAAGCTGAGCCGCCACCCCCAATTTCCAATACATTTTTGTTTTCGATTCCAATTTTTTTCTTTATGGAATAAATCTCTTCGTAGCATTTATTTGCAACTCCACAAAGATTTACTGGAACTATGCCATCACGCCCCAAGTAAACGGAATCCCAATAGCTCTTCTCCGTAAGCCTATTATTCATTTTAAAGTCCTAGACCTCAAACACACTTAACGTAGAAAGCCCATAACAAAGCATGATAAAGAAAAACAGTGAACGCCGTGGACAGTGCCGCACCAGCCAGACCGCAAACGGGTATAAGAGCAGCGTTCATAACCACATTCAGCAGGCCCGTGATCGATAAAATGACTGCGGTCATTCGCTCTTTGCCCACCATCTGCATTAGTGTGCCAACTGGACCAAATACAACATTACAGAAGTACCCCAACGAAATAATTGCGAGAACCTTGTGCCCTGAACTATAACCTTCGCCAAACAGGAAGCGAAGTAGAGTTTCCCCTTCGAACAGAAAAACCAATATCAATGGAACTGTGAGCAAAACCAGAATTCCCGTTGACCGCCTATAGAGCTTTGTTAGTTGCCGATTTCTTCCCGCTCTATACAAACTTGAGAAACGTGGCGCCAAAACCGCACTAATTGCTTGAAATGGAAACGTAGTTAGGATTGCACCTTGACTTGCCACTCTGTAGATTCCAACGTCGCTGCTATTGACGAACCATCCGAGCATAATTATATCAGCTTGTTGGTTGACAATTCCCGCACCGCCAATAAGGACAAACGGTAACGTATTGCGAATCCATACTCGGTTCCGGTACTGTGCGGACTGACCCAAACTTTCCACTGGGAACAGATCACGCATTATCAGCAAGCTAACTATAAACACCAATAATGCGGCTACCAGCTGAGCGATCATTGCAACCTGCGGGTCGCGCACATCCGGCCACACTGAAAAAATGCTTCCTATCAGAACAAGCGCAATTATCGGTCGAAGGAGTATATCCAATGCTTGCCCAGTAACCACCCGGTGCAGGCCGCGCATTGCGTGAGTCAACGTCTTGGCCATCGCAACCATCGGCAGTGTCAACAGCATGAAAGCCATGGTCGCCTGAGCTTTCGGGTGTAGGTCGCCTGCCAGCCATGAGAGTGCAAGTAAACCAACCGAGGCGACGGCAGCCGCTGTAAACGTTACATATTGCATCGCACGGCGCAGTAAACCTTGCAGCAGACCCCACTTCCCGAGCACCCGTGCGGCGGCCACTTCGCGCATTAGCAGTGTGGGCACACCAGCTTCTGCCAGTACCATCAGCAGGCTCATAACAGCGAAGGCATAAGAGTAAATGCCGTAACCGTCGGCCCCCAGAGTACGAGCTAACATGATACCCAGCGTCAATGATATCAGAATGCCCCCTGCCTGAACGCCAGCACTGCTTAGCGCTCCTAGGATTAACTTATCCCGGAGGCGCAGCCTCGCCGCCACATCTTGTAGGCTTTGAATGCAGCCCACTGCAACCTTGCTAAAGACTCCCATCTACCGATGTTGCGGGCAAAACATTCTTCACATCGTAATAGATAGCAGTCGTGTTGCCCAAGCGTCGAAGACCTTCCGCCCCAATCTCTCTAAACTGGTCATGCGCAACTGCAAGGACAACAGCGTCGTAATTCCCTTCGTCCGGACATTCGATGGGTCTGATGCCATATTTATTATTTATTTCATCAGCGTCCGCGCAGGGGTCATAAACGTCAACACAAGATTGGAAGCTACGTAGCTCCTGAACGATATCGATTACTCTCGTATTCCGCACATCTGGGCAGTTTTCCTTGAAGGTAAAACCCAGCACAAGGATGCGCGACCGGGACACATCGATACCTGCTTTAAGCATAAGCTTGATCACTTGGCCAGCCACATAGGCTCCCATACCATCATTAGTACGCCGACCCGCCAGTATGATCTCCGGGTTAAAGCCGATGGCCTCCGCCTTATGGGTGAGGTAATACGGATCTACCCCTATACAGTGGCCGCCTACCAGCCCAGGCCTGAACGGCAAGAAATTCCACTTCGTACCAGCAGCCTCCAGCACGGCCTGTGTGTCAATTTGCAGGCGATTGAAGATCATTGCCAGCTCATTAACCAAAGCGATATTAAGGTCGCGCTGCGTGTTCTCTATGACTTTGGCGGCCTCAGCCACCCTGATACTAGGCGCTTTATGGGTGCCCGCGCTGATGACGCTAGCGTAGATCTCATCCACGAGTGTTGCCACCTCTGGCGTGGATCCGCTGGTGACTTTGATAATGTCAGTGACGCGGTGCTCTTTATCTCCCGGGTTAATGCGCTCAGGGCTATAACCCGCGAAGAAATCAGCGTTGAACTGCAATCCAGATACTTCCTCCAGGATTGGCACACAGTCTTCTTCGGTGCAGCCGGGGTACACAGTGCTTTCATACACGACGACATCGCCGGCGCTAAGAACTTGCCCGACAGTGCGCGAAGCGCTGATCAGCGGGCGCAGATCGGGGCGCTTGTTTACATCAATAGGCGTCGGAACGGTGACAATGTAGAAATTGCAGCCGCGCAACTCGTCAACGTTGCTGCTAAACCTCAGGTGCTTTGCCTCAGCCAGTTCCTCGCTAGAAAGCTCGCGCGTATTGTCACGGCCTGCGGTGAGCTCTTCGATGCGAAGCTCATTGATATCAAAACCGATGACTGGACGGTTCTTGGCGAACTCAGCTGCTAATGGAAGGCCCACGTAACCCAAGCCGATGATGGCAATTCGGACGGCGGAGGGTTCGGGGAGCTGATTGATCACGGCCTTAGACATTGAAGTATCCGCGGTACCAGTTCACGAAACTGGCAACACCCTGACCCACCGAAGTCGCGGGCCTATATCCCACCGCTTTGTCGAGTTCAGAGGCGTCTGCATAGGTGGATGGCACATCACCTAGCTGCAATGGAAGTAACTCAATCTCGGCCTTAGTATCGAGCGCTTGCTCTACAGCCTCAACGTATTCCATCAATTTGACCGGAGCATTATTCCCGATGTTAAAGATTCGCCAAGGCGCGTTACTTGTCGCAGCATCAGGTACATCTGAGTTCCATTCGCTGTTCGGCTCAGCGGGCTTATCACTCACCCGAATCACACCTTCCACGATGTCATCAACGTAGGTGAAGTCGCGGGTGTGATTGCCGTGATTAAAGACCTGAATCGGCTTGCCTTCAAGGATGTTCTTGGTGAACAAGAAAAGCGCCATATCCGGGCGCCCCCAAGGGCCGTAGACCGTAAAGAAACGCAGACCAGTCGTTGGCAAACGGAATAGATGGCTATAACTGTGCGCCATCAATTCGTTCGCTCGCTTGGTGGCAGCATAAAACTGCAGCGGGTGATTCACTCCATCGTGCTCTGAAAACGGCATCGAGGTGTTGGCCCCGTACACGCTGCTCGTGCTGGCATAAGTCAAATGCGGCGTTTCGGCGTGACGACAGGCTTCAAGAATGTTCGTGAACGCAATAATGTTGCTGTTCACGTAGTCATGGGGATGGGACAAAGAGTGGCGAACACCGGCTTGGGCTGCCAGGTTGATCACGCGATCTGGGTCATGGGCTTTAAACGCGGCATTGACGGCATCCTGGACGGCCAAATCTTCACGAATACTGGTGTACCGACTGCCGGTCTCTGCCGCGGTCTTTTCGAGAATCTCAAGTCGAGCCTCTTTAATCGCCGGATCGTAATAGTCGTTAACGACATCGAAACCGATGACCTCGTCGCCCCGTTCCAGCAAATGCTTCGCTGTATGAAATCCGATAAATCCGGCGTGACCGGTGACCAATACTTTCATGGTTTGCTAATTGCCATTGTAAATTTGGAAACACTTGGCGCCCTCGATCGAAGCGGTTTGCCGGATGCTTACGAATACCAGAGCGAGAAACTGCCACTCCGATCTCTACCTATAGGCGGACTGCCCGTGACGTCCGGGCCAACCGACCGAGAACATTTTCTTGGGCCCACAACAAAAACACCGAAGCCAATTTGACATCCGCGTAAATTCATGGCCTTAAACCTCCACATTCCGCCTGTGGTAACTGTGAACCACGCGCCGCCCGAACACGAGCAAAACACCAAACATGCCACCCAACATTCCGCCCAACACCACAATAAGGGCTCGCTTAGGCTTCGCCCGCTGCTCAGGCGCATATGCCGGGTCGACCACTCGGAAAACGTAATCATCGCGAACTTGGGCCAGCATAATGGTTTGTGTTTGAGACTCGATGAGCCTGTAGAGCGTTGCTTTCATATCAACGTTCGTAGTTTGAGAGAGTTGCGCTTGCAGGTAGGCCATAGACTTCTCCGCCTCCTGCACGTCCTTTTTGCGAAGAATGGAATTCAGTTTGGCTACCAACATGTTCGCCCACTTTGCAGCAAGCTCCGGGTCGGACCACTCAACGGTTAGCGTCACAGCCCCAGACTGCTTGTCGGTTGCAATTAAACGTAGTTCTTGGAACTCCTTGACGGCGTCTTGCAACGTTGGAGTTTCTTGCTCATCTGCGTTCCAAGCCTGAGCCTCTGCGTTCCACTGCTCCGCGAAGAGTATGGGCAGGAGGTCATTTTCTTGGATGAATGCGGCGGAGAATTGAAAACTCTCCAGAATTTCGAGGGCCGTTGCTGTGTCGTTTCCGCCTGTAGGGATGTTAATGCCAGCTAAGGAAGCGAGCCCGCCGAACTGTCCAGCTAAGGCACTAAGGCCGCCTCCGCCATTTCCAGATTCAGCAGGCACCATCACGACTTTGGCTTGGTAGGTTTCTTCTGCGGTTAGGGCGTAAATGACGGCGCTTAAGGTACAGAGTAGACCGGCCACAATAATCAACCACTTCCCCTCCCAGAGAATATCCATAAGCTCAAACAGATCAATCTCATCGTCATCCGCACGCCAATGGCCAGGAGCATAGTCTTGCGACGCTGCGTTGGCATGCATGGAGTCCGCAGGAAGATCCCGTTGGGTATCTGAAGAGGGTCCAGCCATCAGAGCACACCAACGGCATTAAATGCCGCAAGCGTAACCGCAATTTGCGAAATTACCTGTGTCACTGCGCTCACAATAGTAATCGGCGCGATCGGCGTAGCGTCTACCGGCACTACAACCACATCACCCGGGTAAATTCGTGGCGACGGCCGAAAGATGCCATTGGCCAGGGGCTCCACCGCCCCGTTGACACGCACTACGAAACCGCGTTTTTCGTCCGCCAGCCGGGTACTCCCACCGGACAGACGAATGAAATCCTTGGCACGGTGGCCGGGCTGCCAGCGATGGGACGTTGGGAACTGCACTTCTCCCGTGACGGTGACGCTTTGGGGCCGCCTGGGTATAACAATAGTGTCACCATCCTCCAGCACGATTGGTGAGGGCGTGTTCCCGCTCAGCTGCGCATCGAAGTCAATGACCAAGCGGCCAACCGCAGGATAAGCGGCCAGCTCGTCCAACAACGTTCTTATGGCAGATAAGGCCTCTACGCCAAAGGCTTTATCATCCGCTTGCGTTAACGCGGCCGTCGTGAGATCACCGCGCAGCCTTTGTTTTAGACGGTCCACTTGCTTTTGCTCTTTTTCTTGCAAGGACACACGGGTGAACACTACGCCGGGGGTGTAAGCGTCTGGGGATAAGCCACCAGCTCGCTGCAGTAACTGCGCCAAAGTGGTGTTCCGGCCAACAGCATAGCTGCCGGGGTAAAGCACTTCACCTTGAATATCGACTGTGCGTATGTCTTGTATGCCAGGCACAAGACGCACCGCTACGGTATCGCCGCCGCGGATAGTGACCGTTCGGAGCTGCTCGTCCGCCAGCCGAACAATCACCGTGTCTGCACGCGGGTCGGTGGTGACACGCTGGGGCGCCCTTGTGATTTCTACAAAACCCTTTTCAGCCTCAAAAGAGAGGCCACCGGCGGCTCTCAAGACATCTGCAACACGTGCGCTTGTATTATCCAGGGGCATGGCGCCCGGGAAGCGGACGGCCCCCACAACACTCACCACTGCCGGCCTACGATCTACGGTAGAAAGTGCAGTAACGCGGTCCGCCAGTTCCGCCATCCGCTCTAATCTTGAGGCCAGCTCAGTCTCTTCTTCTACAATCTGTGTATCAGGTTTTAATGGGCGCTGACCAGACTCGGCTTGCTGCCGCGAGCCGCTCTCGTCATTGTCTATTGCAGGCGATGGTTCTGGCAGTTGGGCTGGTCTACCTCCATCAGCGCCTAAGGTCGCCGGCACTTCTTGTTGCGGGGCAATGCTTCCAGCCGGCCCAACTGTGGAATCGACGACTGCAAGGCCATTTTTTCCGCCAGCAGATGCTGGACCGGTTTCTTCCTCCGGGTTCTTAGAGGGAGCCAACTCAAAAACATGCACCTCATCCCCAGGCAGTATTCGTATGTTGGCCCCTGGTTCATTAGCAAAGGCTTGTCTAGGGTTCACGTACACAGCTTTGAGACCGCTCCCACCTTCAATACGACGCAATACGAGCGCGAAACCTAAATCCGTGCCTGGCTTCAAGTCTTGTGGGGAGCGAACAATATCGGTAAAGCGCGTTTGGCGGCCTACAGGATAGGAACCAGGCCAGATGGCTGGCCCAATTAACTTCACAGCAGCTTCATTCACATCCGCCGCTGAGAGAATCCGCAGGGTATCCCCATTTTGAACCACCGCCGTGGAGTCGACTCCTTGTTCGGCAGGAATCAGCTGACGAAAGCCATTAAGAATTCGCTCAATGGCTACTCGGTCTTGTACGGCGCCGGGCTTTGGGCCACCTGCCGTACGAATAACCTTAGTTACAGTGCTTGTGTCGCCCAATAATTCATATCGAGCGGGGCGCTGTACGGCACCATCTACAGATACTGTGGCGCCAACAGGGGGTACAAAGACCACATCACCTGCTTGCAGGCGCTCGTCGTTTGAGCTGTCGCCGTTGAGCAATAACTCGTACAAATCCAAGGTGGACACCGTATTCCCGCTGCGCTTGAGGAGCACCCTGCGCAGGCTGCCGGTCGTGGCGACGCCACCGCTTACATACAACGCCTGCGTCATTGTGGCGAGGGCGCTCACCGTATAGGAACCGGGGTTGTTGACATCTCCAGCAACGAACACGCGAATATTGCGCAGCTCGCCCATCTCTACAAAGGCCTGCAGCCCGAGCTTAGCGGCGCTTATACGTTCCTGAATAGCCACTTTGGCTTCAGCAAACCGTAAGCCCGCTAGATTGAGGGGACCTATGGTCGGGAGGAAAACGCTGCCGCTGCGGCTGATAAAGAGCGAATGCTCAGCGGCTTCCGTCCCGGTATAGCGCAGAAGAATTTCGTCACCAGGGCCCAGCACATAGTCGGCTGGTATGGGCACATCGGATACAGGCGCAAAGGTGGTTGAGACTCCGGCAAAAAATTCATAGCCAAAAGGCTTTAACCCTGTGTTGCCATCCCGCTGATCTGCATTGTTAGTGCTTCGCTCTGGCTGATCGCCTTGCTGACGAAGCACCACAGGCGCCCCTTCTGGTGGCGGCGTGCTTTCGGGCTGTAAGCCCGGCACCACATCACGCAACAAGGCGCCCCGCTGATCCTCAGACAAAGAGTTCAGCAAGGAGGCTTGCCCCCAGGCCAAGAGCGGGGCTAACCCCAACACCATGGCAACAACTAGGCCTGCAATCCGCTGCATAGAGGAGCCGCCTAACTTGGCGATAGCATCAACAAAACGGTTCATGAACGATGGTCGGTTGCAGCCAAGCTCTTGGGCCTGACCCTGCCGCTATGGCAGTAGAGGTTTGTAGGTTGGCGCACGTTTTTGTCGGCGCTGCACTTTGTGATAGTCACGCCAAGTTGCCCCTCGCCATAAGCGCAGCAACCCAATCACGTGCCAGTAAGCACGGCGTGGGTTACGGCGTGAGTCGCGGCGCGGGCGGTGATATGCGGCGAGCACTGGCGTTCGTACCACTTGCAGCTGATGCAGCCAGCAGCGCAGGCTCAGCTCGATATCTTCGGCATACATACGGAAGTTTTCGTCAAAGCCCCCCAGGCCCAGCCAAGTTTCACGTTTGACTGCGAGAAACAGCCCGGCCAGCCATGGAACAGCTTGCGTCTTGCTTTGCGGGGGAATGCCATCGCATTGCCGAGCAAGAATGCGCCGCGCAATGTGCCAGATGGACGGAGCGGGCCGAGCGTGATCGGCATACTGAGCGCGATAGCAACCAATGCTTGGCGCAGCCACGCCCACATGGGCTTTGTTGAGCTCTTTAGCCAAGCCATCGAAGGGGTCTTGCACCCAGTCCAAGTCGGGGTCTAGCAAGGCTACAAAATCATGCTTTGCGAGCTCAACCGCTTTGTTGTGGTTAGCCGCAAAACTTTGCGGAACACTGTTGCGAACGATCTGTACTGGCCCCGGCCACATACCCACGTCGGGGGCAGCCTCACTGGGAAGATTCAAGGTAAGAATGAGTTCAGCGTGCTGCATAGACGGCAGCTCGGCGAGCTGCACCAGCTGCCGCTGAATTTCGTCCCCGTGCCCATGACTGATCATGGATACGGTCCAGTTTGACCGCCTTTGCATCAAATTCTGACCAATACGCCCGCCGCTACCGCGATCTGGTACACCACTTCTACGATGTCTTTACTGAGCTGGAAACGCTTTTGGTCTATGCGCGGCAAAACCAGGATTTCATCTCCTGGGCTTACCGACGACCTCCCGAACCAACCCCCGGTTTTAGCAAATTGTACCGCTCCACTGGGCTTCATGACCAATACCCGGTCTTGAGCTCCCCCTTGGGTAAACCCACCGGCCAAATCGATGTAATCCAATATGGACGATTTTCGGCTCCAGGAGAAGGATGCGGGCAGGTATACCTCCCCGTATACGCTCACCAACTGGGAGTTACGGGGAATGCGAATTTCATCACTCGCTTCAAGAATAATGCGGTCCAGTTGCGCGTCATCACGCAGCACCACCTGGCCCTTGGGCTCAACCTGCTGAGCACGCTCAACAAATTGCAAAATAAGCTGCGCCTCTTGAGCTCGCAAGCTAGCTTCTTCGCGGGTGTTCGACCTGGCTGTGAGTACCGACTCCTCCAGCTTGCGCAGCATTTGCTCGATCACCTCGCCCTGCCGCTCAGCCAAAGACCGCCGGTAGAGCTGCACCTGATTCAAGTTGCTCAGCGGCGTGCTTTGCACCTTGATGAGCGCGTCGGCCAATGAGGCCCCATAAGGCAAAATCACCTGACTATGCCCTTGGTGCTCGCCGGTAATTCGCACCACGATGGTCCCGTCGGGGCGATCGGCGTACACGTCAATTTCGTCGCCAGCGGCCACGTTGACGGCCGCCAAATCTGCGCTCAACTCGTAAACAAAAGACTCTACCTGCGCACCCGCTCGGCGCGTCACTCGCACATGAGTCGCTTCACCACGGACCTGCGCCAGGGCAAGTAGGGCCTGCAGCGACTCCTCAGGCAACATCTCAAAGCGGCGCTCCCAAGCAACCATCCCTTGGACTGTCACCAAATTTTTTGCCGGGGCGACAAAAATGGTGTCGCCATCACGAAGCTGGATGAGCGGCATCTCGCCCTGATGAAGAAACTGATACAGGTCGACAACCGCAATGCTACGGCCCGCTCGCTTAACCTCAACATAGCGGTAGCTTCCCGCCTCGGGCGACACTCCGCCGGCGCGGTCGAGGAAGTGCAACAAGCTGTCTGATGCGCTTGCGCCATAAAGGCCAGGCCGCTCGACATTGCCTCCCACGAACACTTTGACAGGCTCAGCATTTGCCAGTGAGGCATACACGCCAACCTCTTCACGGAACACCCGCCGCAACTGCGATTTCAACACTTTGTTGAGATCACCGTTGCGCACCCCAGCGACAGCGATGGGGCCCAGTCGGGGCACAAACATACGCCCTTGGCTATCCACATCTAGAACCGCCGCGAAATCAAAGCCCCCCCAAAAACGCAGGTCGACGCGATCACCTGGTCCTAAAACATAATCCGGGTTGAACTGGATAAAGCTCTGCTTTGCAAACTCTCCCCGGAACAGCCATTGGCCGTAACGGTCCGACTCTACCGGGGCGTACTCTTGGGGGGCGACTGAGGCATCAACCTCCGTCGCGCTCGTCGGCAATTGCCCAGTCGGGCCTGGCAAATTGATGGGCGCTGGTCGGTTAGCAAGAGCGGCCGCAGCGGCCGCCTCAAGATCTCCCAAACCAGGCGGTATGCGTGTCTGAGCCTGTGCGGTGCTCAATAACAGCTCGCCAACGGTCACGGCCGCAACGAGAACCACACCAGTGACAATGGAAATACGCATCAGTCTGTGTGTTCCATAACAGCGGCATGTACCAATCGCAGGAGAAAATACGCCACATGCAGCCCCAAAAACGCCAACAGAATGTGGCGGAGAACATCAGGATACTGAGGAGAATCGGGCAGATGCGGCGGATCAATTTGAACAACGAATTTCCCCTTACGACTCGCCTCCAGGCGTGTAGTCTCCAGCGTTTGCAGCCCTATTTTGTAAATATCTGCCGCCAACTCTGCACTGAGCTGGGCCTCTTTGAAGTTCACCAGCTTACGGTTCAGGCCAGTGCGCGATTCATCTTGGTACTGCCCAGTTTGGCGCCGCCTTTCCCGCGAAATTTGTTCATCAATGGCCTGAATCTGTGAACGAGTAGCGACCACATCAGGGGCATCATCGTTCAGGTAGGTCTGCATCGTGCTGAGCTCGGTCTCGAGGGCTGCTTTACGTGCTTGCAGGCCGCCAAGAATTTCCATGGACGCCATGGCCTCAGCCTCGGGGTTCAATGTATCTGCCTGCGCCTGGAAACGCATAAGATTCTCCGCAGCCTCTTTAACCCGCTCGTGTGCACGCTCCAATTCTCCCTCCACAAAGGAAATCTGAGTACGCGCTAAGTTCTGTGAAACATCATTAATGAACCTCTCACTGGAGTCCACAATATCGGCCAGCACCCTCTGCGCAAATTCCGGTGCATAGGCTTGAAACTCCACAGAGAGAATCTGAGAGTCTGGATCGATATCGATGATCAAATACTGGCGGTAGAGGTCCAGCACATCGTCAATACCCGCATCGTCGCCTAAGCGAGTTAGCCAATCCAAAGATGAGTCAGCCCAATGTCCACGCAGGTCATGACGGGCATCGAGCTCCATGAAGAGCCGCTGAGAGTGCAGAAAACTTTGCACCAGCAGGGCGTCTGTCTGTTCGGCACTGCTCCCCAAGCTGAGCAAGCCCAAGTCTAAACTCGGCACAGCCGACAAGGTGTCGTCCTGTTCTACCGACAAGGTAGTGCGGCTGGCGAAACGAGGCGTCTGCCAAACACCGACATAGAACACGATGAGGAAAAAAGGAAGCAAAACGCCAAAGGTGTACCCCCTTGGTAGAGCACGCCAACGGGTCAGGATGGGGTTTGAGTATCGTTCTCGTAGCACGCTATAGCGTCATTGATGTCTGGGAAGAAAGTCGCAGCTCCATCTCGTAGATAAAGACCCGCGTCGCAATCGCGCTTGAGGAGGCCCAGAGAGTGGCCAACTATGAGGAACGAAGCACTGCTCTTCCTCTCGTCCATGAGTTGGCTAGCGCGCTCTCTGTAGCGTTTATCGCCAACCGCCCCGAGCTCGTCGAATAAGTATAGGTCGTATTCAAAGGCCATGTTGAGGGCGAAGTTGAGGCGGGCGCGCATTCCACTCGAATACGTATTCACAGGCCGATCGAAGAAGCGGCCTAGCCCTGCTATGTCTTCAATGGCCGCAATACGATCGTGCATCTCTGTTCCGCGGAGCCCAAACACCCTGCACACGAATTTGGCATTGTCACGCGCGGTAAGAATAGGAATCACGCCACCGGACAGGCCCTGCGGCGGCGACGGCGTTCCGTTGACGAAAACGCTACCTCTATCCGGCCGCTCCATTCCTCCAATCAGCCGCATCAATGTTGATTTCCCGGCTCCGTTGCGACCGATCACACCAACGTTGAAGCCCTTCGGAATCGAAAAACTTAAATTCGAGAAGACCTGTGAACGACCGAAGCCCTGGGTTAAGTACGATTTCGCCACATTGCGTAGCTCGACTTGGGGCTGGTCCGGAGATGGGCTAGGGCTGCTGGAACTGGTCACGGTAGCGGTGGTAGAGCGAGAGGGCAACGAGAAGAAATGCGCTGGAGCACCCAAGAGCGTAGCTAATGCTTCCTGGGGACACGTATTCACGAAGTGCGGCGCCGCGGGCCAAATCCACAAGATGCAGTACGGGGTTCCAGACCAGATATTTTTCGGCCCCCCAGGGGATCATTTCCATGGTGAAGAAGAGCCCGGAAATGAACAGCATGGGCCTCATGAGGTTCGCAAACACACGCCTCGCGTCAGGCACCAGTGTCGAAGTGAGTTCTGTGAACAGGCCGAAGCTCAGCCCCAATACAAGCATGCAGAGTAAATAAAAAAGCACTCCCAGCGGGTCATCAATGACGACCGAGTTACCGACCAACCACCAGACGAACACTGCCAAAACACCTACCAACATCAACACTGACCACTCGATCAGCACCCGCGCGACCACAATATCAATAGGTTGGATTTGCCGATAACTAAGCAACCCCTTAGACACCTTGATTGCATTGTTACAGGCATTTGCAGGCTGGCTGAACATAAAGAACGCGAGTACGCCCCAGAAGAAGAACTCTGCAGCTGTCACGCCTGCTATGGGAACAGATTTATCCAGAATTACGCCGCGGATCAACACTAACAGAACAAGAATAATGGCTGGATCCGCCACCGCCCAGACAAGCCCCAAGCGCGTAGTGAAGTATCGGCTCTTCAGCTCCCGCAGCATAAAGGCCGACACGGAGCCTATGAATACTGCCCACGATGAGCGGGGTTGTGCTCGGCTCACGATCTCCGCCCCGTGCAAACACACCCGGAACGGGCATTGGACCAGATCATCCGCTGTTGAGGGGTTTCGCCAACGTCGCTGTCAAGCTTGATCATAGGCCTGCCTCAGCAACTGCCCAGACTCATCAGCCATGGTTCTCCACACACTGTATGTGGGGTCAGATTGTGCATCGGTATACCAGCGCTTACGTATCGTTTTCGCCTCAAGCGCCAACCTTTTGGATTTTTTGAAGCTGGCATCTTGCCCTCGCGACACAGACTCATGATGAATCAACCGAGCGTGGGGGGTGTATAAATTAGTGTAGCCCGCTGCGTTCACTCGCAAGCAAAAATCCACGTCGTTAAAGGCAACGGCAAGCTCGTCTTCGTCCCACGGGCCGCACTCCAACCACACCTCTCTACGCACCAATAAGCAAGCTGCGGTCACAGCCAGCTTTCGTGATAAGCGGTTTAGCTCCCCCATGTACCCAGGGTCGTCATGACCGCGCCAACGACCCAGATGCCCGGCGATTCCACCAAGCCCCACGGTGACGCCAGCATGCTGAATACGGCCATCTGGATAGACAAGCTTCGCCCCCACACAGCCCACTTCGGGTTCACTCGCCAAGGCCAGCATGTGCTCAAGCCAGCCTGCATCGACGGCCTCAATGTCATTGTTTAAACACAGCACAAAATCATGGTGGCAATGCTGGATGCCCACGTTCATGAGCGCGGAATAATTAAACTCGCCTGGGGCTCGCACAATACGATGGCCAGCCGCACTCAGCTCCTCAAAATAGGCCTGGGTCTCCGCCTCGACGGAGTCGTTATCGAGAATCACCCAACGCAGCTCACACCGAGTCGTGTTGCTCACGCTACGCACGCACTGGCGCAGCAAATCTGCGCGATCACGCGTCGGCACGATCACATCAATAACTGGCAGTTTTCCCTGGTAGTTCGCAACCTTGGGCTCCTCCATGCGCACCTCCCATGGACCATTTGCGAGAGGCTTGGCAATGTGAGTAACCGCATGCGGCGGCAAGCAATACAGCAGCCGGCTCAGAGCGCGCTCCCAGCTAACCTCACCGTGCTGACAAAATTGCGGCAACAAGTCCGCAAGGTCATCTGTTCTCAGAGCCACCAAACCAGGGAAAGACAGATTGCTGCGAAAGGCCCAAAGGTCAAACGAAGGAAAGGCGTAATACTCACTCCACTTGGTTTGCCCGACACGCCCATTGACCTGATCACCATAAATCGCACGTGCATGAGAATGCATGGCAGCGCATAGCTCCGAAAAACTGCGCGTCAGCGGCCGACAGCTGGGAGCCCACATTAAGCACCAGGACGCCTGCATCGCCTGTGCTTGCTCAAGCCTCTGCAGAACAGTAGCGGCATCATTTGTCCACTGCCACGCGGCCACCATGGCCCCCTGTGGCTCGCCCCATGGCAAAAGATCACCGTCAGAGGCTAGGCAAAACTCTGTAGACCAGAAATCTCCGCCACGACCACCCCAGTCAGACGATGGCTCCGGAGTCTTCAATGGCTCCACGCTTTTGTGTACGGAACCCTGTCGCTCCCTCGAAAGAAGATTAAGCACCAGTCTCGCCAGTTTCCGCACTGCCCATGGAACCATATAGCTTCGCAGGCGAAAAAACCGGTAGATATCTCGCCATACAGGGTCTTGCTTGGCAGTAACAGTGAAAGCTGTATCTGGCGAGCACAGCTTGGATACTGCGAGCTCTAGAGCCTGCGTCCCTGGCGGAAGCGTCGGAGTCCAGACAGCGCGTCTTCGTAGATCGATGAGGCTGCCTCGGAACACACACGCGATGTGCTCCTGGTCCCTGTTCAAGGCGTACATTTGAATACCAGCCGGCAGGGTGTTGGCGTAAGCGGCAAGCTCAAGGTGCACCCGCACTCGTTTCGGGAACAACCCCACCCGCGCGGTTGGAATGACTCTGGTCACAGTGAAGGCATCCGTTGAGCACGGCTCAACCTGGGCTGGCGCGGCCTGTGCAGGGAGCGTCTTTAGATGTCCCGGAGACATGCCTAACTCGCTCCCTCAAACAGCCGCTTCATATATTCGGAGCCCTCTTCAGGGTTGAGCACAACATTTTGGTTGAGCGTCCAATCATCCCCGCAGTAACCCAGTTGCTCCAATATGGGCTGCAATACCGGGCGATAAAAGGCTTCATCTGCCGTCGTAAACCAGTCTCGCCAGTTATCGAAACGGCGCGACCGCGCCACCCTGGCCAGACTCGCATCCACCTGAGCAGCGGCATTCACGCGCACGCCAAGGTATTCCTCCAGTGCCTGAAAATCTTCACGGATCAGGTCTTCGTAGTGGAATAGCTGTATCGAAGCACGCAGCCTTTGCAGCAAGCCCAGAAGTGGCTCATAGGAGTTTTTCGCCCAGGAGGTGGCATCGGCTCTGCCCTCCAGCCGATGGAATGGCATCGCTTCGGGTTTGGCTTCCTTTCGCTGAGTCCTTTGCAAAGCCCGAGCAAAAGCCTCAGCACTCGGATGATGATTCTTAAACCAGCGGTAGAAAAAGGCGCTAATGAGCTGATCACGAGGGTCACGCACAATCCAAACAACACGATCATAAAGACCAACGATGGATTCAAGCTCATGAGGGCGGCGCGGCTGAACGACCGTTTTCGCCACCACGCGCCCGAGCTTTCGGGCGATGCGCTTGTGTTCAGAGATACTGTTCTGGCCTTGTGCTCCACCCGGCTCGAAACAAATGCGCGCAGATGGCTCCCCCTGGGCAATACGATAAGTCAGCACGCTGGTGCCGCTCTTGGGCATACCCAAGACCAAAGTCTTCTGACCAAACACTACTGATGAATCCGTGGAGCCGCAGTCTGCTTTAGTTGTCGTAGGCAACGAGTGCCCGACGTAAAGCTGCATAAGCCATGAGGTACGCCACCATAATGCCCACACACAAAGCCTGCAGAGCACTGGTGGAGTCGCTTAGCAATACCGCCAACACGGCTAAACCTGCAGAGACTAAAGTGAGGATCACCGTTGTAAGCCAGTTCGCACGCAGCTTAGAGGCCTCATAGCGACACTCCAACCACACACACAGCAGCGAATGAAGGTGCAAATAGTCGGGGTCGCTAAAGCGTGTGCCTTCAATAATTATCCGGCGCATGATCGTGAACAGTGTTTCGAAGATTGGAAGCGCAGCAAGCACAACGAAGACCCATGGCGATAAATCCGGAATCGACTGGCTGAGAACAACGGATACCACCGCGACGCAAAAGCCCAAAAAGTAGGCGCCAGAGTCCCCCAGAAACAATCTGGCCGCCGGGAAATTGAACACGGAGAAACCCAGGATCGCCCCGATCAGCCACAGCACTTGCTGGGCAAGATCTAACAGACCTGCACGCCAACAGATGACGACGCTGGCGAGTAGTGCTACCTGAGCGATTCCCACGGCAAGACCATTCTTGCCATCGATGATGTTGAAGGACTGGGTTACCCCTGCGATGCAAAAGCTTGCGACAATGACAGACATCACCGGAACCTGTATCAGGCTGTCGAGGAGGCCGAAGTCATAGCGCGGGATGGCCACATCAAAGCCGAGAACCGCAATGAGGGCCGAGCCAAAGCAAGCCGCATAGCGGAAGAATGGTCCTACTCGCCCCCACAAATCCTCTGCAGCCGAGAGTAAGAATGCGGGCAGGAAGCTCGCTGTCACAATAAGGAGGACCTGCATTGGTAACTGCGCGAGCCACCCCAGGACTACCACCCAGACGGCGCTGGCGAAGATTGCAATGCCACCCAGTCGCGAGATATCCCCATCGTGAATGTGTTGCGGGTGAGCCTCCGGGGTTGTGACGATGGCTGCCGCAAAGAACCGCGACAAAAAGAAGCGGCATAGGGCGTAGCTCATGAACCAGCTCGATAACGCCACAGAAGCGGTAGACCAAATTTCGTAAGAAGGCACAGTCGGTGGGTTTCGCCGTTCGCGAGCTGTTGAGCGTTTAAAAGTGCGAAAGGTTACCATCCCACTGGCATTCACAAATAGATTTTCACCCCCAAAGCACACCGTGGGGCGTGTGTAGACGCGGGAAACTTGGGACGGTCCTTAGACCATCGCGCGAAATATATGGCAGCAAATACTGTTGGGAAGAACTCCCCCATAGACGCTGATCGCGTCGCATTGGTCATACTCGGCATGCACCGTAGCGGAACATCTGCGCTTACCCGGGTGCTGTCTTTGCTTGGTGCTCAACTACCGAGCCAGCTGATGCCACCCGTCCAGGGCAACAATGACCTGGGCTTTTGGGAGTCTGAGCGAGTAAAGGAGCTCAATGATGCTCTTCTGCGCGAATGCGGCTCTTCTTGGGATGACTGGACAAGCCTGCGCCTACCTATGGCTGGTCAACAGCGCGAGGAATGGACCTCCAAAGCAGCACAAGTGTTGGTGGAAGAGTTCGGCCACGCAGACTCCATCGTACTCAAGGATCCGCGCGTAAGCCGCACTTATCCTATCTGGCGAACAGCTTTAGAACGAAGGTCTTTCGAGGTCATTTGCATTATCGCGCTGCGTCATCCGCGAGAAGTGGCCGCATCAATCCATTCCCGAGATGGCTATTCGCTAGAAGAGGGTTGCTTGCTGTGGCTAGAGCACACCCTCGCAGCAGAGCGCCACAGCCGTGATGCCACTTCAAGAAGCTTCGTAAAATACGATGATCTCCTCGCGGACTGGCGGTCGGCTATCGCTCAGATTAGTGAGTCTGCCCCTGAAGGGTTACTGCAGGCCGACGAGGACGCAGCAAAGGCCATTGACGGTTTCCTCAAACCCTCCGCGAGACACCATCAATCCACGGATCTCGATCCTGTTCGCGCAGACATTGCAGCCCTGGTTATGCGCACTTGGGACATTGTGAGCGAACTTGCCGTCAAGCCTTTCACGACCGATCAGCGAAATGAGCTCGACCTGATATGGACGGAGCTCAGCGCCATTAGGGAACCCGCTCAAGCATCGCGTTATCGCCAAATAGATCGGCAGGCCGCGCGACTGAATCAGCAAAACAAGACGCTGGCCCAAGAGCTTGCACTTAAACAAAGTCTGCTCACGGACAAGCGAGAGCTCCAAGAAAAGCTCGAAAACCGCATCGCCAAAGTTAGCCAGCTTGAGACTTTGGCTCAGGAGCGACAACGCGAAATTCACAAACTCGAGCAACGGCTTAATGAGGCACAGCGTACCCGCGAGACCATTGAGAGCGACTTGCGATCCTCAGCGGCAAACCTGCAAGACAAACTGACCAGCCGTATAGCGAAAGTCAGCCAACTCGAAACTCTTGCCCAACAGCGCTCACTAGAACTACAGGATTGGCGAAAGAAACACGCAGACACGCAGCACAGACTGAAGAAAGCTGAACAAGATATTCATGCGGCGTTGGCGCAGCTTGCCCACGCTGCGCAGAGAAACGAAGTCACTCCGCCTGCGTTCAATGAGCCCGACGCCCAAATAACTCAGGCAACAAACTGGCTGGTGAATCACTGGGATGACGCCTCGCAGCGACTTTGCGCCGCTCAACAGCAGCAGGAGCAATTACAACAGCGCTTGGATCACTTAGAAGAGCAGACCGAACTTTTCAAACAGCAAAGCCGCGCAACTGAAAAACGGCTTATCGATGCTGAGGCCGCGCTTCGTAAACGCGTCGCCGAATTTGAAGCGGCACTTGAAAAAAGCCGGACGCAAAACACCGAGCTGGAGAGCAAACTGGAGTCTTCACAGCAGCGCCTGAAAGTTCTAGCACAGAGCTTAGACCATAAGAATGCGGAAGCCCGTTTGCTGCACCGAGCGCGGCGGCATACCGCCGGCGCAGTGAGTCTGGCAAAGCTTCATCAGTCTGTGCGCTCTTCCAAGCCTCAATCCACCGCGCATAAGGTCACTATGCTGGCCCGCCTGGGCAGACGCTTGTTGCAACGGTCAGCGTTTGGGCTGGAACTCACACAAGCCCTGCGCAAATCTCTACTTGCTCAGGCGAAAGTGATCGTGCGCGCCTCTGCTTTCGATGGCGATTGGTATGGTCAGTATCATGATCTGCCGCAAAGCCTGTCCGAAGACGCAGCCCTGCTGCACTGGCTGTTAATCGGCTGGCGTGAGGGTCGAGACCCCCATCCTGTATTTGCGACAAGCTGGTACCTGAAGAACAACCCAGACGTGAGGGAGTCAGAGCAGAACCCCCTGGTTCACTACCTTACATTTGGGATTGAAGAAGGCCGTCGTGCGAGCCCGCTCTTTGATGATGCGTACTATGCAGAAAAACACTCGGACATCCGGTCTGCAGGCCTCAACCCCTGGACGCACTATGTGGCGCATGGCATGCATGAGGAACGCGAGCCGCATGGCCTGATTAATCCGCGCTGGTACCGAGACCATTACCGTATTGATGAGGACACCAATGCGCTTAAACACTATTTGCTTGTTGGTAGTGACTTAGGGTTTTCCCCGAGCCCTTTCTTTGATTCGCTGTGGTACCTCAAACGATACCCTGACGTGGCGAAGGCAGAGATTCATCCTCTTTGGCACTTTCTTTGCCATGGGCAGCTCGAAGGACGCAAAACATCCGCTCGTGATCGCTCCCTCGCGCGGGCCAACCAAGGGCGCGAAGCCACATCACGGCCACACATTCCAGACCCCGCGCCAAACCTAGCCGCAAACTACTCATATACGCCCGGCAACCTTGAACTCGACCCCAGTAAGCAGACGGTGCTCGTGTGTGCGCACGCGGCGAACTCGGAGCTCTATGGCGGGGAACGCAGCTTCTTAGAGATCCTGCATTTACTGCGGGACACTGCTTACCAAGCTTTGGTGCTCTTGCCAAAACCCAACCCCGAGTACATCCAGCTTTTGCTCGACCACTGTGTGGGCGTTGCGACGGTTCCCTACCGCTACAACCGGCAAGGCACTGAAGCCAACAAATCATCCGTTGCGCAAATTATGGCGTTAATGGTCGAGCATAGAGTTCGACTTGTGCATGTCAACACCATTGTTGTTCGCGAACCTCTGTTAGCAGCGGCACGATTAGGCTTGCCACGCCTCACGCATGTGCGGGAGTCGTTGCGGAACGATCGTTGGATGACGGAGATGCTGGCAAGTAGCAGCGATGCGGCACTTGATGAAGTGCAGAGTCACACTGATGCGATTATTGCCAACTCTGAGGTTACCGCCAAGGAATTCTTCAAAACTGACTCCACCTTCACAGTCCCCAACACCTTTGACATGGCAGCCTTGGACCTGAGCAATGACTGTGACAGTGGAGCAATTTATGTGGGGATGCTGAGCAGTAACCTGCCCAAAAAAGGCATCGAGGATTTCGCTCAGCTGGCAAAGTCCTGCAGCCAACTCAACCCCAAGATGCGGTTTCGCTTAATTGGCCCACTGAATGAGCACACCCAGAAGCTAGTCCAGCGACAAAAAGCAGGTGAACTGAGCCAGAACCTCGAGTTCTGCGGTTACATCGCCAACCCCATCGACGCTTTGAAGCTGGTTAACGTGGTCGTGAATTTCTCTCACTTCGCCGAATCATTCGGCCGCACGGTTGTTGAAGCCCAAGCAGCCCGTAGACCGGTCATTGTGTATGACCTTGGAGCGCCTAAAACACTGATTGATAACGGGCGCACAGGGTATGCGCTGCCTGTGGGCCATTGGCACGACGCTATTGCCATACTCCAAAGGTGGGAAGCGGACCGCGACTCCATGGTTGCAGCTGGCGAAAGCGCACGCGATTACGTCGTGCCACGATTTGGTCGAGAGCATGGGCAAGCCGCTTTGCAACAAGCCTACGACACCATGCTGCAGCGGCTGCCGCCCCGCCAAGATGCACGCGGTAGAACCGACACCTACGCTGTTTCCCCCAGATATTCAGCCCAGCATTTCAAGCCGCGCGCAGTCGAACGGCTGGCCTACTTCTGCTGGCACTTCCCCGTGCCATCGGAAACCTTTGTGCTCAATGAGCTGCGTGAGCTCGTACAGCGCGGTGTAGACGTGTTGGTCTACTGCCGACAAATTCCGCATAAAGACTTTGAGCCTGACTTCCCCATCTCTTGGGAACGCGTTGCCAACGCCGAAGAATTGGCCGACAAACTCATCGAAACCGGTCGCCAGCATGTACATGCGCACTTCGTGTATCCCACGGTGACCGATATGGTGTGGCCCGCCTGCCAGAAGGCCGGACTACCATTTACCTTCATTGCTCACGCTCAAGACATTTTTAAGTACGAGAATGACAAACGCAATCGCATCGCGGAGATTGCAGCAGACCCGCTGTGTTTGAAGATTTGCGTGCTGGGCGACTTCCACCATGCGTACCTCACCCGCAGAGGAGTCCCACCGAACAAACTTCTTATCAACCCCAACGCCGTCGATTTTTCGCCCTTTGCTTTCAAGGACCGCAGCCAGCGAGCCGTGACGCGCTCGGTTGTCGCAGTCCATCGCTTCACTGCAAAGAAAGGCTTAGACATTCTCATCCAAGCAGCGCCTTTGCTCTTGGACGATGACATAGCGATTCACCTGTACGGATACGGAGAACAAGAAGAGTTGCTCAAGGCCGCTGCAGCAGATATTGGATGTCACAACATTCATTTTCGCGGGGCGCTACGAGGTGCCGATGCCGTCGCCGACGCCATACAGTCCCATGATGCTTTCATAGCCCCTTCAGTCCGAACTGACACCGGGGATATGGACGGAATCCCCACATCGGTCATCGAAGCAATGGCGCTCGGCGTGCCGGTTGTCACCACCAACATCGCCAGTATTCCCTCGGTGGCCATCGATGGCGTCACAGCCTATGTCGCTGAATCAGGAGACCCGCAGAGCCTTGCCCAAGCCATTCGACGAGCAGTCAATGCAGGCCCAGCGGAGCGCAAAGCACTCGCCGCAGCTGCGCGCGCAAAAGTGGAAAAACGCCATAATGTGTCTCGCACAGTCGATGTGCTGCAGCGCGTGTGGGAGGACCAGCCCATCGATCTTGTGATTGTGAGTTGGAATAATCTTGAAGAGCTGCGCGAGGTTGTATCCCGCATATTTCGCTACACAAAAACTCCGTTTCACCTCAGCATCTGTGATAACGCCAGCCAACCCGATGTGCTGCAGTGGCTGAGTGCTCTACAGCTGAACAATGACAACGTCAGCATCATATTTCGCGACGAGAACAGCTACGTGGGCCCCGGAACCAACGCCGCGATGAGCGTCGGCCAAGCGCAGGCTGTGGTGTACTTCTGCGGACGGGAAGGTTTTTGTCTCGCCGAAGGCTGGGAAACTGAAGTGTTGGAGCAGTTCCAGAGCAAACCGAAGGCAGGCCTTATTGGAAGCCTAGGCTATAGCCCAACTTACCTGCATGGCAAAGATATGGCGTCCGGCGTTCCACTCTTTGCAAAGTTTCGGAACCCGGAATTTGCTGAACAGAACCCTGAGCGTGAGTTTTTCCATGTGCAAGGCGGCTTATTCGCCATGCGACGCGACATGGTCAATGAGATCGGCGGGTTTAGCGAAGATGTCCCACATAGCTATACCGATGTTGAGTACAGCTACTATGTGGAAAGCTGTGGTTGGGAGCTTGGCTCCGTGCCGGGTTTGCTGGCCCTGTTCAATAAAACGCGGCCCGACTTTTGGTCCAGGGTTGATGAAACCGTCAAGGTTATCCACCCGCCGACGTTAAAAGACTTGCCCCTGTTGCAGAAAATCGCAGACAACGCCACGAAATTCTGCAATGTCT
This sequence comes from Oceanococcus sp. HetDA_MAG_MS8, assembly GCA_019192445.1. NCBI lineage: Bacteria > Pseudomonadati > Pseudomonadota > Gammaproteobacteria > Chromatiales > Oceanococcaceae > Oceanococcus > Oceanococcus sp. HetDA_MAG_MS8. Next base: position 194,676 of record JAHCMK010000002.1, read on the forward strand.
GCAATTGGGCTGGTCCGGAGTTTGACCATAACCAGGGCTGCCCGGCATGTGGATCCACACCCGGACATCGCAGCTTGTATCGCTATCTTGCGGAAAGTACCTTGAGCTATCGACGTCTCCCAGCACTGTGGGTTGGAGACAATCGCTGCTTAGAGCCATACTGGACTCCATCCTTCCAAGGTCAACAACTGTCCCTGGAAGACGCGCGCAAGCAGATCGCTAGTAAGGGTTTGGATACAGCGAGTGAGCGCTTGGAGTTCATTGCCATAGAGTCGAGCCTACTCTCGCCCAAAAACACGCGGCAGAAAGTTATCGATGAACTCATCCGAACGCTGAAACCGTCGGGACAGCTTTGTATCCTCTCGGGCGATTCCAACTCTGGGAACTCCTCCAACCTCAAAGCTCTACTCGACCACCCTCGCCTGGAGGCTCTGGAGCCCATTTGTTACCGCAGCGCGGTGGTCCAGTTCTCCACCGCGGACGTGGCTTTGCTTAGAAAACGCCAACCCAATTAACAACCGTAATGCCCCCCTCACACAACCTTCCTGAACCCAATTTGGTCATCCTCGGAGCCCAAAAGTCCGGCACGACCAGTCTTTACCACTACCTGAAGGTCCACCCCGATATCTTCATGGCAAGCCCGGTTAAGGAACCAGGCTACTACTTAGGCGACGACAGAGCGAAAATCTTCTGGGAACGAATGGGGCAGCCTATAGAGTCACGCGAACAGCTGCTCAGAGAGCGGATGCTCCAGGGTTATCAGGGAGAGCGTTGGTTCGGCGATGCCTCTACGTATTACACCATTGGAATGCGGTCTCAAAAATTCAACATCCCAAAGCGGATGGCGTCAGCGCACGCGGATATGAAGCTGATTTACATCATGCGCGACCCGGTGGAGCGTGTCCTCTCAAACTACCGTCACCTCCAAACTCGAGGCACCTATGAGGGAAGTTTTGAGGCGTTCCTGCAAACCCATGAGGGCAAGGCTGCCGTCCGCACAAGCTGCTACCACTTTCAGCTTACGCAGTATTTAAAGTATTTCCCGAAAGAGCAGTTTTTAGTTCTGCAGTTCGAAGCGCTCACTAAAGAGCCTCAGGCTGAGATGCAACGCATTTGTCATTTTCTAGACATATGCGCTCCCAACTCCGCTGCCACTTACAAGGCACATAATGAGTCAGCTGAATACACTCATAAGACTGGGTTGATTTCTGAGGAAGATGAGATAAGGGTCCGCCGCATGCTCGGAAGTGACATGCGCCAACTTTTTGCCACCTGGCAATTACGCAGAGACCTCTGGAGAAAATCGCTCGCCACTAGGTGAAGAGAAACAACTCTCCACGATGGGTTTGGTATGTGGCAGAGGACGACAAATAGAATAGAAGAATGTATGCTGTTTCTATGTGCTGAAGTGGGCAAAAGGAACAGAAGCTTGCGCCTTTTCTTACACCCATACGCCACGACGAACTGAGGGCGCGACAAGCAGCCCGAATCTCTACTAAATCGCTGTTTGCTCCACGGGGAAGCTTACGGTTACTCTTCGCGACTGTTGGTGGTTCTCCTCTACTCAACGGTTGACTTCAGCAATCACTATTGAAGCAGATCAGGGCCGCCACCCCTCAGAATTTGCGAAAGATGTTGTACGTCATCTAAAAATCAGGACACCCGGTAATTGGCAATTGCTGCAATGAGACGGAGCTGGTGGATGTCTATCTCGGTTAAAGAGCTGCCTACTTTATCTTCTGATACTAGGTCGTTCGGTCCAACAACCGATGCTTTTTCTTCATCGGGTAGATAACGATTCACAATGGCAATTTTTTCGGAGAACTGAGACTCGAGGTATTTGACATCCTTCATTTGAATGGACGGCTCACCCCCAATGCTCTCCGACGCGATGAGCGCATGCCCAAGTGTTGTCGCGACTTTTTCGTCCCTAACATACCCATTTAAGGTACGCATTATTTCTGTTTCGGCATGATTAAGGGATCTGTTAACTAATTGCTCTTCCGTGCCTTGGTCTTTTGTGACCTGATCTATGCGCAAGAACTCCGAGCAGAAGAAACCAAACATACTCGTTCGATGGTAGTCATAGTTCCTTATTGAGAAAGACTCTTTAGGTAGCGAGGACTCCAGCTTTTCCGTAATTGCAATGCAGTTATGCTTGTAACGTTTGAGCCATGTGGAAAACTCTCGTTTTTCAAGATGTCTCTTTACTCGCTGTCTGTATGCGGAATAGGCGCGCCCGGCTACAGATCTTGTAAAGTATACGACATGAAGTTTGCGCCCTTCCTTTTTTAGCTTATCGTGTAGCGCAAACATTCTATTTGGGGAGAAATGTTGCAGTTTCTCTGAAGACAAAACTACATCTTCAAACGGCTTGGAAGCTTGATCAAGTAGTAGGTCGAGCGCCTTCGAGCTCTCTCTAGATTTCTCATCATGACAAAGATAATCAGAGAGCCAGGCTCCGTTGCCTGAGGTCACCTGACCAGACAGCGCCCGATTCAACTCGGGACCAGATTTATAGAGAACACCGTGATGTTTTAAAAGTTCGGAATTTTGGGCAAGCTTACTTTGCAGGAAAGAAGACCCGGTTTTACCTCCGCCGATGTGGAGGATTAATGTTCCTACCCCTTCTGATGAATTTTTTCGTCTGGTGAGACCTAAGGTGTGCAACAAAACTCATCCCTCATATTTTTCTTAAGTACGCCACTTGCTCAGAAGTGTGATTTTTCGCTTTTGAATGAAGAAGATTAATACTTTTCTCAAGCCGGCTAATATAAATATTTTTCTCTAGCTCAGTTCTGCTCTTCGCATGATGTATATACCTTTGAAAGTAAGGATATAAGTCGCCTAAGGAAGAACTGCAAGTTTTGAGTAGTAAGTAGCAACTCACCAGACGCATTATGCTGTATGGTCACATGAAAAAAGGTACTCGCTACTGGTGCGTATGACTGTTTCTGGAGACGTGGCATTGGTTGAGCATTTATTGAAGCCGTTGGCTACTGTCGCTTTCGTTGCGGCGGCGGGCTGTGGTGGTAACACCGAGCCTACAAACATTACTCAGGTTGACGACAGCATGTCGCAGCTTCCTCTGGCTCGTAACGTAGTGCTATTGACTGCAGACGATTATGGCCCATTCATGGGTGCCTATGGTGAGACACGGATCGCGACACCCCAACTAGACCTGCTTTCCTCTGAATCGTTACGGTTCCCAGTTGCACACGTCACCCAGTCGTCGTGTAGCTCCTCTCGCAGCAGTCTAATGACAGGGCTTTTCCCCTCTATCAATGGTCAGATCGGCTTGGCGAATCATGGATTTAGCGTATCCCCGGAGTACCACACGCGATTACTCCCGAACCTGTTACACGATGCCGGACTGCGCACCGGAATTATTGGCAAGCTGCATGTTTCACCATCAGAGGCGTTTAAGTTTGATTTCAAACAAGGTCTATCGCAGCCTCAGAGAGTGCGTGACGTTGCAGAGGCAGCTCGCCGCTTTTGGCCACATATGGTGACGAGCCGTTCTTCTTGATGGTGAGCTTCTTTGATCCGCATGCGATGAGGAATCCGCAAACCGGACGCATGGGGTTCCCCGACCGAGTCGACGATTTGCCAGAAGATCTGTTGCAACCGAGCAAGGATACTCTCTTTGCAGAACAGGGCATTGATACCCCCGTCCAGAGGACGAGAACTGCCGGATATCTCAATGCGGTCAAGAGGCTTGACTACGGCGTTGGGTTGCTTATCGACGCGCTTGACGAATATGGTATTGAGTCTGAAACACTACTAATTTTCGTTGGAGACCACGGGCCGCCTTTTGCAAGAGGCAAAACAACCAACTATGAGTTTGGCCTTCGGGTGCCACTACTGCTTCGCCTAACTGGGCAGACCTATGGTCAGGTCGCCGCGAGTATGGTTTCCACGGTAGACATATACCCGACAATCTTACAGGCACTCGGTATCGATATTCCGTCTCCGATACATGGTGTCTCTTTGCTGCCTGTTATAAGCAACCCTGACATTCAGATTCACGACTACCTGTATTCTGAGTGGGAGTACCATGGCCGCAGCCCACACTTCCCGCGTCGTGCAATTCGAGACCAACAGTACAAGTTGATCCACAATCTCAAGTTTGATCAAGCAGCCCCATCGGTTGCGATCGACGGCGATCGTGTTTACTTTGACGCAGTCCAAGAACCGTGGGAGACGACCCTAGCAGGTCAAGCGTTTGCGCGCTTCGCTGAACCGCCAGAGTTTGAATTATTTGACCTACAGTCAGATCCATTGGAGCAGGTCGACCTGTCGAGCAGCGAGGCTCATGTACAAGTTCTGAATCGACTGAAAAAGTCGCTGGCGGCAGAAATTGAGAAAATTCACGACCCTAAGATATGAGCTTTAGTTGTCCACTTTACCCGTTGTTTGGGATCATTGAACCATTTCATCGCTGATTGGCCCACCCGACCCATTCCTAAATCTCGGTTGGAGCGGTAATCCCCCCAAAAAGTAGCGGGGTCTGTGGGTAGAAAATTCTCGTAACCTATGAGCAGGAGAGTTTCTATGCGCAAGTCCCGATTCAGTGACAGTCAGATCATCAGCATCCTCAAGCACGCGGAGGCAGGAACGCCCGTTCCAGAGCTGTGCCGTGAGCACGGGATGAGTACAGCGACCCTCTACAAGTGGCGCAGCAAGTTCGGCGGTATGGACGCGTCGATGATGAAGCGCATGAAGGAGCTAGAGGATGAGAACCGCCGGCTGAAGAAGATGTATGCCGAGGAGCGGCTCAAGTCCGAGCTCCGCAAGGAGGCCCTTGAGGGAAAGTGGTAAGGCCGTCACGCCGCCGCGAGATGGCCCGATCCGTCGTTTCCCGTAGCAAGGCGAGCATCCGCGTTGCCTGCGAAGCCTTTTCGGTGAGCCAGACCTGCTACCGCTACGAGGCCAAGCTGTCCGATGAGAACGCAGAGATCGCGGATTGGCTCATTCGCCTGACGCACAACCAGCGTAACTGGGGCTTCGGTCTGTGCTTCTTGTATCTGCGCAACGTGAAGGGGTTTCGCTGGAACCACAAGCGCGTGTACCGCATTTATCGAGAACTGGAGCTCAATCTGCGGATCAAGCCGCGTAAGCGGATTGTCCGTGAGAAGCCGGAGCCCTTATCGGTGCCGACGGCGATCAACCAGGTTTGGAGCATCGACTTCATGCATGACAGTCTGGAAGACGGCCGTGCGTACAGGCTGTTCAATGTCATCGATGACTTCAACCGCGAGGGGCTAGGAATCGAAGTCGACTTCTCACTGCCCGCAGCGCGGGTTATCAGGGCCTTGGAGAACATCATTGAGTGGCGGGGTAAGCCTTGCGAGATTCGAGCAGATAATGGACCCGAGCTCGCTGGTCATGCCTTGCGTGACTGGGCTGAACAGCAGGGCATCACGCTCAGCCACACCCAGCCCGGCAAACCCCAACAGAATGCATATATCGAACACTACAACCGAACCGTCCGCTATGACTGTCTCGGTCAATATCTGTTCTCAAATCTCACAGAGGTCCAGGAGCACTCAACACGTTGGCTCTGGTCCTACAATCACCAAAGACCCACTATGGCTCTGGGCGGCATCACACTCATCATGCGTCTCGGCCAGGCCGCTTGAGTTCTACACGAAAACCCAGCTACAAACGGGGGGATTACCACCTGACCGGGATGGATAACGCAGACGGCGAGGAAGCCGGCTCAGAAACCGATCCGCATGCCGTACAGAATGGCGTGGCTCGCCTGCAGGATCGCCAACACAACCTGGAAGAACTCCAGCAGCGCATGACGGTGTCGGGGCGCAAGCAGGTCTGCGCCACCGAAAAATCGGCGCACATGATGCGCTCAGGGCGAGGAGGCATGGTGCTGGGCTTCCACGTACAAAGCGCCGTGGATGTTGAGACCGGCATGATCGTTCATCACGATGTCATCACAGACGGAGCGGACAACCTGTGGCTACAGCCCATGGTGGAGCAGGTCCAGTCCGATAGTGCCGATGCGGGCTACTACTACTCCAACGGAGAGCAGCTGGCGTTTGTGAGGAGCAGGGCATCTCCACTGCGGTCCTACCTAATCCCGCCAAAAAATACTCCTTACGCCTGTGGTCGGGCTTATTTGACGTGTCCGTAAAGAAAGAGGCGAACCCCGTCCCGAAGTTCGTTGCGAACATGGATTCGAAAACGGGCCTTACGCAGCCCTCGGGAGCTTGTGCGCGCTCAGAAAACCTGACTCCGGTGCAGGGTACTCTAATTGCTGAAATCTCTACTAACTCGTTGTGTGTTTGACACCGAAGCTTTCGATAGTATGCATAGGTTGCCCACGCATACCGCGAAAGCTTCCGACAAACCTATCGTTGGGTGATATAAGCCGATTAGTCCGAATTTACAGCACTATTATTATCCTGCAAATGACTACGTGCTTCCTCCAGCCAGTGTGGCTGCGGAATGCGAATGACTTTAGAGCCGGCGAGCACGCTGAAAGAGGGCCGGGCGGCAGGCGTGGGATAGCCGCTGGTGGGGATAGGTTGAATGCTGGCTACTTTTTCGCGACCTTGGTCGAGGAGTGCCGCGCGAATCACGCTTGCGAAGTCATACCACGACGCCACGCCGGCGTCAGTGTAGTGCAGAGTCTCGCCATGTCCTAACCCTTCGCTAAGCAAATAAAAAACGGCTCGAGCGATACTGCGGGTACTGGTTGGTGTACCCACTTGGTCGCTCACCACACTCAGCTCTTTACGAGCTTGCAATAGGCGCACCATCGTCAGCAAGAAGTTGTGGCCGACAGGTCCATACACCCAAGCGGTACGCAATACGGTCGCCAAATTGCCTGCGGCAGTACGGACTCGCTCTTCGCCTTCGCACTTGGCGCTCCCGTAGACGCTTAAGGGATTAGTCGGCGCATCTGGAGGATATGGCGTGGAGCGCTGTCCATCGAAAACGAAATCGGTGGAGATTTGAATAATCCTTGCTCCACACTCTACTGCGGCCTTGGCCATGTTCTCCGCCCCGAGGGCGTTGATAGCGTGCGCCAACCCAGGCTCTGATTCGGCTCTGTCAACGGCGGTGTAGGCCGCCGCATTGATGATAGCGGTGGGGACGAAGTCCTTCACCACCGCGACGATTTGGGCAGCGTCAGTAATATCGAGTTGTTGTCGGTTAAACCCATGTACTACCCAACCCGATGGAGCATGCTGTAGTAGAGCTTGCCCGAGCTGACCATCCGACCCAGTGACGAGCACTCTTTGGGTATCCGTCATGACTCCCAGCTTCCCGCTGTAAAAATGTCCGCCTGTTCCAGGCTTGGCGCCTCAGTATCTTTGGGCGACAGAGATGGGACGCCACTCATCGGCCAGTCTATGCCCAAACTCGGGTCATTCCAGCGGATGCTGCGCTCACCGGTTTTGTCATACGGTGCCGTAACCTTGTACAGCACCTCAGCTGACTCACTAGTGACGACGAAACCATGGGCAAAGCCAACCGGCACCCACAGCTGATGCTTGTTCTGGGCCGACAGGGTAGCGCCTACCCATTGTCCGAAGGTGGGAGAGCCTCTTCGAATGTCTACGGCCACATCAAAGATCTCGCCGCTGAGCACCCGCACCAATTTATCCTGCGGATGGGCACCAATTTGGTAGTGCAACCCGCGCAGAACGCCGTGTGCAGATAAAGACTGGTTGTCTTGCAGGAATGACTTGCTGCAACCGGTGGCTTCGGCAAAGCGCTGCGCATTGAAGGCCTCCATGAACCAGCCACGGTCATCGCCAAACACCTGCGGCTCAATTAACAAAACCTCTGGGATGGCTAATGAAGTCACTTTCATGCTCCACCCTCCTCTTCTGCAATACGCAGTAGGTATTCGCCGTAGCCGCTCTTCACGAGGGGACGAGCGAGGTCACGCAAAGCCGCCGCCGAGATAAAACCGCAACGAAAAGCCACTTCCTCGGGGCTGGCGATCTTCAAGCCTTGGCGCTTCTCTAGGGTGTGTATAAACATGCCCGCCTCTAACAATGAATCGTGGGTACCGGTGTCCAGCCAGGCGGTCCCCCGCCCCATGGTTTCCACCCGCAATTGCCCCGCATCCAAATAGCGTTTGTTGAGGTCGGTGATTTCCAGCTCACCACGCGCGGAGGGCTTGACGGCCTTGGCCTGCTCCACCACCTGCTGGTCGTAAAAATACAGCCCGGTGACAGCATAACGGGACTTGGGCTTTATCGGCTTTTCTTCGATACCGAGTACGGTTCCGGTTTTGTCGAATTCCACCACGCCGTAGCGCTCAGGATCGTGCACTGCGTAAGCAAACACGGTGGCGCCTTGCTCTTGAGCTGCAGCCCGCTCTAGGGAGTCGGCTAGGTCATGGCCGAAGAACAGGTTATCGCCCAGAATCAGAGCGCAGCTATCGCCATCAATAAAGTCTTCGCCTATCAAGAAGGCTTGCGCCAAACCGTCTGGACTCGGCTGCACTGCATAACGTAGCGACAGCCCCCACTGAGCGCCATCGCCTAATAAGGCTTCAAAGCGCGGTGTGTCCAGCGGCGTGGAGATGATCAAAATTTCGCGTATGCCCGCTAGCATCAGTGTGCATAGCGGGTAATAAATCATAGGTTTGTCATATACGGGTAGCAGCTGCTTGGAAACCGCCTGCGTTGCTGGATACAAGCGGGTGCCGGAACCACCAGCGAGAATGATGCCCTTCATGCCGATGCCCCGGAGGCTGTCAAGCCCATGCGCTTATCGGCCGCACCTCTATGCTGAACACCGCGGCACCACTCCAAATGGTCCAAGTACCATTGCACCGTGCGCCGCAGGCCTGTTTCGAAGGTTTCCTGCGGCGTCCAGCCCAAATCGCGCTGAATTTTTCCGGCATCAATAGCGTAGCGAGCATCGTGACCCGGACGGTCAGTTACAAAGCGGATTTGTTCAGCATAGGGTGTCGCTGCGGGCCGCAGCGCATCCAGTTGGGCGCAAATTTCGCGCACCACCTCAATGTTGGTCCATTCGTTATGACCACCAATGTTGTAGCTTTCTCCCAGCGCACCCTGCTCTAACACGCGGAGCAAGGCCCGAGCGTGATCATCCACATGCAGCCAATCACGCACATTCTCCCCGCTACCGTAGACCGGGATGTCTTCTCCAGCCAAGGCTTTCAAGATGACCACGGGAATGAGCTTCTCTGGAAATTGCCAAGGCCCATAATTGTTGGAGCAATTGGTCATCACTACTGGCAGCCCATAGGTGTGGTGCCAGGCGCGGACCAAGTGATCGGAGCCCGCCTTCGAAGCCGAGTAGGGTGAATTCGGAGCGTAAGGCGTATCTTCACGGAACAGCCCCTCGGCTCCCAAGGTGCCATAAACCTCGTCGGTGCTGATGTGATGAAAGCGAAAGGCACGACGATGATCTTCCGGCATGCTCTGCCAGTAGGCCCGCGTTGCTTCCAGTAGGGTGTACGTTCCCAGCACATTGGTATGAATGAACGCTGCGGGCCCATCAATGGAGCGGTCCACATGCGACTCAGCCGCTAAGTGCATGATGGCATCGGGCCGGTACCTGGCCAATATTTGCTGCACAGCTTGCCCGTCGCAAATGTCCGCCTGCACAAAGCAGTACCGCTCTCCGGCTTGGGTCGCCAAAGGTTCTACGGCCTCGGGGCAAGCAGCGTAGGTCAGCTTATCGACGTTAATGACGGCATGCTCAGAGTGAGCCAGCAATTCACGGATGACGGCTGAGCCAATAAATCCTGCGCCGCCGGTAATAAGAATGTTCATCTTTGAAATTTTACGCGTTTAGCGCTGCGCCTATGGGCCAATGCCCCCTCTGCCCAAGAATCCATGCTTGGCACCCCGACAAAAAAGACGAATGCGGCGCCACCTCTGATCGGCAATACCTATATCCAGCAACCAACGCAGCAAGACACGCATGAACTCGGCACCGACCCAGACCAGGGAGACAGCCGGTTGGCGCGCAATAAGAAGTAAATTACGGACTCGGTAATATTGTCGAAGTGGAGAATGCAGCGGAAAGTGACGCCCCAGCACATTTACAGAGCGGTCCCCTAGCTGGTGGTGCATACCCGCGTCCCAGACCCCCAGTAACCGATAGCCGAGACTACGTGCTCTAAAACACCATTCCACATCCACATATCCAATGTGTAGATCGCGCCTAAACTCACCAACGCGCTCGAAAGCCTCAAGCGGAATGAGTGTTCCCGAGGCGGCGCAATAGTCAATGTCGCAATACCGCTCGCCAGTGCGTCTTTGTTGACGCCGTCTGAGCCCACCTTTTAATTGGAAGAACGGGGCCCGAGAAGTCAGCTGAGAGTCAACATAGTACGACGCCAAAGCTGCAAATCCATGCTGGTCGCGCGGCCATAGATCGCTGAACGCGCCGGCCAAGGTGTCAATTTGACCTGACTCCGGAAGGCTGTCCTGGTCGAAAAGGATGACCGCCTTCCAGCCTTGCTCTTGTGCGTAAGAAAATGCTCGGTTCTGTGCTGCTGCAAGACCGGTGTTCGAGGACATGCGCAGGAGCTTGATCGAGGGTTGCTCAACTCCGTCCAGAGCCTGCTCTGCCTGAAGCCCCCCATCCTCACTCCCATCGTCAATGAGAACCATTGGATGACCACTGTCAACAATGACAGCAAGGAGCTTTCGCAGATGATTGCCATCGGGGTTAAAGCAACACACCGCAACCCCAACACCGTCCTCAGTCAATCTCTGCATCTCTTCTTTCATTGTGAACACGGACAGGACCAGATAACTCGGGTGCATAGGTGCGCCACCTTGGGAGCGCTGCAAGGCAATTTCGACATGCATTCATTCGCGATATCGCCCCCTTAGCCCATCTTGCCGGCGCTTAGCTGGCAACCAATAAGGATGATAACCCTTCGGAAATGGCGAGGACTCCTCGATCAGCTTTGCACAGAGGTTCCGGGGCGCTGCTGCAGCTGCGGGATGAGTTTGGGAGAAAGCTAATGGTCTCGGGGAGCTTGGGCCGTAGTAAATGCTGCGGTTCATCTCGAGGTCGTCCGCTACGGCTGCTAAAGTAACTGCAGACCTCGAGGAGACACCCCCCATGTTGCACATGCATTTGCTGCGTGCGGCAATCGTTAGCAGCCTGACCATGATGGTGAGCTGTGGCGGCGGCCGTACAGACACTACTTCCCCTGCCAGTCGGGATGGAGCCAACGCCGGTTTGTCAGCGGAAGTCATCCGCACCGAACGCGGCGTACCCCATATTTTTGCGGATGATTTTGCCGGCTTTGGCTATGGCTACGGTTATGTGCATGCCGAAGACAACCTCTGCGTGCTGGCCGAAGACCTGCTCACCATTCGTGGCGAGCGCGCAAAATTTTTGGGCCGCGACGGCAGCTACACCATCGAGCCCAACGGGGCGACCGCCGATAACGTCACATCCGACTTCTTCTGGAAGCACGTGCTCGGTCCCGAAGAAATCGCGCGCATTGCGGCCGACTCGGATGCCGAAGCCATCGCGGCTACCGAAGGTTTTGTGGCCGGCTACAACCGCTACCTGCGCGAGTTGCGTGCGGGTGAGCATCCGGGGCGTCATCAAGCCTGCGCCGACGCCGAGTGGACTGGCCCGATCACGGTGGATGACATGTATCGGCGCTATTTCCGCCTCTCCGTGCTCGCCTCCAGCAGTGTCTTCGTGAATGAGGTGGCCAATGCAGCCCCTCCGGGCCTCAATAATTTGCCGCTGCCCGTGGATGCCGAGCGCGTGGCCCAACTGGACCCGCGCGACTTTCCGCTGGGCGAAGGCTTGAAAATTGGCTCCAACATGTACGGCCTGGGCCGGGAAGTCACCAGCGATGGCTCCACCATGCTGTTCGGCAATCCGCACTTTCCCTGGAAAGGCACCGAGCGCTTGTATTTGGCCCACGGCATCCTGTCCGATGTAAACATCATGGGCGTGGGCTTGTATGGCGTGCCGGCAGCGCTGATTGGCTTTACAGATCAGTTCGCCTGGAGCCATACGGTGTCCACCGCGTATCGCTTCAGCTTTTACGAACTCACCCTGAACCCGCTGGACCCCACGCAGTACATCTACGAGGGCGAGATTCGGGATCTGGAGGCCAGCGAGGTCGCAGTCGAAATTCTCGAGGCCGATGGCAGCACCACCACCGAGACCCGCACCCTCTACACCAGCCAATTCGGCCCCATGCTGGAGCTGCAAGTCAGTGGCGTGCCGGTGCTGGAGTGGAGCCCGCTCAAGGCCTACACCTTGCGCGACGCCAATGCCGAAAACACCCGCTTGATGAACCAGTTTTTCCGCTGGAACCAGGCTCAGTCCTTGGATGAGTTCAAACGCCTACATGGCGAAGTGCTGGGCGTGCCTTGGGTGAATACCGTGGCGGCCGGCCCCGACCAGCCTGTGTACTACGGCGATGTGACCGTGGTGCCCAATGTGCCCGACAGCAAGGTGCAAACCTGCTCGGCCCAACCACTGGCGCTGGCACTGGGCCAGCTCCTGCCGGGCCTGCCCCTGCTGGATGGCTCACGCGCCGCCTGTGAGTGGGATACCGATACCGACGCCCCAGCTCCCGGCATCTTTGGCCCCGACAATTTGCCCAAACAGGAGCGCGAGGACTGGGTGCACAACTGCAACGACAGTTACTGGCTGACCAACCCCGAAGACCCCATTACTGGCTTCGCTGCCATCATTGGTGATGAGGAAACCGCCCGCACACTGCGCACCCGGCTGTGCATCAAGATGGTCCAGGACCGTCTGGCCGGTGCCGATGGTCTTGAGGGCGATCGTTTCAGCTACGAGCAACTCCAAGAGGTAGTACTCAACTCTAGAGTGCACTCTGCAGAACTGGCGCTGGATCAAGTACTGAGCAGCTACTGTTCCCTGCCCACCTTGATTGGCTCCGCCGGCCCGGTCGACCCGACCGCCGCCTGTGCCGTGCTGGCCAACTGGGATCGCCGCAACAACCTCGACTCGGCCGGCGGCCATATCTGGCGGGAGTTCTGGCGCAATGTGGGCAGCCCACTGCCGCTGGGTCCCGACCTCACCTGGCTCAGCCCATTCTCTGCGGCCGACCCCGTGAATACGCCCAACACCCTGAATGTGCTCAACCCGCTCACGCAGCAGGCTTTTGCCGATGCCATCAGCGCCGTGGAGGCCTCGCCCTTCGATCTGGATGCGGCCATGGGCACCATTCAGCGCAGCGGCGTGAATGGCGACATCCCCATCTTCGGCGGCGAAAGCTTCACCGGCAGCTTCACCATCGCCGCCTCCGGCCCACTCAGCGAAGCCGGCTACCCGGTGGATTATGGCAACAGCTACATTCAAGCCGTGCAGTTCGGACCCGAGCCGGGCACCTTGAAGGCCGAAGCCTTCGTCACCTACTCCCAGTCCACTGACCCGGCCTCACCCTGGTTCCGCGACTACACCGAAGCCTACTCCCGCAAAGATTGGCTGCGACTGCGCTACACCGAAGAGCAAGTGCGTAACGCGCCGGTGCAGGTTCGTTATCAGCTCAGCGAGTAAGCTAGGACGCTCACAAAAAAGCCCCGCGAACTCGCGGGGCTTTTTTTTTCGAGCAAGGGACGACTCAAGCCGCTGACTCGATCTTGAGCTTCCACACCTTCGGGCCGGTTTCATGCACCGACTCGCCGCTGGCATCCACGGCCACGGTCACGGGCATGTCCTTGACCTCAAACTCATAGATGGCTTCCATGCCTAGCTCGGGGAAGGCCACCACTTTGGAGCCGACGATGGCCTTGCTGACCAAATAAGCGGCGCCGCCAACCGCCATCAAGTAAACGGCGCCATGCTTTTTGATGGCTTCGCGGGCCACGGGGCCGCGTTCAGCCTTGCCCACCATCCCAATCAGGCCGGTTTTTTCCAGCACGGTGTCGGTGAACTTGTCCATGCGGGTGGCTGTGGTGGGGCCGGCTGGGCCCACCACTTCGTCACGCACGGGGTCAACCGGGCCCACGTAGTAGATGAACTTGCCTTTGAGGTCCACCGGCAGCTCTTCACCCCGGCTGAACATATCCACCATCTTCTTGTGCGCAGCATCGCGGCCGGTATACATCTTGCCGGAGAGCAGCAGCACATCGCCCGGCTTCCATTGCTGGGTGTCTGCGGCAGTGATGGTGTCCAGGTCCACGCGTTTGGCATCCCCGGCTTCGCGCGCGATCACTGGCCAGTCATCCAGGCTGGGCGGGGTGAGTACCGCCGGGCCGGAGCCATCCAGAGTGAAGTGAGCATGGCGGGTGGCCGCGCAATTGGGAATCATGGCCACGGGCAGGTTGGCCGCGTGGGTGGGGTAGTCCTTGATCTTAATATCGAGAACGGTGGTCAGGCCGCCCAAGCCCTGGGCACCAATGCCCAAGGCATTCACCGCATCCATGATATCCAGCCGCAGTTCTTCGATACGGCTGTTGGGGCCGCGCTGGCGCAGCTCATGGATGTCGATGGGGTCCATCAGAGATTCTTTGGCCAGCACCATGGCCTTCTCAGCAGTGCCGCCAATCCCCAGCCCCAACATGCCTGGCGGGCACCAGCCGGCGCCCATGGTCGGCACAGTTTTGACCACCCAGTCCACAATGGAATCGGAAGGGTTGAGCATTACAAACTTGGACTTAGCCTCGGAACCACCGCCCTTGGCCGCCACCTTCACGTCCACGGTATTGCCCGGCACCAGCTCCATGTGGATCACCGCCGGGGTGTTGTCGCGGGTGTTCTGCCGCTTGCCGGCAGGGTCGGCTAGAATCGAGGCCCGCAGCACGTTATCGGGGTGTTGGTAGGCGCGGCGAACGCCTTCATTCACCATCTCCGCGACGCTCATCTGCGCCTCAAAGCGCACATCCATGCCGACTTTTAAGAACACCGTGACGATGCCGGTGTCCTGACAAATCGGCCGGCGGCCTTCGGCACACATGCGTGAGTTGATCAGAATCTGCGCCATCGCATCCTTGGCCGCCGGGTTCTCTTCCTTTTGCCAAGCTTCATGCACCGCCGTGATGAAGTCCTTGGGGTGGTAGTAGGAGATGAACTGCAGCGCGTCAGCAATGGACGAGATGAAGTCGTCCTGGCGAATGGTCGTCATGGCGGGGTCTATAAGTCTGGACTCAACCCGTATTGTACGGCCCGCAGGAGCCCTCTAGCGATGTCATGGTCGAGCGACTAGCCTCAAATCGCTAGGGCGCTCAGCGCCGCGGCTGCAATAGCGCATCGACGGCGGCTAAATCGGCACGACCCAAGCTGCCAACGGCAGCGGCCAAGCGCAGCCGACTGAGCAAATAACGGTGACGAGCTTTGGCCAAGTCCGACAGGGCTTTGCGTTCCTGGCCACGCACGGCGAGTTGATCCGCCAGAGTCGCAAGCCCGCTGCGGTAGCGACCATCTTGAGCATCAACAGCCGCTTGCGCCGAGCGCAAGGCACGCCGACTGGCAGATAACTGCACCACGCCCGTGACCACCCCGTCATATGCGTCACGGGTCGCGCGTTCTGCTTCGCGGCGCGCCGCTAGCAACTCGGCGTCACGCTGCCCCAGCACATGGTCAGCGACACGCACTTTTGCCAGGGTGGCCCCACCATCAAACACGGGCACGCCCAAGCGCAGCTCAATGCGGGAATTTTGAGCCTCACGGCCCAACTGAAATTCGCTGGTATCGCTGTAAGCATGCTCGGCTTCTAAACGAAGTTTGGGCCAGAGTGAACGCTTACGTTCGCGCAGTTCGGATTGGGCCAAATCGCGCGCAATTGTGGCCTCCGCTACCACAGGGTTGGCCTCCAAGGCCTGCTCTACCCAAGGCTCAGGGCTGGCAGGCTGTGGGTTGTCCGCCGGAATGGGGCTGGCAAAACGAGTAGGCACGTCTGGCACCCGGCCCAAGAGCTCACGAATACCTTCACGCGCCGAGCGCAGCGCTGCAGCAGCGGTAATTTCGTCGGCCGCAGCGGCATCGCGTTCGGCTTCGACCAGCGCCAATTCGGCTGCGGTTGCCAAGCCCAGCTCCAATCGCGAAGCGAACTGGTCACGCTGCTGGTCCATGGCCTGCAAATGGGCCACGGCGTAATCCAAGGCGACCACAGCCTCCAACCACAACACATACCGCTGGGCCACTTCCAGAATCATCTGCTGGTTGGCGACCAAATAATTCAGCTCGGCCCGCGCCTGGGTTTGCTTATATTGCGCCCAGCGCTCCCAGGCGGCCAAATCTAATACCGGCTGGACCAGCCGCACACCCGCATCAGTCACATTGCCGAGCAGGCGCTGCTCCTGAATAAACGGGGACTGGGTGTCGGTGGTGTCCACCCGCAGGCGTCCATAGCCGCCCTCGATTCCTACCTGGGGCAATAACCCCGCCCGGGCAATGCCAGCCTGCGCCAGGGCTGCTTCACGCTCTTGCGTCGCTGCCAGCAAGGCTGGAGCCTGCTGCGTAG
This sequence comes from Oceanococcus sp. HetDA_MAG_MS8, assembly GCA_019192445.1. Classification (NCBI taxonomy): domain Bacteria; kingdom Pseudomonadati; phylum Pseudomonadota; class Gammaproteobacteria; order Chromatiales; family Oceanococcaceae; genus Oceanococcus; species Oceanococcus sp. HetDA_MAG_MS8. Next base: position 211,108 of record JAHCMK010000002.1, read on the forward strand.
CCTGATCGTAGATGGCGAGTAGTAACCCCGCCCACGCAGCCGGCGTGGTTACTATCAAACCAGCCAGCCACACAATGCGCCAAACCGGTTGCGACTTCCCCATGGTCCTATTCATTCCTTTACCAAGCCCGCCCCAAACAGGCTAAAGCGCTACGAAAATGTGAGTGTGGCACAGCCCCACATAGCCACCCTATTCGGCCACTGCCAAGGGCCCAAGTCCAGGGGCACCTCAGCGAAATGGCACAGCTCAAAGCACTACTTTTGAGCGGCCCTCGAGCCCTTGGCCAATGATGGCCAAAGCGGTGCGCTTAGTCATGCTGGGCGAAGAAGGAAAACACCATCTCCGTGGCATCCACATCTTGCCGGTTCGGCCCAAGCATTCGTTTGAAGAATGTTTTGCCGCCTGGCCACTGGTGACCCACCTTTTGCACCCCGCACCACCGCAGCGGTGCCTTGCTGCACTGCATCTCCTGACAACTACTTGGCCCACTCAAAGACTTGGTCGAGCTGCTGTTACACGCATTGGGCTTGGCATAGGCCTTCACCACCTCGGCCATAGCTGGACGATAACTACCGTCGAATTCGCCACCGTCCCACAGAATGCGCTCGTCGTCTCGCCCCTGCATCAACAAGGCCGGTACCGCTTGCCGAATGGGGTAGGACTTCAGCATGGGGCCACCTGCGACGGGTGCGATGGCATCAAAGGTGCCGGGAGCTTCCACCATAATGCGGTGGATGAGCATGGAGCCATTGGAAAAGCCGGTTGCGAACACTGCCCCATTGCCAATACAGGCTGAGCTTTTGACGGCCTGAATGGCGGCTCGAATAAATGCCACATCATCGATCTTGGCTTCCATGGCAGGGCCGCAACAGTTGCCGGCATTCCAGGTACGTTTGTAGCCGTCCGGAAGCAGCAGCACCATGCCGTACTTATCTGCTGCGGCATAGAGCTCAGCTTGTTTGGCGAAAATCTCGCCGGTGCCAAGGCCGCCGTGCAAGCCCACCACCAAGTTACGATTGTTACTCGGGGCACTGGGCGGCACGTATACGGTATAGCTACGGTCTTGGTCGCCACTGCGCAGGCTGTGCTCACTGGCACCAGTTTGGTCAGCAGCACTATCTGTAGCACAACCGGCGGCCCAAGCGGGCAGGCCTGCACTGAGAATCAGCAGGACCAAGGCATGCTTCCAACTCATGAGGCCACCTGCTGCAACTGTCCGGGCAGGCTGCGTAACCAAGCTTGAAGGCGCTCGCGCGTAGCTTGGGGATGAGTCGCGGGAAAGAAATGCCCAGCATGGGCGATTTGCGTGCAATGGGCCTGTGGCAGCAACTGCGCCAATGCCAGTTGGCTAGGCAGACAACGCGACTGAGCACCATAGGCCAGTAGTAATGGTACCTGACGGAGCTGGCTGCGAAGCCGCGCAGGTGTCGCTCCCATCACCACAAATTCGCGCTGGGCTTCGGTCATATCCAGCAGGCGTACAAACTGTTTGGCACTACGCAAGCCACCACGGCCCTGCCCAAAGGGTGTCCACTGCCCCATGGAAGGCAATGGAACTCCAGCGACGGTGGCACGTGCCAAAGCCTCCAAATAGCGAAGCCCTACTTGGGTTTCTCCCTCCCACTCCGCAGGCGTGGCGCGCATCACGGCCTGTTCCAGGCGGCTTAATTCCGGCCCTTCATGCAGCCATTGCTGGGGTTGCAGACGGTTCACACGGGTATCCAACAACGCAAGCCCAGCTATTTTGTGAGGGTGCTGAGCGGCATATTCCAAAGCGACTCCGCCCCCATAGCTATGGCCCATGAGTAAAACCGGGCCCAGCTCTAATGTGTCAATGAGATGGGCCAGGTCCGCAGCCAGCGCAGTTGCGCTATACCCCGTTTCAGACACTCCTGAGTAGCCGTGACCGCGCAGGTCAAACAAGGTGACTCGGTAACCCGCCTGCACCAGCCACTGGGCATGGCTGGCATACCAAAAGGCGCGGTTACTCGCCAAACCATGAACCAACACCACATCAGGGCCGACACCCATCTGCTGATAGGCCAAAGCCACACCGTCACGGTCTAAAGCCGCCATATCAACAGCCCTCCATGGCGATTGCGGGGGTGCGCTCGCTGCGTTTTCGACCACTATGGCCAGGGAGTGGGGCCTGCCAACCATCCTGGCGGCAGTGCTGAACTCTATTTGTCATGCTGATTGTCGCTCCATGTCAATCTGCGTAGAAAGCGCCAGAGCGATCACGCCCTGGGGAATATCGATGCTTTGCCATTGCAGCTGCTGGCCCTGCGGTCCGCGCACCTGCTGGGCGGCTGCTTGGGTTTGCACCTGCCATTGATCCGGCCGTCCCTGCAGGCCGCTGCCCACAGCTTTGGCAGCCGCTTCCTTGGCCGCCCACACCCTGGCTACAAAGTCTGCGCGCTGGTCGGGTTGTAGCCCCAACCATTGCTCACGCTCTGCAGCGCCTAAGGCCGTACGCGCAATGCTGTCGGTGTCCAAATTCTGCGTACACACCAGGTCTACCCCCACCGCCAAACTCGCGTCTGCTGCAACAGCAACGGCTTGACCTTGGTGATGGGCGATAGAGATCGTGACAGGACGCGCTAAATCTCCGGCCTCAACCTGAGGCCGGCCGTCCGCGGCATAGCCAAGTGTGAGGTCCGCTAGGGCCAGGGTTTGACCCCAGCGGGAGGCCAAATCCCGAATCGCTTCCTTGGCCGCAAGCCGTCCAAGTAACCAATCCTGCTGGCGCATACCCTCCAGGCTGTAGAACTGCACGAGCTCAGAGGAACTCAAGCTGAGATGCGCCGCTACCCTGAGCCAAATACCACCGGCCTGGGCCCAAAAATCATCTGGCTGTGCTGGCAGCCAGCGTAGCGCCAAGGGGGCTTGGCCCGTGTCCAAGCCCTGGCTTAAAGCCTGGCTTTGCGGGGCGCTGCGCCAACGGGTGAAGCGAGGGTCAACCGCAAATTTGCGATCACTCCAGCCGCGAATGTTGGCCCATAGCCCGCCGCGACCATCGCCGACCTGCCAGTGGGCAGCGAAGGTGGTTGCAGAGGTCGCGTCGAAGCGGCCGGTAGACGGCAGCTGCTCGCCCGCCGACGGCGGTGGCGCATAGAGATCAATCTGGTCGATGGCATAGGGGAAGCAATTGAAGCCCGCGCGCTCCTTCTCACTCAGCCAATATCCGGCCAGCTGGCCTACGGCATCCAGCAAGATGGGGTCGGTTTCCCAAGCATGTACTTGCCCCGTCTGCACGCAATCCGCCAAGGGCTTAACCACCAGATCAGCCGCAATCGCGTGTTCATCCCAGCCGCTTAGGCGCGCCACCCCCTGCAGTCTGGGGCCATGAAACATTCCCCGGCTGTAGAGTTGATCAGGCGGGTTGTCGCGGATGGGCTGATTCGCCAATACGGGCTCCATGGCCACAGCCGCGGGATAGGCGGGGGCAAACACACAGACCACGCTGAAAGCCGCGCCCTTACCGCCATCATCGAGTTCGCATTGAACCCGCACTTGCTGCGCGCCCTGCTCTAGGCGCTGCGCCCGCCCGGTCAAACTTCTAGGGCCGTGATCCAGCGCCAACCAGCGTTGTCCGCGCGCCTTAGCGAAGCCCACCAAGGGCCAACCCTGTGGAGCCAGACTGCGGGCCAACTGGGCAGCCATTTCCAAACTGAAGGTAAAGGGAACGACGGCTAAGGCCGTACGCTCAGCTTCCTGCAGTGATGGCGCTGCGCCCAGGGTGTGATCCTGCAAATAAAGCTGCTGAAGGGGGTCGAGCAAAAATCGGCCCTGGGCCTGCTCAGCATCAACCTCGGGCGCCGCAGCCAAGAGCGGGCCATGGCTCGTCGCTGGATGACTGACCGCCGAAGCAGTGCCCACGCCTCCCCGCTCCATGGCCGCCAATACCCGAGATTGCTGGGCCAAAAACTCCTGCATCAGGCTGAAGTGTTGCTGTAGCACCGGCTGTTGGCCGGGCTCGGGCGCCAGGGGCAGGGCTGCTGCTGGCGATACGGCCGGGCGTTCTGCCGTCGGCGTCACTGACCTTGGCTGCTGCGCTGGGGCAACATTGAGGCCGTTTGTGACTAGAGCCGGATCAGGGCTCGACACTGGAGCCGAGGCGACAACAGACTCTTGCTCCGTGGAGCGAGGCTGCCAATCAGGCACCAGATCTTCGGGCCAGTGCAGCATGGGCAGCACCGTCGCCAATGCTGGGTCGGGCTTGGGCTCCTCCACGCTATTCGCTTCGGCGGCACGCAGAACTGGCGCCAAATCCACGGCATGCCCGGCCACCCAAATCTGACCTAAAGCTGCCAGCAGGCCCTGCTGATCGTCTTGGCGCCGACTATTGGTTGCAATGCTAATCGCCTGGCCGTCATGGGCCTTGAGGCTGTCCTGTACAAAGGCGCTGAGATTGGCGCTGGGCCCCACCTCTACAAAGGTACTCACGCCTGCGTCTAAAAGGGTTTGCACGGCCTGCCGAAAGCGCACCGGCTGCGACCACTGAGCACAGGCCAAATCACGCATGGTGTCGGCATCGCTGGGAAACCAATCCAGGCTGGCGCAGGACAACACCGGCACCTGCGTAGGCTGCATGTGGACCTGGGCAAAGGCCTGACGAAATGCCTGCGTCACCGGCGCGAAGTGTTCGGTGTGATAGGCCCGGTCGAAAGGCAAACTGGCCACAATGCCCCCAGCTGTGACCAAGGCTTTTTCCACCGCTGCCGCATGCTCTTCAGCCACAAAAATCACAGCTTGGTTGGGGCAATTGTCCATGGCCACGCAGGCCACTTGCGCGAAAGGCTCCAATGCTGCCTCACGGGCTGCTGCGTCTAAGGCGCCTACGGTTAGCAAGACTCCCGTGGCGATCTGCCCCTGAGAGAGCAGCTTTTGGTACACCGTATTCAGGGTGCGGGTCAGGCCGCGCAAGCCTTCGGCATCAATCTCTCCAAAAGCGCCAGCAGCCACCAAGGCCGCATGTTCACCTGTGGAATGACCAATGATGGCATCGGGCTGAACCTGGCACTGACGTAACAAAGCCAGCAGCCCAGCACTGGCCGCAAAAATGGACTCCGACGCCATGTCCATTTCGTACAGGCGTGACTCCAGACTAGCCCGCTGACCATCATTCAGGGCAGTTGGCGCTGGAACCAAAGCATCCCGAGGCCGGAGCGGCTGACTGGCATCGGCATTGCTTTCTACAAAATCTAGCCATTCCCGCAGAGCGGGGAAGCGACGCGCCAAGGACTCCAACATACCGGGGTACTGCGCCCCTTCGCCCGGGAAGAGCAATGCCAGCTTGCCCGGCGCCGCACCGACTCCATAGGCCGCGCCACCACGGGTGGCGGTGAAGCCTGTGGCCTTGTCCAAGCGCTTGCGCAGGGCTTTGAGCTTCTTACTCAGATCCGCAGGCGAAGTAGCGGCTACGGCAGCGCGATGCTCGGCCTGCGCAGGATGGCTTTGCAACGTTAAGAATGCCCCGCCATCTGCAGCCGCAATGGCCTGATCCAGTTGCGCGGCCAAGTCATCACGGCTGGCTGCCGCAAAGCAGAACAACTCCGCGTCATGCTCTTGCAGGCGCACCGGCATTTGCACCAGGGCGCGCTGGCTGTGTGGCTGATACTCCTCCACCACCAAATGCGAGTTCACTCCGCCAAAGCCGAAGGCATTGATGCCGGCGCGACGGGGGCTGCGTGGGTCGTGTAACCAGGGCCGGGTCTCGGTGTTGACGTAAAAGGCGCTGCTCTCTAACTCCAGCTCTGGCGACACCTCTTCGCACAGCGTGGGTGGCAGCACTTGGTGATGTAGCGCCAAGGCTGTTTTCATCAGCGCGGCACTGCCAGCCGCGGGTAAGCAATGGGCGATCATGGATTTGACCGAGCCAATAGCAATGCGCGGCGCTGGGCCCGTTCTTTCTCCAAACACGGCGCGTAGCGAGCCAATCTCTGTCGCATCGCCCAGAGGAATGCCCGTGCCATGGCACTCAATGAGATCCACGCTGGCCGGGTCAACGCCGGCATTCTCATAACCGCGGCGTATGGCCAGCACCTCACCCTCGGGGCGGGGAGCGAGCAAGCCCTTAGCCTTACCATCAGAGGAGGATCCAATGCCGCGAATAACGGCATAAATACGATCCTCATCGCGCTGAGCATCGCTTAAGCGCTTGAGTACGAACAGACCCGCGCCTTCGCCCAGCAGGGTGCCCCCAGCTTGGTTGGAAAAGGGCCGTAAGGGGCCGCGCGAGATAGCCCCCAATTGGCAGAAAATCATCACAATTTGCGGCGGTGTTGACGCTTGCACACCGCCACTGATCATCAAATCAGCCCGGCCGCTTTGTAGCTCACGAACCGCGTGATCCAGGGCAATTAAGGTCGAGGCGCAGGCCGCGTCCAGAATATAGTTGGGCCCCATCAAGTTGAGCCGGTTGGCGATCAAGCCGCTGGTGACATTGGGCACCAAGCCCGGAGCCATTTCTGTATTAAACGGGGGAAGCTGAGCTTTGAGCGCCTTACGCACTTGGCGCAATTCAGCCTCGCCTAGGTCGGGCCGGGCCTGAGCCAGCAACTGCAGGGTTTGATCAATGACCAATCCATGCTGGAGCAAGTTGGTATAGCCGCGATTGATATAGGTGCCACGTCCTAAGATGACCCCAGCCCGGCTGCGGTCGAAGTCAGCGTCTAGGTAGCCGGCATCTTCAAGCGCATCGCTGGCCAATTTCAGAGCCAAAAACTGATCTGGCTCGCCACCATCGACTGCGCGGGGCATGATGCCGTAGCGCATCGGGTTAAAGCTGGCGCCGCCCCTGAGGAAGCCCCCCTTGCGGTTGTAGATGCGGTCGTTGGCATCCGAGTCCGCATCGAAAAAAGGCCCTAACCAGTCCTCCGGCGCGTCACTGACGGCATCCACTTTATTCAGCACATTGGACCAAAACTGGTCTTTGTTGGAGGCGCCGGCGTAGGTGCCCGCCATACCCACAATGGCAATAGGCTCACTCATGCAGAGGCTCCGGCCAAGCGATTCAGCGCCGCCGAAGTGGTGCCTTGAGCCTGCTCTATGCACAGACGAAGCTGCCCTTGGGCATCCAGTATCCAGGCATCGTATTCCAGGGCCGTCGTGCTGGCTTCACGGATTCGCAGGCGCAGTTGCAGTGGTCCTTCCAAAGGACCATCGCCCAGCCGGCGGACCCGACCGATACGCGAGGGCAGCACCGTGGCATCTTGCTGATCACGGGTCCATACGATGGCCATCTGGGCAACGGCGTCGAGGACGCCGGGGTCGAAGAGCCAGCCATTGCGGGCACCACGAATCCACTGGCTGGCGCAGGATGGCATCAACACCGCATCCAGGCCCTCGGGCTGTAGCGCGCTGATGGTCTTCACCAAGTGAAAGCGGGGTCCGTGGAAGAGCCAATTGGCATAACTCGCCTCAACGTCCATGGGCCGGGATGGCAATGGCGCGGGAGTCTCGGGCACGGGTTCATTCAGGGCTGTTTGCAGCAGGCGCACCCGCGCCCGATACCGGGTGTATTGGCGTTTGCTTTCTTTAAGCTCCAAGGTCAGCCATTGGTCATCGACGCCGGAGTGGCTGGACGCGCGCACCTTGCACTCCACATCCAAAGCCTGATCGGCCTCGAGTTTGACCCCCGACAAGACCTGTAAATCGGCAACTTCGTGCACCTGCCAATCGGGCCAGCCGGTGGCTGCCACCTCAGCCATCCACTCTAGGCCCGCCGCAGCCGGCAGCACGGCCGTGCCATCCAAGCGGTGATCATCTAAAAAGGGCGCGAAGTCCAGATCCAGTGAGACCCGATGCAGAAGATGTCCACCGGCACCAATCTGCAAGTCTTTCTGGACAAAGCGTTGGCCCACCACGGGACGCGGCGTCCATGGCCCTTGGCCAAAGACCAGCTCCACCTCTTCGCGCGCGCCGGCCAAAATCTCTAGGCTGAAGCTGGCGGCGCCCGCCTCCAAACCAATCGCTTCGATACCGCGTTCGGCAAACTGCGCGCGTACCGCCGGCGAGGCCATACCGGCATCCCAAGGCCCCCAGTTGAAGGCCTTTACGGTGCACTGCGGCCACTGCTCAGACAAACACCAAGCCCAGCGATTCAGGGCTTCATTGGCACAGGCATAATCCGCCTGACCACGGTTGCCATAGCGCCCCGCCACGGAAGTGAACAAGGCCAACCACTGCGGGGGCTGCTCTTGTAGCGCCGGCAACAAAGCCTACAGCGGGGCAAGCTTGGTCTGGATGACGCGAGCAAAGGAATCGGCCGTTTTATCGGCCAGGAGTTTGTCCTCAATGACGCCCGCCGCGTGAATCACTCCATGCACTGCCCCATGCTGGCTGCGGACCTGCGCCAGCAATTGCTCCATCGCCGCCGCATCGCGGGCATCCATGGCGTGATATTCCACCTGGGCGCCCAAGGACTGCAGGCTGGCAATGCCGGCCGCGACCTCGTGGGCAGCCTCGATACGCCGCAGCTCGGCATCGAGTTCGCGCGGGCTGCGCTTCTCTGCGCTGACCTGAGCCTGGGCGATCAAAGCTTGGCGGATCTGCGCTGTGGTGCCCGAGGGCATATCGGGCGTGGCGGGCTGCGAGCGCCCTAGCAACACCAAGGTAGTCTGCGGCTGCCGGCGCACCCAATCCTGCAAACAGGCCAGGGTGATGCCACGAGCCCCACCCAAGGCCAGAATCACCTGCCCGGCCTGAGGCTGAGCATCCAGGGGAGCATTCAGCGAAGCGCTCTGGGTATGAATGGCAAAACGCCGCTCGCCCATGTACGCCACTTCCACCGGCGCAGCGCGGGTTTGCAGCTCTTTGAGTAGCAGCTTTGCCAGGGTTTGACTGTCCTGACCATCAAAGTCGGCCACCCGGCAACACAGCTCCGGCAGTTCCTGCGCTAGGCACAACATGCCGCCAACCAAGCCGCCGCTTATGGGGTGTGCCACTCCCGGTTCCAAGCGGGCAAAACTGCCGCCTAAACGGGTCGCGACCAACAGACTCCGTCCAGGGCCGGGCTGTAGGCTGGACGCCAATTGGCGCCAGTCTTCCAGCAAGGCCAGAGCAGCCTCTTGGGTTTCTGCCAACAAGGCTGGCAGGTACAGTACCGCGCGCCAATTCTCGGCCAACAAGGCTTTGTAATCGCTGCCTGCTGGCTGAAAGTCCAGCTCGGCGGCATCGGCGCATTGCCCAACCAAAGCTTCTTCCAAAGCCGCATCGGCGCCGATGACCAGTAAACGACCACCCAAGGGAGCCACGCTGGGCGCTGGTTCTAATGCTTCTTGAACCGGACGCTGCCGCGGGATCACCTGCGCTTTCACTGAGCTCTGGGTCGTCGCGGTAGGCGCCGGCGCAGCAGCATCGGCAACAGGACTGGCTGCGGACGCTGGCTGCTCGGCCATGGGTGGCGCCGTCGTGGTGGAGGTTGCCTGCAAGCCCTGCAGACTATTCACCGCCTGTGTCAACGCTCCTAGCGTCTTGGCACGGGTGTATTGCTCCAGATCCGCCTGCATGGCTTCGGCGATATCGGCAGGTAACTGCTTCTGAATGGCGCCGACGATCTCTACCCGCTTGATGGAGTCAATCCCCAGATCGGCTTCTAGGTCGGCTTCGGTGTCCAGCATGTCTGCGGGATATCCGGTTTTATCCGCAGTCACCTCGACCACCAATGCCGCAACATCTAGGGCCTGGCTTGCCGGCTGGGCCGCAGGCTGGCTTGGCGCGACAGTAGCTGGCGCTAAAGCCTGAATGGCAGTGCATAGAGCACTCAAGGTTTTGGCCCGGGTATAGCGTTCGAGCTCGGCTTGCATGGCCTCAGCCAGGGCGGCGGGCAACTGCTTTTGAATAGCGCCTACGATTTCCACCCGTTTGATGGAATCGATACCCAGATCGGCCTCTAGGTCGGCTTCGGCGTCCAGCATCTCTGCGGGATATCCGGTTTTATCCGCGGTCACCTCCAACACCAATGCTGGAATATCTACATCAGCGGCAGGCGCCGCAGTGGATGCCGCCACCGGCAGGCTTGGGCCGGGAGCAGCGGCCTGCGGGGTCAGGGCTTGAATGCGCGCTGTGAGCTCATCCAGGCTCTTGGCCCGGGTGTATCGCTCCAGGTCGGCCTGCATGGCATCCGCCGTAGTGCTGGGGAGCTGTTTTTGCAGCGCGCCCACAATTTCCACGCGTTTGATGGAATCCACGCCCAAATCGGCTTCCAGGTCCGCATGCACATCCAACATATCTGCCGGATAGCCGGTTTTGTCTGCGGTGATTTGTAGCACCAGCGCAGCGATGTCTACGCTAGGGCTGGCCGGAGATGGTGAGGCCGCAGTCTCCACCACGGGCGCCGGCGCTGAAGTCGCTTCGCCGATTAAAGCCTGAATCGCTGAGGCCAGATCGGTCAGCGTCTTGGCCCGGGTATAGCGCTCCAAGTCATCCTGCATAGCGGCCGCTACATCCGCCGGCAACTGTTTTTGAATGGCGCCGACGATTTCCACGCGCTTGATGGAGTCGATGCCCAAGTCAGCTTCGAGGTCTGCTGAGACATCCAGCATGTCCGCGGGGTAACCGGTCTTATCGGCGGTCACCTCGAGCACCAGTGCCGCTGCATCCAGTGCCGCTGGCTCCGCAGCCACCGCTACCGGTGCTGGCGCAGCGGGCGGTGTTGCCAGGGTAGGCGGCCGGGGTTCTGAGGCGGCAGGCACCGCTGCCGGAGTCGAGCTGGGCGCCGCGGAGCTTGGCGCAGGCGTTGCCAGCGGCGTAGGCAGACTCGTAGGCGCATGAGCGGGGACCACGGGTGCCGGCGCCGTCTGATTGAGTGCCATGCTCAGCGCTCGTTCTTGCAGCGCCAAAAACTCCCGCATGGTCTGTTGGTAAGCTGCAAAAGCCGCGGGGTCTAGGCCCGCCGCGGGAAGCTGAGCTGGCGCTGGCGCAGTGCTGGGCGTCGCTGAAATGCCAGCAGGTGTTGGTGGCGTAGGGCCGGCTGCGAGCGATGGCTGCGCGACTGGAGCGTTCTGCTGGGCTTTGGCCACTGCGGCCTCCTTGGCGGCAGCAGTCAAGGCTGGCTGCTTACCAGTTTTGTATTCAGGATCGCGTAGCGGGCGTGCTGCGCCTCCGCTCAGCAAGTAGGCCGTGGGTTTTGGTGGCAGCGGAGCTAGCGCCTGCATCAGTTCTTCCCAGCGACTGCACACACGAGCGCGGCCGGCAAACAGAGCCTGAGCCTGCGCCGGGACGCCGGCCACAATGAGTTGCGCCAAGACCTCAAGAGCCTCAGACACTCCGCCCTGGTCGGCATCCACCGAAAGCACCGCAACCTCCGCGCCCAGGGTTTTGCGCACCATGCCCTGCAAAATCTGCTTAGAGCCCAGCTCCACAAAGTGGGTAATACCATCGGCCTGCATGGCCTGCAGCTGCGCGACAAACTCCACTGGCCCCAGTAGGTGAGCATCGAGCTGATCGGCCAGAGCTTGGGGCTCGGTGGGGTAGGGTTGCCCATTGGCGTTGGCGTAGACCGGTAGCTGCGGTGTGGACCACTGCACGGCTTGTATCGCCGCGGACAGAGGTGCTTGAGCAGCTTGCATCAGAGGGCTATGGAAAGCCCCTGCAACGGGCAGGGGACTGCTCCGTAAACCGGCTTTATCGGCGGCCTGCAGCACCGCATCCACCGCCTGCTGGGTACCGGTGATAACCACCTGCTCAGGGCTATTGTGATTGGCCAAATAGGCCTCTGGTTGCTCGGCCAACAAGGCTTCCACCTCTTCGCGCGGAGCCAATATGGCCGCCATAGCGCCCGGAGCCTGCTGCGCAGCCGAGGCCATGGCGGCGCCGCGTGCAGCCGATAAGCTCAGCATGCTGGAGGCATCGCAAGCTCCGGCCGCATGGAGGGCCACAAACTCCCCATAACTGTGCCCTGCCACGGCCGCCGCTTGGATGCCCAGGCTTTGAAACCAATTCAAGAAGCCTAAGGACAGCGCGCCCAGCGCCGGCTGGGCATAGCGTGTGTCGGTAAGCTGGGCTTGCTGGGCGCGTTGGGCCTCTGCCGAGAAGGCGGATGCCGGCCAGAGCACCGACGAGAGTGGACGCGGCAGCACCTCGGCCAGGACCTGATCAGCTTGCTCCAAGGCCGCCCGTAGGGGTTTGAGATGGAGGGCTGCAGCGCGGCCCCGATCTACCGCTTGAGCCCCCTGCCCTGGGAACAAAAAGGCTAGCTTGGGCGCTTGCTGTGCAGCTGCTTGGCGCAAATAAGCCCCACCCGGCAGAGCCTGCCCTTGCTGCAGATGGGCCAGTACCGCCTGCAGCTGTTCACGCAGCGCAGACTTCGACCCACTGACCAAGGCCAGTAAGCAAGGATGCTGGGGCTTGGCCTGGGCCGCCAGCGACGCCGCCACATCAGCTAATCGCAGGGGGCTTTGGTCTTGAACAGCCTGGGCTAAGGCCTCCAATTTTTTCACTAGTGCAGAGCTGGAATCGGCACTGAGCAAAATCAGCTCATGCGGCCAATCAGGACCACCGACCACGGCCTGCGGGTCGGGATATTCCTCTAGCGCCGCATGGAAATTCGTGCCCCCAAACCCAAAGGCCGACACGGCTGCGCGTCTGGGCTGACCGGGCCGAGCAAGCCAGGGGCGCGACTGTTTGAGCAAATAGGCAGGGGCGTCCTCAGGCTGGAAAGGAGCAATAGGATTGCTGACCCCGTAGTGCCCCGGCAAAACCTGGTGATGCAGGGCCAACGTAGATTTGATTAAGCCCACGACGCCTGCGGCGCACTTGGTATGGCCCACCAAGGTCTTCGCCGAGCCTACTGCTGTGGATTGAGGAGCCGCGCCGTGCTCACGCAAGGTTTCGGTGATGGTCTCGGCCTCAGCCCGGTCACCCACGGCCGTACCGGTACCATGCGCCTCGACATAGCCCAGAGTCTGCGGCCCGAAGCCGGCCTGAGCGTAGACCCGGCGCAAGGCGCGTTTTTGGCCGGCCGGCAATGGTGCGGTCATGCCCAGGGCCTTACCGTCCGATGAGCCTGCGGCGCCTTTGATCACAGCATAAATGCGATCTCCGTCACGCTGAGCATCGGCCAGCCGCTTCATGACAACGGTGGCTACACCCTCACTGATCACAATGCCGTCAGCACTTTGGTCGAAAGTCCGCGGCTGGCCGGTGGGCGACAAAGCCTGCGTTTTGGCAAAACACAAAAAGCCGTAGGGGCCCTGAACGTTATCCACACCTCCGGCAATGGCCACATTGGCGCGGCCCGAGCTGAGCTCCTGGGTGGCCAGAGTAATCGCCGCCAAAGAGGAACCACAGGCCGCATCCACCACGAAGTTCACGCCGCCAAAGTTGAGGCGATTCGCGATACGCCCGGCAGCGACATTGAGCAGCACCCCAGCGAAGGATTCGTTGGTCCACTCGGGTAGACGGTCCCATACCCCCTCATCGGGGTTTTCTACAAAGCGCGGAATTTCGGCCCGCACCCCATATTGCAAACCCAGCTCACCCACGCCGCCACCGGCGCCGAGGATGATGGAAGTGTGCTCGCGGTCGAACTGATCTTTCCAGCCGGTGTCCGCCAAGGCCCGCGCGGTACTTTCCAAAGACAGCAACTGCAAGGGGTCGATGGAGCGCATGGAGGCCGGCGCAATGCCATATTGGGTGGGCTCGAAAACCACATCGTCCAAAAAGCCGCCCCAGCGCGAGTAAATTTTGTCGCGCGCGCTTTTATCGGGATCGAAGTACAAGTTGAGATCCCAGCGCTCTTGCGGCACCTCGGTAATGCAGCTCTCTAAACCAACAATCTTCTGCCAAAAGTCCTCTTTACTCGGTGCTCCGGGCAAGATCATGTTGATGCCAACAATGGCGATGTCTGCCGTAGGTTGGGCCGCAGGCTGAGGCTCTACCGGCGCCGGATATTGCTGCGCTAAAGCCGCCGAGCTGCTCGCGCAGACCTGGGCATGCAAGTCAGCGATGGCCACTTGCTCACTCCGCAACATGGCGACCTGGCCAATCATGTACATGCCATCGCTGCGCTGCGCCGCCACGTCCCGCTCAACCAACTGACCCCGGTCATCACGCTCGGCACCTTTGGAGGCCAAACGCAGCCGCCCCATGTTGAGATCTTCCAGGGCATCGCGCAGAGCTTCGGCCGACAGGCCATCTTTGGCCAGGTTTTGACGCTGGCGGCGAAATTCCTCGGCAAAGGGAGTCGCCGCGCAGCGGGTCGCATGGCCAGGACCCGTAATTAGGTTCCGGGTCGCCGTACACGCGACGGCTTGGGCGGCGAATTCGGGCACGATGGCACCGCTATCCACGATCTCCCGAGTGAATAAATACGCAGTGCCCATGAGGGCACCAATCTTGACTCCCCGCTCCACCAATGGCGCGGCCAAGGCGGCCACCATCTGTCCGCTCAGCGCATCAGAGATGCCCCCGGCAAAGAGCACCTCGACTTCGGCAGCCACAGCTGCGTCGGTGTCGGTGCAAAGCACCGCAATGGCCTGCTCCCACAAGGCAAAGCTGGCCAGCGGACCAATATGGCCTCCGCATTCACGGCCCTCAAAAATAAAGCGCCGGGCTCCTTGTTCTAAATACAGCTTGAGCAAGGCCGGCGAGGGAACATGCAGCCAGGCTGGCACACCCTTACTTTCGAAGCTCGCAGCCTGATCCGGCCGGCCGCCGGCAATTAAAGCCTGGCTGGGCGAGAAACGTTGTACAACCTCCAACTGCTCCTTACGCAGAGCCTCCGGAATAAACCCGAGCAGCCCCACACCCCAGGGCTTATCTCCCAGACGCTGCGTGGTCTCTTGCAGCATGGCCTCTACCTGTGGACCACGCATCAAAGCCAAGGCCAAAAAGGGCATGGCACCCGCTTCAGCCACAGCCTGAGCAAAGGCCGGCGAATCGGATACCCGCGTCATTGGGCCCTGCACCAGGGGGTACGTGGTGCCCTGGCTGCGCGCTAAAGGCGCTCCTTCGGCCAAGGCTTGCTGCTTTGCCGCTAGCTGCAACTGCTGCGGAACCGCCTGCTCGATACGGGCCAGCAGCTGAGCAATGCGGCCGTACTCCGCCGCCAAGCGCGCCGCAATGCCAATGCCCTGACCCACGGGCCACACTTGATCGGCACCCCAGCCCTGCAGGGAACCTAGCTGCGCCACCATCTGCTCGGCGCTGAGCTCACCGCGATCTGCCTGAGATTCAAGGGCTTCCATGCGCTCCAGCGCCGGGGAGCGTGGCGGCGCGAAGCCCCGCCAACAAAGATCTAGCGCCTCACCGAGCAAGCGTGTCTCAGAGCCGTTCAAACGCCCAAGGGTTTGTGCAATGTCTGCGGGCAGGCCGAGTTCCGGAAACAACAGCAAGGCATCATCGAGGAAGGCCCCAGCTGCGTGGCCAGCGGCGCAGGCCGCAGCCGTCGCTGGACCCACTGCCCCACGCACCCAGCAGTTCTGCACCCCCTGCTGCTGCGCCTTTTGTAAAAGCACAAAACTGGTTTCCGCGGCCACCAGGCCGCCGCCCTCATGCCCAGTGAGTAGCAGGCCAGCAAAGCCCTGCACGCTGAGCTGTTCAGCGCTGCGCACTTCGGCCCAGCATTCCATGCCGGCCTGCTGGGGCGGAGTCACCGTCGCCGGCATATATAAACGCAGCTTGCGACCGTGATTGTGAGCCCAGGTCAACACTGTTGACACGCGTGGGTCTGCCGGATCGTCTGCGGCTACGCCGATATAGCCCTGCCCCTGCGCCAGATCTGGAAGCTGCGCCTGCAGCTGCTCAGCCGTGATAGGCGCCGCGCGCAGGTCCAGCACGGCTAAGCGCTGACGTTGGTTGAGGTCCAGCCAGACAGCTACCGACCCAGGCAATGGCGCCAACCAGGCACCGACTTGAAATTGCTCTTGCATTGCAGCCTCCCTGCCGCGGGCAAAAGTGGCGCTAGTCTTGCCCTGACCGTAGTCAGTTCAGGCTTGGCACCGATTACAAAACAATCGCAGACGGCAATTCCCATACTGGCAAGACACTTCCATGACCACTGCAGCAAAGCCGTTCCACTTCGGGCTAACTCGTGCAAATGGCGCCAATGACGGCGTCGAGCAAAAACGGTTTATTCGTCCTTGGCCTTAGTATCCGGGCCCTCAGCAGAAAATCTGTCGACCGGCTCTCGGCAATTGCGTCGGTTTTTTCCTACAGCGATGTCGCCGTTTGACCAGTGGTTTGTCGGCCTATGCCCCGTACTCTATGTGAGAGGCTTTTTCTCAAGGATGGGAGCACACCATGACGACTGCAACGATGCGCGGTTTGGCCGCGATTTTTTCTGTGTCTTTGTTATTGACGGCTTGCGGGGGCGATAACAATGACAATCCCAGCGCCGCTGACGACACCGTCACCGATGCCGCGGATACTCCAGATCAAGCAGCTGAGCCCACGCCTGCTCCCACACCGACACCACCCCCAGGCCAAGCGGGTCAGTTGAATTTAGGCCTGCCTACCGCTGGCAGCCCCGAAGTGACGGTCACAACCGGCCCAGGCTGCTTGCTGTGTAATGTCGAGACACCTGAAGCCGTCATCGATGGCAACACCGACAGCAGCGCACTAGCCGCGCTGAATGTAGCTCTACTCGGCGGGGGTCTGGATAGTGCCGTGAGCATCACGGTGGACCTGGGCACCAGTGTGGACCCAACAGTAGCGCTGCCCTTAGACCCTGAAGACGAGCTCAGTGCCACTCTCAACCCGGACCAGCCAGGCTTCGTGATTTCTTTCCCAGATGTGCAGCTGGTATCACTCAGCGTGTTGCCCACAGTGACCATTGAAGCACTGAAAGATGGTGAAGTGGTTGGTACACCCGGCTCTTATGGCTATGGCTTCTTCGAATTTCTTGCGCTGGGCATCGTCGGCTTCGACATCAACAATGCCCAGGTCTTCTTGAGCGTTGAAGGCGTGGACACCGACTATGACGCCCTGCGCATCTCCTTCAGCAGTGCGTTGATTGATCTACTCATCAACGTCAACGTGCATGAAGTTGGCATTCACGGCTTTACTGGCTCAATCGCGGGCGAGTTCTAAAACCTGCCCTGACTTTGCACTTTGTTGAAGCGCCCTGCGGGGCGCTTTTTTGTGCACCGCACCCGAGCAGGTTGCCGCAGATAGCATGGAGTGACCGGCCCAACGGACTGCAAAATAACTTGCTAGGGCGACGAGAACCCCTAATGCCAGTGTAGGGGTTGAGGATCAATGCAAGCGTGCAATTCCTTGTTTACGCACTGGCAGAGCCGTAACCCAGCTCTGCAGCTAAAACCTGGACCTCGCGGCTAAGACGACGCTGAAGGCGCCAGGGCATGGGCTGATCCAAATCGGTTTCCGGCGCTTCCGCGCCGAAGCGCAACTCGTCCATCTCGCGCTGATCCCACCCGCCGGGAGCCTGCGATGGACCTCTATGCGCTACCCAGTCCGGATGCTCGGCAAGATGGCCGGGCGTTGGCTGTAAATGCCAATCTCGCGCCAGCTCCCGCAGCAGCTGCTGTGGGTCTCGAGCAAATGCGGTGTAGCTGATGTGACGATAGCGCGGCCCCAGGCGCTGCCCCAGTCGGGACAAATTGCGATGCATCTGGAACCAACCTAGCTGAGGGTCGAAGACGCCATCGGGGTGCAGGCAAAAATCCTGAAAACCGGCCGGCATGAACTCCCCGCGCTGCTGGGCTTGGTACAGTGCAGAACCATGCCAAAGCGGATGCCGACTAAGGTGTAGCACGCGCACCTGAGGCATGTGCAGCAGGCGCTGACCATAATCTGGTCGCCAACCCAAATGGGGGTCCGGGGAGATCTGCCAGTTTGCCCTGCAAAGCTGGCGAAGCAGGCTCGATACCGGTTGCTCGCCGCGTCGCCACAGGACCTGTTGCACCTGCTCTATGCCGGCATCAGTCTGGCCAGGGCCTAGGTATGCGAGGGCACGTAGCAAACCTTGGCCTAGGTGGCTCTGGGAGCGGCGATGCAAGGTACACAAATCGTCGATGTTGTCCGCCATCCCCAAGGTCAGCTCGGGTAACACCAGCCCTCCGCCTAAGCGTCCCAGGGCGAGCGCCACACGCGCCAGCCCCCCTAGCGGAGGCCCAGCGACGATGATCAGTGGGGCTTCAGGCTGCATGTTGGCCGTGATAGATTTCTAAGCCCCCGCGGCCGTTGTGGACATAGCGCCAGTGCCCATCGCGCTCCACGGCCAACTCAGGGCCGTACACATTGGCAGTCCCCACAAATAGGCCATGTGGAGTTGATGCAAAATTCCGAATCCCCCAGTTGTACTTATTACCAAAACCGGAGCGGGTCACCAACTCGAACTGCTCTCCATCACACGTCCGCCACAACGCGCAGCCGCCATACATGCGGTTGATCTCCGCGAAGCCCCAGCGGCGTAGAAGTGTGAGCACATCGCTAGGCCAGGCATGCATGGGCACATAAGGCAGGAGGTTCGCCCAGGAATAAGTCCCCACATACAGCCAGCCCTCATGCACGGTCATGCGCCAGATATAACCGCAAAAGATGTTGTCGAAGCCTGCTAAGTAGCCGGAGAGTGGCACCTTGAGCCCATCCGGAGTATTGCGTGGCTGCCCGACGATCAGGTCCCAGCTGTCATCTGGCCAAACCCGCAGCACTTCCGAAGCGGCCGGCCCAATTCCGGCTCGTCGGTGGTAGCCACCGTTGACAATCGCCGTGCCGATATAGAGTGCGCCATTGAATTCGCACATGGATAAGGCGAGCTCATTGTGTTGCCCGCGCCAGGCGCCTCTGTGGAGCACACGTGTCCATCGGTAGGGCAAGGTATCTCCGCCATCGGTACGCCACAGCTCAAAACCCCGACTGGGGTTCACCGTGCCCGCATACAGCCGCTGGCCAAAGGTGCCCATTTCGAAGACGGTGACGTTAGCCGGGTCACCAAAGCCGTCCAAACTCGCCGGCGTCCACAGCCCCTTCGCAATATCGTCGGTCGCGTAGATGGTGGACTCGGAGCCCACACATTCCTGCGCCTGACCATCCCCCTTGTTGGACCCTGTGGGGGTGGTGTGGATGCGCCCCCCGAAAGGCTGCAAGGTGCGAAAGGATCGTACCGAGTCATCCCAAGGCGGGCGCGGCGCCGGAGCGAAGTGCACCCCATCTTCGCTACGCAGAATATCCGGGGGGTCGGTGACGATGGGCGACCAGGTGGACACATACAAGCAGGGTGCGGAGTCGCTGGCGCCCTGGAAGACCGCCATGCCGCGATAGCTCAAGTAGCGCGGGGCCCAGCGCTTGTGCTTGCCCCAGACGAAAGGCGCCTTGTACGCGCACTCCCAAGTTTTGGTTTCCGGGGTATAGGCCCAAATTTCAGCTCGACGATCAAGGTCATGCGGCGTTGGTGGAGACTCCACCGGCCAGGGGCGGATATCGGGACGGGGGTTATTTACGGCGATCGCCGCAAATGTGGAGCGCGTAGTCCCCACATACAGCCGCCCACGAAACCAGGCCATGCTATGCGCATAGTTATTGTGTGGATTGCCGAAGCCTGACTCGCTGATCAGCTTGAAATCATCTCGGCCCAAGCCTGGGCCTGGTGGCGCGCTGCCCGCTGCCGCCGATGCACAGCTAGCGTCTAGGGCAACCATGACCACACCTCAACCATGGCAAAGCGCAGCAAAGCCCGCGTATAGGCCAGCAGCAGAGGCATAGTATCGCCGGTGATTTTGGCCTGGCCCGTCATATCGGCGCGGAGCAGGCCATGCTCATCATCCAGCGCAATACGTACGCGAATAACGCGCCCGTTTTCCCCGGATTCTGCCACCGGAGCGATTTCAACCACCTCCCCGGGAAAAGCCTGCTCGGGCAGCGCCCAGATTTTGATGCGTGCCGGTTGAGCCGCGCGTGCACTACCGGCGGCAAATTCGGGCAGCATCAATAAAGCTTCCAGCTGCCGAGTGTTGACGATCTGCGCCAGAGTGCTACCAGCTTCCACATGCCGACCCAACAAATAGGCCCAGTCCTCTCCAACCACAGTGCCCGCCAGAGGCGCGCGCAATTCAGATTGCGCACGTTCCGTTTCAAAATAGGCCAGCTCGGCACGCTGCGCGGCCAGTTCGCTTTCCAAAGCCACAATGTCCTCATCCCGAGTCGGGCTGCGCACTAGCTCCAGATTGGCTTCCTCCTGGGCCAAGGTCTCGCGATCGACCTCGGCTTGGGCAACAGCGCGATCGCGCTCTTGAGTCGTGACGGCCCTGCGCCCCAATGCCGCTTCTGCACGACTGGCCTCCGCTTCACTAAACCGCACCCGTGCGCGAGCCGTCGCAACCCGCTGTTCGGCCAGAGCCACTTCCTCGGTGGTGGCGCCATTACGAGCGCGGTCGAGCTGGGCTTGCAGTCGGGCGACTTCCGACTCGGCACGGAGGATTTGCGCATCAATGGAGGCGGTGTCCAGGCGCAGCAGCAAGCTGCCAGCCTCAACCCAGTCGCCCTCGCGCACCAGTATTTCAGCGACGGTGCCACTCTGGCTCACGCTGACATCTGCCTGCGTTTGTGGCTGCAATTTGACCCGTCCACCCGGCTCATAGGTATAGGGCCACAACGAGACCAAAGCCAACACTGCAAAGGTCGGCGCCCAGCGCTTCATCTGCGGCACACTTCCGTCTAGCCGTGGGCGCCAAGGAGCCCGGCCCAGGTTCTGTCGACGGTCTTTGTAGCGACGGTACAAACTGCCGATGTAGATGGTCGTCATCGCCAACAGTAAGAACACGCCGGTTCCACCGAAGCGGCCCTCCAACCAACGCCCAGGAAAGATCAGAATTAAGCTGATCACGGTGACCAAAAAGACCAGAACCAAGGCCCCATACACCATCAGAGGCCCGCGCTCCGGTGCTTGTCGGTTCCCCCACATGACCTTCAGCCCCAATAAGGACAAAAAGGCCTGTTCACGCAGGTCAGGCACTCCCATCCATTGCGAGAGCAAGTAATACCCATCCGTGCGGCCCAGAGGATTGGCACGCAGTAAGGTATTGGCCAGGCCAATCATGGCCGCTGTAATCAGTACAGCAGGCAGCATCGTGGTGCTCTGGCGCACTACGAACCAACCGGTGAGTGCGATCAAGAACAGCATCAAGCTGGCAACCAGGGGCGCCGCCACAATCCGCATACGGGCTTGTCTCTCAGCCAGTTCAGCCGGGCCTTCGGTATCGGTGACAAAGCGCGGAATCAGGCCAAAAGCCCAGACAATTCCGAAGCGTGGCCAGCTCCCGGTTTCTTTGAAACTCACCCAGGCCCGCGCCCATTGACTAATGAGGTTGGTCGCAACAAAGGAGGGCAACCCCACCATGAGCAAGTTGTCCCAGGCCAACAGGCGCTGCACATCCGCCGCTGCCGCGCCCTGGTCACGCCATAAAGCCCACAGCAAGGCTATGGCTGCCAGCAGCAAGCCCCAAACCGCAAGGCCCCAACGGGTCGGCGCACCAAACAAAGCTCCCAACCATGCGCCCCACTTCGGCGATACCGGCACATCAATCTGTTCTGCGTCTATGCGCCCCCGCCAGACTGATCCGGCCAGCGGCCCTAAACTGGCGCGGCCTCCTAAGGACCCAGGTTCAGAGCCCGGCGGAAAGGCCTGCTCATGCCCTCCTTCGTTAAGGCGCCGGCCCAAAGCCGCCTCTTCATCTGTTTGTGCCGGCACCGGCAAGGGCTCATCCGACCCTGGAAACAGTAGATCGTGATCTGCCAACTCCTGGGTGAGTGCATCCAAATCCTGCAAACTCAGCTCCGGCTGCAAAGCCTGAGCTGCTGCGAGTCGCTCAGCCACACTACGCTCTCCATTGAAGAGCTGAGCCAGCTGATGCTCTTCGGCGAGTAAGCGCAACACGGCTCCACTGCGTACCGAGACGACCCGTAGATATTTGCCATGCAGATCTTCGTGCGGCTCGGCGCTACCGCCCGCATAGCGCAGAAAGGGATGATTCAATGCGTGCTGTTCCGTCATGGAGATAGATCCGTGCAGCCAATCCTGGCTGAGGTTTGAGAATGTGAGCAGGCCAAGGCCTGTGTTGCGAAAAATCCCGCGTGATGCCCCTGGGGCGATATCGCCACGGGCTGCCACCGCCATGCGACCCCGAGTTCACGCTGCGCCTCGGCGATCTTGGCGGCCGACCAGCGCTGGGCAAAGCTGATGAGCACGTAATCCACGCCGTAATCCGCTAATAGCCCGGAGCTGGGATGGGCATACCAGCCTTTGAGCGCTTCCCGCGCTCGGTTCGCCGCAGCTGAAAAAGACTCAATTTGCCGGAGATGCGCCGCCCATCCTGACCAAGTCGGCATGGCGCACAGCGTCGGGATAGCCGGGTCCAAGTTATAAGCGTCGGTGCTGATAGGGGCCAAGACCGTCCCCGGCGTCTGCTCGCACAAGGCGGCAACCAAAGCCTGATTATCAAGGCCGGGCAGCATGGCCTGACTGTGCAGACGCCAGTTAGGGTTGGTCTGAGCTTCAAGGTAGCGCACACCGACATCCCGGATCTGCAGAGCTGCTGGAGGCGCCAACAGAGCCAGCATCAAAACCATACCCCAGGTGCCATGCGGGCGGCGCGAGGCCAAGATCAGCAGACTCGCCGTCCACCCGAACAACGCCAAGCTGCCTGTTTTCAGTACGCTGTTGAAACGCTCATAGGCCCCCGAATAAGCATCATCCAACAAGATAAGCTCTAAGCTCAGAACGGCCATAACGAACACGGCA
This sequence comes from Oceanococcus sp. HetDA_MAG_MS8, assembly GCA_019192445.1. NCBI lineage: Bacteria > Pseudomonadati > Pseudomonadota > Gammaproteobacteria > Chromatiales > Oceanococcaceae > Oceanococcus > Oceanococcus sp. HetDA_MAG_MS8. The sequence continues at coordinate 233,811 of JAHCMK010000002.1, forward strand.
GGCAACAAGGCCCAGCTCCAAGCCAGCGACCGCCCACGCCGGTGGTCCTGCCAACACAGTGCCAACCAGGCCAGTGTTGCCAGCACCTGCGGCCACCAAATTAAGCTCCATTGACCAAGCTTGCTACGCGCGGCTGCGGGAACCCAATTCAGCTGCACGGCCCCCGTACTCTCAAAGTGCGCGAAAAACGGCCACCACAACAGTAAACCGGCCGCTGCGGCTCCTAGGACAACACCGGGTAGCAGCCATACTCTGCGGCGAAGAATGAGCATGCCACTCAGCACACCCATGTAGAGGGGGAGCATCCAGGCATTCACGGCGTAAGCCAGCGGCAGCAAGGCGCCAGGCAACACTCCGTCCATGATGCCGGCGCGTCCACCATGGCGCTCCGCAGGCTGCTCTTGTTGGCGGCCACCCAAAAACCACAGCAATAGCAACGCAAGCACCAGCACTCCCCACACTGGCGGGTGCAAATCCTGCAGCTCCAAGATCAGATGCGCCAGACTTTCGATGGGATAAGCCTGTCCGTTCATCAATGCTTGAGCCCAAGCGAGGTCCCCGGCGCGGTCTGCCCACTCCGGCAACCGCACATGCGCCATCCCCCTAAGATGGCCGGGGACATCGACCCAATTGGCGCCCACGATCAGGCTTAATCCAGTCGCGGGGAAGGTGGCCACAATGGCGGCAGGAATGCGGTACCAGTAGGGCCCCGCCAACATCAGCCAGCACAGAGCAAAGACCGCCGCTGGCAGCGCGATAAGGCCGAGCACATAGGTGCTTCCCACACCCACACCAAGGGCCGCGCCTAACCACCCCAAAGACGCCAAACCAAAGTTGTAGTAGTGCTGGACTAGGCCACCGGGCGCCCACAACTCGGGCGTAGGCCAGCCGGCCTGCAGCCAGCCAGCGGCCAAGTAATGCAGATCATAAAGCCCTTCCCCATAAGCATCGACGCGAAAGTGCACACCCACACTCAGGTACAGCAACCCGGCCATGAGTAACCCCGCGCCCACGGCACCGGCTATGTGGCTCGCTTTTCGCCCCAATGATGGCGGCCAACGCATGCATCGCACTCCCTAATCGTCGCCATGCAGTATGCCAGGGCAAAGGCTGGATGCTGCGGCGCAATACCACCTTCGCCGTGTAGGTCTGAACTGACGCAGGCCAGACGCCGCGGGGCACAACCCCCCGCCGGGGCCATCATCATTGCGCAGCGTTACTCGGTGACACTGCGGGAAAGCGCACATCGACCGGTCGCTGAGCTGATTGGCACCCAGCGCACATCACCGACGCTACAGCGCAGCCACCATGAAGCGATGGCTGCGCCTCCAGCTCGGCCGAGTGCGCCCTAAGCCCTGGGCCAGCGCCCAAGGCAAGGGCAGAGCGATAAGGCGAGTGTGGGGCCGTTCAGCCCCGGGACACTAGCCCAGCAGCAGATACAGCCAGTAGGCCAATACAACCCACTGCACCACCAAGCCAGTGGCGCGCATTAGCACGAAGATGGGCCCTGCAGAGATCAGATGCACTACCGTTTGGAAGAGCCGTCCTGCCAAGAAGACAAAGGCCAGGGAATCCAGCAGCGACACCTGGCCCAGCATGTAGGCGGCCAGGACCACAGCAGCGTAAACCGGTAGGTTTTCCAGGCAATTCATGTGCGCGTGTTCGAAACGACGCACCCAAGCCGGATCCTGATACTCAGGCGCGCCGCGGGTCCAGGCATTGGCCTTGGCTTGGCCGGCCAGCACACGAGTCACCCTAAAACCGACATAAACCACCGCCAGCACCAATGTGAGGACGGTAAACAGCAACAGCACCTGAATGGCTGGACTCATGAGTGTCTCCCTGAAGATGGTTGAGGCAGCGTGACACCCCTGTCACGCTGGGGCCGAGCATAGCAGCATGGCAGAGCTGCGCCGCCCCTGAGATAATCTGTGCTCGCCTGCTACTGAGGATGCCGACCACCATGAGCCGCCAGATCGAACACCTGCGCGAAGCCATTGAGTCTGGCAAACATTCACCAGTACGGCGCATTCTGGCCTCATTAAACCCGGCCGAAATCGCGGGGCTGATTGAGTCCCTGCCGCCGGGCGAGCGGGAAATCATTTGGGTATTGGTCGACCCAGATGACGTGGGCGAGGTGCTACTGCACCTGGGTGAAGAGCTGCGCGCGCACCTCATCGACACCATGGAAACCGACGCTGTGGTAGCCGCAGCCGAAAGCCTGGACGTCGATGATCTGGCCGACTTTATCGATGACCTACCGGAAACGCTCACCCAGCAAGTTCTAGCCTCCATGAATGCAGCGCATCGCGCGCGCTTGCAACAGGTTCTGAGCTACGACTACGACACCGCCGGTGGTTTGATGAATACGGATGCGATCAGCATCCGGCCCAACGTCACTATTGACGTCGTGCTGCGCTACCTGCGTATGCGCACCGAACTACCCGAACACACAGATTCGCTGTTCGTTGTGGACCGCTTTGGCCACTTTTTAGGCCAAGTGAAGCTCACCGAACTGGTCACCCAGCCCATCGACAGCACGGTGAGCGACGTGATGGACCGCAACTTTGCGCCCATTCCCGTGAACCTCTCATCCAGCGAGGTGGCTCAGCGCTTCGAAAACCGGGACCTGGTGAGCGCGCCCGTGGTCGACGGTCAGAATGTGCTGCTCGGCCGCATCACCATCGATGACGTGGTGGACGTGATTCGGGACGAAGCCGAACACAGCATTTTGTCGCAGGTGGGTCTGGATGAAGAAGATGATGTCTTCGCTCCGATTCGTAAAAGCGCCACCCGCCGTGCGGTTTGGCTGGGCATTAATCTGCTCACTGCATTCATTGCTGCAGGCGTGGTGGGCCTGTTCCAGGCCACGTTAGATGAAGTGGTGGCTTTGGCCGTTCTTATGCCGGTGGTGGCTAGCATGGGGGGCATTGGCGGCAGCCAGACTCTCACCCTCATGATTCGCGGCATGGCTTTGGGTCATATCAGTAGTGCCAATGTGGGCGCCTTGCTCCGGCGCGAGGTCGCGGTGGCCTTTCTGAATGGGGTGTTTTGGGCCTGCGCTGTCGGTTTAGTGGTTAGCCTGTGGTTCGACAACATCATGCTGGGTAGCGTCATCGCCATGGCCATGCTGATTAATCAACTCAGTGCCGCCTTTACCGGTGTGGGCTTGCCGATGCTGCTCAAGAAACTCGACATCGATCCTGCGCTCGCCGGGTCGGTGGTGCTGACCACCGTCACCGATGTGGTTGGCTTTTTCGCCTTCTTAGGTCTGGGCACCGTGATCCTACTCTGAGCGATCCAAGCCTCCGTGCTTCCTCGCCATCGAGGTTTCGCTGGGTTGCACCGGAAAGTGTGGCTGGGTGTCCAGAAGATAGATATCAAGCACCGCCAATACCCGCGCCAAAACCTCACGCCATTCGGTCCGCCAGCGCTGGCGCAAACTGGGGCCCGGCGCAATCAAGCCCTGGGCGGACAAACCATCAGCATCGGCCAAAAACAGGGCTCGGTAGAGGTGATAAGCCTGACTCACGATGATGATTTCCTGAGCGTGGAATACATCCCGTGCCCGGCGGACTGAGTCGAGGGTGCGTCGACCCGCATAGTCGAGCACCAAGGCGGAGTCGGGCACACCGTGTTTGAGCATGGCTTCACGCATGCGCTGAGGCTCGTTGTAGTAACGGGTCGGGTTCGCCCCACTGAGGAGCAAAGTTTGCACTCGACCACTGTGATAAAGCTCGGCGGCGGCTTGCATGCGGCCGGCAAAGTGAATGGACGGTTCACCACCCGCACTCCATACGCTGGTGCCCAACACCAGCGCCATCGGCATCGGTCGCAGCTGCTCTGGCTGCACCTGCATCCAAGATTGGTAGCGCCACATCATCCAGCCACTGGCTCCCGCCAGTAGCGCTATGGTCAGTGCCAGAAACACCCCGCAGGGCCAAATCAAATGACGCAGCATGCCTAAGCCACAAGCAAGATCCGTGTCAGCAGCGGATCAACAATCCCAAGTCCGCGCACAGTGTACGGCTTCGCAAGCTGACCAGGGTTTGCCCCCCCTGCTTCCACCCCGGCCAGAGTTACTGATATTAGGCAGCATGCCCAGTCAGGCTTCGCTGCGCGAGCAGCAATACTATGCCCATCCACAGAATCGCTTTTGGCCACTCTGGGCCCAGTTATTAGGCACCCAGCTTCCGCCGAGTTATGCGCAGCGTGTGGATATGCTCAAGCAGGCCGGGGTTGCTGTCTGGGATGTGCTCGCCGAATGCCAGCGTCCTGGCAGTCTCGATGCCTCGATCGTGCCGGACAGCGTGCGCTGTAATGACATCAGCAACTTGTTAACAAGCCACCCGACGATACGCATCATTGGCTGCAATGGCGGCTTCGCGGCGCGAACCTTTCAACGCCAGATGCTGCCGACACTACCCGTCGCCGTGGCTTGGGTCAGCCTGCCCTCTACCAGCCCCGCCAATGCCCGTTGGCGACTTCCCGATCTGGTTGAGCGCTGGGCTGAGCAACTGCAGCTCACACCCCCAGAGTAAATCTCTCAACATCGAAGAAGCAGTGACCTAGTGCCCTGTCTCCGAAGACAGAAGAACCTACGCGGCTGGACGCAGCGCAAGCGCCATACAACAAGCCCGCAGTTGCTGTAGTTAGGGCAGCGGGGGCATATACCGCGGCGGCGGTGGCAGCCGTTCTTCAGAATAAACCCGCGGCCGCACGCAAGCAGCCAATAGCCAATGCACTAAAGGATAGGTAGCCGCCAAGAAGAAGCTAGCCGCAGGGTCAGAGCCCAATGCCGGATAGAGCATCCAACCCGCCAGGCCCAGCGCAATGATCAAGGCCCGAGTCCGCAGCAAATCCGGATGCAGCCAACGCATGAAGAGCACCAAGGGACAGGCACAGAGCATCACCACAACCAACTGCTCGCTAAAGCGTAGCAGTGAGATTTCCAGGTCTGGTTTGCCCTGCAGGGGGTGCCAGGGCATAGGGTGTGTGTCCAACCAGGAGAAGGCCAATAGCAGCAGCAGCGCATAGCCCAAAGCCAAGGCCACATCTCCGAGTAAATGCTTCCACTGATACGCCATAAACCCTCCAGGCATGGGGTGGCTCTGTATTCCACCTATGCAGGGCATAGGCCGTGGAACCGGATGGTGCAGCGCCGGCTCCGTGGCGCCAATTTTACCTGAGCGCGTCGCCTTCTAGGCTAACAAGCGTTTCACTGCTGCATCCAGCCCTGACAAACTCAGGGGATACATGCGGTTCTCAAAAATTTCCTGCGTAATCTGCACGCTGGGGTTAAAGCCCCAATGCTCCTCTGGCTCGGGGTTGAGCCATACCGCCTTTTTGAAATGACGCAGCAAACGCTCCGCCCAAACCTGACCGGACTCCTCGTTCCAGTGCTCCACGCTGCCGCCAGCATAGGTGATTTCGTAGGGGCTCATGGTGGCATCGCCGACCACAATGACCTTGTAGTCCTCACCATACTTGTGCATCAAATCCCAGGTGGAGGTCTTTTCAGTCTGACGGCGCAGGTTGTCCTTCCACACTGATTCGTAAATGAAGTTATGGAAGTAGAAATACTCCATGTGCTTGAACTCAGCGCGAGCCGCACTGAACAGCTCTTCGCAAACCCGCACATGCGGGTCCATAGAACCGCCCACATCGAAAAACAGCAGGACTTTTACCGCGTTGTGCCGCTCCGGCACCATTTTGATGTCGAGATAACCGGCATTGCGGGCCGTGCTACGAATGGTGTCGTCCAGATCCAGCACATCGGCCGCGCCCTCACGCGCGAACTTACGCAGCCGGCGCAGCGCCAGCTTAATGTTGCGGGTGCCTAATTCAATGGAGTCATCCAAGTTGGCGTAATCACGCTTCTCCCAGACCTTAACCGCACTACGGTTACCGCCTTGGCCACCAATACGCACGCCCATGGGGTTGTAGCCGGAATTGCCGTAGGGAGAGGTCCCGCCGGTACCAATCCATTTGTTGCCCCCTTCGTGGCGCTTCTTTTGTTCCTCCAAGCGCTTCTTCAGCTGTTCCATCAGCTCATCCCAGCCCCCCATGGCCTGAATTTTCTTCAGTTCCTCCTCCGTCATTTGCAGCTGCTTCATGGCTTGAATCCAGTCTTCGGGGATCTGCTCAAAGATGCCCTCCATGGACTCCTCGACGCCCTGGAAATAAGCGCCGAATACCTTGTCGAAGCGGTCGAACTTGGTTTCGTCCTTGACCAAGCTGGCACGCGCCAAATAGTAGAACTCGTCAATGGAGCAAAAAGCCACGTCCTTGCTCAAGGCCTCGACCAAGGTGAGGTACTCGGTAATGGAGGGCTTTAGTTCTGCTTTGCGTAGCGCGTAGAAGAAATCCAAGAGCATGGAGACATGCCAGAGTTCGAACAGACGCTCAGTGTACGCAATGACCGCCTACGGCTGGCGAGCTAGCGACCACGCTGCTGCACGCGCAGGACTGGTCGCGTTGAGGCTGAGCCCGCCAAACCCGCTTCTCTGAGTTATTGACGACTTATTGTCAGCATGTCAATTTATCCGTGCCGTAGAGTGCACCTGCGGCGAGGAGACAACATGCATATTGGGATTTCCCGCAGTACTGGGGGGAGTAAGGCGTGCGCCGGAGCCGCACTGGGCTTGGCTCTGGCCATGGGATTGGCTGGCTGTGAAGGTGGGCGCGAAGGGACTACTGACAGGTCCTTGGGTGAGGCGCTTGAGGCCCCTCAAACCGCCGGCTGCCGCGACCAACGCCCCGGCTACAAGAACCTCTATTTCGGGGATCTGCACACGCATACCTCCTACTCATTGGATGCGTATTTCTTTAATGCCCTGACCAATCCACGCATGGCCCACCGCTTCGCCAAGGCCGAGGCGCCGCTACCGGTGCCCGCCAAGGGCAGCCAAGACGTGTTCACAGCTGGCGATGAAGTGTGGCTAGACCGCCCGCTGGACTTCAATGCTGTCACCGATCATGCCGAGTTTCTTGGCGGCTTTGTCAGTCTTTGCGATCAATCCCCTACTAGTCAGGCTCTGTGCGATAGCCTCATCGGTCAAGGCATACGCGATGACATTCGCGCCATTGCTGCCGGCGACACGCCCTTCCAAACCCAAGTGCTCCAATCCTTGGTGGCCGATATGCCCACCAGCCTGCTGCCCTGGCTGGAAACCAAGCAGATCAACGACGCTGAATATGCGCCCTGCCGCTACACCACCCTGCATGGTTACGAGTTCACCTCGGGAGTGCTCTCGCAGATGTTCCACCGCAATGTGATCTTCCGCGGAGATGCCCAGAGTGTGCCCATCGATGTGTTTCCTGCGGTGAATCTGACCACGGCCCTGCTGCCACAGAACGCCAATGATGACTGGGCCCTCTTCGATCACTTGCAACGGGCCTGCGTGGATCAACCCGACTGCGATGTGCTGACCATCGTGCACAACAGCAACCGCAGCGATGGGCGCATGTTTCTGGCCGCCGGGGAGGCGGCCGGCGCCAGCGTCATGGGCGATCTGACGGGGGTTCCACTGGGCCGCAAGCTGTTTGCTACCGATGTATTCCTGCCCATGACGGCGGATGATGCCGCGCTGCGCCGACGCATCGATAAAAGCTTCGAGATGACCCAGCACAAGGGTCAGTCCGAATGTGCGGCCGGGCTGTCAGGCGCCTACCTGGCAAATGACGAAAGCTTTGACCCCGGCTGCACCTTCGAGGTAGATGCCAGCATCTGTCAGGGACTGCCCGAAGATCCGCCCGCCTGCGCGGCCCTATGTACGGGGGAAGCCTGGAAGGACCCGCCGTTTTGTGGCTGGCGTGATCGCGGTCAGAACGTGGTGCCCGTCTGCGCGGTCACCGGCCCAGATGGGCGCTCGCGCCCCGCCAACGGCGGCGACACCACGGGCAACTGCCGCAGCCCCCTGGATTACTACCGCTACGCCATGGTCGAGGGACAAAAAATCCGCCAGACCCTGGGCATCAACCCCTACAAGCTCAATATCAGTGCCTCCTTGGACACCCACGCCGCGGACTCCGGCAAAGCCGATGAAGCCAACTTCCGTGGGCATGGCGGCGTGTTGGATGATGAACCCGCCGAGCAACTGGGCTTCTGGGCCTGCGCCGACCCCAGTCAGGACCCACGCGATCTGGAGCAATGCGAGCAGCGCAGCTTCGTGGATTTTTCGCGCCCGCTGAACCCCGGCGGCCTCACCGGTGTCTGGGCGCCGGCGAATACCCGGGAACACATCTTTGATGCCATCGCGGCTGGCGAGAGCTTCGGCACCAGCGGACCACGCCTGCGGATTCGCAGCGCCGCCTCCTGGCAACGCCCGCCGGCCGATATCTGCGATCGCCTGGGACGTGGCGAGGACCTGAGCCTGAGTGGCATGACCCCGATGGGCGGCAACTTACCTCCTCCGCCCACACCCAACGCGGCGCCCTGGCTGGCCATCTGGGCCGAGCAGGATCCCGAGGGCGTGCCTTTGCAGCAAATCGACCTGATCGAGGGCTACCTGGATGCCGACAATCAGCCCAAGGTGCGATTTCATGACGGCCTGAAGCGGACCATCTCCCCGGTACAGCGCCCAGACCCCAGCAGCTGCGCGGTTGCGGTGGACAACCACCCCGAGAGCCTCTGCTTGATCTGGCAAGACCCGAACTTTGACAGCCGGCGTGACGCCTACTGGTACGCCCGCGTGCGCGAGCTGCCCTCCTGTCGCTGGACCGCCTATGCCTGTCATGTCGAAGCGCAGGTGGATTGCGGCGCCCTGGAGCCTGCGACGGGGCAGTTCCCGGTCTATCATCCGCATGCCGGTTTAGAGGGCTGCTGTGCCATTACGCAAACGGACTCTGGCTTCAGCGGCCAGCCGCGCTTCGACACCATTGAGGAGCGGGCCTGGGCCTCGCCTATTTGGTACGAACCCCAATGAGCGCCTGGCTACGCGATCCCCTGTTGCAGTTTTTCCTGGCAGGGCTGCTGATCTTCGGGCTACAGGGTCTGCTCAATCCAAGGCCTTCGCCACATGCCCCGGCCGAGCTCGATGCCGAAGGCCAACGCCGCTGGCAGGAACAGCAAGCGCTGCTTGCGGAGGCACGCCGACTGGGCCTGGATCGTAACGACAGCCTCATCGAACGCCAACTGGAACAGAAAATGCGCCGCCTGATTCGGCTACGGGCGCAGCCCACTCAGGTGAGCGACGCGACGCTGCAATCGTTCCTAGACGCCAACGCCGCAAGCTATCAAGAACCCGACCGAATCTGGGCCGACCATCTATGGCTACGGCGCAGTCAGGTGGCCAATGCTGCAGCGGCTCAGCAGTTGCTCGCGGCCCAAACAGTAGACGAGGCGGTCACTCCCGCTGCTGCACCAAGCCCCCTGCAGCAAGAACATTGGGATGGCCTGAGCCGTGCACAAATCCGCAGCCGCTATGGACAAATGCTCGCGGAAGCCGTGGACAAGCTCGTGGCTGAAGGACCGTGGAGCCCCGTTGTCGCTGGAGGCCTGGGTTGGCACCGTGTTCGTGTTCAGACCATCGAGCCCGGACAGCGACCGCGATTGGAGGACATTCGTGACCGCGTCGAAGCTGACTGGCGGGACGCCCTTGCCGAAGAGGCTATGCGCAAGTGGTTGGCGCGACGAATTGATCATGACTAAACGGCGTACAGCATCTCTCAGGAGCCCGCGCTCAACCCAGCTGACTGTCTCCTACGGCAGGCGCCACTGGCTCTTGAGAGGGCTACTGGTCTGCCTCACTTTGCTGGGAACAACAAGCGCGCAAGCCCATGAACTAGGACTGAGCCTGTGGCGGCTAAGCCCTCTTGGGCCTGCTTCATCAACAACCGATTGGTCACTGCAAGCGGAGCTGCCAGCGCAAACCATGCAGCAACCACTGTGGCTGGATGCCGGAGACGATTGTGAGATGCGCACACAGTCGCGTAATCGATCTGTCGATGGTCTGTGGTTGGATTGGATACTGAGCTGTCAGAGTAGCTGGGAGGGTCGCCGAATTCAGATCCACGGCCTTAACGCGCGTTTACCGGACGCCCTGCTGGAAATCCATGGCCACCCCAAGGGCTCACAGTTGCTCAAGCTCAGCCATGAGCAACCCTCTGCGGTGCTCTCGCTGGAATCCACCGCTGCAGATTGGCCAGCCTTCTTCCGCTTGGGTTTGGAGCATTTGGCCACGGGCTGGGATCACCTCATTTTCGTTGCCCTGTTGGCCCTGGGTTTTCGATTCGGACAGCCGATCACCCCACTACTGGGCATCATCACCGGCTTCACGCTCGCCCATAGCCTGAGTTTAGCGCTGGTGCTTATGGCTGATTTGCACCTGCCAATGGCACCAGTCGAGGCATTAATTGCCCTGAGTTTGGCGCTGCTGGCAGCGGACCATCTCCGTAGGCGACACGGGGATTCGGCCTACAACCAGCCGCCAGCCCCTGCCACTTTTGCTCGCTTGTTCTACCTAGCCTGCGCCTTCGGGTTGGTCCACGGCCTCGGTTTTGCTGATGCCTTGCGTGATATTGGCCTGCCGGAGAACCATCGCTGGGCAGCACTGCTCATGTTCAACCTCGGGCTGGAAACTGCCCAAGTGCTTTGGCTCGGCCTATTACTGGCGCTAGCCTGGTTGCTCCGCCCTTACCCTGTTACGCGCGTTGTGCCCATTGGGCTGTACCTCATCGGCGCCCTGAGCAGCAGTTGGTTCATGACCCGTCTGACCGGCATTTGAATGCACTTTGGCAAGGTGTGATGCTGGCCTGTGCAGCCGCCATCCCATTCAAGCAAGCGCTGTCGTGAGGGCCGCAAAGACTCTGCAAGTGTTCCGAACTACAGCAGGCTGACCACTTTTTTACATAGCGTAAATTTGATAGTCTGACGGCGCCGCAGATGGCGGTATGGAGGAGACAGGGCATGCGCAAATTCGTAGTGGGGCTGGTGAGCTTAGGGGTGCTGACCGCCCTAGGCTGGCGGCTATTCGGTGATCGCATTGTCATGCAGGCCTTCGAGCAGCGTGTGGTCGACAACCTCAGCGGCCACCGCTTAGCCGATATGCAAGGCGGACTCAACCTGGTGCTGTGTGGCAGCGGATCACCCCTACCAGACCCTGAGCGCGCTGGGCCCTGTATGTTGGTGCAGGCAGGAGATCAACTCCTGGTGATTGACGTCGGATCGGGCAGCCCCCGCAACCTGGGTCTGATGGGCATACCTGCCGGGGCGATAGACGCCGTACTACTCACGCATTTTCATTCCGATCATATTGATGGGCTGGGCGAACTGATATTGCAGCGCTGGGCGGGTAGCCAACACCAAAGCCCTTTACCGGTCCTGGGGCCACCAGGTGTCGACAGCGTTGTGGATGGCTTCAATCAGGCTTATACCTTGGATGTGGGCTACCGCATCACGCACCATGGCGAAACGGTGATGCCACCCTCTGCTGCAGGGGCACAGGCCCAAGCTTTTGCCCTGCCCAGCCCTCAGGGAGCCGTGGTTTATGCAGCGGGCGGGCTTACAGTGACCGCCTTTCCTGTTCCCCATGATCCGGTCGATCAGGCCGTGGGGTATCGCATCGACTATGCCGGGCGTAGTCTGGTCATCAGCGGTGACACGGCTGCGTCGACGGTCTTGCAACAACATAGCCAAGGCGTAGACCTGCTGGCTCATGAGGCCTTGTCTCCAGAATTGGTGCAGGTTATTCGGCGTGGCGCTCAGCGTGCTGACAATTCCCGTGTGGTCACGATCATGGATGACATCCTGGATTACCACACCACACCACAACAAGCAGCGGACATCGCTGCCGCCGCCAGCGTTGGGCGCTTGGTCTTTTATCACACGATTCCGCAGCTCCCTTTGCCACCCTTGGAGCGACGCTTTTTGCGGGGCGTCAAGGAACGCTTTAGCGGACCAGTAGACCTGGGTGCAGATGGGGACTGGTGGCACTTGCCTGCTGATTCAGACACCGTAGAGCATCACAACCTGCTCAGTTTGTTCTGAGTCCCTATTGCCCCTCATGGATGAGCCTATGAGCGATCCCGCCTACACCCTCTACAAAATGGATATTTCCTACTTCAGTGGCAAGGTGGAGGCGTACCTGCACTACAAGGGCATCGCGCATCACAAAGTGACGGCCACCGCCAAGGTGCTTGACCAGATCTACCAGGCGACGGGAGTGAAAAAGGTGCCTGCTATCGCCTGCGCCGACGGCCGCTGGCTATTTGATTCCACCCCGATGCTGGAGTGGCTGGAGCAACAGCACCCAGAGCCTGTGACCAAGCCCGACGACCCCGCCTTGGCATTTTTGGCCCAACTGATAGAAGACTATGCCGATGAGTGGCTTTGGCGTCCGGCCATGTGGTGGCGCTGGGAACCAAAAGCCTCGCGCCATGCCTTGGGCCGACGCATTGCCGAAGAAGTGCGCCCGCCCGGCGTGCCTACCTGGTTGATGAGCTGGTTTTTCCCTCAACGCCAGCGCTGGACCTGGCTGTGGGGGGACGGCATGAATCGCCAGAACAGCCCCAGAGTACGGGACCTCTACCGAGAGGAACTCGCCTTTCTCCAGGCAACGCTCAGCCATCAGCCCTTCCTGTTGGGGCAGCAGCCCAGTGCAGCCGATTTTGGCTATTTCGCCTCCATGTTCCGACATTTTGGGAATGACCCGGACCCCGCTGAAATCATGCGCCGAGACGCACCCGCGGTGTACCTCTGGCTGGCCCGTCTTTGGGCTGGCGTGCCCGCGGCATCAGCCACGAGGCCGAGCTGGGTTTGGCCCGAAGGCCAGGCATGGCAAGTCATGCTCAAACGCATCCAAAACGATTATCTGCCCTACCTAAGTGCCAATGCCGAAGCCTTTGCCACCGGCAAGAAACGCTTCGACTTTGTCGGTGATAGTCAGCAGTTTTCCGGAACGGTGGTCCATCGCTACCGCGTATGGTGCCGGGAGCGTCTCCAACAAAGCGCGCGCGGCCTGAGCCCGCACGATCAGCAGCGCATTGCAAATCTACTGGGCGATGGGAATGGCTGGACGGACCTGACCCAGGGCCCCATGATCTCCTCTGGCCTGGAGGGGCGCTATCAGCTTCCTATCATGCCCCGCCAAGCCAAACCCCAGTGGCGGGTGGCGTTATTCGGACAACCCCGTGATTAGCGTCAGGGCGGCGGGTGTCCGGCGCTACCCGGCGATGCCGGACCCAGGCCCTGCAGAAGGCCCGCAAACTGATCCAAGGCCTGCTCACGACTGCACAGGCCATCCGACACTAATTGGCGCATGCCCCAAAAAGCCATCACCAACATCCAGGCTTGGCTGCGGGCGGTCGCTTCATCCACTGGCCAACGGCGCATAAGAACCGGCGCCCACACTCCCACAATGATGTCTCGGAGTTGCCACCTCAGGGCTTTGAGTTCAGCGCTCATATCGACATTGCCGGCAAGCAGCTGCCATAAGGCCTCGGCCCGCCCGGAGGGTAGGTCCAGGGTCGCTGCCGCCGCAGCCCTCAGCCCGGCATCCCAATCCGTGGTTAAAGCCTGCACAGAATCCTGTGTGCGCAGAAGGGTGTCTTTGAAAATGTCCTCGGCTGTAGCCTGCATCAGTTGATCCAGACTCGAAAAATGCTGATAAACCAGTTGCCGGGTCACACCGGCGCGCTCGGCCAAAGCCACCATGCCCAGCCCCTGCCAGCCCACATCCTCAACCAAAGCTGCAGCCTCGCGCAGCAGCATCTGACGCCGCTGCTGCTGACGCATGTAGGGACGCTTTGCTGGCATTAGCTAAGCAAGCCAAGGCAACCAAGGCTTGAACGGCCTTGGACAAAGAGTGCATCCGATAAGGTGTAACACTGCGAAAACATGCCTGTGTGGAAATGGCGTTGAAGCCATTCACTTTAACCCGCTCACAAACGACATATTGGGGATCGATATGCGGCATCTTGCCAAACAACGCTGGCTCATGACGGTGGCACTCAGCTGCCTCAGCCTGAGTGCGCATGCCGGTGGTCGCCCGCTTACGGCACTGGAAGATATGACCGTAGTGAGCACAGCGCCAAGCGAGCAAGCTCGTAGCGCCAGTGAGGGCTTGGTCATTGCCGACCAGCTCGGACAGCGCCCCGTAGCGCGGCTAGGCGAGTTGATTGAATTCATTCCCGGCATGATTGCGACCCAGCACAGCGGCGAAGGCAAGGCCAATCAGTATTTTCTACGCGGCTTCAATCTGGACCACGGCACCGACTTTGCCACTTTCGTGGATGGCATGCCGGTCAACATGCGCAGCCATGGCCACGGCCAGGGCTACACCGACTTAAACTTCCTGATTCCCGAGACTGTTGCCGCATTGGCCTACCGCAAAGGCCCGTACTACGCTGATGTTGGCGACTTTAGCGCTGCGGGTAGCGCGGACTTTTATCTGCGCAGCCAGGCAGAGCAGCCCCTCGCCAGCGCAACGCTGGGCGAGTTCGGCTACCGACGCTTACTGGGCATGACCAGCATCGAGCAAGGATCCGGGCAATGGACCATTGCTGCCGACCATGTACGCTACGACGGCCCCTGGGTTCTGGACCAAGACCTGCAATCCTCCCGGTTGTTCACGCGCTACAGCCGCGGCGACGCCAGCAATGGCTGGGACCTCACACTGATGGCCTACGACAGTGAATGGACGGCGACCGACCAAGTCCCGCAACGCGCCATTGAAAGCGGCCAAATTGATCGACTGGGCTTTATCGACCCTACCGTCGGTGGGGACACCCAGCGCTACAGCTTGTCGTTCCAAGGCCGCGGACGCAATGACGATTCCAGCTGGGATTACTCCCTCTATGCGATCGACTATGCCCTAGACCTGTACTCCAATTTCACCTATTTCCTGGCCGACCCTGTCAACGGCGACCAATTTGAACAGCTGGACGAACGGCGTATTTATGGGGGGCGAGCGCATCGCCATTGGCCCCTAAGCCTCGCCGGTCGCAGCGCGGAATGGGAGCTTGGTGGAGAGTGGCGGCATGATGCCATCAGCGATTTAGGTTTATTCGCCACCCGCGCACGGCAGCGACTTTCGACGATTCGTCGTGACCAGGTCGACCAAAGCTCAGCGGCGGCCTATGCTCAGCTACGCTTGGAACTGAATACCGAGTGGACACTCATTAGTGGGCTCAGGCTGGATGCCTACCGCTTTGATGTAGACGCCGACATCGCCGAGAACAGCGGTAATGTCACCGACGTTTTCGTCGCCCCCAAACTCACACTGCGTTACCAACCCAGCTCGGAAACGCAAATGTTTTTGAACTACGGCCGAGGCTTCCACAGTAACGATGCCCGCGGAGTCACTATTGGCGTGGACCCAACCACACCAGAGCGCAGCCCTGTTGACCCGGTTGAGCCCTTGGTGGCTGCGGATGCCATAGATGTGGGATTGAGCCACCGGCTCGGCGCGCGTACCCAAGTCAATGCCTCACTGTGGGCGCTGCAATTGGATTCCGAGCTGGTGTATGTAGGCGACGGCGGAGCCACCGAAGCCAGCGATGCGAGTGAGCGCTACGGCGTTGAGTTGGCGATGTTCAGTCAGCTGCGCCCCTGGTTGCTCTTAGACTTGGACTATGCCTGGTCCCATGCGCGATTCGATGTCGATAGCAATGAGGACCGCATTCCCAACGCCGTGGAAGAGGTGGCCTCAGTCGGCCTCACCCTCACCGAATGGAAGGGCTGGTCTGCCGGGGCGCGACTGCGCCATTTTGGCAGCGCACCCTTAATAGAAGGCAACAGTGCACGCTCACCCTCCACAACCATCCTGAATCTGCGTATCGACCGCCAATTGGCAGAGCAGTGGCGAGTGAGCCTCGCTATGTATAACGCGCTTGATAGTCGTGACAACGACATTACTTACTTTTACGCCTCCAGACTCGAAGGCGAGCCAGCCAGCGGTGTAGAAGACTTCCATCTGCATCCTGTGGAACCTCAACAGCTGCGCCTCACCCTGGAGTGGACGCCATAAGTAGACCGCCGCTGAGCGCCGCCAGGGTATTGAACGCCAGCCAAATCACTGCCATGGTCCTGGCTTCTGTCATTTGCGTCTTTGGCCATTGACGCAGGGGCCCGGTGCACAGTACAACCCCCCTTAGAACCCTGGGGCGCGGTCGCGTCCGCTACATTGAGGCAGAACCATGCTCCGAGTGCACACCCTTGCGCCTCTGACGCGCGCGGCTGTAACCCGACAGTGGGCGCGTTACAGCTTAATGGCTTTGGCATTACTGAGCCCCTCTACGGTGACTGCAGCCTTCCTGCAAGGCCCGCAGGTACAGGCCAAACCCTACGTTCATATTGCCTTTGCGAGCAGCGAACGCGTGGTGCAGAAAGGTCAGGTCGACAGAAATGGAGACTGTCTGTTCCCCATAGACCACAGCTTTGCACCTGGTGATTTACCCGAAGGCTACAGCTTCGTCAGTGTGCAGCGCGAACTGGACCCGATAAATTGTGTGGAGCTGTCCGATCAAGGCCTCGTTGCCACCAGCGACCTACCCACAGTGCCGCTCGGGCCTGCCGAGGTGCTCAGCGCACCCGTACGCCAGCTTCGCCAAGGATTCCTGCGCGGACGCCGTCAGATGGCCGAACCTCCAACCTATAGAGCCCACATCCAGGTCTATTACACCGATGCTGGCAATCCTATTTGGGACAGTATTCCGGCCTTGGAGTTGTTCCAACCGTCGACCCGCCAAAGCCTGGGGGCCATTGAACTGATCTGGTCGCCACCTTCATTTTGTGACCCACGGTTCAGCACGAATGGCTCGGCCCGTAGCCGCGTACACGACGAATTTCAGCAGCCCTTCTGGACTCGTGCCCAGGATCGCCGCGTAGACCTGATAGCCCCCAGTTGCGACAACCGCCTGACCGGCCGTGTCGAATTCCGCGCCAGCCATGCCAATAGCAGTAATGTTGGGCCGATTTACAACTGTGATCGTTTTGGTGGCGCCAGGGCTGACTATCAACCCTTAGTTGTCACAGGACGCAGCGACGGTAGCATGTCCACCTCCGGTAGCTTCTACCGTCTTCTTGGCCCCTTCAACGCATGCACTGAATATATGACCCGCATTGTGGTCATCGGCTTCGGGGAAATGCCCTACCCAGACCTCATCTCCGTGTCCATACCCAGCATTGACGGGCGTGCGGATTAAGCAAGGCTTTTAAAGCACAAAGGCGGTCTGGCCTGAGCCAATCAGCCCCTGGCGTACAACTAACGCGGCGTACGAAGCAGGCGGGAAGGCGCCAGCCCAGTTATTCTGATCTGCTGCCTTAGGCAGGCGACAAAAATGCCCTGCGCCGCCAGCGCCGCTGGGCCGTTCGAGGAGTAGCCCAGCGGCCGGTCGCGGATGGTCTTAGGTGTTGCGACGCGCCATGAACATCAGCCGCTCGAACATATGAATGTCTTGCTCGTTTTTGAGCAAAGCTCCATACAGCGGCGGCAGGGTTTTTTGCGAACTGGAGTTTTGCAGCGTTTCGGCCGGAATATCCTCAGCCAGAAGCAACTTCAGCCAATCCAGCAGTTCTGAGGTAGATGGCTTTTTCTTGAGACCGTTGACCTCGCGCAGACCAAAAAACACCTCCATGGCCTGCTTGAGGAGCTCCTTCTTAATGCCTGGGAAATGAACATCCACGATTTGCTGCATGGTGTCCTTGTCCGGAAAGGCAATGTAGTGGAAGAAGCAGCGGCGCAAAAATGCGTCCGGCAGTTCTTTTTCGTTATTGGAGGTAATGATGATGATGGGCCGATGCTTGGCCTTCACCGTCTGCTGGGTCTCGTAAACGAAAAACTCCATGCGGTCTAGCTCGCGGAGCAGGTCGTTGGGAAACTCGATGTCGGCTTTGTCAATTTCGTCAATCAGCAATACTGGCTGCTCATCCTGCTCAAAGCAGCGCCACAGCGATCCTTTGACAATGTAGTTGCCGATATCCTGGACTTTGCCATCACCCAGTTGCGAGTCGCGCAAACGCGATACGGCGTCGTACTCATACAAGCCCTGCTGGGCTTTGGTGGTGGATTTGATATGCCATTCAAATAAGGGCTTACCCAGGCCCTTGGCCACCTCTTCCGCCAGCATGGTCTTGCCGGTACCGGGCTCACCTTTGATTAGCAAAGGGCGCTGCAGCGTGACCGCAGCGTTTACCGCCAACTTCAGATCGTCGGTAGCAACGTACTGCTCCGTACCTTCAAAACGTGCACTCATGAGTTATTGGCTTCAACGCGAATCAGCTCGCATTGTAGTGGGGACGGTAGCCGCCGTGCTGAAACCGCCCGCCGCACAAGACGCTTTGTGGGCAAGCGGCCACACTGGGCTTCCGGCAAGCCCACCGAACTTCAGCCAAAGACGCCAGCCACGCAGCCGCAGCGAGCGACTGATACTGCTCGCAGTTAGCTTCGTGGCGGCTTCGCCCGCGGCCCCGAGCGTGGCGGTTTGCCCCGGTGCGGTTTGGGCGGACGTTTGGGGCCAGGCCGACGCGAGCCGCGGCGATCGTCTCCATCGCCGCGCTGGGGCGGGTGCTCAGACCAGCGCCGTATTTGTAGCTGCTGGCCTGCTACCCAGGTCTTCTTCAGTTCCTTGAAGATATCTTTGGGCATGCCGGCAGGCAGATCGACCAGGCTGTAATCCTCCCGAATATCAATCCGCCCAATATAGGCGCTATCCAGGCCGGCTTCGTTGGCGATGGCGCCCACAATATTGCGGGGCTCCACCTGGTGCTGACGGCCCACAGCAATGCGGAAGGTTTCCATGGGCGGCATGTCGCCATCGTTCTCCGGACCCTGAGCTTTGGGCTTACGCGGACGCTCCTCACGCTCGGAGCCTTCGCGCTTGGGCACATCACGGTCACGGCGTTCAGGGCGCGCAGGTTTTTGTAAGAGCATGGACTGCTCGCCCTGAGCCAAACGCACCACCGCCGCCGCAACATCCAAAGGATCCACGTCGTCCGCCTGCGCCACTTCGGCGACCAAGCGCCGATACAGCTCCCGCTCGGGATCATTATCTTCGGCCAGCGCGGCACGCAGCCGCTGCTGGAAATCGGTCATGCGCCGGTCATTAATGTTCTCCACCGTGGGCAAATCCATCACATCAATGGTTTGCCGGGTGGCGCGCTCGATGGCGTAGAGCAAGCGCCGCTCACGCGGAGCCACGAATAAGATGGCTTCACCCTTGCGCCCAGCCCGGCCGGTGCGACCAATGCGGTGCACATAAGACTCGGTGTCGTGCGGGATATCGTAGTTGATGACGTGGCTTACGCGGTCCACATCAATGCCCCGTGCCACGACATCCGTGGCCACCAAAATGTCGAGCTTGCTAGCCTTGAATTGGTCGATGGTGCGCTCACGCGCCTTTTGATCCATGTCGCCATTAATGGCCGCCGCTTCATGGCCACGTGCGGCCAGTTTGTCCGCCAGTTCTACGGTGGCCAGCTTGGTGCGCACGAAGATGATGACGCCATCAAAGTCCTCACCCTCCAAAATGCGCGTCAGAGCATCCAACTTGTGCATGCCCCGAGCCACCCACATGCGCTGCCGAATATTCTGCGCCGTGGAGGTTTTGGCCTTTATTTTGACCTCAACCGGATCGGTCAGGTGTTGGCGCGCAATGCGCCGAATGGCATCCGGCATGGTGGCCGAAAACAAGGCGACTTGGCGGGTTGCTGGGGTTTGGGCAAGTACCCATTCCACATCGTCAACGAAGCCCATCCGCAGCATTTCATCGGCCTCGTCCAACACCAGACTGGTGAGGTTGTCGAGCTTGAGCGTGCCACGCTTGATGTGGTCAACAACGCGTCCTGGTGTCCCCACCACCACGTGCACACCGCGGCTCAGAGCCTTGAGCTGGCCCTGATAGGCTTGGCCACCGTAGATGGGCAGAATATGAAAATCAGGGAGCTTGGCCGCATAGGTCTGCAGCGCTTCAGCCACCTGTATGGCCAATTCACGGGTGGGCGCCAGAATCAGGCTTTGTGGTCGACGCTGCGCTAAATCAATGCGCGACAAAATCGGCAGGGCGAAGGCCGCAGTCTTGCCAGTCCCGGTTTGCGCTTGGCCCAGCACATCGCGCCCCTCGAGCATGGGGGGAATCATGGCCGCTTGAATGGGCGATGGGTTTTCGTAACCCACGCTTTCCAAGGCCTTCAGCACCAAAGGGTGCAGGCCCAAAGCAGAAAATGGGAGGGGGGATTCGGGTGCGGTCATGCGCAGTTCTCAACAGCTCTATAAAAATGCCAGGAACATCCAACAGAGCCCAGGCGACCGCATAGCTTGACGGGTTTGAGGCTGCCTGTCATGTGCCTGCGTTTTTGGGTGAGCTCGCATATCCGCTTTATTGCGAATGAGCCGGGCCCGGCCAGCCTAGCTCGCGGCTACGGCAACATCATTGACGGCCACGCGATCACCCGCAGTTAGTCTTCGTCGCGCGCTACCGACCAGCCAGCCCAAGCCTGACAGGTGGGCATCACCTCGACGGTATTAATGTTCACGTGCGGTGGTCGGCTCGCGATCCAATACACGGTATCGGCGATGTCCTCAGCGCTTAGCGACTGCGTGCCTGCGTACACCGCATCGGCCTTGCTTTGGTCGCCCTTAAACCGAGTCTTGGAGAAGTTGGTATTCGCCATACCCGGCTCCACATTGCTCACGCGCACCGGCGTTCCCACAAGGTCAGCCTTTAGATTACGCGTGAACTGAGCCACAAAGGCTTTGGTACCACCATAGGCATTACCGCCGGGATAGGGCCAACTGGCCGCGGTTGAGCCAATATTGATGATATGACCGGCGGCGCGCTCCACCATGCCCGGCAAAACCGCATGCGTGAGTCGCATGAGCCCCTTGATGTTGGTGTCGACCATGGTTTCCCAATCCTCAAGATCGGCTCGCTGTGCAGGCTCGGTTCCTAGTGCTAGGCCCGCATTATTGACCAGCACTTCGATCTCCGCGAAGTCTTGAGGGAGGCGCTGCGGAAGGCCAATTACGGCTTCCCGATCCTGCATATCGCAGACATCAATATGCACCGGCACCGGCAGTGAGTCGGCCAATTCCTGTAGACGATGACCGGACCTCGCCAGTAACACTAAAGAGTGCCCTGCGGCAGCAAAGCGGCGGGCGCAGGCCGCACCAAAACCCGAGGACGCGCCAGTGATCAAGGTGATATGCATGGACGCTATTCTGGCCCAGATTGAGGAGCAGCGCTGCGCAATTGGTGGTTCTGGTGAGAAGAAGCGCCGAGGGCGCTGGGTCGCTTGCCCCGCACCAGCTTTACGCCAGCTTCACCTGAGCAATGCTTGGCTATCCGTAGAGACAACACAATAAAGGCCAAGACAGTACCGTGACTCCCGATCAAATTCGCTGCGTCCAAGAGTCTTTCGACAAACTGGCCCCGCAAGCAACCGCCATTGGCCGCGCATTTTACGACCGACTCTTTGCATTAGCTCCAGAAGTGCGCCCACTCTTTCGTGGAGACTTGCATGCCCAGCAGACCATGCTGGTCAACACCCTGAACTTGGTGGTCAACAATCTGCACACGCCCGACAAAATCTTACCTACGGTTCAAAACCTCGGCGCTCGACACGCCGGCTATGGCGCAGACCCCGAACACTATTCGGTCGTCGGCCAAGCGCTCATCGACACCCTGCGAGATTTTCTAGGTTCTGAGTGGAGAGCCGAGGAGCAACAGGCCTGGACAGCAGCCTATGGCTTACTGGCCGACCTGATGGTTCAAGCCCAAACTGGAGCAGCGGCCTAAAGCTGAAGCAGGCTCAAAACCACCTGACGTTGATGCGGAGCCAAGCGGTGCTCCCACAAAAATATGCCCTGCCATGTTCCCAAGGCCAGCTCGCCATTGACCACCGGCACACTGAGGCTGCTCGCCGTGAGCACACTGCGAATATGCGCCGCCATGTCGTCGGGGCCTTCGGCGGTGTGAATGAAACGCGGATCACCATCGGGCACTAAGTCGCTAAGGTAGCGCTCCAGATCTACCAGCACATCAGGATCGGCGCTTTCACACAGGATGAGCGATGCCGACGTGTGCCGGCAAAACACATGCACTAGGCCGGAGGCCACATTCTGCTCCCGCACCCAGCCCCGGCACTGGCGCGTCATGTCGAACAATCCTCGACCAGGTGTCTGGATACGCAATTCTTGCTGTGGCATGTGCGTTATTGTCCTCCGCCGCAACCGCCGACACCAGCGACACTTGGAGATCCACCGACCATGTCGACTAAAGGCCGGCTTGCTCCGCCGCAGACAAGCTGTCCAAAAAACCCTGATAGAACTGCGCGGTTTGCGCCGGCCGCTCAATCATAGGCAAGTGCCCGGTATCGTCCAGGATCACGCTGCGTGACTCCGGCCGCAGCTCGGTCATGACCTCGACTGCACTCACATCAAGCACTCGGTCTTGACGCCCCCACAGGATAAACACCGGAGGCTGAATCTGAGCAAAGACCGGCTCCAATCCATCGCTACGATCCGATTTGTACTGCTCAAAAATGTAGGCATTGAATTCGCGCGCCTCCAGCGCCTTATTCGCCACATAAGGCTTCACCGGCCAAGGTACAAAGGGCTGCACCTGCGTGGTGTAGGCCAAAATCCGGTCAAAATCAGCCACCGACTGAGTGAGCAGAGGGTTCTCGCCCTGCGCCAAACGCTGCTCCATGTCCGAGGGCTGAGGAGAGTCGATGCCGGCATTGTTGAATAGTCCTGCACTCAGGACTTGTTCCGGATAAGCCAGGCTGTAAAGCGCCGTGATGTGACCGCCCATGGAGTTCCCAACGAGGTGAAAGGACTCCAAATTCAGGGCGCGTGCAAAAGCATGCAGTCGGGCCACTTGAGCGCCCAGCCGATAATCATGATCGGGAATGCGCTTTTGGTCTCCAAAGCCGGGCAAATCCGGCGCAATCACGCGGTAATCGTCAACGAAATGGCCGGCGAAGCGCACCCAGTTATCTTTGTCGGCAGAGAAACCATGCACCATTACAATCACCGGTGCATTGGCGGGGCCGCCTTCCAAATATGGCCAGTTGCGCTCGCCCACCTGAAGCTGCTTGAGCTCCAAGCCATTGCGACTGCGCTCCAGCGCAATCAAGCGCTCTGCCGTGGCATCTGGAAATGACCACACCAGTGCCGCCATACCCAGTAGCGCCACCACAACCAAAGCCCCCAAGCTTTTCATCGTTAACCTCAGCTTCCTACCATTCTTAGCCGCGCAGATTAACAACCCCGCATTTCTGTCTGCCAACAAGCGTTGTCAGATACTCACTGAAGTATCGCTGTTGTTGGGATAAGCACGCTGCTCAACTCAACAGCATTAGGGACCCGAGCACACGCCAGCTAGCGCTGATCCCCGCTAAGCTATAGGCCTGATGACAAGGCCGAAGGACAAGACGCGCGGCACCACGCAGCACCCACACAATCGCTTTGCGCAACGCTCATGCCATAGCGTCGATGACGGTTGGGGTAGCCTGGAGATGCTCTATGAGGACGCCGAGCCCCTTCAGACTCAGGTGACCGAGTTGCACGCACGCAGCGTGATCAGTCGTAATCAGTCTCCGGATGTGCCCTTTGAGCAATCCCTGAACCCCTACCAAGGTTGCGAGCATGGCTGCATCTATTGTTTTGCTCGCCCCAGCCATGCCTTTCATGACCTCAGCCCCGGTCTGGACTTTGAAACCCAGCTCTACGCGAAGACGAACGCCGCCAAGATCTTAGCCGCAGAGTTTGCCAAGCCCGGATACACGCCCAAAACCTTGGCACTGGGCATGAACACGGACGCTTATCAACCCGTAGAGGCACGCTATGGCATCACCCGCCAGATTTTGGAGGTCTGCCTGGAGCATCGCCATCCGGTCAGTATTGTGACCAAGGGCCGACTGATACTGCGGGACCAAGACCTATTGCAAGCGTTGGCGCGCGACAACCTCATTCAGGTGATGGTCAGTCTCACCAGCATGGACCCAGCCCTGAAACGCAGTCTGGAACCGCGAGCGGCAGGCCCACAGGCACGTTTGCAAGTGATTCGCCGGCTTCGTGACGCGGGCATACCCGTGGGCGCGCTTCTAGCGCCAATCATTCCGGCAATAAACGATCACCAGATCGAATCTTTAATTGACGCTGCCGCCGATGCTGGCGCCGAGCAAGTTGGCTGGGTGTTGCTGCGCCTTCCCTTAGAGGTCGCGCCTCTGTTCCGCGATTGGCTAGCGCGTCACTATCCACAGCGCGCGGCGCATGTGATGAGCTTGATCCAACAAGCTCATGGTGGAAAGGATTACGATGCTCGCTTTGGCCACCGGATGCGTGGCAATGGACCATATGTGGCCCTGCTGAAACAACGTGTGCTCCTGCGTGCGCGCAAACACGGCCTTAGCGTTGAGAGCGGCCGCAACAGCCTGAATACCCAAGCTTTTCGACGCAGGCCCAACCAGAGCGAACTACCGCTTTAGGCTCAGAAGCTGGCTTAGTCACTACGGCGTTTAAAGCTTTTAGGCTCCAGATCATACTTCTTGAAGAGCTTGTACAGATCTGTGCGGTTGCGTCCGGCCAAGCGCGCCGCCTGACTGACGTTACCTTGAGTAATCTCTAGAACCTGGCGCAAGTAATCACGCGTGCATGCATCCCTTGCGGCATCCAAGGTACTGACACCGCCGCTGCTGGCTACGGGGCTACCCAAGGCCTTTTCGACTTGGCCCACGCTGATGACCGAGTCCGCTGCTAAGGCGACGTTTTGCTCAACGACATTGAACAACTGGCGAATATTTCCAGGCCACTGCGCGGCCACCAGTGTGCTCATGGCCTCGGGTGCATACACGCGCTTTGGAGCACCGGCCTGCTGTAATTGCTGTAGCTTATGCTGGACTAGAGCCGGAATATCCTCGCGACGCTCTTCCAGGGCTGGAATACGCAAACGGACCACATTGAGGCGGTAGAACAAGTCCTCCCTGAACTCCCCCGCTGCGATCTTATCTTCCAAGTCTCTGTGCGTGGCCGACAACACGCGCACGTCAACTGCGACCGTGCGTGACTCTCCCACAGGGCGCACCTGGCGCTCTTCCAAGACTCGGAGCAGCTTCACCTGCAGCTCCGCTGGCATATCACCAATCTCGTCGAGCAGGATGGTGCCGCCCTCGGCAGCCCGGAACAGTCCCAAATGATCACTTGTTGCTCCGGTGAAGGCCCCCTTCTTATGACCAAAGAGCTCACTTTCCAATAATTCGGCCGGCATTGCCCCACAGTTCATAGCAACGAAAGGACGCTTTGCTCGGGGGCTCTGCGCATGAATGTAGCGGGCGAGTACCTCTTTGCCTGCTCCGCTAGGGCCGTTAATCAACACTGTGCAATCACTGCTGGCAATCTGCTTGGCATCGCGCAGAAGCTCCAGCATGCGGGGGTTGCGGCTAAGCCCCTCACCCTCGTCATCCCCCTCAGCCTGCGTAGCAACCGCATCGGGCATCGGCATGTATCGCTGCAGAGCCTCTTCCAGCTGTTCCCGCGATATAGGTTTGGTCAAAAAGGCCACCGCCCCTTCTTGAGTGGCGCGAACAGCCTCAGCCACATCCCCATGTGCAGTCAGAATGATCACCGGTAGAGCCGGACGGGTAATTTGCAAGCGCTGCAACAGCTGCAAACCATCCATTCCAGGCATTCTTAAGTCGCTCAACACCAAATCCGGCTGAGCGGTATCCAAATTCTGCAATGCGGCTTCTGCACTCTCTACATCGCTCACATCAAAGCCCAGAGCGGTAAGCCGCATGCTCAGTACACGCCGCAGTTTTTGGTCATCATCAACAAGAAGAATTCTTGCCATTAGGAAATCTCGTAATCGGTTCAGTTGGGGACAGACGAAGGGGGAGTGTCAGCCTCGCTGGACTTTGGGTCATCGGCCATTTTTGGGGCGGGCCATTGACAGACAAACCGGGCCCCAGGGTGGGCATCTTCTACATGCACGCCGCCCCCTAGTTCGTTACAAATTTCCGCCACAATGGCCAGGCCTAAGCCAGAGCCGCGCAAAGTCGTCTCCTCAGGCTGGCTGCCTTGTTCAAATGGATGGAATATTCGTTCCTGCTGCTCTGCAGGCACGCCGGGACCACGATCGCGTACACGTATTTCGCACACCCTGCCACGTTCGCGGTCCATGCAGCCCAAGGTGACATCCACCTGCGATTCAGCGGGGGCAAACTTCAGCGCATTGCTTAGGAGATTATCCAGCACTTCCAGAATTGCCAACCGGCGTCCGTATATAAAAGGAGTATCCAGATTCAGCTCAAAGGTCACGCTCTTGGCCTGACGCAGCATCGCCGTTGGTGCCAAAGCCTCTTCCAGCAGGGGCTGCAACTCGTGCCATTCAGGGCTGTCCTGGCGACGCTCCAGGCGCCACTCGGCATAGCTCAGCAAGCGCATAATCATCTGCTCTTGGTCCTGGGTGGACTCCTTAAGAATGTCGACCACCTCAGCCTGCTGCGGATTCAAGGTACCAAGGCTCGCATCTGCGAGTAGCTCTGTACCTTCCTTCAGGCTTGCTAAGGGTGTTTTAAGCTCATGAGTCACATGACGCATGAACCGCTCTTTATCCGCTTCCAAATTGGCCAGACGACGACGCAACCACTCCAATTGCGCTCCCAATGTGCTGAGCTCTTCGGGGTAGCTGATTCGTATGGGTTGGTCGAATTGACTGCGTCCCAGTTGCAGTATTTGCTGCCGAGCTTGCCGCACCGGGCGGGCGATGATGCCGGCCAACCCGTAGCCCAGCGCGACGGTTAAGGGGATCAGCCCACCCACCGCGAACACGATCACCCATCGCGCTCGACGTACGGCTGTGAACAAGACTTTCTCCTCAGCCAACAAGGCCTGCGTCCCAGCCTCAATCATGACCTCCGCCTTCTCCTGGGCCCCGGCAATCAGCGTCAGGGGCTCACTTAAGGCATAGCCCTCGCGAAGAAGCTCTTCCCAGCTTCCACGCGCGTCAATCAAGGCCTGGCGCACGCCCCTGATCTCATCCTGATAAGCGCGACTCATATCCATGGCCTGCATCGACTCCATGGCGTCGATAGCCGCATCCGCACGCTGGTAGAAGCGCTGCAGATCGCTGGCTTGACCACTGCGAATATAGTCCTGCGCGAGGTCATCTAGATCATCAATTCGCTCCCTGAGCTGCTGACCTAATCGACTCACCAGAATACCGTCCTGGAGTAACCGATCTGCGTGCTGGCTGAGTGAGTTCAAGGTGTTCAACGCCAGAATCAATGCCACCGCCAGGGGTAGCGCCGCAGCGAAAAAGCCGGCTGCGATCAATCCAGAAATGGAGCGCGGCAAAAGTCTAGCCATGAAGTGACCTGTCTGCGTTTGGCTACAGGTTACAACGAAATGCCTGGATTAGCAGGGCGATACACGCAATTTGTCGGCAAATGCAGACATTTTCTACCTTAGGCCAAAGCTAAGCACCTCCACTTTCGCGCAGAACGCCCGTATTCCATTGTTTTATTTAACTTTTTTAGATTTGGCACAGGCATTGCCCTAGACATCATGCCTTTCTTTCAATCGGGAGTAAGCCATGACAATGACCCACGATGAACAATTGAAATTAGCCAGCTCGAACCGTCAAACCACGACGCGTGAGTTGAGTCTGTTCGCCGGAACAACCTTGTTGATGAGCAGCTTAGCGCTACCGGCACTGGCGGCCGATAAAGACCACAACTCAAGCTCGTCGGTCGCTTCACAGGCGATGGAAGCCACGGGTGAGGCCTGGAACGACACCAAAATGGCTGCCAGCGACGCTTACATCAAAGGCCGACTGGTCACTGCTTACACATTATCCGAACACCTCAACCCCTTCGACATTGACGTTAGCGTCAGCGATGGAGTGGTGCGCCTGACGGGGGCCGTGAGCGACGATATCGCTCGCGACTTAGCCACCGAAATCGCGCAAGGGATTGAGTCTGTTAAGGACGTTGATTCTCAGCTACGGCTGGATGAATCGCTGACCGAGGACGCTGCCGAGCAAGATGGTGACTCTTTCGCCGCATCATTCACCGATGCCACCATCTCCGCGCGGGTGAAAACCCAGTTGTTATGGAACAACAACATTGAGGGCCTTGGCATTGATGTAAGCACGCAAGAGCGCGTGGTCACCCTCAGCGGCGAGGTGGAGACCGATGCCCAAAGCGCCCTGGCCGAGCAAATCACTCGCAACACTGACGGGGTCGCTTCGGTCGTGAATGAACTCAACGCCTCTTAGAGCTGCTCCTTAGCAGAACTCCCTCACAGCACTACATTCACTTTTTACAGGAGAAATAGATATGAGTAACTCCGACAAACTCAAAGGTCAATGGAAACAGATCAAAGGTGACTTACGCGAACGTTGGGGCAAATTGACCAACGACGAAGTCGAACAGATCGATGGCCAAGAGCAAAACCTCGTTGGCAAGATTCAGGAAAAATATGGCATTGCCAAAGAAGAGGCTCAAAGCCAGGTCAACAACTTCTTATCCAAGTTGAATTCCACCGTGGAATAACGCCGACTGACCTTCAGGCTCACCCTCGTGAAAAGCCTGCCAGGGCCCTTTGGCCAATCATCAGCACCCGCCCTCGTGGCGGGTGCTTGTGTTTTTGCTTCCCTGAGGAGGCGCTGAAGACATTCGCGAGCACAGCGAATTATTCCTCGTGTCCTTAAGGGCAATACGGACAACTGCTGTTGAGGAACACGAGCAACCTGCATGGATTGACTCGGCGGATGAAGCGAGTCATTCACCGGCCTCTTGGAGCCGCTGAACGCTTTCAAGCTGCCATCGTCCTGCTCCTTGCTCTTGCACCACATAGCTAGAACTCTGCAGCCGGGTGAGCGTACCGGAACGGCTCGCCTCTTCGAGCCGGTCTAAACAGTCATCAACACAAGACCAATCGAGTTCACCTCGCCAAGGCCGCATGTCGTAATCCCACCAGCGCAGGGCCAGCAATCGCTCCACCTGCGCCTCGGGGAGCCGCAGTCGCTTGACTCGCGCTGGCTGGCCCACAGCAATGGCGTAGGGCGGAATATCCTCCAATACCACGCTGCGCGCACCAATGATGGCCCCGTCACCAATGTTGACCCCACGACGGATAAAGCTACCAGCCCCGATCCACACATCGTTACCAATGACTGTCCGCTGCGGTTGCTCTTCCGCCCAGCCGCTGCCAGCGTCCGCCGTTGGAGCCACGGCAGCAAACTCAGGAGACTCGTAAAAGCCAGGGGTGAGATGCGGGCGGGTAAAGGCCACCAAATGTGTGGACAACCAATCCGTAGGATGTTCAGGGGGAGCAATGATGCAGCTCTCACCAATCTGGGCATAGCGGCCCAGATCTGTCATATAGGCACTACTCGCTCCAGCGGCATTGAAGTACGCAAATGCGCCCATGCGGCAGTTCTTAAGCCTATGCCCGCGCACCCATACCGGGCATTCAAAGCTCAGTGTCCCCAAAATGTGAGGCTGCCGCGAGTCCACATGCAAACCGTAGTCTGCAAGCGACTCCGTTGGCACCAACTTGGCATCCATGCCCGGCTCCACAAAGTGTGTTGGCCATTATGCAGGGGTGCTGAGCTGCAGATTGTCAGACCAACACCACAGCCTTGACAGTCCTGCCGCGCCCTTGGCCAAGCAGCAGACACAGCATGAGCAGAAGAAGGCTCCACACTCCTATAGCGCCGCCGGCAACGGCTGGTGCAGCATTCCGCGCGGCAACACCGGTGGAGGCAGCCGCAACGACAAATCTGTGCTGTAAGCGATGTTGTGCTTGCGCATCCGTTTCTGAACTGATCAGCAAGGCCAGCTGCGTTTGCGACCGTGCTTGAGCCTGCGCCGGCACCTGCAAGTAAACGCTGAGCTCGCGTGACTGTCCTGGCTCCAGCGCAATGACCTTATGGGTCACATGCGTGCGCCAACCTTGCGGGTGCTGGGGCTGCAAACGCACAAGATCGGTACGGGTGCCTTGGTTGGTCACGCGATACCTTAGCTCCGCCACGCGGCCAGGACTGGCCGACGTCTGACCCAAGGCCTCCAGCTCCAACGCAGACCGATAGCCGCTGGCATCTTCGGCGGCTCGCACCCCCACTTCATAGGTACGTACGCCACGGTCGTCCACTGTGGTGTCTAACACATAGAAATGCAGACCATTCGCGGCATCGACATACTCGCTCACCACACCCGGGCCGGTCCCTGCATGAAATAAGGCGTCTGCAAGCTGGCGGGCGTCACCCGGGGAAATGGGCACGGGTTCTCCTTCGCCTGGCTGTGGCCAACGGGGTTTTTCTGGCACCTGAACCGGACGCAAAAAGTCGAAGATCAGTTGGTCCTGGTTCGGCGGCGGGGGAACACGGGTGTTGATATCTTCCGGGTGGGCATCAATGGCCCAAATAAATGGCGGAAGATCGACCACATCCTTGTTCTTCGCAAGCAGCACGCCGTGGTCCGGGGTAAAAGAGTCAAAACCGATACGATCGATGACTTCAATGGTGTAGCTGGTGTAGCCACCTCCATCACAGTCGAATTGTGTGGCCGTGTCACACGCGGGTGAGCGGTCCAGCCCCATAGGAATATGCACACCGTGCAAACCAATGTCGTTGGTGACCGGCGCCAAGGGATACGCACGTGGGTAAATGGTGGCCACAACCGGGCCGCTCAGCGCCAAGATATCGCGGGGCACCACCAGCACCTCATTGGGTTTGATAAAGCCCAAGCGCATCTTGTTACGCAACATATGGTGCGAGCCCATGGTCGTCGCCAAAGTCGCAGGAATGCGCCAGCGTTCGTGCGTCCCGCCGGGGCCGTTGAAAGTGCCGCGTGACAGCATGGCCCAGGTACCGGTGTACGAGCGCCGTGGGGGGTCGCCGAAGGGGTTGTTGTAGTTGTCCAGCACACCAAAGATATGGCTGAGTTCGTGGGCGTAAACCGATTGGCCGCTGGCTTCGGCTTGGGTTGAGGTCACACCCGGAACAGCACTGCTCCAAATGGCCTCGCCTGCCGTGAAAGAGGTCCAGTCGATGTAACGTGTTTCCACCCAATTGGGCTTGTCGGCATCCGGATTGCCAAAGGTGTCGCTGACATCCTCTGGTGTGGGGAACATCATTTCCCCGAATTCCTGCCATAAGCCCGATTCGTCATAACCAGCATGCAGGAAGAAGCGAAAGGCGTAGTCCTCGCCGCCATTGGCCACGATACCGGCGGTCACATCGACGAGGCTGGCCTCCAGAAGTTCATTGGTGAAGTTTCGGCCGCAGGTGTCACCTGCTGGGCAGCGATCCAGACCGCCTCCTACATCGCCTAGGCCATATTCATGCTCCTTGCCTTCCATGCGGTAGGGCCCAAAAGGAGTGGCATCTACGCCAATCAACCCGTAGGAGTCCTCCAACCAATACTCATTGACGGTATGGAAGTGGTTGAGCTCGCTGGGCTTCGTGATCAGGAACTCTGCATAGAACTTGCCCACCTCTTCGCGAGGAATCGAACCAATGCCAATGGGATTGTGCTCGCCGTTCACGCCGACATCGTCACTTCCCGGCGGCTGGGTAATGATGAAGTCGCGATCGGCAAAGTCGGCCACAACCAAGGCAGCTCGAAGCTTTTTCGGAGGCTGATTTTCCGGCGCCGTCCAATCCACTTCTGGAATGGGGCGATAGTCTTCCCAAGTCATCCACTCGGGCAGCACCCAGCTCTGTGGGTCCACCGGTTCCGGAAAATCATCCAGACCGGACTGCGCCAAGGCGCTCCCCATAGCAAACACGCCCAGCACAAACAGCCGTCTTACAGCGACCACATTCCTCTCCTGATTGACACCCCAAGGCTGTGCTCAGACTGCCCTGAAACAACAGGGTTTGGCAAATGTAGCAGCGGCGTGTCCGCCTCTCAGGCCCTGCTGCGTATTTGTTCAGCGACCGGATAACAAACCGGCACAACCGACACAAACCATTGTTATTGGAGGGTTTTTACCATGATTAAATCTATCGCCAGCCTGCTCCTTGTGGTCGCAACCAGCACGGCTTTTGCAGGCCAGGTCAACATCAACACCGCTGACACTCAAACCTTGGATGTAGAGCTGGTTGGAGTGGGTCCTGTCGTCGCTCAGCGCATTGTGGATTACCGCATACAGAACGGAGAGTTTGCTAGCGCAGAAGACTTAACCAAAGTGCGCGGGATCGGTGAGCTCACCCTGGCCAAAAACATCGACAGCATTGTGCTGAAGTAAAGCCTGCGCTGCCCGGATGGCGCCGCCATCCGGGCAAATGCTTGTGGATCATTGGGCTAAGGAGCATCACCATGCATAACAAAGCACAGCATCGACGCATTCAGGGCGCTTGGACCGAGCTTTGGCAGCAGCGTAACCCCGCGCTTCGCTCTCAATCGGCAGCCAAGGACTATGTTGTTACCCATGGTCTGCCATCCGGCTGGGCCGGCTTTGCGACCGGCCGCACCTTAGACCTGGGCCAGGTTGCCCTGGCGCAGCAAGATCAAGCCGGCCGCGCGTTCTGATCCAGGTCTTGCTGAGCCGTTTGTCGCTGCCATTCCGGTGGTCGCCAGAGATGGGCAAGCCGGTCCCACACGCGACCTGGCTTCCCAACATCCCGCCACATATCGCCGAACTCATGAAAATTCAGCGTGAAAATGTTGTGGCTGGTGGGCTGGCGCTCCAAGGGAATGCCGTAGTCCACCGGCTCGCTCTCTTCCACATAGGTTCCAAACCAACGGTCAAAGCAGATCAACACACCGCCGTAGTTGCGGTCTATGTACTGCGGGTTACGGCCATGATGCGCGCGGTGGTTGGAGGGTGTATCAAACCAATACTCCAGCCAGGGGTGTAGTTTGCCCACTGCGTCGGTGTGGATGAAGAACTGGTAGGCCAGATCCACGCCGTACATAAAAAACACCACGGCGGGGTGCACGCCCAGTAAGACCAGCGGCATGAAGAACAACCACCAGCCGGTGATGGAATACAGCAGGCTTTGCCGCATAGCCGTGGACATATTCATGGTTTCACCGGTGTGATGCACCACATGCGCTGACCAGAACCAGCGAATGCGGTGGCTGCCGCGGTGGAACCAGTAGTAGCAAAACTCTACCGCCACAAAAATGGGCAACACGGTCCAGATGTTGACCGGGATGGTGAAAAAGCGGTGCTCCCAAAACCACGCTACGGCGGCGGCTGTCACCAGGGTATGAGCCACAATCTCAAATAGGCTGTAGCTGGCGCCCAAGCCCATGTTCGTGAGAATGTCGCGCAGGTTGAACTGACGCATTTGGCCACGCTTTTTCATCACCGCCCATTCCACACCAAAGGCCACCAAAAATATGGGCGTCATAAAACTCAGCACCACGGCCTTCCAATCAATATGCGGGCCGAAGGCGGTCTGAATGAGTTGCTGCAGGGCGTCCCAGCTCATAGGCGGTCTCCACCAATTAAAGCTCAATTACAGGTCAAATAATGCCTGCCCCAGCAAGGCCTGTCTTGACGCCGGCCGCCAGAAAATTAACAGTTTCAGCCACAACCAAGCGGAGACTCTAGGCTGAACAAGGCCTCGCCACTGCTGCCCGGCTTCATTCCCGGCCCATACGCCGGGCTGCTGGATGATTATGTCCGCGCCCAGGCCTTAGCGGGCTGGGAGCCGCTGCAGCCCATACCAGACCGCTTGGCGATGGAAGTTTGGCGCGATCGCCTACAGCAGGCCAGCGAGGAATTGCACGACCCTTTGCTGGGTTTGCACCTGGGCCAAACCATCCGTCCCTCCCATTTCGGGGTCCTGGGGTTTGTGTTTCATGCTTGCGCCAACATGGGCGCCGCGCTTGCTCGCCTGGAGCGCTATCAACGTCTGGTCTATGACTTCAACCCATTGCATCTGCAGATGCGCGCAGACGCCGTGGAGTTGATCTGGAGTACAGAGCGCGGGCGCCCAGGACCACTGGTGGATGAATGCGCAATCACGGCCCTGATAACTCTGGCCCGCCACCTCAGCGGACAGCACCTACAGCCACTCAGAGTGGAATTTGTGAACCCACCACCATTATTAAATCACTGGCCGGAGTATCACGCGGTTTTGGGCCCAAACTTGCGCTTCGAACAAGCGCAGACCGTGGTCGCCTTTCCCCTGGAGTGGCTGAGTCAGCCCCTACAGCACCCGGACACCAATCTCCTGGCCATTCTCGAGACCCAGGCCGATGCCCTGCTCGCCGCGCTGCCCCCTAGCGCCACCATCAGCCAGCAACTCACCCGGCTCATCACCCAGCAGCTCCGCCATGGGCTCCCCGATCAAGCCAAGCTGGCTGGGCAATTAGGACTGTCCAGCCGCAGCCTGCACCGCAAATTAGCCGCCGAAGGCCAGAGCTTTCGTGAACTCCTCGCCAGTGCCCAGCAGCAACTGGCCCGGGACTATTTAAATGACCCCAGCCTGCAGCTCACCGAGATAGCCCAGCTCTGCGGCTACACCGAGCACAGCGCCTTTAGTCGGGCCTTCAAACAATGGACGGGTCAAAGCCCGGCAGCTTACCGTCGCCGACCATAGCCTCGGGAGAGCCCAAGCATGAGCAACAGCCAAAGCAGAGAAAGACTTCCTGCACTGGTCCCCATCCGACTGTCGACAGGCTCATCGCCAACACCAGCCGCTTCCTCTTCTGCAGGTACGAGGGGGTCCGCGCCGTCCAGAAACTCAGCTCCGGTGTTCAGAGGGTCAAGGTGCGTAGCCACCGAGGTCAACTGCCCCGGAAAGCCAAACCAATTGGTGTGCATACGCCCGTACCAATCTGCTGTCTGCGATGAACAAGAGGCAAAACCACCAGACAACTGACCCACAATATGACGATCAGCAGACCACAGCCCAGAACCTGAGGACCCTCCCTCGGTCGTTCCTAAGTCCCAGTCAGCGATTTTCAAATGGGTATCCGTCTGCCCGAGCAGATCTGGTTCGCCAGCCTCACCGAGATAGGCCGTAATTTCCGTGGCGCCGTTGAAGAAGCTGATGCGCTTTTCGTCACCGGCAGGGTGGTGAATGGTCGTCACATCCTCGTAAGCAATATCGCGGTTGTCCCAGCCAGCCCAGTACACATTGAAGTCCTCCGGAGGGGCTTCCGTCAGCTCCACAAGGGTGAAATCCGGACCGAAGTCTGTGGCCAACAAAGAACCGGCAAGAAACTGGGCACCGGCCGTGCTTTGCTCCAGGCTCCCGTCTGGAGTACCACCACAGGTGGAGGTTTCATAGTTCCAATAAAACACCATCGTTGCGGGCTCGAGGGGCGTCTGCACGCAATGACTGGCCGTCAGGAAGAGTGGCCGGAAATCCTGCGCGGTGTTGTTCACCATCTGCCCGCTGCACAAGAAGGCCCCGTTGACGGTATACCGCGCGACCGAGCGAATCTCGTCACGCCATTCGTCGGCCACCTCGCACACCACGTCGATGTTGCAGCTACCAGATTTGGTGTAAGCGTCGTCAGCTCCGAAGCCCCGAAACCCGTGATTGACTGCTGCCACTTGAAGCTCAACAGGCGGGCCTGGAGGTGTGGTCAAAATCAAATCTACGGTATCACCGCGCAGCACCCTGGACCAATACTCCCCCCGAATTCCATGCTCACCGCCCTCGATCATTTGCTGATCCTGGGCGGACTCCAGCACCAACTCGGCTTCGGGCGGCAATTGCAACTGCGCGAAGTGGAAGTTCAAAGAGGTGGCTTGAGCGCTGCGCACCCGCATGGACCATTGCCGTCGTCCATCCGCCAACGTCTTCCATAAGCCATGGGTTTGCGGACGAATGTTGACCCGCACAGGAACGGCAAACTGCCACCGCGCAGGTGCCGCCTTATTGTCTTGGGCGAGCGCAGCGCGGACATCCACCGCTGGCAAAATCAGGGTTTCCAAAGCAAGGGCTGGAGTGGCGGGCAAAGCCAGCGCGCACAGGGCCAACACCTTGGTGAGGTTGTTTAAGGTTCTCATTGACGTTCTCCAGTCCCAGCCTCTTCAACGAGGCGGCGGGACTAGAGCTTAAACGTAAATGCTCTGCGCGTCTGCCCCATCAACCTTATTCGGCAGAGAATGACGCCAGGGGCATCTGCCGCACCCGCTACGCCGCCTCACCGCGATGAATATCGTCAATCTGGTCATTCAATGTGCACCAGTCATACAGAATGCCTAAGCCCAGCAGTCCCACGGTAAACAAGTAGATCAGGCCAGTCACCCACTTGCCCATGTAGAAGCGATGGATTCCAAATACCCCTAAGAAGGTAAGCAATACCCAGCTCAGGTTGTAGTTGATGTCACCATCCAAGTAGCGGCGGTCAGCCGCCTCATCCATACCTGGAATCAGGAATAGGTCAACAATCCAGCCAATGAAGAACAGACCTAGCGTAAAGAAATAAATGACACCGCTAATGGGCCGCCCATAGTAAAAACGGTGCGCTCCCATAAAGCCGAAAATCCACAAAACATAGCCAATGATGATGCTATGGCTATTGCCACCTGTTTCCCGTGTCATGACCTTCCCCTCGGCGAAATGGATGAAACCTTGACTAGGATGCCGCAAAAGCGCGCACCCTTGCTGCGTAGCTCAAGTCTGCACAAGAGTCACTGTGGGATTAGTCGCCCCAGTGCATGGCAGCTTTGAGAGCCTCCGGAGGCGGCATCTGCAAGAACCAGCCTTGATCCTCCAAAGCTTGCATCACCGTGTCCACAGATACCCGCGCTAGAGGACGCTGCGCATGCAGCTCCAGCTGCATGACCTCAGTCAGTTTGCCGGTGCGTTGCAACAGTTCAGCTGGCACAACTTGATGATCGTCTGGAGCCAGCCCGGCACGCAGGTAGAGATACATCTCAGGCTGCCGGCTACAGCGATAGACGGTGCAGGACACCACGTTCATAAATGCGCTTCGACAGTTGTTGTTGTGCGCAAAGCATAGCGCCCATGCCGCTTATTGGGCGGCTCACCTGCGTTGGCATTCACCCTAGGAAGCCGCTGAATAAATCGTTGCGCTCGCGGATTTCTTCAGCGTTTCCCTAGAGCCGCAGCAACCATGCTCTTACAAACTCCACCCAGAAAGACACTTAAGGCTGCAAGGTCATGGCCGGCCAGTGCAGAGCTCGCCCTAGGGCCTGCAGCTCGTCTGTGTTGCGCCCATCACAATCCGCCAGGTTGTCGGCATGAACCAGGCCTTGCGCATCGACCGAGAGAAGTAGCGGCGGGGAGGTGAGAGATTTGTACAAAATGCGTCCGTCACGCAATTGAGCACTCACATAGAACGCGAGCTGCTGCCAGGGCAGCACTCCGGTGGGGTCTGCCGCTGCGCACACGATCACATCAGGAGCTTTGCCCAGAACCCCAGCCGAGGCGAATGGAGCAGAGCCTCCCACACAGAACACCAAGCCGCAGCGCCGTAACCAGCGACTGCACAGAGCGAAGATGCGGCGGGCATGCCAGACGCCACGCGCCCGGCTGAGCGCAGAGCCCGAGCGCGGCGACGGCACCAAAAGCGCACCACCGCCACGGCGGCTAGACCTTGCGGTAAACCTCACCGCCTGCATCTCGGAACTCTGCAGCCTTTTCCGCCATCCCCTGCTCTGAGTCTTTGAGCGCGTCAGCGTAGTCGCGCACATCCTGAGTAATCTTCATGGAGCAGAACTTAGGCCCACACATGGAGCAGAAATGCGCCACCTTATGGGCTTCCTTAGGCATGGTGGCATCATGAAATTCACGGGCCCGCTCGGGGTCCAGCGAGAGGTTGAACTGATCCTCCCAGCGGAACTCGAAACGAGCCTTGGACAGAGCGTTGTCGCGAATCTGGGCGCCAGGATGCCCCTTGGCCAGGTCCGCCGCATGCGCCGCGATCTTGTAGGTGACGATG
The DNA here is from genome assembly GCA_019192445.1 of Oceanococcus sp. HetDA_MAG_MS8. Classification (NCBI taxonomy): domain Bacteria; kingdom Pseudomonadati; phylum Pseudomonadota; class Gammaproteobacteria; order Chromatiales; family Oceanococcaceae; genus Oceanococcus; species Oceanococcus sp. HetDA_MAG_MS8. The sequence continues at coordinate 271,639 of JAHCMK010000002.1, forward strand.
CCATCACGCACGTCATTGCGATCCGGCAGGCCCAGATGCTCCTTGGGCGTCACGTAGCACAGCATCGCTGTGCCGTACCAGCCGATTTGGGCCGCACCGATGGCACTGGTGATGTGGTCATAAGCCGGCGCGATATCGGTCACCAGAGGGCCCAAGGTGTAGAAGGGGGCCTCGAAGCAATCGGACAGCTCCTTGTCCATGTTTTCCTTGATCATCTGCATGGGCACATGACCAGGGCCTTCAATCATCACTTGGCAATCATGCTCCCAGGCCACCTTGGTGAGCTCACCCAGGGTTTCCAGCTCACCGAACTGCGCTGCGTCGTTAGCGTCGGCCAAGCAGCCAGGCCGTAGGCCATCGCCCAGCGAGAAGCTGACGTCATAGGCCTTCATGATTTCGCAGATCTCGTCGAAATGCGTGTAGAGGAAACTTTCCTGATGATGCGCCAAGCACCATTTGGCCATGATCGATCCGCCGCGCGACACAATGCCAGTCATGCGGTCGGCCGTCAGCGGCACATAGGCCAGCCGCACCCCGGCATGAATCGTGAAGTAATCCACACCCTGCTCGGCCTGCTCGATCAGGGTGTCGCGGAATAGCTCCCAGGTCAGCTCTTCAGGCTGCCCACCCACTTTTTCCAAGGCCTGATAAATGGGCACTGTGCCAATGGGCACCGGGCTGTTGCGCAGAATCCACTCGCGCGTTTCGTGAATGTTCTTACCGGTGGACAAATCCATGATGGTGTCGGCCCCCCACCGGGTGGCCCAAACCATCTTTTCCACCTCTTCAGAGATAGAGCTGGTGACTGCCGAGTTGCCGATGTTGGCGTTGATCTTCACACGGAAATTGCGCCCGATAATCATGGGCTCGGTTTCCGGGTGATTAATGTTGGCGGGGATAATGGCGCGCCCTGCCGCAATTTCCTGACGGACGAACTCGGGCGTCACCAAGTCAGGAATTTTAGCTCCGAAGGCTTTACCCGGATGCCGCTTGAGATAGCCGCTGCTGGAATAGGCCTCGCGCATTTCCTCCAGGCGGGCGTTTTCGCGGATCGCTACAAACTCCATCTCTGGCGTAATGATGCCGCGCTTGGCGTAGTGCATTTGGCTGACGTTCGCACCCGCCTTGGCACGGCGTGGAGCCCGGCGATGGGCAAAGCGCAGACCGTCTAAGGCGGCATCCTCTTCCCGGCGCCGGCCGTAATCGCTGCTCAAACCGGAGAGATGCTCGGTGTCCTGGCGCGACTCGATCCAGCCCTCGCGCAAGGCTGGCAAGCCTTTGAGCAGATCAATCTGTACTTGCTCGTCTTGGTACGGCCCTGAGGTGTCGTACACGGTAACGGCGGCGTTGCGCACAACGCCGCTAGAACTATGGGTGCTTTGGCAGGCAATTTCCCGCATGGGCACTTGAATGCTGGGATCGCTCCCAGCAACAAAAATTTTCTTAGATGCCGGGAAAGGCTTGCAGACCGCAGCGGAAAGCGCTTCGGCCTGATCATGAATCGGATCGGGGGCGACCGCAGTCATGGTTGGTTCTCGTCTTAATAGCCTGGTAGAACCCGCCAAGCTAATGGACTCTGCCCCCCCTTGCAACGCAGGCTGCGCAAACCCTGCTCAGAGCAGTACACTCGGGCGTACGGAACCGTTACGCAAACACACCTCACACTTCACTCGTGTCGAACTCACGCAACATACTGGACCAGCTAGATGCCTCTATTCGAGCCATCGAGACCCATCGTGGTGCGCAACAGGAAAAAGTAGAGGCGACCCGTCAGCAGATTGATGCTTGCTGGAAAGCCGTGCTCAACGCTGCTGAAGAGTTACGCCCGCGGGTGACTGGCCATGCGCAACTGCGCTATTTCACCATCGCGCGGGACCGCATGAGCGTGACGGTGAGCTTTCATGCCGGTGGCAAAGGCGGGCGCGGGGAGTTGCTACTGATGGGCCGTGAACACCCCGAAGGAAAATACCCCGCAACTCAAGCAGTATGGGTGCGCGAGGCCAGCGCTGAGGATCGGCGCATCACCGACCAAGACGAGGCCGTAGAGTGTTTAGTGCGCTTTTGTGCAAGGAACTTGGCGCGCAGCTGAGCGGGTCGCCGACAGCTTGTGCGCTTCCAAAGGCAACGCCAGCGCTAAGCCTCGGAGGGCTCCCAAAACCGGTTGTGATCCCGCACCCAGCGGCTGCAGCTTGCAATGAAGCTGATGCCCGCGAAACCCAAGCGAATTAACGCCACCGCAAGAAAGGATTGGAGTTGTTGCATCTGATCCTCCGCAACTAGGGCTCAGGCCACCTGGGCTGTATCGAGCGGCACCACCTTCGGCGCCGACTCACTCAGCTCCTTACGGCCAATGGCTTCATTAGGCCATTCAATCAGCCGAATTTGGCCATTGAAGTCCTCGACGAGAGCGGTGCAGCTTTCGACCCAGTCACCGCAATTGAAATATTGAATATCTTCGATGGGCCGAATTTGTGCGTGGTGAATATGCCCGCAGACAATGCCGTCAACTTCACGGCGATGGCACTCGCGAATAACCGAGTCCTCGAACTCCGTCACGATATTCACGGCAGCCTTCACCTTCTTCTTGGCGTAGGCGGATAAGGAAAAGTAGGGCAAACCCACACGGCGGCGCACATTATTGAAGTGACGGTTTGCCACCATCATGGCGTTGTAGGCCAAATCTCCGGCGGAGGCTACCCACTTGTGATACCGCGTAATCACATCGAACATGTCGCCGTGTAAAACCAAGAGCTTGCGCCCGTCTGCGGTTACGTGAATGAGCTCATTCACCAAGCGGATGTTGCCAATCTCTAGCTTGTAGTCCACGAACTTGCGCAGAAACTCATCGTGGTTCCCGGTGACGTAGTACACCTGCGTTCCACGCTTGGCCCGGGTGAGAATCTTGCGCACCACATTGGTGTGCTCTTGCGGCCAGTAGAAATTTTGCTTGAGGCGCCATCCGTCGATGATGTCGCCGACGAGGTAGAGGTTCTCGCACTCATGCTTGCCCAGGAAATCCGCCAATGCCACAGCTTGGCAGCCCGGTGTGCCCAGGTGAACGTCCGAAATCCAAATACTGCGGTACTTGGTTTTGGACTTGGAATTCGTGCTTGCGGTTTTCTTATCCATGCCCGTCACCTTAGGAGCCCGCTGTGAATGCGCGGTGACGCCGCGATGACAATGTCATGACAACGCAGCGGGAGCCCGTCCAGTAACATGCGCGGCTCATTCTCTTGTTCCTGCTCTGCCATGAAAGTCTTGATTGTGGGTAGCGGCGGCCGCGAGCACGCCCTAGCCTGGAAAATTGCGCAATCTCAACGTGTGAGCGAGGTATTGGTCGCTCCGGGTAACGCCGGCACTGCAGCTGAACCCAACATGTGCAATGTGAACTTAAGCGCAGACGACTCCAGCGCCGTGGTGGGGTACTGCCAAGAGAACGATATCGGCCTAGTGGTCGTTGGCCCAGAAGCTCCGCTGGCTGCAGGCTTGGTGGACGCCTTGGAAGATGCCGGCATTCGCGCATTTGGCCCACGCCAAAATGCAGCCGAACTAGAAGCCTCTAAAGCCTTCACCAAAGATTTTCTAGCGCGGCACAACATCCCTACTGCCGCCTACGGCAACTTCACGGAGGTAGAGCCTGCGCTAGCCTTCCTCGACACCATGCCCACGCCTTATGTCATCAAAGCGGATGGACTGGCTGCCGGTAAAGGCGTGGTCTTAACCGAGGATCGCGGCGAAGCCGAGGCCACCATTCGCGACATGCTCAGCGGCAATAAATTTGGTGAAGCCGGCTCTAGGGTGGTCATCGAAGAATTCCTACCGGGAGAAGAAGCCAGCTTCATTGCCATCGTCGATGGGGAGGACATCCTGCCCATGGCCAGCTCTCAAGACCACAAACGCATCGGTGAAGGCGACACTGGCCCCAATACAGGCGGCATGGGAGCCTATTCTCCCGCTCCCATACTCACTGCCGATATCGAGCAGCGGGTCATGGAAGAAATCATGCGCCCTACCGTCAAGGGTCTGGCTGCAGAAGGCCGTCGTTTTCGCGGCTTTTTGTACTGTGGTTTGATGATTGCCGCAGACGGCACGCCAAAAGTCGTCGAATTTAATGTGCGCTTTGGCGACCCCGAGACGCAGCCCATCATGATGCGCTTGCAATCTGACTTGGTTGAGGCGCTGGAAGCCGCCATTGATGGCACCCTCAAGGACCTCACTCTCAGCTGGACCCCGCAAAGCTGCGTTGGTGTCGTTCTGGCCGCAGAGGGCTATCCCGACAGCCCGGCCAAGGGCGATGTCATTAGCGGTCTAGATTGGAAATTAGGCTCCTTGGCCAAGGTCTTTCATGCGGGCACCAAAGCCACTGAAGATGGCATTGTGACCAGCGGTGGCCGAGTCCTTTGTGCTTGCGGGCTGGGGGATGATCTAGCAGCAGCGAAGGCCCAAGCCTATTCAGCCGTGGAGCGTGTGCAGTTCCGCGGCATGCAATTTCGTCGTGATATCGCCGACAAGGAGCTGGCGCGGCAATCGGCTTAAGTCGTTCATGGTGCGTGCCAGGCTGGCGTGCCAGAAAATGGCCCGTCCTGCTTCCGCGGACTCGTCGCTACGGCTACTCCGGCACCAGTCGGGGCCGCCAGACGGGGCTCCTGCCCCGGCTGGCGGGAGCGGGCGTCCTGCCCGCCCCCCTGCGGGCCTGATCCGCCTGGTGCCGGGCCTTCGCGAATGTCCGCTCCATCAGGCCACGCCATTACTGACGGTGCCGCCGCAACACGCTCTCGGCGCACATTTGCCCTAGCGCAGCGTCACGAACTCCTCCGCCGCTGTGGGATGAATGGCGACAGTGGCATCGAAATCGGCTTTGGTGGCGCCGCACTGCATGGCCACTGCAAAGCCTTGCAGCATCTCATCGCTGCCCATACCCAGGGTATGCAAGCCCACGACTTTGTCATCCGGCCCGGCACAGATCATTTTGACCACGCTGTTCACTTTGTTGTCCAGCACACCGTAGTACAAGGCACGGAACTGCCCACGATAGCAGCGCACATTGGCCTCGCCATACTCCGCAACGGCCTGCTCCTCGGTTAAGCCCAGCATTCCACAAGCCGGATGGGAAAACACCACCGTGGGAATGTAGGGCTTGCCAAACTTGGCCTCATCCTGGCCGCCAAAGAGCCGGTCGGCGAGCAGCCGGCCCTGCTTGATAGCGACCGGAGTCAAACCATAGTCGCCGGTGACATCACCCACCGCAAAAATATGCGGCACGCTGGTCGCCTGCCATTCGTCTACGCTAATCGCACCACGCGGCCCCGGCTCTAGCCCAGCCTCAGACAGGCCAAGTTGCCCAGTATTTGGGCTACGCCCGGTGGCCCAAATCAGAGCATCTGCATTCGCAGTTTCACCATCGTCGAGGCTGAGCTTGAGAGCATTGCCATCGGGCTCTACCGACTCAATACGCCGACCCACGCGGATTTCCACACCGCTGTCGCGCATGGCGTCCTCAAGAGCATTGCTAATGTCCCGCTCGAAGTTTTTCAGTAAGCGTTCACCGCGCAGCAGTAAGCACACCTGACTGCCCAAGGCCCGCAACACCCCGGCGAGCTCCACGGCAATGTAGCCTGCCCCCACCACTACTACATGTTGAGGACGTTGCTTCCACCCGAAGAAGCCATTGGAATCCACACCATGCTCCGCGCCAGGAATAGTGGGCTTGTCTGCTGTCGACCCCGTCGCTATCAAAATGCGCTGCGCGCGAATATGGCGACCATCCACCTCTACGGTATGCGCATCCACAAACCGAGCAAAACCGCGGACAAGTTCAACCCCACTCGCTTCAAGATTTTTCCGATAGATGCCGTTCAAGCGCTGAACATAAGCCTCTCTACGGCTTACCAGCCTTGACCAGTCCAGCGTGGCGTCGATGTCGCCAAAACCATAATCTGGCGCATCGTGAAAACCCTCGGCGAGCTGCGCCGCATGCCACATCACTTTTTTAGGCACACAGCCTACGTTGACGCAGGTCCCCCCCAAAGCACCACCCTCCACCAAAATGGTTTTGGCGCCGTACTGAGCGGCTCTGCGCGCACTCGCAATTCCACCGCTGCCGCCGCCTATGACCAACCAATCGCAATCCCAGGACATCGTCTTTACATTCACGTGGAGTAGACTGGGCGGTATAGCACAAAGTTACGGGAGAACTCATGGAGGCTGATACCGGACCCGCTCTGAGCACCTGGATCATGGGCGGGTTGCTGCTCGCAGCCGGCTTATATGCCGTGTTGATTTACAACAACCTCGTCAACCTCAAACATCAGGTGTCTAAGTCCTGGGCCAACATTGATGTTTTGCTCAAACAACGGCACGACGAGTTGCCCAAGCTGGTGGAAACTTGCAAGCAATACATGCAGTTCGAGCAAGACACCTTGGAAAAAGTGATGCAAGCGCGTGCCAACGCGCACAGCGCACGCGGGAAGGGCGATGTACGCGGTGTCGGGCAGGCGGAGTCACAAATGCGCTTGGGCCTGGGGCAACTCTTTGCGGTGGCAGAAAACTACCCCGACCTCAAGGCCAACCAATCCTTCCAACAGCTACAAGCGCGCATTTCCGGACTGGAAAATGCCATCGCGGATCGCCGCGAGTTCTACAATGAAGCAGTGAATATCAACAACGTTCGCATTGAACAATTCCCGGATGTACTCGTAGCACGCATGTTCAACTTCAAGGACGCAGCGCTGCTGGAGTTTCAGGAAAGCGAGCTCAAAGACCCCGACATCAAAAGCCTGTTTGCTTGAGGCCTCGCAGTAAGTAGGTCCGAACTAGCGCCTGGATGAGGCATGTCCGACTTCGCACTCTATCTGCGTTCCCTGCCCCCCAATGAGGCGCTCATTGCCGCCGGGCTCTGCTTGCTAGCGGCGGCAGGTGGTGGCTATTTTTGGTGGGTGGGGCTGAAGCGCTCACGGCTCATGGCTGATACCCCCACCTCGAAGCTACGCTCTGCGGCGCAGGGTTTTGTGGAACTCCATGGAGATGCGCACTGGCTCAAAGGTGATCGCATCCACTCCCCACTCAGCGGCCAAAGCTGTGTGTGGTGGGACTACAAAATCGAGGAGAAGCGCCAGCGTTACTCAAATAAGGGAACACGGACCCAATGGGTGCGTGTGGCCGGCGCGAGGAGTACCGAGATATTTCTGCTCGACGACGGCACCGGCGAAGCCGTCATTGACCCCTGTGGCGCCAAAATTTATGGCGCACAGTCGCGCACCTGGCATGGCAACACCCCTCGACCCCAAGGCCCTCCCCGCCAAGGTTTTCGCTTCGGTCTGGGGCGCTACCGCTATTCAGAGTCCTGGCTGCCAGTCGGCAGCGATCTCTACGCCCTGGGCTGGCTGCGCACCGACACGGCCCGCGCAGACCCCATGCAACACCGGGAAGAAATGCGGCTGTGGTTAACTGAGCTCAAAGCCGATCAACAACGCCTGCTCCGCGAGTTTGATCACAATCAAGATGGCGAAATCGACCAAAGCGAATGGGAGCAGGCGCGCGAGGTGGCCCGCGCCGAAATTGATGCCAAATTACTAGAGCGCTCGCTGGCGCCCGGTGTAAGCGTGCTCGGTCGCCCGCCCAGCGGCCAGGATTATGTGCTCTCTACGCACAGCGAGGAGCAGCTGCTCAAACGACTGCGCTGGAAGAGCCGCCTAGGCTTTATAGGCCTAGCCGCCGGTGCCAGCACTATGCTGTATATGGCCATGGCCCGCGGCTGGATCTGAGCCAAGAAGGCCGGCAATGCACTGAGCAGCCCCACACTCAAAATTGAGCGTCGCAGGTCAGCAACCCCCGCGAATAACCCGCGCAGGGCCATCCGAGTTCACTTCGATCTGGGCCCGACAGCTCAGCCCCGCTGCCTGCATATCCACCCTCACCTCAGCAATGTTCTGCAAGTTAATGCGCAGCACATTGCGCAGGTCTGCATCGCCAAGCTCTCCCTGCCACTCCTGGCTTTCCGCCAAGTAGCCGATGGCGCCGAAGGTGCCCGGCTGCAAAAGACCGGGCGCAGCGGTGCGAGTGGCCGCCTCCGGGCCCAGGCTCGGAGGCAGCGCCAAACTCTGCGCTTCCACCATGCCGGTGAGCAAACTGGGGTCCCGCAACTGAATATCGGCCAGCCAATACGCATGGTCGGCAACAATGCCTGCCGCCGGAAAGTCCATCTGCGGGTTGCGCTTGAAGACGATAGTGCGCGGCCGGGTCACCACTTGGGCATCACCCAGAAACTCGGCGGCCGGTTGGTATTGGTCATGGGCAGCTAGGGTCAAATGCTCGGCTGGGGCGAAGGTCCAAAACTCGCTGCGATAACCCAACTCGAACAAGCGATCCGCCTGCGCTCGCGGGCCTGGATAAGGCACGAGTTGGTCGGCACTGGCCACCCAATTTTGAATGGGCACATGGTAGAGCGACTCCAGCGCCTCGAAGGTATTGGATGCCGGGCCCGGATTGGTGAGCGGCGGCACCCAAACACCAACAGCTGGCGGCCCCACCACTGTTTGCACCCGCGCGAACAAATCCGGAAATTGGGTGGCGAAACGGAAGCTGCCATGACCACCCATGGAGTAACCGCTAATGCTGGTGAAGGCCGGGTTCAAGGGGTAATGCGTGCGCACATCGGCCCAAGCCTCAAAGGTGTCGGCGCCGGCATATTCCACATACCATCCATCGGGTCCTCGCCCACTGGTGCTCAGCACCAAGTGGCCTCGCCCGCGCTCACCGAATTGCTGCTGATGAGCACTAGCGTGGTACTGGTTGTAGTTGCCCCCCAGCGAATGTAGAAGCAGGGTCAAACCCCAGCCACCCTCTGGCACTGGACGATTGGGCAGGTAGAGGGAATAAGGCTGCAGTTGCCCCACTAAGATGCCCGTACAGCTCTCAGCATTCCCGCAGCCTTGGCTGAAGTCCACGCCCTGACCAAAGCTAAAGCGGCTACCGTAAATCCGGTTAATAGGACCAAAGGTCGGCACACCCTGAGGCTGATTAAACTGGAAATCTGTGAGGCCAGCTTGCAGTTTGGTGAAATCGACCTGGGCACGAAACTGCCCCGCTTCTCCCAAGGCCAAGGCCTCCGCTTGAGCCGCATCGCGCCACCAGCGCGGGATGATCACAGCGCCCACGCCCAGCTGGCCGGCAATATCGGGCTCTGGCTCGGCAAAGCGGAAACCCAGGTTAAAAAATGCGGGGGCGGTACCCAACAAGCCCGCGCCGCCGGGCTGCGTGGGCGAGCGAGAAAGCGCCGGCGCTAGGTAGGTATCAGCCTCGGGATCCCACAGTCCCAAGCCCAGCCATAGTGTTTGCTGCGAGCCTCGCAGGTCCAGTACGGAGTCGGGCAGCCGAAGTTCCATCTGCCGCCGTTCCATGTCTACACGCAGGCCCAAATTCGCGAGTTCCACCCCAGTGTGATCGCGCACAACGGCCCGGCCTTCTGCCCAAGTCATGGAAATGGCATGGTCCAAGCTCACGTTGGCTCCGGCGGGCAAGGGGCTAGGCGTTCCGGTGGTACCTAAGGTGAGAGTCGCAGCCACTCGGTCGGGGTCTAGCAGTGTGTTCAGGCTGATTCGGAAGAGTGTGGCCGCCCCACTCCGCTTAACGCGAAACTCCAGCAGATCCGCCGCATTGTTCGCATAAACGGGGTCGTCGGGATAGGTGTAGGTGCCGGCATAACGGGAAAAAATTCCGTCTGCGACCGCGCCATTAAGCAATCCTGCTGCAGGATCGACCGGATCGGGCAAGCCTCCGTTGGCGCCGTGATCATCGTAAATCCAGTCCTGGTACAGAAACTCCCCCTGCACGTAGGCAGAAGCACCCGAAACCTTCAACGGCTGCGCCTGCCAGACACCCGTATTTTCGAACTGAGGGACGCGCGGCGGCGCAGCGTACAAGATGTCCGGGCCGGCGGCCCCAGCAGCGCTTTGTGTTCGCGCCACCACCTCCGTCCCCAGGCGACCCCCTTCGCAAGCGCTCATTATTCCCGCGCAAACCAGCAATCCCGAGGTGCAAATACGAAGTGGCATGGAGCTGTTTTCCGCCGTCATGATGAAATCAGGGCCGCATGATACGAGGCTGGGCGGTCACTGTGAATGGATGACGTCCGTGGGCTTGCGCAAACCCCAGCTGCCGCAGGTACCATGCAATCAGATTCGATGACATATGGCCACACTCATGGCAAACGCTGATACCCGTGACACTAACGCGACCTGGGGTTGGGGGATGCTCATCGCGCTCCTCGTGGTGACGGCCGCCGCCCGACTTCTACCGCACCCACCGAATCTCACGCCGGTCATTGCATTGGCTTTGTTCTGCGGTGCAGCCCTGCCTCAGCGCCTGGTGGCTACCGCAGCCCTGCTTACACTGATGTTTTTGACAGACTTGCTCCTTGGCCTGCACAAGGGCATGCCTGTGCTCTACGCCGCCCTGGCTCTGATCTGCGTCATGGGTAGCGGCCTGCAACTGCGCAGCCCGGCTAGCGCCATTGCTGGGCGAGGCCTGCTGGCCGCCAGCCTGTTTTTCCTGCTGACGAATCTCAGTGTGTGGGCCTTTTCAGGAATGTACGCACATACCTGGGCAGGGTTGACCCAGTGCTTCGTTCTGGCCATCCCCTTCTTCGGCAACACTTTGCTGGGAACGGCCATCTACGGTGCCCTGTTGTTCGGCCTGGGTCGACAGCTGCCCCAGACCGCCCTACGCGGAGTCGCGCCAGTCACGGCATAATGAGGGTCACTACGCGGGTGTAGCTCAATGGTAGAGCTCCAGGTTCCCATCCTGGCGACGTGGGTTCGATTCCCATCACCCGCTCCATGTCGTTGTTGCGATTAGACATCCGCCAACGGCGACATTTTCGCTTGTTCGCGCACTGGGGAATCGCATGCTGACCATTCAACTCAATGGCAGCCCGCATGAATGCGAGGCGCCGCTCACTGTCGCCAGCTTATTGGAGCGCCTGGGCTTGCAGCACCGCCGCGTGGCCGTTGAAGTCAACGCTCGTATTGTCCCCCGTAGCCAACATGACCAGACCGATTTGCAGGATGCAGATCGCGTAGAAATCGTACACGCCATCGGCGGAGGTTGAGCATGCATGACCCCTTAATCATCAGTGGCAAAGAGTATCGCTCGCGTTTGCTCGTTGGGACCGGGAAATACAAAGACTTAGTGCAAACCGCCGAGGCCATTGATGCCAGTGGCGCCGAAATTGTCACCGTCGCCATCCGCCGCACCAATATCGGCCAAAACCCCAATGAGCCCAACCTGCTGGACGTGTTGCCGCCAAGTCGCTACACCATCCTTCCGAACACGGCGGGTTGTTTTACTGCCGACGATGCCGTGCGTACCTGCGAGCTGGCCCGTGAGCTTCTGGATGGGCACCAGCTGGTCAAGCTCGAAGTATTAGGCGATGACAAAACCCTCTACCCGGACATCCCCGCCACTTTGGAGGCCGCCAAGAGTTTGGTGAAGTCAGGCTTTGAAGTAATGGTCTACACCAATGACGACCCCATTGTGGCCAAACGCCTGGAAGATCTTGGCTGCGTCGCGGTCATGCCCTTAGCCGCGCCTATTGGCTCGGGTCTGGGCATTCAGAACCGCTACAACATCATGACCATTGTCGAGAATGCCCAGGTTCCGATTCTGGTCGATGCCGGCGTGGGCACCGCCTCGGATGCCGCCATTGCCATGGAGCTTGGTTGCGATGGCGTGCTTATGAATACCGCCATTGCTGCCGCTAAGCGTCCGGTACTGATGGCAGCGGCGATGCGTGATGCGATTCAAGCAGGCCGGATGGCCTGTTTGGCCGGCCGTATGCCGCGCAGACGCTATGCCTCCGCCTCATCCCCACTGGATGGTCTGAGCAGCAGCTAAGAGCCCCGTACATGAGTGCCACCAAGACCCCGCTAGATGCCACAGCGGAGCAGCCTGCTGAGCGCCCCTACTGGCGCCGAGTGCAAACCTTTGTCCGCCGTGAAGGTCGCACCACTGTGGCCCAGGCGCGCGCGCTCGAAGAGCGCCTACCGCATTGTGATTGGCCGGCAGGCTGCCACCACCCAGACACGGTTTTCGGGCGATCAGCCCGCTGCGTGCTCGAAATTGGGTTTGGCGCAGGGGAAAATCTGCTGGCCCTGTGCCAAGCTCAGTCGGATACCAACTTCATCGGCCTTGAGGTCCACCGCCCTGGCGTGGGCCAGCTGCTTCATCGCGCCCATGAGGCCAATGTGAACAACCTCCGGGTGAGCTCAGAGGACGCCTTGATTTTCCTGCGTGAGCGTGTGCCAGCCGGCAGCCTGGACCAAATCCAAATTTGGTTTCCAGACCCCTGGCACAAGAAGCGGCACCACAAGCGACGCATCATCCAAGCTGCGCACTTGGACCTGATGGCGACTGCACTCAAACCCGAAGGGATACTGCTAGTCGCCACAGACTGGGAGGAATATGCCGAGTGGATGGATGCTGAGCTCAGCGCCCATGATCAATTCCAAAACCTCGCCGCACCCGAACGCTTCGCCCCGCGCTGCCCTGATCGCGTGCTCACCCGCTTCGAAAAACGCGGGCAGCGGTTGGGCCACGCGGTTTTTGATTTCCGCTATCGGCGCAAGGCCTAAGGCGTGTCGGCACGCCATCCCATCATTGCTGTGACTGGTTCTTCCGGAGCCGGAACCAGCACTGCGCGGCGCGTCTTCGAGCAGCTCTTTGCATTGCTCAAGGCCAAACCCGCCTATGTGGACGGCGACGCTTTTCACGCCTACAACCGTGAGGAAATGCGTGCCGGCATCCAACGGGCGCGTATTCGCGGCGAAAACTTCAGTCACTTTGGCGCAGCGGCGAATCATTTCGACCGCTTGGAAGCCCTGTTCGCCGAATATGGAAATAGTGGTCAAGGCCAAAGCCGGCACTACATTCATAACGCCGACGATGCGGCGCGCTATGGTGGCGAGCCGGGTGAGTTCACCGCGTGGGAAGCCCTGCCCGAGAATACCGACATCTTGCTCTATGAAGGTTTGCATGGCGGCGTGGTCACAGAGAACCATGACGTCGCTGCGCATGTGGATCTACTCATCGGCATGACGCCGACGATTAACCTGGAATGGGTGCAGAAACTACGTCGAGACGTGGACGATCGTGGGCACAGTCCTGAAGAGATCAGCCGCACCATTCTGCGGCGCATGCCCGACTATGTGAACTTTCTGATCCCGCAGTTTTCGCGCACTCACATCAACTTTCAACGGGTTCCGTTGGTAGATACCAGCAACCCCTTTACTGCCGAGCGCATTCCCACAGCCGAAGAATCCATGATGGTGATTCGCGTGGCACGCCCAACCGCCGTTCCCGTCGACCTTCCGTATGTGCTGTCGATGGTCACGGGGTCCTGGACCTCGCGCCCCAACACCCTTGTGGTGCCCGGAGCCAATGGCGCGCTTGCTATGGAACTGGTGCTACGCCCCGTGGTGGAAGGCCTATTGGCCCGTCGGCGTGAGGCTCTCAGCGAAGCCAAAGAGACCCAATAATGGAATACAGAAAACTTGGCCGCAGTGGCCCTGAAGTGAGCTTAATTGGCCTGGGCACCATGACCTGGGGCGAGCAAAACACCGCGCAAGAAGCATTTGCTCAGCTGGACGCCGCCGTCGCGGCCGGCGTGAATCTCATCGACGTGGCGGAAATGTATCCGGTGCCGCCTCGCGCCGAGACCCAGGGCCGCACCGAAGAAATTGTTGGTGAGTGGATCCAGCGCCGCGGCCATCACAATGATGTGGTTATTGCCACCAAGGTCGCCGGAGGTGCCGATTGGCTGCCCTGGATTCGCGGGGGCCCCAAGCTGGACGCAAGCAGCATTCGGCAAGCCTGTGAGGATAGCCTGCGACGCCTGCAGGTGGACTGCATTGACCTGTACCAAGTGCATTGGCCCGACCGCAAAACCAACTTCTTCGGCCAGCTGGGCTACACCCAGGCCGATGTGGAGCATGGCACGCCGATTCGTGAAACACTGCAGGCCTTGGCCGAGCTGCAACAGGCAGGCAAGATCAAGCACGTTGGTATCTCCAATGAAACACCGTGGGGCCTGAGCAGCTACCTCCGCCTCGCCGAACAAAACGACTGGCCGCGTGTGGTCAGCGTGCAAAACCCCTATAACCTACTGAATCGGAGCTATGAGATTGGCTTGGCCGAGTTCGCCCCTCGCGAGCAAGTGGGGCTGCTCGCCTATTCCCCACTGGCTTTTGGAGTGCTTAGCGGCAAGTATTTGCAGGGCGCACGCCCGGACGGAGCCCGCCTCACCCTATTCCAACGATTTGCTCGATACACCAACCCGCAGGCGGAAGCGGCAACCCAAGCTTATGTGGATTTGGCTGCCGAGCATGGATTAAGCCCGGCGCAAATGGCACTCGCCTTCGTCAATGAGCAACCCTTTGTGACGAGCAACCTCATTGGTGCAACTTCGATGACGCAACTCGAGCAGAATCTGGCAGCCATCGAGCAGCGCTTGAGCCCGGAGCTGAAAAAGGCCATAGATGCCATTCACACGGCTCACCCTAATCCTGCCCCCTAATCGCCATGGGAGCAGCTGCGGCCTTGGCTCGACCTGTTTAGGGGCCAGGGGATAACCGGCCCCTCGCCTTGCAGCGCAAACCACCAACTTCTACGACCCCACCAGGATGCCCACCCCATGCCTATGGGGTCTGGGTGGACTGCGTTCCACCTCTGAACGCACAACCGGCCAAGTCGATAAATCCCCCATATAAACATTGACTTATGGGATAGGCCTTGCAAGGCTGACTAGCTGCCACATGCAAGTTCTTGAGCTTAAACCGGCTTTGGGCACAGCACTTGCACTCCCTTCAAAGGCGGCGTATACCGCATAGACAGCGCCTTTTGCACTGGCGACTGACCAAGTTGCGATTGCAGATTTGCAGCCCTGCTTTGGCAGCCGCACATCAGAGGAGATGTACAGCATGATCGGAATCTTCGAAGGTATTGAAGTTGGTGCTTGGTACCGCGGGGCAGGCACAGAACCCTTTGAAATTGTTGCTCTGGATTTGCACAACGAGACCATTGAGATCCAGTACTACGACGGCAGTGTGGAAGAACTGGACTACGATGGCTGGCTAGAGCTCAGCGCTACGCCAACAACCGGGCCGGATGGCTTTGATGGTGCTCTGGATTTGGCTCATGAGGATTTGGCTTCGCTCAATGATTCGGCCTATTCAGATGAGCGCCAATGGGCGAACGCCCAGCAGCTACTGGAGCGCTTTTAAACCCTACCGCAGGCTACCGCGCTAGCCCTTAGCCCAGCGCCAGCTCCCGTGTAGCTCCTGGAGGTGCTGCTGACAGATTAAGGCGGGGGGCGCAGGAGTCTGCCCATCATTGCCTGAGTGTTGCTGCTTGCCATCAGCGCAAGCGTCTGCGATTGGGGAATAAAACCTACGACGCCCTTGCGCGCCGCGCATTCGCCGCAGCACTTTGAAGCTGAAACTCATAAAGGTGCCTCTCTTCGCTCTGCCCGCGCGCGTCAGGTTTTGCTACTGTTGCGGCTCGGGACTGTTTTAGCCGCTTTTGCAAAGCCACACTCCCAGTGATGGGGATGGGGAGACGAGAACCACATGAAAACGATGATTGTCGGAGCCAGCCTGCTATGGGCGGGCTTTATAGTGCCTGCCTACGCTGCAGTCAGTGCAGAGCAAGCCGCCAAACTGGGGCAGGAACTCACCCCAACCGGAGCCCTCAAGGCGGGCAATGGGAAAACGGACCCCACAGCCGCGATTCCAGAATGGACGGGGGGATACATTTGGCCCCAAGAGGTCCCCGATAACCGCAAACGTTACCCAGAGTCCTATCCCGGCTTGGCCGACAAGGACCCGATTTTTGTCATCAGTCGCTCCAATTTGGATCAGTATCGCGACCGCCTCAGTCCTGGCCAAATTGCCATGCTGGAGACTTACGACACCTACAAACTGCCGGTGTATGCCTCCCAGCGTAGCTTTAACGCCCCCGACTTCTACTACGAGGCCACCAAAGAGAACGCTACAAAGGCCCGCTTAGAAAACTTTGGAGAGTCCTTGGTCGACGCCATTACCGGCGTTCCCTTCCCCATACCGCAGTCTGGCCAGGAAGTGATCTGGAATCACAAAACTCGCTATCGCGGTCAAAGCATCACCCGTTACAACACCCAGCTCGCGGTACAAACCAGTGGCAGCTATACCGAGCTTCACCTGCAAGAGGATGTGCTCTTCAGCTACAACCTGCCGGATGCCAAACCGGAAAATCTCGACAATGTGATGACCTATTTCCTGCAGCTCACCACCGCGCCGCCGCGGATTGCAGGTCAAATTTTGCTGGTTCACGAAACCATGGATCAGCTGTTGGATACCCGCCGCGCATGGCTTTACAACCCCGGCCAACGCCGCGTACGGCGCGCCCCCAATGTGGCGTATGACAACCCTGGCTCTGGCTCCGATGGGCTGCGTACCAATGATCAGCTCGATGTCTTCAACGGCGCCACTGACCGCTACGAATGGAAGTTAGTCGGGAAAAAAGAAATCTACATTCCCTATAACGCCTACAAGCTGGTCGATAACCGGGTGGGTTATGACGATCTCACCATTGAGCGGCATGCCAACCAAGACCATATGCGTTATGAGCTGCACCGCGTTTGGGTGGTGGATTCCTTCCTGCGTGAAGGCACCAGTCACATCTACAAACGTCGCACCTTTTACATCGACGAAGACTCCTGGACCATTGCTCTGGTCGATATTTACGATGCCCGTGACCAGCTCTGGCGTGTGCAGGAATACCATTCGGTCATGCTCCCCTGGCTAAAAAGCATTGGCCCCGCCGGCGGAATTGTTTACGACCTACAATCCGGACGTTATCTGATGATGGAGCTGTCTAATGAGCAGCCCTTATTCGAGGTCACGAATTTCGATCAAAGCCACTTCCGCACGCAGAATATGGTGCGGATCGCTCGCCAGGGTCGGCGCCGCTAGGCGACTCAAAAGTCAACAGATTTCAGGGCGACTTCGGTCGCCCTTTTTCATTGCTAGGGAGGCACTGAAGAAATCCGCGAGCAAAGCAAGGTAGCCGGCCGTCGGAGCACAGCGATTTATTCAGCGTCTCCCTAGGCCAGCTCAGTAGACTACGCGCAGTCGAGCAGCCCCCCCCCTTGGTATTGGGTTGTCAGACTCAGGAGTAGCGTGAGGCCAATGCCCTCTTGCGATCCAGCGAGTGTCCCTATCGCATGGAAGGGGCTCGCATCAATGTGCCGCATTCAATACAATTGAGATTCATTCGCATTTTTAGAGCCTGGCGTGGCACAGCTTTTTGTTGACGTCATACGACACACCCGCGTCTGGGGGAGTGCCCTGAGTATGGCGATCCTACTGCTCTCGAGCGCACCTGCCTGGGCGCAGCAGCGCATAGTGACCGTTGGCGGAGATGTCACGGAGACAGTGTTCGCTCTAGGGGCCGGCCCAAAGGTGGTTGCCACGGATACAACCTCGCACTACCCCCTTGCCGTCGAAGATCTACCCAAAGTGGGGTACCTGCGCGGCCTCAGCGCCGAAGGTTTGCTGTCAATCCGCCCGGACCTCATCATCATCAGCGGAGCTGCGGGGCCCGAAACCACATTGGAGCTATTACGCGGATCGGGGGTAAACATTGTGGAGTTTGCCAGCGAGTATCACCCGCGGATCATTCATCAAAAAATCGACGGTATCGCTAAAGCTCTCCAGCGCACTGCAGCAGCACCAGCCATACATCGACAAGTCGATACGGATTTACAACGCCTAGCCCAGGCCACTCCCCAACTCGGCAGTGACCGAACGATGCTGTTCTTTGCCACCCTGAGCGATGGCGCTCCGCGCGCGGCTGGCCGCGACACCGCAGCACAGGGGTTGATCGATTTGCTCGGTGGGACGAACGTTTTTGCGCAACGCAGCGGCTATCAATCGCTGTCCCTGGAAGCTGCGGTGCAGGCTGAGCCCGACTGGATCTTTGTACTGCGCAATTACGCCATGCAAGACAGCAGCGCCGCACAAGCCGCTCGTCATCCCGCCTTGGCGCTCACCCGCGCTGCCCGCGAAGGACGCATTTTCATGGTGGATGTCGAGCCTTTATTGCAGTTCAGCCCTCGCACGCCTGCCGCAGCCCTGGAGCTACTGCAGACCATGCTGCGGCAAAAACCACCCAGTCAACGATGACCACCGTAGCCCCAAGTGTTTCAGCGGCCTTGCTGAGCTCACAGCGACGCCGCCAAGGGCAATGGGTACTTGGCACATTAGCCTGCAGTGTGCTCATTGCAACTGCGGCGGCCGTGGCTGTGGGGCCTATTCGGGTTGATCTACTGAGCCTGCTGCACATCGGTTTGCAGGCAATAGGCATAGGTGATCAGCACCAGATCGACCCCATCGTGACTGGTGTTGTACAAAGTATCCGCGCGCCCAGAGCCGTTCTGGGCTTACTGGCCGGCGCCAGCCTCGGCATTGCCGGCGCAGCCATGCAAGGCTTTTTCCGTAACCCTCTCGCAGACCCCGGTTTGATTGGCGTATCGGCAGGCGGAGCGCTCGCCGCGGTTGCAGTCATCGTGCTGGGCGGAGGTGCCCTGGCCGGAGTGGCGCTCAGTACGACTTTACTTCCGCTGGCCGCCTTCGTCGGTGCTCTAGCCACAGTCGCCTTGATCTACGGCCTTTCGCTCTGGGATGGTCGGGTCATCGTGGCCACCATGCTTCTGGCCGGCGTGGCCGCCAATGCTTTGGCCTTTTCCGGCATTGGCTATCTCACCTTTTTGGCCGACGACAACCAGCTCCGCGATCTCACCTTTTGGACCTTAGGCAGTTTGGGTGGAGCAACATGGGCACGGGTTATGCCGGCGGCGCTTGCGATGGTGGTCGCCATTGCCGGCCTGCTCAGGCTCCAGCGACCACTCAATGCCCTACTGATGGGAGAAACGGACGCACGCTGCTTAGGGGTTGATGCCGAATCCACCAAGAGACAAGCGGCCGTCTTCACCGCTCTGGGGGTGGGAGCCGCTACCGCAGTGTGCGGCATAGTGAGCTTTGTTGGCTTGGTGGTACCCCACTTGGTGCGACTGCTCGCTGGCCCAGACCATCGCGTAGTGCTACCGGGCTCGGCCTTACTCGGCGGCAGCCTCATCCTCGGCGCTGATCTCATCGCGCGCATAGCAGTGGCCCCTGCCGAACTGCCCTTAGGGGTGGTCACCGCCGCCTTGGGGGCTCCGTTCTTTTTGTGGCTGCTGTTAAGAAACAAACGCCACGGAGGCCTAGGATGAGCCTGGAGCTACGACACATTCAGGTCCGCCGCGGCGGCCGCGACCTACTCCGGGTTTCCCGCCTGCAACTCGAGGCCGGTGTGTTCACCGCTTTTTGCGGCCCCAATGGTGCCGGGAAATCCACCGCTCTCTCCCTGCTCAGCGCCAGTCTTGAGCCCGACCAGGGAAGCGTCTACCTGGACCAGGTCAGTCTTCAGAGCTGGCCAGTCCAAAAGTTGGCCCAGAGGCGCGCCATGGTCTCCCAACACAACCCCTTGAACTTCCCCTTTCAAGTTCACGAGGTTGTGGCTATGGGACGGATGCCGCATCAAAGTGATAGCCGCGCCCAGCGAGACTCCCAAGTCATTGACCAATGCATGGAGTGGTGGGACCTTACGCCACTGGCAGGGCGGAATATCCTCACGCTTTCGGGTGGAGAGAGGCAACGCGTGCACCTTGCGCGCGCCTTAGCGCAAGTGTGGGACACCCCCAGCAACACACCCGCCTGGCTGTTGCTAGACGAGCCTACAACCGGCTTAGACCTTAAGTATCAGCTCCGACTCTTCGACGTACTACAAACGCTAGCCAAGCGCGGCTGGGGTGTTGTGGCCGTACTCCATGAGCTGCATTGGGTCCGCGAACATGCCCAGCGGGTTGTGCTCTTTGAGCAAGGACGCATCGTCGGTGACGGCAAGCCACAGTCCTGCCTCAGCCCGGAACGTATTCAAAGCGCTTACGGCTTAGCGCAACCTTATGAGGTTCCTGCCCCCTTGAACACGCGGGGGTAAGATCACAGCCTCACAACGACCTTGGCTAGTCGGGCTACTCAGCGGCCGAGGACAAGACCACCGTAAAGCCTTCAAACTGCGGATGGCCGATGTACATATGCCGGTTATCCCCGGCATTTTTATGCGCCTCACGGAAGGCTTCGGAGTGCGTCCAGTCCACAAAGGCCTGCTCGGACTCCCAGACCGTATGCGAGGCATATAACGTGTGGTCGTCATGCTCGGGTCCGCGCACCAAATGAAACTCCACGAAACCGGGAACTTGGTCCAAGCGGGTTTGCCGCTGCTCCCACAGCACCTCGAATTCCTGGCCGGCACCAGGAACGATTTGGAAACGGTTCATGGCGATGTACATCGCGCAATCCTTAATTGATAATGGTTCTCAATACTATCAGGGTTAGGTGCTCGCGCGGAACCGATCGGTAGCGGCCACCAAGGCTTGTGCAATTCCCGTTTCACCTGCGTTGTGGCCTGCGTCTTCCACCATAATGAACTCTGCCTCAGGCCAGGCTTGATGCAGCTCCCACGCTGTTTCTGCGGGGCAGACCAAGTCATATCGCCCTTGCACAATCACACCTGGAATGCCGGCTAATCGGTAAGCATTCGCAATGAGCTGATCGTCGCTATGCATCCACCCACCGTGCACAAAGTAGTGGCATTCAATCCGCGCAAAGGCTAATGAAAAATCGTCCTCAGCGAAGTTCTTTTCAAAATCCGGGTCGCGCTGAAGCTTAGACAAGCGCCCCTCCCAGACCGCCCAAGCCTTAGCCGCACTGTTGCGAACGGCCACATCATCGCTACATAAACGCCGGTAGTAGGCGCTGATGATGTCGCCACGCTCATTGCTGGGAATAGGCGCCACAAAGTCTTGCCACAAATCAGGGTACAGCCGGGACGCGCCCTCTTGGTAAAACCAAGTGAGCTCGCGTCGACGCAAGGTGAAAATTCCGCGCAAAATCAGTCCGCTCACACGCTCGGGATGAGCCTGGGCATAACTCAAGGCCAGAGTAGAGCCCCAAGACCCGCCAAAGACCAGCCATCGGTCTATGCCTAGGTGCTCGCGCAGAGTTTCGAGGTCGGCCACCAAATGCCAGGTGGTGTTATCCACCAAACTGGCGTGTGGCCGCGAGCGACCCGCCCCCCGCTGGTCCAACAAAATAATGCGGTAATGCGCCGGGTCGAAAAACCGCCGAGCCATGGCATTACTTCCCCCGCCGGGCCCGCCATGCAAGAACACCACCGGCTGCCCCTGAGGATGGCCGCATTGCTCCACGTACAACTCATGCCCTGAGCCCACCGCCAAGTATTCCGTGGTGTAGGGCTCAATTTCGGGGTACAAAGCGGTTGTCATTGGGGTTCTCCAACAAGGTTTTCGGGCAATCTTGGCAGATTCGGCCTCACAACCGTAGGCGGAGGCCAAGCTGCATTCAAGACGCTTGCTAAACCACGCGCTAGGAATGTGAACACGCGGCAAGGCCAGCAGTGGAATAATCTCGGCTGGCGGGTATCGGCCTTGGCGCAGCTCAGTGCTATGTACTTCAGAGGAGAGACGCTCAAACATGACATCGACGCGACCCTATTCCGTAGATCTGTCACAGCTGCGTTTGCACCTAGAAGACAGTGCCATTGGCACTGCGCAGCAGCCTGTGGTGATCTGTCTACACGGCTTTCCCGACAGTCCGCGAACCTGGGATCAGCTGCGACCGGAGCTGGAGGCTCAAGGCTACCGGGTCATCGTGCCGGCACTACCTGGCTACGCCCCCAGTGGGCTACATGCCCAGGGCGACTACCGGGTTCCGACATTGG
Source organism: Oceanococcus sp. HetDA_MAG_MS8 (assembly GCA_019192445.1). NCBI lineage: Bacteria > Pseudomonadati > Pseudomonadota > Gammaproteobacteria > Chromatiales > Oceanococcaceae > Oceanococcus > Oceanococcus sp. HetDA_MAG_MS8. The sequence goes on from JAHCMK010000002.1 coordinate 293,512, forward strand.
CTCGCATTTTTGTAGAGCTACTCGATGCATTGGAGCTGGAGCAAGTGCACCTCGTGGGACATGATTGGGGAGCGGTGATTGCCTATGCGCTAGCCAACCTCACTCCGCACAGAATCATCAGCATGCTCACAGCTGCTGTTCCACACCCGCGAGCACTCAGGCCCCACCCGGCCCAGCTCAAACGGTCCTGGTACATGGGCTACTTTCAATGGCCCGGAGCGGCCAGAAGGGTGGCCGAGAACAATCTTGCGTTCTTGGACCAACTCTGGCGCAGCTGGTCGCCACATTGGGCTTACTCGCAGGCCGATATCCAGCCCGTCAGGGAGGCATTGGGCTCGGCCGCGCACCTTCAAGCTGCGCTGAATTACTACCGCGCGATCCCTCAGGCCTTGTTCTCCACAACAGCCCTCAGCGACCTACGATTAGTCTTCGGGCGCACCGCCGTGCCCACGCGCTGCGTGGCGGGCGTGGATGATGGCTGCATGCGACTGGCCAGTTTTGAGCATAGTGCGCCAGCATTTACTGGCCCCTTTGATTTGCTGCGCATGCCGGACGCTGGCCACTTCATGCACCGGGAGCAGCCCGCTGCTTTTGCCGCTGCCGTAATCGACTGGTTCGGGCAATATCCACACCATACTGCCAAGCAGCAATCTTCATGAATACACTTCCAGCGCCCCATACCCACTCTGTGAGCCGAGGCTCCGTACGGCTGCACGCACGCAGCTGGCCACAGGCCAAAGGCCCCTGGCTGGTTTTCGTCCATGGTTATCCCGATAACAGCCATGTCTGGGATGGGGTTATGGCGGAACTCGCTGCCGACTATAAGTTGTTGGCGTATGACGTCCGCGGTGCCGGCGCATCCAGCCGCCCCAAAGCAGTATCCGACTATGCGCTGGCAGAGCTGCAGGCTGACTTTGAGACTGTATTGGATGCAGTTGTTGGCTCAGAACCAGTGCACTTGATTGGCCATGATTGGGGCTCGGTGCAAAGCTGGGAGTTCGTAACTGACCCCAAGTTGCAATCTCGCATTCTGAGTTTCACCACCATGTCAGGGCCTTGCTTAGACCATATTGGTCATTGGGTCCGGAACCGCTGGACCAACGGGCGCAGCGCTGACCGCTCGGCGGTCATCAACCAACTGCTGCACTCCTGGTATGTGGGTGCTTTTCAAGTTCCAGGCATAGCTCCGGGCATTTGGAAACTGGGGCTGGACCGGCTCTGGCCGAAGCTACTCGCCCGGCTGGAGGATATGCCCCAGCCGCCAGCGGCGGACCCTCACCAAAAGGCCGACGGCATCCACGGCATTAAGCTCTATCGGGCCAATGTGCCGGGCTGTTTGCGTGCGCCTCGCCAGCGGCACACCCAGGTACCGGTGCAGCTACTGATCGCCACGGAGGACCCCTTCGTTTCACCAGCCATGGTCAGCGACACACATCTGTGGACTCGGTCTTTGCAAACGCATGAGCTACCGGGTGGCCATTGGCAAATGCTGCAACGGCCGCAACCTGTAGCCAACCGCATTCGGCGCTTTGTGACCAGCCTCAGTGTAGACAGTCGCCGAGACGCCGCGTCTCCATGAGCGTCGGCACTTAGCTTCTACAAGATTGGCGCCGGCGCACCAAACGACGAGCCGCTCAGCAAAGTGGACTGCGGGGCATGCAGGGCCGTCACAGAGCCGAAGCGTCTGGCGGCTAAACCCGCGCCTGTGTCCTCCGCGCCGCTTCGCGGTCCCCTGCGGGGCGCGCTGTTCTGGGGGGCGTCTCGACGCAACGTCCTGTTGCGGCGAGACTCAATCCGGCGTCCTGCCGGATTGTCCCCCGCCACAGCACACCCCTCCGGCGCTCCCCCTTAATCAGGCGCGAGCTTAGCCACCAGCCGCTCCACAGCCCCCCTGAAGTCTCCTCGGCCTCTCCCGCCGACATCAGAAACCAATGCTTTATGAAATGGAACAGTCGCCGAACTCCAGACCATGCAGGCGGCAGCTCTGGCCTTGGCTCTACGGCGTCTCCATGGCCTCGAGCTGCTGCTCCAACCTCTGGGCAACAGCACCGGGCGGCTGAGTTCGGCGCGCCAGCAGAGCATAGGCTGCGGGCACTACAAACACCGTGAACACCGTTGCCGCTACTACGCCACCCACGACCACCACACCGATGGCAAAGCGCGTTTCGGAGCCTGCCCCAGAGGACAGCAACAATGAGGCTCCACCGGCAGCAGTCGTGATACCAGTCATGATGATAGGACGGAGACGAATGGCGGCAGCGCTACGAATGGCCTGATCAAACTCCTGGCCCTCATCACGGAGTTGGTTAATGAACTCCACAATGAGGATGCCGTTTTTGGCCGCGAGGCCCACCAGCATCACCAAGCCAATTTCGCTGTAGATGTTCAGGCTGCCATCGGTGAGCCAAATCGCCGCCAGGGCGCCGGCTATGGCCAGGGGCACGGTCAACATGATCACCAGGGGGTGTAGCCAATTCTCAAACTGCGCGGCCAGCACCAAGAACACCACGAACATCCCCAACACGAATAAGAAGACCACATCATCGCCGGCCTCCTGTAAGTCTTGGGATTGTCCCTTAAAGTCGATGACGGCGGTATCAGGCAAAACCTCACGCGTTAATGCCACGAGTTCGTCCAAGGCCTCCCCCAGAGTTGTCCCTTCTGCGAGGTTGGCCGATAAGGTCACGGCCCTGACGCGGTTATAACGGTTCAGGGTATTTGCACCGGTGGTTTCATCAATTTGCACGAGGTTGGCCAAGGACACCAATTCCCCACTGCGCTGGGAGCGCACCGGAACAGCCGCTAAATCTTGCGGAGTAGAAAACTCTGAACGCACCCCAGACACGATCACGTCGTACTCTTCACCGCGATCAATAAAGGTGGTAATGCGCCGAGTCCCCAACAGGGTTTGCAGCGTCAGACCTATGTCTTCCACGCTCACGCCTAGTTGCGCGGCCTGGTCACGGTCAATACGCAGCTGCAGCTGAGGCTGGGTGTCTTCGTAATCGAAGTCCACTCCCTGCAAGGGCAGGCCGCGCTCTGCGATGGCCTCGCTGAGGATTTGGCTCCACTCGGACAGTTCCTCGTAGGTGCCTCCACCAACCACGAACTGCACCGGCTGCCCAACTCCGCGCCCGAAGCCCTGGCGCATCACTGGGAACACCGTCACGCCGGATAGGTCCGCCACGCGCTGACGAACATCGGCCATGACCTCCCAGGCGCTACGCCGCTGCCCCCAGCCACTCAGGATGACAATACCGATAGCATCGTTAAAGCGCTGTACCGAGAAGCCCCGCGGCACGCGAATGAGCAAACGCTCAATTTCGCCCTCGTCCACCAGCGGCATCAGCCGATCTTCGATCTGCTGGGCGTAGTCGGCCATGTAGTCGTAAGTCGCCCCTTCCGGCCCATTAATCAACATAAAAAAGGCCCCGCGGTCTTCAGCGGGTGCGTACTCACTGGGCAGAATTTTGTACAGGCCTATGCTGGCCACAAGCAAAATACCAAAGCCAGACAGCACCCAAGCCGGGTGTCGCAACATCGACTGCAGCAATCGGTCGTAACCTGCCGCCAAGCTGCGAAAGGCGCGATCAACAATGGGCGTTGATTGATCATGAGCCGCTGTTTTGAGCAGCTTGGAGCACAGCATCGGGGACAGTGTCAGCGCCACCAGCGTGGAAAAGAACACCGCCGCAGCCATGGTCAGCGCAAACTCGGTGAAGAGCCGGCCCAAGCTTCCGGTGAGAAAGGCAATAGGCACGAAGACGGCGGTGAGCACTACCGAGGTCGCCACGACCGCAAAAGCCACCTGCCGCGCCCCCAGATAGGCTGCTGCCAAGGGCGCTTCACCCTCTTCGGTGCGGCGGTGGATGTTTTCCAGCATGACGATGGAGTCGTCTACGACCAGGCCCACTGCCAGGACTAAGGCCAGTAGCGTGAGCAAGTTCACCGAGAACCCTAAGGCCAGTAATGCAATGAAACTGCCAATTAAGGAGACGGGGACTGTCACGGCAGGAATCAGCATGGCCCGCCAGCTACCCAAAAACAGATAAATCACAACCACAACTAGCCCCACGGCTAAGGCGAGGGTTTTCCACACCTCTGCAATGGCAGCGCGGATGAAAACACTGGTGTCGTAGCTTTGTTTGATCGCCATGCCTTCAGGCAGCGTGGGGTTAATGCGTGCGGCGAGAGCACGACCCGCCGTCGCCACATCCAAGGTGTTTGCCGTGGACTGTTTGATCAACCCTAAGCCCACCATGGCCACCGTGTTGCCGCGGAACAGGGTGCGATCTTCGATGGCGCCTTGTTCGATACGAGCAACGTCTCCCAGCCGTATCAGGCTGCCATCAGGGGCTGCCCCTAACACCAAATCTTCAAAGTCAGCTGGCGCGCGATAACTCCGCTGCACCCTCGCGGTAAAAATTCGCTCACTAGACTCCAGCTGGCCGGCGGGCAGCTCAATATTTTCCCGCTGTAATGCGCTGACAACCGTTTGCACATCCAAGCTGCGCGCCGCGAGTGCATCTGGGTCTAGCCATACTCGCAGGGCGTATTCCAGGCCGCCGCCAACGCGCACACGTGCTACGCCAGGCAAGGTGGAAAACCGATCCTGCAGATAACGCTTGGCGTAATCGGTTAACTCCAGAACGTTCATGCCCTCTGCGGTGAGATTCAGCCACATGATCACGTCAGAGTCGGAGTCTTCTTTTTGCACCTCCGGCGGGTCTGCCTCCTCGGGAAGATTATTCAGCACACCAGCGACCCGGTCGCGCAAATCATTGGCCGCCCCATCAATGTCGCGGTCGGTGGTGAACTCCACACGAATATTGGATCGCCCGTCCTGAGAGGTGGAGGAGATAAAGCGAATGCCCTCCACCCCAGCGATACGGTCTTCAATGGGCTCGGTAATTTGGCGTTCCACGACGGCGGCCGAAGCGCCGGGATAGTTCACCCGAATGGACACCACGGGAGCATCAATATCCGGGTACTCACGTAATGACAAACGGTCAAAACTGACCAAGCCAAAGGCCACGAGCAAAATGCTGAACACACTGGCCAACACCGGCCGACGTACAGCTGTGTCCGTTAGCGTCATGCCTCCGGGCTCCATTGCGAAGCCAGCACCGTCATACCGGGGCGTAAACGCTCGGCGCCACGCACCACCACTTTTTCGCCGGCAGTCAGACCATCGAGCACTTCTACCGTCCCCGGTTTGCGTAGCCCAATGCGCACCTTGCGGCGTTGTGCCTGGTCTTGCTCATCCACCACATAAACAAACTGCTGCCCACCGCGAGGCAGCAGCGCTGCCTCGGGCACGCTCAAACTACGATGTGGCTGCGAGCGCACCGTCACGGTCGCAGCGAGGCCTGGTCGCAAGGGAGGCGCCGCATCGCGTATCTGCGCCCGCAAAGGTAGAGCACGGCTTTGAGTCTCCAGAGCGACGGCGTCAGCATCGATCTGCCCCGTCCAGCTCTGTCCAGCCAGACCGGCCACTTCAACCTGCACCTCGTGGGGCTGGCTTAACAGTAACCACTCGGTTTGCGGTAGCGAGAAGCTCACCCGCAAAGCATCCACGCTGTGCAACTGAGTGATGATGGTGCCCGATTCGACAATGGCCCCAGGAGAAACCTGCCTCAAGCCCACCTGGCCCGCAAAGGGGGCGCGCAAAATACGCTCATTCAGAGCTGCTTGGGCCGCGTCCACTTCGGCTTGCGCCACGGCCTGACCGACCAAGGCTTCATCCAGGCCGGCATCGGCTAGCAACTTCTGGCGCTGCAAAGAGGCCGCGCGTTTCACCGCCAAGTCGGCTTCGCGCAAACGTGCTTTGGCCAAAGCCAATTGGGCCTGCTCTTGAGCTTGTTCCAACTCAACCAGTATTTCGCCCGCAGCAACCTTCGCACCCTCTTGGAAATGCACCTTGGTCACGCGCTCGGTCACGGTTGGTGCCAGGCGAACGCTATCGACGGCTTCGATGGTGCCGGTGACCTGCACCTCGCGCGCCCAGGACGATTCAGCCACCGCCGCCACTTTCACCGGCAAAGCGCGGCCACTCTGGGCATGCGCCAGGCCGTGCACCAGCAGCAGACTCAGGGTCCAAAATCCGACCCACGACAGGCTTCGCAAGCGCTCGTACATGTGTTTTTAATCCTCGACTTGAAGCGACGACTCGGCCAGACATTGGCGCATGCTCTGGGCCAACAAATGCGTCGCCTCCATAGGTAGAAAGTGGCTGTGCTGCTCCCAGGTCTGCAGCATCAGATTGCGTCCGCGCCGACGCATCCAGCGGCGTAAGTATGCGCCTGTGGTACTGCTTTGTACCTCTCCCAGATGCACGGCGATGGGGCAGCGAATCTGTTTGAGCCAACGCTGGGGCCACAGTGGCGTCGCGTCGAAGCTACTGGACTCAAAAGCCGGGTGGCAGCGTAAGCGCCATTCACCTTCATATTCGACCAGAGCATGATCGACGTAAGCATCCAACCAAGCCTGTGGCCAGGTTTTGAAGGCGCCTCGGCCGCGGTAGGCGCTGCGCGCCTGATCCGGGCTGGAGAAGCTTGGACGGCGACGTGCCGCACCGGCTGCAATAGGGATGTAAGGAGGCCGTCGAAACCGCTGCGACCACCACAGATAACTGGATTGCAGGGGCCCAAGCAGAACAGGCTCAATCAAAATGAGCCCGCGTACATGCTGCGGCTGACGGGCGGCCACCATGGCACTGACAGTGGCGCCCACCGAATGCCCAGCAAGCCAGACAGGCTGCGGCTGGGCCAAGACCCAAGCCTCCAAGTCGGCCGCATAACTCGCCCAACTATGCAGCCGTGCTAAAGGCTGGCCATCAGCGGAGTAGCCATGCCCGCGCATATCCCAAGCAGCCAGCGGAATATCGTCTAACTCAGCAAATAGTGGCGCATAAGTATGTGCGTGAAACCCCGTAGCATGGGCAAAGTGCAACACCACCTCCTGTTGGCCGTGGGGGTACCACATGCACAGATGGCGATGATCTGGAGTGGTAATGTGTTCCTGATCCCAAAATGAGGCGCTCATCGCCGAATTGTGGCACGCGGCGTTGACCTGCTCTTGGTCAGGCATTGACACAATGTGAACATGTGTTTACTTTGGGTGCTAGACACACGACGCGCATATGCCTCGGACGCCGCCCATGTTGACGAACACACCGAACCAGCCAACCACAGCCCATGCGACCGAAGACTGGTTAAACACCGTACAAGGCTGGAGTGAACAGCTGCGTCAAACGCTGCCTTGGCTACAGCGCGCCAGCGCAGGTGCGTCATTAGGCTTTGGCTTGGGCCGTGACATTGTCGGCCTGACCGAGTCTCTGCACGGCACTATTGCTGGCGCTCGGCACCCCTTCAAATCGGCACCGGCCCAGCGCACGCGCGGACTCACCGGCTTGGTGTACCGCTGCGTGCACCAGGGTTTTGCTAGCACTGAGCAGGCCTTGGCCACGATTAGTCAGCAGTTTCCCCAGCCGGCACAGGCCAGCGATCCACTGCATTGGCAGCATGTGCATGCGGCCCTTAATGGCGTCCTCGGCGACCGCCTCCATGCTCGCGGTAATGCATTAGCCCAGGGCATGACACTCATTCCTGCCCACGGCGAGGACTCCGAAGCTCAGGGCGATCGGCCGCGTTGGATCTTTGTGCATGGACTCTGTATGCATGAAGGTGGCTGGCAGCGCTCGGCCCATCAAGGTTTTATAGACGAACTACAGAATTCCGCCGTTGCTAGCAGCTACCTTCGGTACAACACCGGGCGACACATCTCGGAGAATGGCTGGGACTTTCACCTGCAGATGCAAACCGCATGGGAGCAAGGCCAGCGCAGCCCACTGTGGCTGGTCGGCCACTCTATGGGCGGGCTGGTGATCCGCTCAGCGATGGCCCAGGCCCAAGCCATTGATGCCGATTGGCTGAACCGCGTCCAGGCGTCTGCCTACCTGGGCAGCCCGCACCATGGCTCTCCGCTGGAGGTCTGGGGCAATCATGCCAATCGTTTACTCGGCATCACCGCCTATACGGCGCCGTTTATGCGCTTGGGGGGTGTTCGCTCGGCAGGCATTCAAGATTTACGTCATGGAAACTTAATGCATGCCGACTGGCAAAGCCGTGAGAGCGATGACGATACCCGCGACTTGCGCCAGCCCTGCCCTTTACTGCCCGATATCCCGCACTTGCTCATCGCGGCGCGCCGCCAGGGCGAACTACAGGGGCTGGCTGGGGACGATTATTTGGTTCCGGTCCGTAGCGCGCTTGCAGAACATGCTCAGCACCGGGTCCATGCACCGCGAATCGTGCGGCAGGTTGTGGAAGAGCGCCATCACATGGATCTCCTTGGCGACCCGCAGGTCTACGCAGCCCTGCAGGGGTTGCTGCGCTAAGCATCGCAACCATCTGCATGGGGGCAAGGGCGTGCAGTCGGCCCATCAATCGCTCACTGCATCGGGGGAACCGTCCACGGCGTATACAGTCCTAGGCCCAGACACTTCTCGTTTGTGACAAGGACAATGCGCATGACTCGACGCCAAATTCTGGCTGGAATGGCCGCCAGCTTTGGTCTTGCCAAATTCGGCATCGCTCAAGCCCAGAGCGGTTTCGAGCCGCTGGAGAAAACCAAGGCGCAATGGCGTGAGCTGCTCGCCAACGACGCGGCCTACCGCGTTCTGTTCGAAGAGGCCACCGAGCGCCCGCGGAGCTCCGCTTTGAACCAAGAAAAGCGCGAAGGAACCTACATTTGCCGAGCCTGCTACCTGCCCTTGTTTGAGTCAGGCTGGAAATATGAATCGGGCACGGGATGGCCCAGTTTCTACGACGCCATCCCCGGCCATGTCGACACCAAAACCGACTTCAAGTTGCTGTACCCCCGCACCGAATATCACTGCGCCCGTTGCGGCGGCCATCAAGGTCATGTCTTCAAAGATGGCCCTAAGCCGACGGGCCTGCGCTACTGCAACAATGGTGTTGCTCTGAGCTTTATCCCGGCGGGTGAAGAACTGCCGGCCCTGCGGAGCTAAGGATGGATGGACTGCGCTGGCGGCTAGCGCCGCGACGTTGGGCTACGCTGGGCCTGACATTGTGTTTGGCAGTGCTGGCTTGGCAACCTTGGAACCAAGCCCCTGCGCAAAGTGATAAGCCTGCACTCCCTGCCGAGCAAGCCGATGGGATGCTCAGTGCCATCTTCGCCGGTGGCTGCTTTTGGTGCATGGAGGCCGACTACGAAAAGCTACGGGGCGTGCTGGATGTGGTGTCTGGCTACGCAGGCGGCCCCGAGAAAAACCCCAGCTACAAAGAGGTCAGCCGGGGTCAAACGGGGCATGCCGAAGTTGTGCAGGTGATGTACGACCCAGAGCAAGTGAGCTACACTGAGCTTCTCGATCACTTCTGGAAGAATATCGACCCCACCACACCCAATCGTCAGTTCTGTGACAGCGGGCGCCAATACCGACCGGCACTGATGCCCTTGGGGCCAGAGCAAGAAGAGCTAGCACGCGCCAGCCTGCAAGAGGTCATCGACAGCGGACGCTTCGACCGCGTAGCCGTCAGTATCGAAGCCCCAGGCCGCTTCTGGATAGCTGAGGATTACCACCAGGATTACTACAAGAAAAACCCCATTCGCTACGGCTTTTACCGCAGCCGTTGCGGCCGCGATGCCCGTCTGGAAGAGCTCTGGGGCTAGCTCAACTCAGCGCCGCTGCGGGTAGTCTAGGTAGATGGGAGAGGACCAGGCCCGCTCTGCCTCCAAAGCAGTGCAGTCATCCTGCAAGCCGGTTCGGTCGTCGCCAAAGCAAGGGTTCACGGCAATGCACTCGCCCTCAGCATTGCTATCACAGCGAAGCTGGTCCCCATTGATGGTGGGAGTGGGCGCCTGCAAGGCGCGCACGTAGTACAGGGTGTCGCGGCGGTCACGCCCATAGTCCGGGTCGCTGAACTCCACCACACAACCATTGCCATCCGCCGGACAATCTAGGCTTTGCCATACATCCTCCACCAACTTGGCGGTATCTTCACCCGGCAGCACCCGCGGCCGAATACGCACCACTTCAATGTGAGTGATGGGCTTACGCACATCGCCTGGGTTGTCGCACTCCCCACCACAGAGGCTTTGCACCCGCTCGGCTCCCAGGGCCTCCCAGGTACTTTGCGGGCAGCCCGGCTTTTGCTCAAAAGCGCCTAAGGCACGCACACGAAACCGTGGCGGCTCCTGCATGGCAACCTCCTGCCCCATGCTGACCTCGCCATCAGGACCATTGAGCAGATCGAACCAAAGCAAGATGCGCTCGCCTGAAGTCGCATAGGTTTGACGAGCCATCATGCCCTCCCAAATACCATCACGGCTGCGCTCTGGCGCATGAACGGCCACCAAGCCACCGGTATAGAAAAAAGAACCTAAGCGTTCCGACTCTGCATACTGGAAGAGATTGAAGTGGGTGTTTTTACGGTCAAAGGGGACGCTGACATCCGACTCGCCCCCGCGCTTGGCCACATCCGAAAACCGCATCCGCGTCAGGGTGTCAGAAGGACCAAAGGCTTCGGTACTCTGGTGGCGCCCGGTCTCTTTAAAACCTGTTCCTGGCTGCGCAGCATGATTATCGGAAGAGGCGACAAACCCAAATTGAAAGCGACGCGGGTCGCCATCGGCCTCGCGCTGCACGAAATCGCTCTGGGTCAACATCGATTGCACACTGTTTCCAGGCCGATAGTTGAGCGCTGGGAGATAGCAATCATTGCACTGCCCACAGTTCAACCAATCTTCGGGCTGCGCACCAGGCACCACCAAGTGGCCGGCCACACCAGCCTCTAAATAGTCCACCTTGGCCTGAGCCACCTTTTGTTCACAGTCGGTGGAGTTGGGGTCGGCGCAACGTTGGCGAATCAACTCACCTGCCTGATGACAGCAGGGTAAGTAGCCGGGGCTAGGTGCGGGACAGCTCATGTTGCCGGCTTCATCAAAGTCCACTGCGCGGAAGTCGCGATACTCCTCAGAATTTCCGTGCCCCGAAAACACCTCCACCAAGCGTTGATACTGCGGGTTGTGCAAATCGCCTTGAATTTGTTTATCGAAAGTGGTCCCCGGGGGAGTGTAGAAGCCCCAGCTAGTGCCGTGGGGAATGGCCAGTACGTCCCCACCCCATTCGGCGAACTTACGCCACAAGGCATCCGGGGTTTCGGCGGACTCCACGCAGTCGGCCGGCAAGTCGCGGGTATGAATACCCTCCGGGCAGTAGGGCACGCTGCGTAGTTCTTCTTGCTTGGCAAACTGGTTGCGCATCGCTTGGCGCGATTCCGCTGGAAATAGCCACGGCGCAATGCGCTCTTCCAATGGGCTCATGGCCCGGCGGCGCATATGCTTGAGCGGCAAACCACCCGAGGTAATCGGGCGGGCCGGCACCTTATCGGCATCGATCTCCTTGAGGACGACGTTGCGGTGGCCGTAATGGGTTGCTGGAGTCTGCCCCACCTGGGTCCATTCCCAGCCCAAGTATGTAACTAGGTCTGGATTGTCGGGGTTGGTGAGGGCGTTGCAGTCGCGCACCATCTGCTGAGTGTTGCTCCAATGACGGGGCGTCAGCGCTTCGGCATGGTCGGTGATGGCCCAAAAATCTAAGTTGGAGCAGTAACGCGCGTAATCGCAGGCATCGGCGGGGGGGTGCAATCCCGATCCATGCATCATGGGCAAACTCCACAAAAACGCATCCATGGAGTAAGTGCTGTGCACATGCAGGTCGCCAAAGACGATCTGGGCCTTGGGTCGCTGCGCTTGGGTATCCAGTGCTACGACATCTTTGGCATCTTGCTGCCAACGCTGAGCCAGCGCCTCGGGCGAGCGGGCCGCACCCTGAATAACGCCGGGTTGCTCCAGCTCCCCTTCTGGGCTGAGCCATACCAGAACGAACACTCCAGCCAGCATAATGCCGACCACACCCAGAGCCCATTTTAGGAATCGCCGCAGCATGTCCTCTCCCAGATCGACTGTCTCCCAAAGCGCAGCCTACGCCAAATGGGGGCCATGGTGGGCGTTGGCGCTCGGCAGCCTGCTCGCCATCGTCAGCGTATGGCAGAGTCGACCAGCGGACCTGCCGCCCGGAGCCGTGGCTATGGTGAACGACACGCCGATCTCCACGCAGCAATGGCAACAAGCCATTGCTGCGGTGAACCAGGATCGCCGCACGGCCCTGGATCGCGCTGGTGAACTGCGCATACTGCAAACCCTCATCGACGAAGAGCTATTGCTGCAGCTAGCTCAGGACATGCAGCTCACGCATAGCATTCCCGAAGTCCGCGGGCGCTTGGTACAGGCCACCATGGCCGCCTTAAGCCAGGGCCTGCATACAGACCCCAGTGATGCGCAGCTGCAAACTTTCATAAAGGAGCAGGCGCACTTATTCCAAGAACCCGAGAAACGCCGGGTGCGAGCATGGCGCCAAGTCAAGAACCAAGAGGCTCAAGCCCTGCCTATTCCAAATGAGCTGATGAGCCAGCGCCAGTTGCAACGTTGGCTAGGCCAAAGCCTGGCGCAGGCGGCATTTGCAGCCCCCACAATCGGGCCACTGGATGAGCCTATGCGCCTCGGCGAAGCCGACTATCACTTAGTGCTCGAGGCTATACAAGCCCCGCAACCACTGACGCTTGAGGCTATAGACCGTGAGCGGGCGCTGCGCTCGTATCAGCGCGAGCAGGAAGAGGCTCAGCTGGCGCAGGCCTTAGAGCGCCTGGCTAGCGAGGCCCGCATTGTGCGCCGCTCCGCACCATGAAGCGGTATGTTCTGATGGCATTTGGTCTTGTGCTGAGCCTCGGGGCTCAGGCTCATACGGCAGGCACCCAATCCTATGCGCAGCTGCAAAGGGATAGTGCTGGGCACTGGCTATGGAGCTGGCGAGTTCGACCTGCGGATTTTCGTGCTCAGCCCGAAGCCGGCTCCACCAAGGCACTCTCCCTATGGCTAGCGGACCAAACGCAGATGCGTGGCGCCGATGACAACTGCCTGAAAACGCAGCTGCAACCGGCCAGGCTACGCGATGGTTGGCTGCATGGCCTATGGGAAGTTGCCTGTGAGCCCCAGCACATTCAATTGCATTGGCTCAGAACCTTACCCGGCCACCTGCATATGCTGCAGGCCGCTGGCGAGCTTCATTTACTGCGCGGAGGTGCTGGCCACAGCTTGGCGCTGGAGCCAAGGTTTGTTCAGCCTTCGACCAACTTCAGTGCCTTTTTGCCTCAATGGCAGCAGGGTCTGCATCATATTGTGCTGGGCTGGGACCACCTGGCCTTCTTGCTCGGGCTACTGCTATGGGCGAGCAGCCTGCGCGCTCTGTTGGGTTTAGTCACCGGCTTCACCATCGGCCACAGCTTGGCGCTACTCCTGACCGTGCTAGCTCAGATACAACCGCCAGCGGTCAGTATTGAGCTGGTTATTGCTGCCAGCATCATTTTTGTGGCTCTGCCTCAACACGGGTTAACACAGCGACGACTGAGTTCGTTGGTGATTCTGGGCTGCAGCCTGCTCGCTGCCTGGCTGAGCGCCCTGTCCCAAATGCTTTGGGCTGGCATAGCTTTACTGGCCCTAGGCCACCTCTGGCAAATCAAAGGCAACGATACCCAAGCTCTGCTCGGCGGCCTGATACTGGCCGCGTTGTTTGGACTATTGCACGGCTTTGGCTTCGCCGGCGCCGTCCTTGAGGCCACCCAGCAGGCCACCCAAATTTGGCCAATCATTCTGGGCTTTAACCTGGGGGTAGAGACGGGGCAGCTCTTCATTGTCATTCCAGCCTGGTGGCTATTGCAGCGCTGGCGCCATGGCGCTCCTATGCTGCCCGCCGCACAGGCCCTGAGTTGTGGACTGGGAGCCTACTGGTTCTGCCAACGGCTGCTGGCGCTCCAGTAAAGCACTTACAACACCTGGAGTGTCAGCCGGCTTGCGCACCGTCGAAACATCGAAGCGTTAGTAGGCTATGTCTCCGGAGAGCCCGATCCGCACTCATGAAAGGGCAAGAAGCGGTACCGCAGGTAGACGGATTTACCGCTCGCTTTGGTCGCGACAGGTGCTGAGAGCGTGCTGGTCCGCTGCGGTCGCAGTCGGCCGCAGCGCCGGAGGAAACTGCTGCGACTGTGATCAATCGGCCATGGACGGCCGATTGAGGCTTGCCGAGACAGGATGTCTCGTCAAGCCGACCACACCAAGCAGCAGTTGCGGAGGGTAGCGACCGCAGCGGACCAGCACGCACCAACCGATGGCCGCCTACCCGCCCTGCCACCAAGACCCTAATAGACCGATGTGGTCTTCCTTGCCTCCACCAAACTTGCTGTGGCAAAGATCATCGCAGCACAGCTGCTGCGTTTCTGGGGCGTCGCACAAAAAAGGGCGGCTCGCAGCCACCCTTTGAATACTTGCTACAGGCCCCTAGAACCCAAAGCCCAAACGTAAGTTGTAGCTGGTGTTGTCACCCGTTTGGTCCAATTCGGCCGTTGCCTTAAACAGCAGCAGCGAGAAACGCACACCGGCATAGAACTTATTTTCGTTAATGTCGGCTTCGCTCAAGGTCGTAATACCCTGCGGGTCGGCTGTGCCGAACACGCGGCCAGCGCCCACATAAGGGGTCACCAGCGGGAAGCCCTTAGATACCGACACATCCACGCTGGTGGTATCGAATTCCAAGTCGTCCACGCCTTCCACCCAGGTATGCGCCAAACGCAGGCCTACCGCTGGAGTGGCAATGCCGCCTTCCATAAAGGCATAGCGAATCTCGGCCCCATAGAGGCTGACGTTGGTATCGGGCACATCGGCAATGAAGGCACCCACATCAATACCCAAAGGCAAGCCCTTGGTCGCGGCCAAGGCGATCATGCCCAGGTCGTCGAAGTCTTCACCAGTGATGTTGCGCCAGGCCTGCTCGTTTTCGATGCCGGTATAGCTGGCCACAATACCCAGGTTGAAACCCAAGGTTCCGGCGGGCTCAGCCGGCTGCAAGGGCTTGTAGGAGAACGCGGCCGTGAGGTCCTGCATGGCCGCTTCAAAGTCGCCTTGGGTAGCGAAAGGCTGCAGGTTAATGTCTGCCGCTTGAGCAGATAGCGTCGCGCCGGCCATTCCAGCCACAACTAGGAGACGAGCAAAGGGTTTCAGCATTGTGCAACCAGGGTGTTCATGTGGGGCCCCAGTGTAGTGCTTGACCGCGACACTTGCGTGAACTGCAGCCCAGCTCAGATCACTGCGCGCAGAAAGTCCTCGGTAAAGGAACGTACTGCGGGTAGTTCCCCGTGAAAAAAATGCCCTACGCCGGGTAGTACCTGTAGCTGCTCGGGTGGCCGCACAGCAGCCTTGGCTCGGCGCAGCGTGTCGGCACAATCCACCACATCATCAGCATCGCCGTGAATTAACCACCACGGTGCCTGCGGATTAGGTAAGGGCTCATCACCGGCATAAGCCAAAGGCGGCGCCACCGTCAGCACCCCCTTAGCCTGCAATGGCGCACATTGCGCCAGTGCCTGGTAAGAGCCAAAAGAAAACCCCGCCAAGGCTAGAGGAAGCTGCGGCAGGGCCTCACGCAGATACGCAGCGACAGCGGCCAGGTCTTCCTGCTCACCGGCTCCGTGTGCATGCTGACCTGCACTACGCCCCACGCCGCGGAAATTGAAACGCACTGCCAAACAGCCAGCGTCTTGGGCACCGCGGGCCACGCTATACACCACCTTGTTGTCCATGGTGCCCCCATGCAGCGGGTGGGGATGTGCGATAAGAGCAATACCGTGAGTATCCGGGGACTTAGGCGCTTCGACGAGTAATTCCAAGGCCCCAGCCGGGCCATTGATGAGTGACCGGCCCTGCTCTAGAGCCTGGCGCAGTTCGGCAGTGTCCATCATTCGCTTTGAGTGGGTGGGGATTCCGCTGGCGATTCACCGGGCAGAGCCTGCGGCGGGCTGTCCTCGCTGCTGGCCTGCTCAGCGACATTCTCCGCTCGTTCCGCCTTGGCGGTTTTCTTCTTCGCGGTTTTGCGGTTGTCTTCGGGCGGAATGTAGCTGATCACCACATCATCGGCCCGTGGCCGCAAGGGGTTCTTAGGAGCGTGAAAATGCAGGTTCCGCCCTTCACGAATCACCGCAATCAGCAAGGCTTTCCCCGACACATCAGCCAGGTAGTTTTCCCAGCTGTAAGTGTCGGTAATGCGCGTTTTGGTGAAACTCCAACCCTGCACATGACGCCGCCATAGGTTTTCATAGTCGGCGTCGCTCGCGAAGGCCAACACACCGGTTAAGGGGCTGGCTACGGCGCGCTTGGCGATCTTTTTATCGTCCTGTCCAGACACGCCATACAAAGGCAACTGGTAAACCTTCTCTCGGCCCAAGTCTGAGGCAAAGTGCCGACACGACAGCGCGTTGTAAGCATCATTACTAGTGGCGGCCAGCACACAGCGAATGCCCGCCAGTTCCAATGATTGCTGCACTTCCTCGGAAAGTATTTCGCCATACAGTACCGGCATCCCGGCCAGGCGAGCCTCGCGCAGACGATGCCATGAGCTATCCACCAAAATCACTGGTATATCTAGCTCTTTGTGCAGCATGCGGCAGAGGTCAATACTCCACGGGGATGCACCGACCACCATCACCGTATTCGCCGGCACAGTTAGCTCCAGCCAACGGGCCAGCGGGCCGATGGTGAAGCCATGTGCCACCACCGTGGCCATCACCAACACAAATACCAAGGGGGCCAGCAGCTCTGCGTCCGGATAACCCGCAGCCAACATCTCGGGACCAAAAACCCCAGCCACGGCTGCCGCCACAATTCCGCGCGGGGCAATCCAACCCAACAGCAGGCGATCCTGCCAACGTAAGTCGGTGCCAATGGTGGCCAAACCAATCGCCAGTGGGCGGACTACAAACATCACCGCCACAATCAAGGACAGCGTCTTAAAGTCCAAACGTCCCATCAGGGCGGGATCAAGATCTGCCGTGAGCATCACAAAAACGCTGGAGACCAAGATGAGTACGACGTACTCTTTGAACCGGCGCAGCTCATCCATACTGGGCAGGTCGGAATTACCCAACACCAAACCCATGACGGTCACCGATAACAGCCCAGCCTCATGCTGCACGTGATTGGAGATCACAAACACGACCAACACCGACGCCAACATCACCGGCGCCTTCAAAAACTCTGGCACACCACCCGAGTGATAAGCACGAATCAACAACCAAGCTGCCCCACCACCGAGAGCAACCGCTGCAACGAGCGCCATTAATAGGCCGCCCAAAACCTGCTCCCCAGCCGCTTTCTCGGAGATCACGAAATACTGGAACAGCAACACCGCTGCCAACGCCCCAATGGGGTCATTGATGATGCCTTCCCATTTCAAATAGGCGGCCGTGCGCTTATTCAGCTTGGCTTGGCGCAGCATGGGAATAATGACTGTGGGGCCGGTAACAATGATGATGGCCGCAAACACCAATGCGGTAGGCCATTCCAGGTCACCGATTCCATGCGCGGCCAGCGCGCCCAAGCCAAAACTAAATAGCGCCCCTAAGGACACAAGTCGCTTAACCCCGGCAGCGGCGGTTTTGAGCTCGTGCCAATGCAGGGACAATCCGCCTTCAAAGAGAATAATGGCCACACACAAAGACACAACCGGGCGAAAAATATCCCCCAGTGTTTCGCTGGGAGTGATCACGCCTAGGGCCGGGCCGAACAGAATGCCCGCCACGCAGAACAGCACGATGGCGGGCAGGCGCAAGCGCCAGGCCACCCACTGCGATGCCACTCCCAAGCCCAGGATTAAAACCAGGGCGTCTGCTATTTGCTCAAATTGGCTGTCCAAACTCGGGCAGGTCCAAAAGTGCGGTAGAGCAGTCTAGCAGGATGGGTGCCAGCAACCAGAGTCGCCATGTCGTACTACACTGCGCAGCCTCATCCCTGTGCTTTCAACGCATGTACACCGATATTGGTGCCAACCTCAGCCACGAGAGTTTTGACCACGATTTCGACGCAGTTCTGAACCGCGCAGCGGACGCGGGCGTGAGCCGCATCCTGCTCACCGGCTCCTGCATCCAGAGCACCCAACACGCTGTGGCCCATGCTGGCATGCGCGGAGGCGTACAGCTCTTCGCCACCGCAGGTCTTCACCCGCACTATGCCAGTGATTGGAACCGGCAACATGAGGAGCTATATCGCAACCTAGGTGCGCAAGGCCAGGTGGTCGCCATTGGTGAAGCTGGGCTGGACTACAACCGCAACTACTCCCCGCATGCAGACCAGAAGCGGGCTTTCACCGCCCAACTGGCCATGGCAGCCGAATTGAACCTGCCCATGTTCTTGCACCAACGCGATGCGCACGCCGACTTTCTGCACCTACTGGACCCTTGGCTGGAACGCCTGCCTGGCGTTGTGGTGCACTGCTTTACCGGCACCCGCGCAGAAATGGCCGATTACATCCAGCGAGACTGTTACATCGGAATCACTGGCTGGATTTGCGACGAGCGCCGCGGCCAGCACTTGTTGGAAGCCGTGGGCGACATTCCCGATGAGCGCCTGCTCATCGAAACCGACGCACCCTATCTACTGCCCCGCACGCTGCGCCCCAAACCCAAAAGCCGCCGCTGTGAGCCAGCCCACCTGCCTGAGGTGGCACGTGTGATTGCGCAGGCGCGTGGACAAAGTGCGGAGGCCCTGGGTGAGATGACCGCGGCCAATGCCACCCGACTCTTCAAGCTCAACGAAGCCTAACCGGCTTAGTAGAAGCCAGCGCGAGAGTCACAACAATCTGCAATCATCACCTTGCTCAGTGGAGTTAAGGCTCAGGATTGGAGATGAGCCCCAGGCCCAAACTCAAGTTCCAACTGCTCGATCTCAGCCCGCCAGTACTCGAATCGTCCATACGGTTCCAGCCAAGCCACCGCAGCCTCCAGCGGCACCCGTAAGCCTCCCAACTGCGCATAATTCTGGAATGTTCCTTCCCAGGGCTGGTTTCCTACACCCTCGCGATAGCGTTCCGCGCTGTGCGCACGCACTATGTCACCACGCTCATCCACGTACAAATCCACACTGATGGTCCTCTTTTCAGCCCATACCCGCAGTGCATTGGGTCCTAGTGCTTGAACTCTTAGCGTTTCATTCCAATACAGGGCGGGCGAGTACCAAGGGAGCTCGGCCAGGTAGCGCTGAGCCTGTGCAAGACCCAAGCGCGAGCCTCGCGCTTTCTTAATGGGAATCACGCCCCACAGCGCCACCTCCAATCGACCGCGGCCACCCTCGAATGCATCGGTGACCTTGACCCACAGCCACGGTGCCAGCCACACCCTGGCTTCCCAGCGAAATTGAAGTCGCTCCACCGATATCCTCTGTTGCGCCTTGAATGGTAGCCAGCGCTTGCCAGGCCCAAGGCGCATCCGGCCTCGCTGCCGGAGGTTCACAGTCTGCACTCTGGATAGCTGATCGGCTTGGCTGCGACGAAGTACTCGCTCAGCAACTTGCGGCAGTTGTGATGTCGACATGCCTAGGAGGATCAATGACTATCCCTCCTGAGGATGGCCGTGTTCCTCACACTTGGCAATGCTGGTCGCAGCAAAGTGGCTTAGCAATTGCTGCATCTTTCTCCTCATAAGGCACGCCTGCTCTGGGCTTTTCGAAGCAGGGCGATTAGTCTGCTACAAAGAACTACCAGGCCATGGGGAGCCTGGAACAGGAGAACCACAATGCGATTGAAGAGCCTGCAGCCTGGCCTGCATTTTTTGGCGTGGGGCCCTTTGGCCCTGTTGAGCACTTTGCTGAGCCTTCCGGCTAGCGCCGCGGTTGCGACCGCCAAGTCTTCGGACAGTACCTGTGCGCCGCCCTCCCCTCGCATGACCTTCGAAGCCAGCTACATCGATACCGGGCGGGCGGGCGGAGAACCACTGATTCGCCGTCACCCCGATGGGCATTTGCTCTGGGGCAGCCATGCCGGTACCACGCATTTTTATTCGCCCTCGGCTCCTAGCCCCACCACGGGCGCCTTTGTAGAAAACTACACCGGTCAAACCTACTACTACGTGGCCGAGGCGGAAGACGAGTTTCAAACCTGGGAGTTTGTACCCCGCGTGGGACCCAGCTCTGCGGATGTAGCCGCCTTGGCCGGCATTCCTGCTTCGGGCTTTTCCGACCCGGAATTTGCTATCGATTCGGCCGGCAACGTGTATGTGTCCGAGATCAATCTGGCCAACATTGCAGTCTCCAAATCCAGCGATGGCGGGCGTAGCTACACCTTGCAGAATGTGATTGCCTTCAGCCTCTCCGACCGGCAGTGGATGGCTGCCGATCGCGAGAACGAGCTGTATATGGCCGCTAGTGGCTTTGGTGGTGGGCCGGTACCCGGTGAGCCAGTGGGCAACCTCAGCCACTTCATAGCCAAGTCCACGGATGGAGGCGCTACCTTCAACGCCCCCTTCGTCATCGACCCTATCGTGGGCGACCTGCAAATCGACAAGCAGCGGGGCATTTTGTATTCGCTGCATGCCACCGGCGGCGAGCTTTCCATGGCTATCTTCCCCAATATCCGCGAGGAAGACAGCGATTTCACCGTCGACATCGTGCCCATTGCCTCGCCTGCTGGTATTCCGAGCAGTGACCGCACCATCGGCCCCACCTTTGCCATGGACGATGCCGGCAACCTCTACGCCACCTGGCCAGAGGACGGCAGCGTGCGTGAGCGCGGCATTTACTACGCCTACTCCAGCGACCAGGGCCAAAGCTGGTCCACACCGCAGCGTGTAGACGATGCCCCGGAAGACAAACTGTGGCCTTGGATTGCGGTAGGCGCACCCGGGCAGGTGGCCATCGCCTGGCTGCAAACCAATGTGGCCACCGACTCCAGCTCGCCGGGGGAGGCCGATGCGGCCAACAAACCCTGGCAAGTCATGCTGGCCTACACCAGCAGTGGCCTTGGCTGTGCGGGGGAAGGCAGCGCCGCCGAACTGGCTGCCTTTAGCGTGGTGCAAGCCAGTGATGAGCCGCCGCATACCGGCACCATTTGCCAGGGGGGCACCTTGTGCCAAGCGCAGCTCATCGATCGCCGCTTGGGCGATTACTTTGGGCTGGAAGTGGCCGGTGATGGCAGCGTGCATATCGCCATGTCGGATACGCGCCAGGGCGGCGCAGTCGCGCTGCCTCTGCATATTCGCCAAGTGGGCGGCCCCAAACTGGATGGTTCCATGACGGCGCAGGCCACAGCTCCCAGCCGTAGTAGCGGCGCTGCTTCAGGTGGAGCCTTGTCTGTGTGGGTGTCTCTGGCGGTAATGCTGAGCGGGTGGCTGAGACGTCGCCCTCAGTTCTAGAAGGAGTTGGCAGGGCGAGGCCAGAAGGCATCACCCGAGCGGGTAGCGGATAATGGGCGATGACTAAATTCAGCGACAGCGCCCTTCCCACCCCCCTGCTCCAAGCCGTAGGACAACGCGGCTACTCCGAGATGACGCCCATCCAGGCACAAGCCTTGCCGGTGATGCTGGCGGGTAAGGATATTCGCGCCCAGGCCATGACCGGCAGCGGCAAAACCGCGGCCTTTGGGTTGGGGCTGCTGGCCCATCTGGATGCTGCGCAGGTGAACAAACTGCAGGCGCTGGTGCTCTGCCCCACGCGGGAGCTGGCCGACCAAGTGGCCAAGGAAATCCGTGCGCTGGCCAGCACCCTACCCAATGTCAAACTGCTCAGCCTGTGTGGCGGGGTGCCCATTCAGCACCAGCTCTCCTCGCTGGTGCACATACCTCACATTGTGGTGGGCACACCGGGGCGGGTGCGCGACCTGGCTCAACGCGGCGCCCTGAACCTGGGCACGGCGCGCACCGTAGTGCTGGATGAAGCCGACCGCATGCTAGACATGGGCTTTATGGAGGATGTGCACGCCATCCTCAATTTCACCCGTGCCAGCCGCCGCACCTGGCTGTTCTCGGCCACCTACCCGGCGGAAATTGAAGAACTCAGCGCCGGCTGCCAGCGTCAGCCGCAGAGCATTGTGGTGGAGCAACAACATACTGCCAGCAGCATTGCGCAGCGCTTCTACGCCGTGGAAATCGCGCACAAGCCCCAGGCCGTTCTAGCGCTACTGGCCGAGCACCAGCCCGAGGCCTGCCTGATTTTCTGCCAGACCAAAAACGACACCAGCAAACTGGCCAAAACCCTGCAGCAACGCGGCGTCGTTGTGCAGGCCCTGCACGGCGACCTGGACCAGCGTCAACGCGAGGATGCTCTGGTGCAATTCGCCAATGGGAGCTGCCCGGTGCTGGTGGCCACCGACGTGGCTGCACGTGGGCTAGATATCAAGAACCTGCCACTGGTGATGTCTTTTGAGCTCTCCCCCGACCCCGAAGTGCACACCCACCGTGTGGGTCGCACCGGCCGCGCCGGAGCATCAGGGCTGGTGCTAAACTTGGTCGCCGAACGCGAACGAGGCCGCCTGGAGCGCATCGTACCCGATCTCGCCGAAGTCCCAGAGTGGGCCAAACTGCCGGCCCTACCGGCCCAACTCCAAATCCAACTCCCCCAGCCCAGCATGGGAACTCTGGTGATTGATGCCGGCCGCAAACACAAACTGCGCCCTGGCGACATCCTCGGGGCGCTTACCGCCCAAGCCGGACTGGCCGGCAAAGAGGTGGGCAAGATTGATGTGTTCCCCACCCGCAGCTACGTGGGCGTGCCGCGCAAAGCCCTGCGCCAAGTACAACGCAGTTTGCAGGAAGCCGGCGTGAAGGGGCGCAAGTTTCGGGTGCGGAGCTTGTAGCTGAGGCACCCTGAATGGGGCACTGTGATGACAGTGCAAAGGGTCAACTCTTAGGGAGGCGCTGAAGAAATCCGCGAGCGAAGCAAGGTGGCCCGCCGCCGGAGCACAGCGATTTATTCAGCGTCTCCTTAGCGGGTAGCTCGACGCGTAAGTTAGTGATAGTCGTCTTCGCGCTGATGACGAAGCGCCAGAACGGTGACCGTTTGCGCGTCATCTATTTCGAAGAGAGCCACATAACCGGCGCCACCGAAGGGAATGACCAACTCGCGTAAAAATGGGTTGAGGGGGTCAGCCTTCCTACAGGAAAAAGGAAACTCCTCCAGTACGCCCCATGCCCGCTGGATGGTCGATAGTGCTCGCTTGCCGACCTCGGGATCAGTTTGAGCAAAAAACTCGAACAGCCTCTCCAGATCAGCCTTGGCCTCTGCGGTAAACCGAAGCTGAAAACTCACCCTTGGTGCTGAGCTGCCTCAAGGATGGATTGCAAAGACTCCATCACTTCATCTTTATCAAAGTACTCGCCTGTTGCCTTGGCGGCTTCACGGGCGGCTAGACCACGCTCCAGGAAGGTCTTTTGGTTCTTGCGGTGCTGAATCTGGCGTTTGAGTGAATCCTCCACAAACCCGCTTAGTGACTCACCGTCTTTAAGCACACTCTCGACCTCCCGTCGTAGCTCGGGCGTGACACGAAGCGGAGGAATTGTTGCCGATTTCATAAGCAAACCAATGCATTGCATATGCATTACACGATACGCCGCGCCAGAATCCTCGGCAACCCCTTTCGCAGTTCCGCCCATCGCCGCTGACGCCGCGCCGGGCGCTGCCTGTGACACCGCGGCACAGCCTGCGGCGGCACTCCCGCGCAGCCACTCATGGGAATGCACCAGACTGGCCGCCCTTGTACAGCAGCATGACCGCGTTGGCGGCTGACTCGACAAGCATACCTAGGGTTCGCGCCTCAACCATCCCCACCATCAGAGCGGGGACGACCAACAAGCCGATGCGAACACCCTGCGGGGATGTCGAGAGCAGAAAAGGATAAGGGCCATACCCAGCGACATGCCGCCGTGGGTCGCACGCAGATCCGTCAGAGCCACCCCATGCTCGATCATGGCTCCGATGGCAGGATTCAGAGCCGCCGCAGGGGCTTCTCAGAGGACGGATTCAGGCCTGCGCTTGGCTATGGCAAATTCCATCACCATGGTGCATTGACCCGGTTGCCCGGACGCCTTGAAGCGCCAGTTTGACAACGCGACCTCGGTTGCATGCTCGAAAACGCCGGGCGGACTGGCCTGCAAGGACTGCGTGGATATCACCTGCCCGTAGGCCGAATACTCCACCTCAATCAGCACCCAACCCTCCTGTCCGGAAAGGATGGCGTTGCGGGGGTATTTGGGTGGAACCCGCAGTATCGCCATTGCGGGACATCCTCTGCCCTGAATATCCGGCCGCTCCGCGACCGGCAACGCATCGGGTACCTCCGGCGCCATGGCGCAACCGAAAAGCGTCAGCGCCAAGGACAAGAGAAAAACTGCTTTCATGGGCAATTACCGCTGTCAACACCTATCCCGACGTGGGGCCGGAGAGCAAAGTCACCGGCGCGCATCCAGCCTGCAGATGCATAGGCTCAGTAAGGGATACGAGGTTGCCGCAGTGCGGCGGACATCCGTGGCCATTAATGGGGCACTGTGATGACAGTGCAAAGGGCCAGCACTCTTGAGGATAAGCCTCATTCTTGAATCCGCCGATGGACGAAATCGCACCAGGCTGGCGTCCTACGCTGTGGAACCTGGGACTGGCCGCGAACGCCCAGGCGAAATTCCACCACCGATTGCCACTCCTCGCTGCCAAGATCGGGGCCATGCCCGGCACCGTCGCCGGTAGGAAGTTGATGTTCTACCCACTGATTCCAGGCTGGGGTGCAGGGCTCAGGCGGCGCGGCCAGCGCCGCGTCAGACTTATCACCCCAGCCTGAGGAACAGCCACTCACAGCGGCCAGCGTGGTGGCGAGCACGAGGGCGAGGGAAACCTTCACGCCAATTGGCCGAATTTTTTGCGGAGCTGGCGGTGCCGCCAGGCAAATACTGCTTGATACACGGGCTTGAGTAGCCAGCCCAATATCGGCAGGCGGGAGCGGTAGTGCACGGTGTCGGTCACGCGACAGCCTTGTGGCAGGCTTTGGATGCGGCGGGCATGGTGCCAATAGCGGTTATTCCAGGACCGCGAGCACTCCACAAAACCACTGGCGGGGTCCACACCACGCAGCTGGAAGTGATGGCGATCGATGGGAATGAACCCGAAGAGCGTGATCCAGCTCGAAAACAAATATTGGTTGGTGGGCCAGGCGGTGATGCCCTGGCTAGCCCAGCTCGCCGGAGCCGACATTTGCACCCAGGGGCCGAGCTCGAAGTTCACCCCCGCAAAATTCAGCGTGGCCAAGACATCTTCGGCCGGGATAGGAAGCTCGCTGCTGTGGCTAAAGCACTGCCCCTGCTCCGCAGGTGGGGTGAGGGCATCCAAAGGGCTTTGTACGGATTCACTCATGATGGTGCTGACTCGGTGCAATGTGGAAATGCCTCAAACAACTCTTGCAGTCGAGCATGAGCTGCTGCCTGATCCAGACCCTGCAAGCTCGCCGACTGACCTTCAGGCACACCATGCAAGGCGTCATGTTCCAGCCACCAGCTTTGCAGCGGGCCGATCTGCCAGCGGTCATGAATGCGCGAAAGCATGAGACCCCGGCTGAACTCGGGTTGATCTGCAGGCGCTGAAGAAAGCCGCGAGCGAAGCAAGCTGGCCCGCCGCCGGAGCGCAGGACCCGCAGCATATGGGCGATATGTGAGGAGTGCGAGCACCGCCGACGAGTCAGATTGCGAGCACAGCGATTTATTCAGCGCCTGCATGGGCGACAACCCAGATCTGCTCGGTACAGCCCGCCCCGTCTTCGCAAGGGCAACCCAGAGTCACGCCACCAATGTTCACGGTCGCTCCCGGAACCAGGCCAAGCACGGCGGCCTGAATCTGGCGCACTTCGGCGTCGCTGATGTTCTCAGCACGCAGCGGCCACTCCAGGCGCTGGGGCCGGGTGTTCCATACCCTTGTGCGAACCTTCCAGAAGGGCTCCTTTGCCCCCGCAGCTTCCGCCTGAAGCGCAACGGGACGCGCAGGCTCACTGGCTCTGGATGCCGCGATGCCTGCAAGCAACAACAGCACAGTCAGGCCCAGACGCAAGGGCGCCGACGCATTCAAGGCCATGATGATCACGCAGTCCCTCTCCCAGCCATCCAATCAGAACATCAGCCTGAAGCGGGCTGTGGACAGGCACTGTCCTGATAGTTTTCCAGATCGCTCACCGGCCCAAAGCCCAGCGACTCGGCATCGGCCTGATTGGCCGCATTGATGGTGTACACGTTGATGTCTCCCGTGGGGCAACCACAGGCCGCGCAGTAAAAGCCGCCGTCATTGCCCTTTTGCCCGCAGATCACATCAATACCAGCCTCCACCAACTCCATCTGCATCTCTTCCACCGAGGTACCGTTGTTTTGGCACTGGCTGCTGCCATCGCTCTTGAACACTTTGATGGTGCTGGCTCCGGAATCAGAGCCGCCGCAGGCCACGAGGCCCAGCCCCAGACCACACACCATCATCAGCAGGATGCGGATACGCATGACACCCCTCCGAGTTGTCGAATTCTCAGATTAACGGAGGGAACAACATCCGTGAAGCCGCAAGCCTTGTGGCCTGACCTCGCGAGACGCGCAGATCGGCAAACCAAGCAACGACGACTGCCCCGGTAGCCTAACCGCCGCAGCTCTTGAGCAATTCCTTGGCCAGCGCAATGGAGTCGGCCTTGTGCTCGGCATCGTCGTCGCTGCGCTTGAGATTGACGTTCAGCGAGTGCTTACCGACCAGCACAAGAAGTGCGCGACTCTTCGGCAGCCCGCCCCAGGCAGCCGCGTCGCCAAGGTCGTCTTCATTGACCGTCACATAATTGATCTTGCTGACCATCGACCGCGCGAAATCGCGCGCCATATCTTGGTGCTCGGCGGCAACACCCTCTGCCGCTTTGTCGCTTAAGTTATCGGCCGTTCTTGCCTGCTCTTCGGCGGAGCGCGGCCGGTAGGCTGCCGCAAAGCGGGCTTTGGCTTTCTCAGCGTCCTCGGCAAATTCCTCGATACTCAGCGAGGCCTCGTCATCGATCGAATTCTCGAAGGTCATCGTACCCACCTGCATTTTCATGGTGCGGCTACCCGACCAGCTGTAGTCGCAACTTGTCGAGCGAGCAATCGTGAAGGTTTCTCCCGTGATCTCGCCCACATCGCCGATGACCGAACGCAAACGCTCTTCCGTCAGCAGCGTACAGGGATCAGCCATTGCGTCGGCTAAGCAGGTCGCGACCAGAGATTCTGCACTCGCAGAACCTCCAGAACATGCCGCGATGATCGAGACCGCCAGGGCCGTGGTTGACGCGGCGTACAGGCGCCGATGGAACTGAGAATAAATGGCGGTGACCATGGAGAAGCGCTCCGAAGACATGGGATCAATTTCCAAAAAGTTTGTCGAAGGCCTTGTTCAGCGCCTTGTCGACCGCGCTGTCCGTAGCTTCGTCCACTTCGGCCTCCGTGCGGTCTTCGATACGCCCCTGCTGGCGCTCCGCCTTCTTACCGAACAGCCCGCCGAGGCCCTTCAACCCCCTCCCCTCATCGCTGGCCGCAGCGCGATCGTCATCGCCGCTGAAGACGGAGTTGCTGCCGAATCCCGGCAGGCTAACGGGCTCAGAAGGCAGATTGAAGCGGTCCTGCGCGACCCGCTGGTCCGTCAACGCACTCACCCGAAACTCATCCCCCATGCGTAACATTCCGCGATTGCGCTTTTCGAACTCGTCCAGCATCACGTCTGCGCTGCGGGTGTCTTTGCCCGCGGCCTGCAAGAGAGTACGCGTCATCAGACCCATGGCCTGCTGGAACTCACGCGCCCGAGCATCTTTGGACAAAACCACCTCGCTGGTTTGCGGCCTGCCATCGTCATCGAGATAGCGGATTTCCCAGACTTCCCCGCGGATTCCGGCGACGGTTTCGGAGCGACTGGTTTTGCGCAGATCCTCCACCTTGGCCACGCTGGGACCCGGGTCAGGGATTGCGCCACCAAACATGCTCATCATGGCCGAGGCGTCCATCACGGTTTCTCCAGTAACGACAAACATGCGGCCGTCGCGGATAACCATGTATCCCTCGCCTTTGTCATCGGTATCCATGCGCAGTTTGTCGCCGGAATATTCGATATCGGTGACATCCTTGCCGTTCATGATGGAAGCCGTGCCAGCGAAGGCTGTACCGACTAGCGAAGTGGCGAGTAGAGCCACCACGAAGGCACTACTGAAAGCGTTGTGGAGCGTGTTCATCGCGAGTGTCCCTTAGCAAACTACCAGGCCGATGACTATGCGCGTCGTGCTCGGGATCACCAATACCCCACATGGTGTATTCCTTTCGTAAACTGGCGGAGGTCTAGATCATCCTGAAGTCCGATGGGGAATGGTGATACGCATCCTTTGATTGCTTTGTGTTACGCCAGTGGATCCGACTCACGGCGCTTCCCAGAGCTGATGCAGGCCATCTACGAGGCGGCTCAGTGCTCGCCGCGAGCGGCTGGCGGACTTCTGGACTCGCTGGAACCGCACCTGCAGCAGGCGGCAACCATTTCCGCGCAGATGCCGAACGGCTGGAACGAAAGACTGGCGGCATCCCTCCAGGCCATCTTTGGCTTTAGCAAGACCGAACTGCAGATCATTGCCGCACTCCTCGAAGGGGCATCGCTAGCCGATATCGCTGTTCAACGACATCGCTCCTTGCATACCCTGCGCACCCAGCTTAAGCGTCTGTTGGCGCGGACTCCCTGTCGCACGCAAGCCGAACTCATCCTCCTGGTTCGCGGCTTGGCGTTGGTGTCCGCGCAGGAGCATGCGGGGACGGCTGTCGCGGGAGAGGTCATCCGTACGGAACTCGCTGACGGCAGTCATATCTGTCACTTTGAGTACGGGGCGACCGACGGATATCCGGTTCTGCTCCTGCACACCGCTCTGCTCGGCCCCGAACTGCCGCCCACCGTCACTGCAGCTGCTAAGAAATTCGGTCTGCGGATCTTGGCCCTTGCTCGTCCAGGTTACGCCGGTAGCAGTGCGCCGCCGCCAGCGGACCATGACTTGTCGATGGTCTCGCGCCGCATCGCCGACTGGCTAGAGCGACGCGGCTTGGGTCCGCTGCCAGTTCTTGGCAACGTCGTCGGTGCAATTTACGCGCACGCGCTCGCACGCGAGTGCCCGGATCTGCTCACTCGGGTTTTCACCTGCGCCGGCCCGGTTCCCTTGACGCCAGCGAATTATGAGGCGTTGCCGATCAGTCGCCGTGTTTGGGCACAACTGGTCCGTCGGCAGCCTGGCTTACTGTTGCCATTTGCGCGTCTCGGCGTGGGCTATGTCCGCTCAGGACACGCAAGACGTTCCTTACAAACCGCGTACCGTGCGCAAGCGGCGGATGCTGCGGCTCTGGAAGACAACAGTTTGGTCGAAGGTCTGTGCCCCGCAGTATCCAGTGCGGCGGCAGCCGGTGCGGAACGGTTTGTCGAAGCGGTCACTCTGCAGTGCCGCGACTGGCAATCGCTTAGTCGGCATGCCGTACCCGTCACCGCGATTCATGGTGCGGCTGACGACATCGTGGATATCAGCGACGTGCGCGGGTTCTACCCCGACAAGCCGGTAGTCGCAGTCCCCAATGCGGGCCAGCTATTGCTCTACGCTCGCCCGGAGGCGGTCTTTGCTGAGATTTCTCAAGAAGGATAAGGGGTTGTCAGCCAGTAACCCTGCACCCTACTGGAACGAGCACAACGAACCAAGTGCCCCACAAGTGCATGGCGCTCTGGAGAGTTCTTTGGACGAAATGGCATTACGCTCCCTTTGATTCTGCGCCGCCGAAATTGATGCTGCGTCCCCGTTTTCCCTTATGAGCAAGGCAGCTCAAGCCATACATCATACCCGTCCAGAACAGAATTAATGCCGCCTAAACCGGCGCGGGAGTTTTGGGTCTTGTGCAGCCTGAGGAGGGTGACGGCGTTCGATATTGGAGTTGTGATCGCCTTGCAGCCAGTGAAAAGCGTAGCCATACACACCGCGGAAGTTATTCGGCCATCGAGGGTGGTGGCCACTGGGCATTGCGTAGAGTCGAACATCAGCGCCATGCCGGGACAAGGTCTGAGCCGCTGTTTGTGCGTAGTGGAAGGGGGTAATGTCATCCGACACACCCTGCACGAGAAAAAAACGCTTTGCGGCTGCGCCGCGCATAGGTGGCAGCTGGTGCTCACGAAAAACTGAACCCGTTAGCAATGCGCCCGAGACATCGGAGTTCGTCAGCGCAGCCGTCATCACAGCCCCGCCACTAGATGATGCCCCCATCAAAATAATCCGCTGCGGATCGATGCGCACACGGCCTCTCACATCGTCTATCACCGCAGTAATAAACTCAGACGTGGTGAACTCCACCTGCACATCCATGATCTTTTCGGTGGGCCAGACGATTCTTTGCTCTGGCGACCACTTAACACTCAAAAGTTGAGCCATCACGAAGTCCACAGGCATCGCATTCAGGTAGATAGCCCCGTAATTAGTCCTTTGTGAAGCCCCACCCGGCCCTCCAGGGAGCACAACAACCAGGGCGTACCGGCCGCCGGCACCCCGAAGTCCGTACGTGGCGGAAAGTAGAAGTAGCGTTGCTTGGGGTTTTCCAGCGTGACAGCCATCGACCACTCGTCATCTATAAAGGCGGCATCGTCCCATGTGGCGGGCTGGGCTATGACGTCCAAGGATGTCAGTGCAAGGCATAGCAGCACAGCCTTGAGGGATCGTTTGGACACAGTTCTACCCTCCCGGTAATGACACATGTTCAGGCGTGATTGAGCCTAAGGTGCATTGCGAATGTGACGACTTAGATGGTACGCACACAGACTGACCTGCTCCGAACTCAGCCTCGTCTTGCTGTTGGAAATGAAGGCTGGGAGCGCTTTGGGGTTCAGCACCCACACTTCGCTGGTCTTGGCTTCTGCGGTGGGCTGGATAAACCAGCCGGGGTACACAACAACAGGACGTACAGGGAATCGATGCCCTGTACTGCTATGCAGCAGCTCTCTAAGCCAGGCACCACCTGCAGCAACCTGCGTGACGGCGTTGCGATCCATTTCTCGGTTGTTCTTGAGAACGCGCCTTCCATCGAAGACGAGCTTCGCTTCGCCGCGGTCGGGTTTGGAGAGAGTCTTTGTTTCTACAACATACACCCCAGTCGGGTGAATCACGACGTGGTCCAGATTGAAACCTTCACCAATGACGTCGTGGAACACCTTGGCGCCCGATTCACGCAGCGACTCCAGAAACTGGCCAATGGCCTTCTCACCATCCCGCCCCAGCCTCAGGTTCTTCACCTTTGCCAAAGCCCTTCGCACCTTCCACGCAGTATAGGCAGAGAACAGCAAGGCGCAGATCGTGTAAAGCCAAGGCGAAGGTGGAGACTCCCAATACCACTTCCACCACTCAGTGGTTGCCATCACAATCAGCACGACCGACGCGAATACATTCGCTACAACATCGTCGTACACAACTTTCTGGAGCTGCTTGTCGAGCGACTCTCCAGGATTATTCAGTGGCTTTGCCTTAATTGGCGATTTCAAGGCCAACCCCCAGAACCGCCAATGCAGAACTGCTTCCGTACGGGGGATCCACTCACTAAACGCACAGCCAGCCCTTTGTACTCATACCCCAGCCTGCACCTTCGCATAATGCCCATGGCCTTCAGTCATCTGTACAAACAATGGGAGGAATTGTGCAGTCGTCAAAGGCAGCGCGCACGAATAACAAGTACCCACCTAATAGGAAGAGTGTTTTCCCAGGAGAGAAGCTCCTTACCTGGAGCTTGCTCACCTCATCAGTCGGAAACTGCTGGTTACCAATTACGACGCTGTCCTCACTCACTTTTTTGAGGGTACCGCGTTGTGTCATTCCACTTTTGGTACGCAAATGCGCCTGCTTGCCAATCAGGCCCTGAACTTGGGCCCCAACAGCATTATCCATAGGCACCACATGCAGGCTTGTGCAGCCG
Source organism: Oceanococcus sp. HetDA_MAG_MS8 (assembly GCA_019192445.1). Lineage (NCBI taxonomy): Bacteria > Pseudomonadati > Pseudomonadota > Gammaproteobacteria > Chromatiales > Oceanococcaceae > Oceanococcus > Oceanococcus sp. HetDA_MAG_MS8. Next base: position 325,395 of record JAHCMK010000002.1, read on the forward strand.
AAAAAACAACTACATAGCAGCACCACCATTACTCTGAGTGTTGAGCGTCGATACATTGTCCCCTCCAGATTACTTTGGCGTTACCGCACTCAAAGGCTTTTTATTCCAATCCAAGCCTGTTTGTCTATACGCGATTGAGCAACCGAGGAAATCTTTATCTAATGAACGTGAGAGTTAACTCCGGTTAAGCACGTGCATTTCAGTGCTCAGACCTAGAGAAAACAAGTCGCTAAAACCATGGAGTTAATTCGGGGATAAAGGCGAGTTCCGGGGAAGCAGAAGGGACTTGCTGCGCAATAGCCCCATCTCATCAAACAGGGTTTAGCCTGCAGCTTCCGGTGTGCAAAATGGTGGCCAGCTACCGATAGCAGCAACAAAATGCCCCGCAAGTGCGGGGCGTTTTGATGGGCTCATTGTCAGCTCACTGCAGCGTCGTCACCCAGCCGGCTGCGGCTCCAATTCGGACTTATCGTTGCCGTCGTCATCCCCTTGCGCTGGGCTCTCCAGGGCTTTGCCCTGCAGATCCTGCCCGAGGTAGAGGTACACGGCGGGGAGGACGAAGAGAGTGAAGGCGGTGCCGATGGTCATGCCGGTGGCGATGACCAGGCCGATGGCGAAGCGTGCGGCGGCGCCGGGGCCGCTGGCGATGAGCAGGGGCACCATGGCAATCACCAGCGCGGCGGTGGTCATGAGCACGGGACGCAGGCGGATGGCGCTGGCTTTTTCCACGGCGGTGCGTTTGTCGTGGCCTTCGCGTTGGAGTTGGTTGGCGAATTCCACGATGAGGATGCCGTGTTTGGCAATCACTCCGATGAGGGTAACCAGCCCCACCTGGGTGTAGATGTTGACCGTGGTGAGCCCCAGCGAGACGAAGATAAGTGCGCCGCAGATGGACATGGGCACAGTCACCAAAATGATGAGCGGGTCGCGGAAGGATTCGAACTGCGCCGCCAGCACCAAGTAGATGACGATGATGGCGAAGAAGAAGGTGGCCACCAGCGCGCTACCTTCGTTTTTGAACTGGCGGGTTTGGCCGCCGTAGTCGCGAGAGAATCCTGGCGGGAAGAGCTCATCGGCAGCTTGTTCCAGCACGGCAATGGCTTCACCCAAGGGCACCCCAGGACGCGGGACGCCGGAGACGGTGGCCGAGTCCAGCTGTTGGAAACGGTTCAGCGACTGTGGCTGCACCTCGGTCTTCAGACTGACCACGGTGGACAAAGGCACCAGGTCACCCGAGGCGGTGCGGATGCGGTAATTCAGCAGCTGCTCGGGGTTCAGACGGCTGCTGCGTTGCACCTGCGGCACCACTTTGTAGCTGCGTCCGGCCTGGGAGTAGCGGTTCACATAACCGCCGGAGAGCATGGCAGAGAGCTCGCCGGCAATGTCCTGCATGCTCAGGCCCAAACTGGCCGCTTTTTCACGGTCGATGACCACCTTGCTTTGAGGACGGTTAATTTTGAGGTCGGTTTGAGCGAAGATGAATTTGCCCGACGCGAAGGCGCGGCCCACCATCTGGTCGGCCACCTCTTTGAGGCGCTCGGTGGCGCCCACGGCTCCAATCACAAACTCCACTGGAAAGCCTTGGCCACCGGAGGGCAGAGCGGGTGGCATGAACGCGGCGGTTTTGAGGCCACTTACACCAGCAATGCGTTGGTTCACCTCATTGAACACCTCTGGGGTGGTGCGATCACGCTCACTCCAGGGCTTCATCACCATGCCCGAGATGGCTTGGTTAGCGCTAGCAGCGCCGCCACCGGCACCCACGCCATTCAGCAAGAAGTAGTTGCCCACTTCGGGCAGGTCTTTGGAAATGCCAAAGAGCTCTTCAGTATATTGCTGGGTGTAATCCAGGTTGGCGTTGGGCGCCCCTTCAGAGAGCATGAAAATCACGCCTTGATCTTCTTGCGGTGCCAGCTCGGTGGGTGAGCTTACATACAAGAAGTAGCAGCTCACCAACACGATGAGGCCAAAAACCACCAGTACCGGCGGGGTGTTTAGCGCGCCGTGCAAGCGCCGCTCGTAGGCCTTTTCCAAGCGCCCGAAGTAGGCTTCTACGCCTCGCTCAAAACGGCCCGCACCGCCTTCGGTTTTGGGCTTGAGCAACTTGGCACACATCACCGGCGACAGCGTCAGCGCCACCACACCAGAGATGAGAACGGCCCCGGCCAGGGTGAAGGCAAACTCGATGAACAAGGCTCCAGTGAGCCCGCCCAAAAAGCCGATGGGGGCATACACCGCCACCAGTGTGAGAGTCATCGCCACGATGGGCCCGGCCAGCTCTCGCGCCCCTTTGAGAGCGGCGTCCATGGGCTGCATGCCTTCTTCGACGTGACGGTGCACGTTTTCCAGCACGATGATGGCGTCATCCACCACCATGCCAATGGCCAGCACCATCGCCAGCAAGGTGAGCAGGTTGATGGAAAAGCCCATGAGCAACATCAGGAAGATGCCGCCCACCAGCGATAACGGCACAGCAATGGCCGGCACAATCACCGCGCGTAGCGAGCCCAGGAAGAGAAAGATCACCACAATCACAATCACCAGGGCCTCAATCAGCGTGGTTTGCACTTCGCTGATGGCATCCTCGATGTAGCGCGTGGAGTCGTAGGGGATTTTGGCTTCCAGCCCTTGGGGGAAGTCGGCCTTGATCTGCGGCCAGGCGTCGCGCACGCGGCCAATCACGTCCAGCAGGTTGGCATCAGGAGCAACCGAAATGCCCATGAAGGTTGCGTTTTGGCCATTGAAAGACACCGAGGTGGCGTAAGACTCGGCGCCTTGCTCAATGGTGGCTACATCCTGCAGGCGGACTAAAGCATCGCCATCTTGGCGGACGATGAGCTGGGCGAAATCATCCCGACTGCTCAAGTCGGTGGAGGCGGTGAGGTTCACGCTGAGCAGGCTGCCCTTGGTGGCGCCGACCGCGGCCAGCACGTTATTGCTGCGCAGGGCCGCATAAACCTCGGAGGCAGTTACATTGCTAGCGGCCAGACGCTCGGGGTCTAGCCAGATGCGCATGGCAAAGGTGCGTCCGCCTAGAACATCGGCTGACTGCACACCAGGCACGGTGGAGAGCTTGGGCTGCACCACACGCACCAAGTAGTCGGTGATCTGGTTGTTGTCCAGCACATCCGAGAAGAAGGACAAATACATGGCTGCCGTGGTTTCACCCACCGCCAGCACAATGGCTGGCTCTTCCGAGCCTTCAGGCAGGTCGGAGCGGACGGCATCCACCTTGGAGGCGATTTGCGTGAGCACCTCGTTGGGGTCGGCATCCAAGCGTAAGAAGGCGTTGATGGAGCTCACGCCTTGCAAGCTGGCCGAGGACAAATATTCAATACCCTCCGCACTGGCAATGGATTTTTCCAGTGGGGTTGTAATAAAGCCTCGAACCAGGTCGGCATCGGCGCCTACATACACCGTGGATACGGTAATGACGGCGTTTTGTAGCTCGGGGTACTGGCGCACGTTCAGGTCGGACATAGCGCGCAGGCCCAACAGCAAAATGAACAGGCTGACCACAGTGGCCAGCACCGGGCGTTTGATGAAAATATCGGTAAATGCCATGGCGGGTCTCCGCGGGGCGATTAGGAGTTTTGCGGCTGCGGCTGCAGTTGAGCCTGCGGCGCGTTGTCGTTATCGATGACCAGGCTGCCGCCATTGCGTACTTTGAGCTGGCCACTGGTGACCACGTCTTCGCCTTCGCTCAGACCTTCCAGCACCACCACAAAGTCACCGCGGGCATCGCCGGTACGAATAAAGCGTTGTTCAGCAGTGGGTTTGGCCCCCTCCTCCTGAGGCGGATTCACCACGAACACCGTGTCGCCATAGGGGTTGAAGGTGACTGCTGCCTGGGGCACCACTACGCGATTAGCGGATTGCGGCAGCACCAATGTGAGGTCGGCAAAGGCGCCAGGGCGTAGGTTCTGCGGAGCTTGGTCCAATGTCACCCGCAGATTGAGGTTGCGCGTGCTGCGATCAATTTCCGACTCAACGGCGCTGAGCTGAGCATTCAGAGCGCTATCTACCCCCGCCACTTCCACCTTTACCTCAACATCGTCGCCCACCCGCGCAGCTTGTTGAGCCGGCAAGCTGAAGTCCACATGCAGGGGCTCCAAGGCGCTTAACCGCACAATCTCGGTGCCAGCGCTGAGCACTTGGCCCAAGTTGATACGGCGAATACCCAAGCGGCCCGCGAAGGGGGCGCGGATGGTTTTCTTGGCCAGGGCTGCGGTTCGCGAGGCCACCTGCGCCGCCAGGGCGTCGCGTTGCGACTGCGCCGCATCGCGCTCCGATTTGGACACCCGTTGCTGCTTATACAAGGCCGCAATACGGTCGTATTCGCTGCGGGCCAGTTGCAGCTGGGCCTGCAAGGCATTCAGGTCGGCAGCATCGAGCTCGGAATCGAGCTCAACCAATACCTGGCCAGCTTCGACAATGTCGCCCGATTGAAAGGCAATAGCCGTCACCCGGCCGGTGACTTCGGCACTGAGTGCCACCGACTGGTCGGCCACCACGGTACCCACGGCGGTGATTTCTTCGGCCCAGCGCATGGTTTGCGCCTGCGCGGTGCTGACCGTGGCGGGCGGGATAGGCTGATTGTCGAAGTAGGCCTGCATTTGTGTGTTCACAAAGGCCTTGAAGCCGAAGATGCCGCCAAATACCACCGCTACAGCCAGCAGCATCAGAGTCATTCTTTTGGTCATGAGTGTGTCCTCGTACTGTCAGTGCCGCGGCTTAGGAGGCCGGCTGAAATAAAGTTTGAAAGCGGTTGATGTCGTCTTCGCGAAGGTCACCCGCAGCGGCTTCCTGGCGAGCTAGCGCGCGCAGGGCGGCGTAGCGTGCCAGGGTGGCGTCGCGCTGAGCCGATAGCCGGGCGGAGCGTGCTTCGAGCACATCCAGCTGGGTGCGCGTGCCCGCGTCTAGGCCATCTTCGGTGGCCGCTAATGCCAGCTCGGCCGCCTCTTGGGCCGTGGCCAGAGCATTCAAGCGCCGGTACTGGGTGTCGACTGCGCGCCAGGCGTTTTGCGCCTCTTGGCGGGCTTGGCGCAGGGCCAGTTCCAATTGTGAATCCAGGCTATCCACATCGGCCTGCGCGGCGCGCAGGGCCTTGCGGGCGCCGCCGCCGGCGTACAGCGGCACATTCAATTCCAAGGCAATGCGGCTAGCCTGCACTTCCTGGCCCAGGGTGAAGTCGGCGGAGTCTTCGTCGCGGTAGCTGCCCACCAAATCAAGCTGCGGAGCAGCTTCGGCTTTAGCCGACACCACTTCCGAGCGCGCAATATCCAGTTGCAGCTGGGCCTGGCGAACGGCCAAGGCTGAGGTTTCGCTACGCCGGATGAACTCCGCCAAGTCGGCGGCCGGCTTGGGCAGTACGGGCAGTTGCTCCGGCAGCGGCTGCAGGGCGGGCAATGGCAGACCCACCAGTTCGATCAGAGCATCCTCTGCTTGTTGCTTGGCGTCTTCAGCCAGCAGCAAATTGGCTTGAGCCAGGGCAAAACGTGCCTGAGTTTCACGCACGGCGGTGAGCGTGGCCAAGCCCACTGACTGGCGATCCACCACGGTGTCTTGCTCGCGCTGCAATGCTTGGACCTCAGCCTGAGCAAAGGCCAGGTCGGCCTGGGTTTCCAGCACGCGGCAGTAGCGGTCGATCACGCGGGTTAAGAAGTCTTGAATACGCAGCTGTTCGTCGGTGATGGCCAAGGCCTGACGTAATTCCGTGCGGTTCCAGCGGCTGCGCATGTCCCAGCGCAAAACGGCCTGACGCAACTCCACCGACCACCGGTTATCCATCCAGGACTCTTGCAAGGTGCCAAAGAACACCGAGCTAATTTCTTGGTCGTTCTCGGCTACGGCGGCATTGAGCGATAACTGCGGGAGCAAGCTGGCCCGATCCAGCGCGGCACGCTCGGCGTCGCCCCGAGAAATAGCACGCGAAATGGGCACGCGGGCATCGTGTTTGGAGGCGCGGTCCACCGCTTCAAGCAGGGTCATTGCCGAGGCTGCTTGCGGCAGTAGCAACAAGACCAGGGCGGTGAGTCGCCAATGGCTAAAGGCGAAGGTCATGGCAATTCCTCAGGAAAAACTTCGGTGCGTAAACGCTGGCAAAGCCCGTCTTGGGCCTGTGCATCATGCGGAGAAATCAATGGCTGCCAGTCCAGGCCGTTCAGCCATAAGGTCATATGACGCACCATTAAGGTGTAAGGATCATGAATCGCGAAGTGCTCCAGCAGCCCTTGCGCATGCGCCAACTGGTGGGTGCCGATGAGCATGGTCCACATGCCAAAGGGCAGCTCTTCGGTGACAAACCCATCTTTGGGTAGCTCACCGTTGGCCCGAGCATCCTCCACAATCTCGAAGATGCCGGCCCCGATGGGCTCACGGGAGCGCACGAATTCGTCGCGCCGCTGCTCCGAAGCCCGCGCCCAGACCACCTCCGAAATGGCGTATTGCTCGATGCGCGCATATTCCGGATGGCGATTCATGAACTGCCAGTCCGCCATGGCCACGGCCATCATGCGCAGGCGGCTGGGTCCATTCCAGTCCACGGCTTTGCGAATTTGCTCCAAGCGCAGGGTGCCAGAACGCACGGCCAGCGCAAGAAGCAAATCTTCTTTGGAAGAAAAATGGCTGTAGATAGTGCCAATGGCATATTCCGCCGCGCGCGCCAGCTGACTCATCTGTAAGGCGAGCAAGCCATCCTGAGCGATCAGTTCGTGGGCGATGTCGAGCAGGCGCTGCTCACGTTCCCAGAGTTCGCGCTGCTTACGGGGGTGGGCTGGTGCCAAAGCAACATCCATCTGAATATGGTTCGAGTTCTGAATCATATTCATTATTCCTCAGAGGTCAAGCCCCGGCATGTCCTCAGATGGTCGACAATAGGGGCTGATTTGTGATCCCCCTGCCCATGAAACTCGCCACTTGGAATGTGAACTCCGTTAAAGCCCGCCTGCCGCATGTGCAGGAATGGCTGCAGTTGGAACAACCCGATGTATTGGGCCTCCAGGAAACCAAACTCATCACCGAGAACTTCCCGCATGAGGCCATCGCCGAAGTGGGCTACCAAGCGGTGCACTACGGCCAAAAGACTTACAACGGTGTGGCCTTGTTAGCCCGGCAGGATCAAGCCATCGAGGATATCTGGACCGGTCTTTCCGATGGCCAGGCCCGCGTGATCATCGCCACCATTGGCGGCGTACGCGTAGTGAATTGCTACGTGGTGAATGGCAAAGAAGTCGGCAGCGACAAATACGCTTTCAAGCTGGAGTGGCTGGAAGAACTGCGCCAGCGCGTGGCCGAGGAACTCGAGGCCCACTCACAAGTTGCGGTGATGGGTGACTTTAATATTGCGCCCTTTGAGGAAGACAGCCACGACCCTGACAAATGGGAAGGCAACCTGCACTGCTCCGAGCCAGAGCGAGAGGGGCTTCAAGCCCTATGTGCCCTGGGCCTGAGCGATAGCTTTGACCCTGAGCGGAACGGCCACGACCGTTTCACCTGGTGGGACTACCGTCAAGCCGCCTTCCGCCGCAACATGGGTTTGCGCATTGATCATGTGCTGCTAAGCAAGCCCTTACATGATCGCCTGCAAGATTGGAAAGTGGACAAGGTGCCCCGCAAATGGGAACGCCCCTCGGACCATGCGCCCGTTATCGTCACTCTGGCTGACTAGTATTTTGTGTTTTTTCCCACAAACCGGCTATTTGCAACGTGTTTTTTCTGAAGGTAGCCGTGAATCCAAATTGATAGTGTTTGCGTAGTGATTACAGCTGGCACATACCCCTCCCAGTGCCAGCACTAATGCCCGGATCGAGTTTGCGTCGATCCGGGCGTTTTTTTTGTGCCCTTAGGAGGCACAAGCCAGCCGTGCAGCCAACGGCGATAGGGCATGGGCCCTACATCCAATGCCCAGGACTACACCAAGGGATATTGCTGATCGAAGGCCTGTTGGTAAGCCTGCGCGAACTCGCTGCGGCTGAAGCTGTGATTTTGGGTGCCTGCCACGGCAATTTTGATGGCGCCGAGCAAGCTGGCGATGCGGCCGGTCTGCTCCCAACTCAGTTTGTGCTGTAAGCCATAGAGCAGGCCGGCACGGTAGGCATCGCCGCACCCGGTGGGGTCTTTGATGGCTTCTGGCTTGGCTGCGGGAATCTCTAGCACCGAGTTGTCGAGGTGGATCTGCGATCCCTCCCCACCTCGGGTGACGATAAAGGCCTCCACCTTGGTCGCCAATTCTTCTACGGAATGCCCAGTACGCTCGGCAATCATCTGCGCTTCGTAGTCGTTCACCGCCACCCAGGTTGCCTGCTCGATGAACTGCAACAACTCTTCGCCGTTGAACATGGGCAGGCCCTGGCCGGGGTCGAAAAGAAAAGGAATGCCGGCGTCGGCGAATTGCTGGGCGTGAGCGATCATGCCATCACGACCGTCGGGGCTTACGGTACCCAGCGTGATTCCCGCATCAGCAGGCACCGCTTGCTGGTGGGCGAAGTTCATGGCGCCGGGGTGGAAAGCCGTGATCTGATTGTCTTTGAGGTCCGTAGTAATGAAGGCCTGAGCGGTGTAGCTCTCTGGCACCTCTTGGAGGCGGGTCATGTCGATACCCAGCTTGCGCCAGTGTTCGCGGTAGGGCCCAAAGTCGGCGCCCACAGCAGCCATGGCCTGGCCTTGGCCGCCCAACAACTGCAGGTTATAGGCGATGTTGCCCGCGCAACCACCAAATTCGCGGCGCAACTCTGGTACCAGGAAGGCCACGTTCAGCATGTGGACTTTGTCCGGCAGGATGGAGTCCTGGAACTCGCCGGGGTACACCATGATGGTGTCGAAGGCCATGGAACCGGTAATCAATGCAGTCATGAATATCTCGAAATTTTGGAGTGAAAAGCATGCGGCTAAATGGGCCACAGGCACGGCGTAGAACGCCCCAGCTCAATACAAATGCCCGGTGTAGTTCGCAGCCTGCCCGGCCATTGGATGCCGAGCCTGGTAAGGCTACGAACGAGCAGCTTAGCGCGCAGGGTAACGCAGCCTTGATGGCAGGTCAGATTCCATATACGAGGAGCCCCGTATGACGGGCGTAGCCATGGTGTACCACCCGAATTACTCGCAGGTAATTCTTCCAGAAAAACACCGTTTCCCCATGACCAAGTTCGCTCTACTGCACGCCCACCTGCTGGAGCACAAGGTGATTCGGAGCGAGCAACTGGTGCAGCCCGCCCCCGCCCCTACCGAGCTACTGGAATTGGCGCACTGCCCCCACTACCTGCAACGATTTTTCGCCGGCGAGCTGGACGCAGCCGCAGTACGTCGCCAAGGCTTGCCCTGGTCGCCCGCCTTGGTGCAGCGCTCGGTCACCGCCGTGGGCGGCACCGTAGAAACGGTGCGCCAAGCACTCCATAATGGCCTCGCCTGCCACTTAGCCGGCGGCACCCATCATGCGCATCGCGATTTTGGCGCCGGATACTGCTTGCTCAACGATTTAGCCGTGGCGGCGTTGTGGGCGGTTGAAACGCAGCAGATAAAGCGTGTGCTCATTGTGGACTGCGATGTTCATCAGGGGGATGGCACGGCGCGCATCCTCGAACAGCGACCGGAGGTGTTCACCTTGTCCTTGCACGCGCAAAAAAATTTCCCGGCTCGCAAGGCGCAGAGCGACTTGGATGTCCCCCTCGACAATGGCCTCAGTGACACCGGGTACCTCCAAGCCTTACAGCAGGCGCTGGAAGGGGTACTCCAAGACTTTGACCCTGAGCTGGTCATTTACGATGCTGGTGCAGACGTGCACGCCGACGATCGGCTGGGCTTGCTTGAGCTCAGCGACGCCGGCGTGCAGGCTCGCGATCGGTATGTGATTCGTTGCTGTTTAGAGCGCAGCCTGCCCGTGGCCTGCGTGATTGGCGGCGGTTATGACAACAATGTGGAGCGGCTGGCAGCCCGCCATGGCCTGCTGCATCGCAGCGCCATGGCTGAATGGCGTTTACACCAGGGTTGGGCTGCATAACGCCGAGCTGTTGCCCCAGGAAAGCAACATCCGTGGGCGGAGTTATCTCAGGAACTTAACGCGGGGGCCGTGGCTCAGCCTCTGGCCATTGCTGAGGGTGCTTGCGCAGGTCATCCAGGTTGTAGCCCATGTCGGCTATGCGCTGCACCCAGTCCTGATACTGCTGCGCACTCAGCTCTGGCTGGCGGGCCATCAACCACACATAGTCGCGCTTGTTGCGCCCGATGATCGTGATGCCCTGCTCCACATCCAGAGCGGAGATGATGTATTCCGCGCGAAACGGCCAAATGAATTGCATGCCCCATTCCGCATTACCGGTATTCGGTACCACCTTGGCGTTGGGGGTGTAGGTTTTGAGCGGACCACCGAAGCCACCTTTGCGAAAGCGATAGGTCGTGAGGATGCGGCCATCATCCCCCAGGCGATAGTGTTCGACCCCGTTATAGGCCTCACCCTCGCCCGGTGGCGGAATGTGGGCAATGACATACCAAGCGCCCATAAAGGCATCCAGGTCAACGCTAGACGCTTGAGCAATGGGCTCTCGGCCGGCTCCACCCGAAAGGCTGGCACAAGCCTGCAATAGAACTAGGGTCATAAGGGCAAGAGCACGCATAAGCACACACCGGGAAGAGAAGAGTGTGCAGACCAATATCGCAGAATCTTCCGCCGTGGATGCACGAGCATCGCTGCGGACATGAGCGACTAGGCGCTGAGCAGAGGGTCGAGCTGGCCCTTGGCGTCTAGCGCGAACAGATCTGTCGCCCCACCCACATGGGTGTCGCCAATAAAAATTTGCGGCACGGTGTGGCCCCCATTGGCCCGCTGACGCATCTCAGCGGCAAGCTCCGGGCGGCCACTGATTTCTATTTCCTCGTAGCTCAGCCCTTTTTGGGCAAACAAGCGCTTGGCCGCCACACAAAAAGGACAGGTGGCTTTGCTGTACATGAGGATTTTTTTAGAAGCAGCAGACATCAACAATTCAAGGGCATAACAGATGAATGAGTGAGAGCAAGGCACATGCCAAAGCCTTGGCAGCAGCCCGTACGCCCTCCCGGAATGTATGCGCGCCATCGCTGGCGCCGCGCCATACCAATGGCTGCGCACGAGTGGCATTGCCTCAGAGTAACGGCCGGCCTGCAAACGCCCTCTGGCAGTGCGCGCCAGCGCAGCGGGCTAGGTCGCCGTCACAAACACGGTATTGGCGCCTTTAACAATAGCACCCAGCGCCAAAGCCCACAGCCCGCAGGCGGCGAGATCCAGCGCGGTGTAGCGCCAGCGCGGAAACTCGCTCAAGCCCAGCAGGGCTGGAATCAGGCTGCGAATAGCCGGAATGAAGCGGCCAATAAAAATGGCCGCACTGCCATAACGGCGCACCAATCCTTCTGCCTGCTCTAACTTGCCTCGGTAGCGGCGCACGAAACGCAGCTCATGAATCCCTGGCCCCACGGCCCGCCCGACGTAATAGCCCACGTGGTCACCCAGGCTGGAGCCCAACAAGGCCAGGGGAACCATGGCCTCTAGGCCCGCCCAACCATTGGCATAAATGATGGAACAGGCGATGACCAAAAATAAACTGGAGACAAACAGCCCAATGCCAATGCAGGTTTCCATAAAGGCAAACAGCGGCACCAGCAGCAACGCCGATTCCTGGTTGCGCTCCAACCAGGCCAGAAGCATGTCGGTCATGGGGGTTCCTTTATCAAGGCCAAGTCAGTGCCGCCGTGCGGCTCAGACTACCTTCGCGCCCCTCATAAAAACAGATGCAGGCGCAGTCCACAGACGATATGTGCGCCCATCTCATCATTCCCTGAGAGCACCACTGCTGGGTCAAGCCTCAAGCCGCAGCAGCCCGGAAACATGGCAGAGAGCACTGATTGAGTCCGCGAACGCAGCGATCTGCATCGCCGCCGGAGCGCAGAAAGCGCAGCCTATCGGCCATATGTGAGCCCATCTCATCACTCTTTGGGAGCACCGCCGGCGATGCAGATCGCAAGTGCAGCGAGTCAAGCAGTGCTCTCTACAGGTCTTGTAGTTCTTCGGCGTCCCTGACCACCCGCATCGCCTCCTTGGCCTCGGTACTGGCCAGGTGAGCAAATAACTCCGCCGTAGCCACACTCGGAGCACGGTCTTTCAGTTCGTTGTAATAGCGCACCAGGGCCTCGTGGTAGCGCACGGCCAAGTCCACTAGCTGGGCGAGATCTAAGCTGGGCAGTGTTTGCTTAAGAGCTTCCGGTGATAGAGGCAAATTAAGTTCTGGCGGAGATTGATACCAGGTTTGCGCAACGGCTTGCGGCGCATCCGCTTCATATCGAGCCAGGGCTTGGGCCTGGGCCGCTTCATGCCCGGCCAAGTAATCAAGCAGCATTTTGAGGCGTGGTAAGGCCGACTCTTTGGCGACAGCCTGATAACGCTCGCTCAACTCCTGGTGAAACACTTGCGTACTGTGCAGCACATCGTGGATCTGGGCAAATTGCATGATCGTCGTCTCCGCGGTGAAGCAAGAAAACCCTGAGGGACATAGCCCCCAGGGTTTCCAATGTAGCCATCACTGTCAGGCGCCTGCTTGACTTGCGTCAAGCGCCGGGCTCACCGTTCCGTTTAGATGTTCGCAGCGATGTCCCTCTGCGGCCTACAGGAAGATATGGGTTTGCAGGCGAATTTGGCTCAGGCTGTTGTTATCGCCAAAGTCCGTAATGGCCCCTTCGCGAATATCGTTCTCAATACGGTGGTATTCCAGCGTGATCTTGGCGTGATGCCCGTTTAGGAAGTAGTTCACGCCGATATCGGTGGAACGCACGGTTTCGTCCCAGCCATCGTAATCGGCATTTTGCAGCGCGATGTAGGGCATGAATTTGGAGCCGGGGAACTTGTAGCCCAGGTGGCCGTAGAAGGTGGTCCCCGTACCAGCCCAGCGGCTGACAAAGTCGTCGCCATAGTCGAACTGAATCACCGACGCGTAAGCATTTAGGCAATCATCCCCGCGCAGTGGCCGGTCCATGAAAAAGTCCAGCGCGTAGTGGCTGACATTCTCGTGGTCTTGAGCCACATTGTTGTACATACCATCAGGATGCAGGAAGAACCCGGCCCCGACGCCCATCACGTTCTTTTTGCCCAGGTAGGTGCCCACTTGGTAGGGCAGCTTGGTGGACTCTTTATCGGCGAATTGATAGCGGAAATAGCCCTCGTAGATCATCCGACCCACGGTATCGCCGGACTCATCAGGCTGATCGAAGCCGTTATACGTTCGGGTGGTGTTCACACTACCGTCCTGCAGAAAACCGCTTTGGATGCCGTTTCTGGCCGGGTTATTCACCGCCACACGGTAGTCGAAGTTGCCAATTTGGCCTTTGGCATACACGCCCATGGCGCGCGCGAACTGGTCGGTCACCGCCAGGTTATGCCAGTGCACAAAAGGCCGCGGGTTATCCATGGTCATAAAGTTCAGCGTGCTGGCGTTGGACAAGCGAGTGAGTCCCTTCCAGTAGTGCAGACCGGTACCGATGTACAAGGAGTTGTCGTCCGACACCTTGAACTCGCCCCAGGCATCGTGCAGGAATAACTGCGAGGAATCTCCGTTGTTGCCCAGGCTGGTCATGTTGCCCGGCGTGAGGTTGTTCAAACCGAAGTGGGTCAAGATCAAGAAACGCGAGGAAATCTGCGCATAAGCCAGCACCCTTGACCGCCGCGCAAAGGATTCCAGCTGGAAATTGGAGTCGTCATCGAGGTTGTTGGTTTGAGCCCACTGCTGATGCCAGAGGATGAACCGCACATACTTTTTCCCGTCTTCAGACAGGTTGAGTTTTAAAGGTTTATAAGCGTGGTCCTCGCTGTCTTCCGACATCGCGTGAACCCAAGGGGACGCCGATAAAAGCAGGCCGGCAACGCCGCCCACAACGGCAGAACGAATACGCATGTTGTTGTCTCCCAAAGCGGACTGTTCTTCGGGGTGCATTGGCCACCCCGATGTTGACTGCAGTGCCTCAAAAAGGCATCTGAGCGTGGGCTACAAAGTAGACACCCACCCCGCTTCGGTCTATGCGCATTTGGTCGCAAGACTCTGGTCGAATACGCCTTCAAGGCACATTCAGTAGCCCAACGAATCACACCTTAGGCGGCGGCTGGGGCCTTGTATGGCAGCCGGCCTGGCCGTCCTCGGCCAGCAAGCGGCGTCACCCCCAGGAGGCGCCACTACAAAAAAGCCGCAGACCCAGCATAGGTCTGCGGCTTCATGGTCTTGGCGACTGTGACTAGCGAGGGCGTAGCCCCGCAATCACGCGCTGAGGCTTAAGCCTCAGGCGTGTAGGTCAGATCCAACTGCCGGGCGGCACGCACATCATCCAGGCGGCGGACCGGCTGGGTGTAAGGGGCGCCCTTCACCTTCTCGATGTCGGCCTGAGCCTCTTCGTAGATGGTTTCCATGGCCTCCACAAAAGCATCCAGAGCATCACGCTCTTCGGTTTCGGTGGGCTCAATCAGCAAGCACTCGGGCACCAAGAGCGGGAAGTACACCGTGGGCGCGTGGAAGCCGAAGTCCAGCAGGCGCTTGGCCACGTCGGTCGCGGTGAGCGTGAGCTCTTGCTTCTGGCGCTTGAGGGTGACGATGAACTCGTGGGTAGCCCGTCGCGTGGGGAAGGCCAGATCGAAGCCTTTCTCACGCAGGCGATGCATGAGGTAGTTGGCGTTGAGGGTGGCGAATTCACCCACCTGACGCATACCGTCTGCACCCAGCATACGGGCATAGACATAGGCCCGGATCAGCACGCCGGCGTTGCCCTGGAAGGCCGACAGACGGCCGATGGACTGCGGACGCTCGTCCTGATCGGCAAAGCGGTATTGCTCACCGTCTTGCACCACCAGCGGGGTAGGCAGGAAGGGCTCCAGACGGGCTGACACACCCACAGCGCCGGCACCTGGGCCACCACCGCCATGCGGCGTGGAGAAGGTCTTGTGCAGGTTCATGTGGATGACGTCAAAGCCCATGTCGCCGGGGCGGACCTGACCCAGGATGGCGTTGAGGTTGGCGCCATCGTAGTAGAGCAAGCCACCGGCTTCGTGCACCTTGGCGGCAATTTCTTCAATACGGCGCTCGAACACTCCCAGCGTGGAGGGGTTGGTGAGCATGATGCCGGCGGTCTGCGGGCCCAGAGCGGCTTCCAAGGCCTCGAAATCCACATCGCCTTCGGCGTTAGTGGGAATTTCGCGCACTTTCATACCGCACTGAATGGCGGTGGCCGGGTTGGTACCGTGAGCCGCATCGGGCACGATGATTTCGTTGCGCGCATGGTCGCCGCGGGCATCGTGATAGGCACGGATCATGGCCACACCGGCCAACTCGCCCTGGGCGCCGGCCATGGGGGTGAGCGAGACGGCTTTCATCCCGGTCACCGACTTGAGCATTTCCTGCAGCTCAAACATGCAGGTCAGAAAGCCTTGGCTGTGCTCGGGCGGCGCCAGGGGATGACGGTGCAGAAACTCAGGCAGCATGGCCAGGCTGTTACAGGCCCGCGGGTTGTACTTCATCGTGCACGAACCCAGGGGGTAGAAGTGCGTATCGATGGAGAAGTTGAGCTGCGACAGACGGGTGTAATGACGCACGGCCTGCAGCTCGGAGACTTCCGGCAGCAGGGGCTTGTCGGTGCGGCGCAATTCAGCAGGCAGGTCGGCTGGCAGCTCTTGGGCTTTGGGGGCCTGAGCGGTGGCGTAACGACCGGGGCTGGTGTGTTCGAAAATCAGGGGTTCAGTCATGGTTCGACTCCAGTGTGCTCGCGCGCTCAGGCGGCCAGAATGTCGCGCAGGGCATCGGCGTAGGCAGCGATGTCGGCGTCGGTTTTGGTTTCGGTGGCGCAGACCACCAGGGCGTTTTCCAGACCCGGCCAATGCGGGGCCAGATCAAAACCGCCGATGATGTTGCGCGCGCTCAATGCCGCGAGCACCTCTTTGGCCGGGCGCGGCAGGCGCAGCGTGGCCTCGTGGCCATAGCTACCGTTGAAGACCACTTCCACGCCGGGGATTGCGGTGAGCGCCGCCACCAGCTTGCGGGTGTTGTGCAGGCTGGCCGTAGCCACATTGGCCAGGCCCTGCGGCCCCAGCAGGCTCATGTAGATGGTGCTGGCTGTCACCACCAGACCCTGGTTGGTGCAGATATTCGAGGTGGCCTTGGCGCGGCGAATATGCTGCTCGCGCGCTTGCAAGGTGAGCGCGAAACCGGGGGTGCCGTCGAGGTCGACGGTACGCCCCACGATGCGCCCGGGAATCTGCCGCACATAGGCTTGCTTGGCGCAGAGGAAGCCGTAATAAGGCCCGCCCGAAGACAGCGGCGCACCCAGCGGTTGGCCATCACCACAGGCGATGTCGGCACCGTCTTTGCCCCACTGGCCCGGCGGCTTGATGACGCTGGCCAGGGTGGGGTTGACCACGGCAATGGACAAGGCACCATTCGCAGCGGCCCAGTCGGTGAGGGCGTCCACAGGCTCGAACTGGCCAAAGACGTTGGGCTGCGGAACCACCACGGCGGTCACGTCGGTGCCCGCATGGGCCTCCAGGCCGCTCAGGTCGGTGGTGCCGGTGGCCGCATCCATGGGCAGGGTCACGAACTCGAAACCCTGCATGGCGCAGATGGCATGCACGCAGTCACGGTAGTACGGATGCAGGGTTTCCGGCATCAGCACTTTGAGCGACTTGGACTTGCGGTTAGCCCGACCGGCCATCAGCACGGCCTCAGCCAAACCCGAGGCGCCGTCGTACAAGGAGGCATTCGAGACCTCCATGCCCATCAGGCTGGCCATCATGGTTTGATATTCGTAGATCAGCTGCAGGGAACCCTGGCTGGCCTCGCCCTGGTAGGGCGTATAGGCGCTGTAGAACTCGCCACGGGTGGTGATCTGCCACACGGCGGCGGGTACGTGATGCTCGTAGGCGCCCGCACCGACAAAGTTCAGCGGCATGCCATCCTGGCTGGCGCGCTCATTCATCAGACGGGTGATTTCCATTTCCGAGAGCTGCGGAGGAATACCAACCAGCTCGCGCACCCGCAGGTGCGGCGGAATTTCGTCAAACAGGGCATCCGTAGAATCCACCCCACAGACCTTGAGCATGGCCTGGGTGTCTTCCGGGGTATGGGGGATAAAGGGCATGACTACGACTCCAAGGGAGAAGGCTCCCGGCAGAGCGAACAGAAAATCCCGGCCAAAGCCGGGCCAAAATTAAGTAGCTGCGCCGCTAGAACAATGCGGGGGAGGCCGCGCAGCCACTGTGACCGCTTTCTTTAGCCGTTCTCGGCGACGAATTTGGCGTAGGCGTCGGCATCCAGCAGTTCGGCACCCTCAAGGGTTCCTTTGAGCTTGAACAACCAGCCTTTTTGGTAGGGGTCTTCGTTGATGGCTTCCGGAGCGTCGGCCAGCTCTTCATTGACCGCAACCACTTCGCCGGCCACCGGCGCATACACATCGGAGGCGGCTTTGACCGACTCCACTACGGCGCAGGCGTCGCCAGCAGCGAGGTCGGCGCCCACATCCGGCACTTCCACGAAGACTAGGTCACCCAGGGCATCCTGGGCGTGATCGCTAATCCCCACGGTCAGGGTGCCATCGTCTTCCGCGCGCACCCATTCATGCGACTGGGTGTACTTCAGTTCGGCGGGAATATTCGACATCGACAGTTTCCTCTTAACAGACTTTTAGAGTTCGATTTGCGCCTGACCATGGCGCACGAAGGGGTATTTGACCACACGAGCCGGCACCCGCTTGTTGCGAATTTCAACCTCGACCGTGCCGCTGGTGCCGGCGGGCACACGGGCCAGAGCAATGGAGCGCTGCAGGGTTGGGGAGAAGCCTCCGCTGGTGATTTCACCCACGCCTGCCTCGGCATGCACGGCTTGATGAGCCCGCAACACGCCACGGCCTTCTAGCAATAAGCCCACCATGCGGGGGCGACTGTCTTCGGCGCGGACCGTCGTCAGGGCTTCGCGGCCGACGAAATCACGCTCGACAGGCTCCCAGGCGATGGTCCAGCCCAGGCCGGCAATCAGCGGGTTGACCGAGTCGTCCATATCCTGACCATACAGAGCCATACCGGCTTCCAGACGCAGGGTATCGCGGCAACCCAGGCCACAGGGCTGCACGCCTGCTTGGATCAGCGCTTCCCACACCGCCGGCAGCTCCGCCAAGGGCAAGACCATTTCAAAGCCATCTTCACCGGTGTAGCCGGTGCGCCCTAACAAGCGCTCGTCGGCCGCCACACAGCGAAAAGGCTTGAGTGCTTGGGCCGCCGCAGTGAGCTGCGCCGGCAGGCCTGCGCTGGCCAAAACATCGGCGGCTTGAGGCCCTTGCAGAGCCAGCACGCCCAGGTCACGCCGCTGGCGGACCTCTGCGGTGAATGCACTCACCTGTGACTGCATCCAGGCCAGATCTTTTTCGGCCGTGCCAGCATTAACCACAATGCGGTAGTTCTGCTCGCCCAGGCGATAAACGATGAGATCGTCCACCACACCGGCTTCGGGGTTGAGCATGCAGGAGTACATGGCCCGGCCGGCGTCAATTTTGGCCACATCATTGGCCAGCAAATGCCGCAGAAAATCGGTGGCCTGGGCTCCGGTCACATCCACGGCGCACATGTGGGACACATCGAACAAGCCGCAGTTCTGCCGCACGGCATGGTGCTCGTCGACTTGGCTGCCGTAATGCAGGGGCATATCCCAGCCGGCAAAGTCCACCATTCGGCCGCCCAGGGCCACATGTTGAGAATGTAAGCAGGTTTGTTGAGTCACGGCGAACCACCATCAAAAATGAGAACGCCGTCCCTCTGTCCCGGTGCCTGAGAGCGTTAAACCCCTTCGGCGAGCTGACTGCCAGCCTAAAGGCGGCGCAGCTACTCTCCAGAGTCAGCCGTTCACGAAGCCGTGAACCAACGTGGGCCGGTACGGGTGCCTGAGCGATTCCGGACGGTTTGCGCCTTCGGCGGTGGGGAGGAGACCACACTCTCCCGGGCCACGTGGAAAGCCCAAAAGCTTTCTACTGAGCGCGCATGATAGCGCCGGCAGGCCGGGCTGTCGATTCTGCCGGCATGGATCCGGCCAAAGCCTGGCGTGCAAACCATTGACGCAGCGCGTTTTGTCGGCTGACCACCCCAAAGCCCAAGCCCACACCGCGCCAGGCCAGGGTGTGTTTGGAACCCAGTCCCGCCAGCAGATCAATGAAGTGCCGGTAGGGAGCCACCTGCGCTTTGCGCTGACGGCTCCAACGCCGCAGCAAGGCGGGGTCGGCCAAAGACCGCCCTTGCTCGCGCCCCTGCTGAAGCAGTGGAACCAGACTGAGCACATCGGCCAAGCCCAAATTCAGCCCCAGGCCCGCCAAGGGGTGCACGGTATGCGCCGCATCGCCGAGCAAAGCCAGCCCCTCGGCACACAAGGACTCGGCATGCAGGGAGCGCAGCGGGAAATGGGCGCGCTTGCCGAGTAGCTCCCACTCCCCCCAGTCGATATTCAAAGCCTGCCCCAGACCCTGCGCGAATTCGGCCGGGCTGGCTTGCAACCAACGCTGCGCGACCGCGGCGGGCAACGACCACACCACGCTCAAGCTGCCGTCGACCAGCGGCAGTACGCCGAGCACGCCCTGCGCCGACATGGTTTGACGCGCCACGGCCTGAGCCGCATGGCTCGCACGCAGGCGGGCAACGATGGCGGTTTGGCGGTAGTCATGGCGCTGCGTGGGAATGTGCGCCTGGGTGCGCAGCGCGGACGAGGCCCCGTCGCAAGCCAGCACCAAGGGCGCCTGAATGTGCACGCCAGAGGCCAGTTCTACGCCTTGGGGGCTGCGCCGAACAACATGGTCGTTTTCCCAGCGCACCCGTTGGCGCTGCAGCATGCCCTCAAAAGCACGCTGCAAAGCCGACACCTCCACAATTCTGGCCAGGGCCGGAGCCTGCACATCGGCGGCGCTAAATTCGACGGCGCCCACTCCCGGCACCTCCACCTGCATGGCCCTCACTGGCGCGCCGCGCTCTTGCCAGGGCTGAGTTGGCACATCGCAGGCGCGTAGAGCTTGCTCAATCTGCGGAGCTAGGGCGATCACCCTGGCCTCGGGCTCGGCCGGCAGGGACTCGGGCAAGGGCTGCCCCGGCGCCACCAGAACCACACGCCAGCCACTTTGGGCCAACAGCGCAGCCGCCAGGCTGCCAACGCAGCCCGAACCGGCAACAACAATATCGGTTTGCATCACACCTGAGCCTCCGCCACACCGGCAGAGTCATGCACCATGCGCGCCTGGGCGGGCTCCAGCAAACCCATGGCTGCCAGGCCCAGTGCCCGCAGCTGACTCAACACCGGCAAGCGCTGCGTGAAGACCTTGACCAGGCCATCGGTCATGCGCTCCACCCGATCATGGTCCGCTCGGCGGCTTTGCTCCCAGCGGCGGAGCAGCTCCGGCGCGCCAGGGTCAGACGCGCCCTGAAGAGCAAGCCTCAAGGCCTCTACATCGCGCAGGGCCAAATTAAAGCCCTGCGCCGCCAAGGGATGAAAGGCGGTGGCGGCATTACCCAGCAACACGGCGCGGGGGGCGCTCAGCGCCTGTGCCCGCAGCCGACGCAATGGCCATTGCAGCCTGGGCGCTGCAGAGCGTAGACGGCCCAGGCGCCAACCAAAAGCCTGCTGGAAGGCCTGGGCATAAGCCTCGTCATCCAAATTCATCAGTACGGCAGCCTGCGCGGTGGACACCATCCAAATACTGCCTACCCGCTGACCGCCTCGGGGTAATACGGCCAGAGGGCCATCTGCGGCAAAGCGCTCATAGGCGCAGCCTTGGGGGTCACGTTGCGCATCGAATTGGCTCACCAAAGCCACCTGGCCGTAGTCCTCCAGCTGCACCTCGATGCCCAAGTCCGCCCGCACCGAGGATTTCACCCCATCGGCGCCGACGAGCAGGCGGGCATGGACGCACTCCCCGCTGGCCAGGGTGACCGCACGCTGCTCCGCGCAGTGCATCTCGGTGGAGACGACTTTTTGCTCGCGCAGTACCTCAATGCCTTGCGCTGCCAGAGCTTTGTGCAAGGCATCATGCAGCTGCTGAGCGGGCACGGTGGCGCCCATGCTCTCTAGGCCATGGTCGGCAGCCTGGATATGACAATGCCCGAAGCGACCTCGCTCGGAAATGTGCAGGGCGCGAATGGGTTCGGCCTGGGTGATGTGTTGCCACACACCCAATTGCTGCAGCAGCCTCTGGGTGCCGCTGGTGAGGCCCAAAGAGCGGTCGTCGCCCTGCACCGGGGCCGGCGCGGCATCGAGCAAGCGGCATTGCAGACCCTGCTGTTTCAAGGCCAAGACCAAGCTAGCCCCGACCGGGCCTGCCCCGCTAATCAGAACATCAACGCCCGCGGTCATACAGCTGCTAGCGCTCTTCTCGCATCAAATCCTCGATGCCGGCGACCGTTTTAGGCACATCGGCCGTCAACACCTCCGGCCCCTCGGCGGTCACCGCCACATCGTCTTCAATGCGAATACCGATGCCCTTGAGAGCGTCTGGAGCGGCCGGGTTGTCTGGTGCAAAGTACAGCCCTGGCTCCACGGTCAACACCTGGTTGGCAGCCAGTTTTTGCCAGCTATCGCCGTTGCGGTAGGCGCCAACATCATGCACATCTAAACCGATCCAGTGCCCGGTTTTGTGCATAAAGAAGGCCGTTTGCGCGTTGTCTTCAATCAGCGCATCCACATCGCCTTGGAGTGCCCCCAAATCGACCAAGCCTTGGGTGAGCACGCGGGTGGCTGCGGTATGCGGGTCGGTCCAAATGCCGCCGACTTTCACCGCCTCGATCGCTGCCAGCTGAGCGGCCAGAACCACTTCGTAAACATCTTTTTGAACGGCGCTGTAACGCCCGTTCACGGGGAAGGTGCGGGTGATGTCGGCAGCGTAGCCTTGATATTCGGCGCCGGCATCAATCAAACACAAACTGCCATCTTCCAGCGCTGCGGAGTTATCGATGTAATGCAGCACGCAGGCATTGGCTCCGCCGCCTACGATCATGCCGTAGGCGCTTTCCATGCCGTGCATAGCGAACTCATGGGTGATGTGCGCCTGCAGTTGGTACTCGGTGACACCTGGCGCAGACGCCCGCATCGCCCGGCAGTGGGCCTGCGCTGACACCTTGGACGCATGGCGCATCATGTCCAGCTCGGCGGGGGATTTATACAGCCGCATGGCGGCGAGCAAGCCCGCCAACCCGGTGACGTTTTCGGGGGCATGCACGCCATTGCGCGCTTGAGCCCGCACGCCAGCCAGGGCATTCAGCACGATTTTGTCGTGCTGAGGCTGCGCGCCCAGACTGTGCACGATCTGTTGCCGGTTCGCGAAGAGATTGGGTAGCTCAGCAGCCAAATCCTCCAGGCTGAAGGCTTGGTCAGCACCGTAGTCGCGACAAGCACCTTCTACGCCAGCTCTGTAGCCATCCCAAATTTCGCGCTCGCGGTCTTTGGGACGCACAAAAAGCACAAACTCGCCATCGGCCCGCCCCGGAGCCAACACCATAACGGCATCGGGCTCAGGAAAGCCGGTGAGATAGTGGAAATCGGAATCTTGGCGAAAAGGAAACTGCGTATCCCGGGACCGCGTCACTTCGGCCGCAGCAAAACAGATGGCAACCGAGTCGGCACCGATGCTGCGCGCCAGGTCGGCGCGGCGCTGGGCGAACTCAGTGGATGGGATTTGGGGGTTTGGCATTGGACATCCGAAATTCGACATAAAGGGTCATGACAGCCACGCGCAGGAACTCCACCAGCTCTGTCAAAGCTTGTTCGGCATCAGCGCCGGAGGCTTGGGGGTCATCTGGGTCTAAGCGGCTGACTTCCAGCAAGTGCTGCAAACACTCCTGGGCATCTTCGCTGAGCTGCTTGGGGTCGAAGTGCCCGTTCAGGCTCAGGCCAAAGGCAAAGCATTCTGCCCACTCTGCCAAAGCCTCCAAACGCCGCCATAGCATCTGTTCGTCACCAGGCATCAGGGGGGTGAACTCCAGACCCTCTGACTCGAGTTGTTGACGGGTTTGCTGCGCGAATTCACGTAGCGTAGACCAAGACTGTGCGTCATCTGCAGAGGCCTCAAGCCCCAGGTCTGGGGGCAGCTTGTCACTGCGACAAGCGATGGCAGCCAGTTGGCCATGCAACCCGGCCGGGGACACATCGCATTCGAGCAGGCTCAAAGCGGCTTGTAGTTCATTCCAGTCTAGGCTTGTCATCGTGATACTTTAGCGCGATTACCGCCTGTTTCGCCGTATGGCAACGCGCATGACCGACCCTTGCTTCGACATTTTGGCTCCCCTGGTCGCAGCCGACTCGGTGTCTTCCACCGACCCGCAGTTTGACCATTCCAACCGCCGGGTTTGTGAGTTGCTGGCTGACTGGCTGCAGTCCGCCGGCTTTACTTGCGAGATGCGCCCGGTTGCTGGCGGCAAGGTGAACCTGATTGCGCGTCGGGGCAAAGGCTCCGGGGGCTTGGTTTTGGCCGGTCATGCCGACACGGTGCCCTGTGACCCAGACCAATGGCAGGGCGACCCCTGGCGCTTGCGAGACCTTGATGACCGCTGGACCGGGCTGGGCAGCACCGACATGAAGGGCTTCTTAGCGCTTTGTGTAGATATGGCCAGACGCCTGCAAGATCAGCCCTTGAACAAACCGCTGACCATCGTGGCTACAGCCGATGAAGAGTCCGGCATGGCCGGTGCCAAGGCGCTGGTCTCCGATGCCGTGGGCTTGGGCGACTTCGCTGTCATTGGCGAGCCAACGGGGTTGCGCCCCGTGCACATGCACAAAGGCATTTTCTTTAGCGCCGTCACTATTCTTGGACGGGCCGGCCACTCGAGTGATCCAGACGCTGGACTCAACGCCATAGACGGAGCTCACGCGGCACTGGGCGAATTGATTGCGTTTCGCGAGGAACTGCGAGCGCGCAGTAACAACCCCGCGTTCTCAGTCCCTTATTGCACACTCAATCCAGGCTGTATCCACGGTGGTGACAGCCCCAACCGCATTCCCTCGCGCGTGCGCCTGGAGTGGGATTTGCGCTATCTGCCCGGTATGGATGGCAGCCTGCTGCGCACCGAATTGGAAGCGCGCATGAAGACAGCGCTGCAAAAAGGTGGCTGGCCACATGAGTTTGAGTGCGCCATCGACAGCGCTCCTTTTGCCACAGACACCGACAGTCCCATCATTCAGGTGTGTGCCGAGTTGGCCGAACAGGCGCCACAGGCGGTGAACTTTGCCACGGAGGCCGGCTACTTCAACCAACTGCGCGCGCAATCCGTGGTCCTCGGCCCCGGCCATATCGAACAAGCACACCAACCAGAGGAGTTTTTGCCAGTCGCTCACTTGCAGCGCACACGTCAGATACTCGATGGCTTGGTGCATCGGTTTTGTCAGTCATGAGCCACGACTTCGCGCAGCACCTTCGGCAGGCGGCTCCTTATATCCACAGCCACAATGGACATACCTGCGTGGCCTACTGGCCGGGTGAGGCCGTGCAGCGAGACGACTTCGCTGCACATCTCTTCGACTTAGCTCTAGCCCATGGTCTTGGCCTCAACCTGGTTCTGGTCATAGGCGCGCGGCCGCAAATTCAGCAACGGCTGGAGCAGGCGAATATTGCGCAGCGCATGCACCAAGGCCTACGGGTTACCGACGCGGCCACACTCCACTGCGTCAAAGAAGCTGTAGGCGCTTTACGCGGCGACATTGAAGCGCTGCTCTCCACCGCTCTGGCCCAAACCCCCTTGGGTGGACGGCGGATTGAGGTGGTGAGTGGGAACTTGGTAACCGCCAAACCCGGTGGCGTGCGCGACGGGGTCGATATGCAATTCACGGGCGAGATTCGACGCTTGGCTGTGGACGCCATCCAAACCCATTTGGAGCGTCGCCGAATCGTGCTGCTCCCTTGCTTGGGCACCTCCAGCACCGGGGAAAGCTTTAATTTGCGCAGCGAAGACCTTGCAGTGGCGGCCGCTGCACAGCTCCGCGCCGATCAACTGTTGGTGATGTCGCCGCGCCCAGTTCCAGCGGGCGAGTGTGCGCCGCAGGACCTTCACAATCGCAGCGATATTCCTAGCGATGAGGCGACAATTGCGGCGGCGGCTGTCGCTGCAGGCGTGCCCCGTATTCAGCTACTCCCGCTCGATCAACCCGGTGTCATCCTCAATGAGCTCTACACCCAGGCCGGCCAAGGTTTGTTAGTGAGCGCTGCGGCAAGCGACCACATTCGCCAGGCTGGCATTGAAGATCTTGCGGGATTGCTCAATTTGATTGCGCCTTTGGAAGCCGAAGGCACCTTGGTGGAACGGTCCAGAGAGCAGCTTGAACTGGATATGGAGCACTTTGCCGTCATCGAGCACGATGGCCAAATTATCGGCTGCCGTGCGCTACTGCCCATGGATGATGGCCTCAGCGCTGAGCTAGCCTGCGTCGCCGTCCACTCCGACTGGCGCTCTGCGGGCCGTGCTGCGGCCTTGCTACAACACGCCGAGCAATCAGCGCGGGCGCGCGGAATTCAGAAGCTCTATGTCCTCACTACGCGCGCGATTCACTGGTTTGTAGAACAGGGTTTTAGCCTTTGTGAGCCATCCTCCTTACCCGTCTCCAGGCAATCTTTGTACAACTGGCAACGGGCCTCCAAGGTCTTGGTCAAAACTCTATAAGGCGCCATGGCACATATTCCGCGTGTGTACTGCCCACAAGGCTTTTGCGCCGGGCAAAGCCTAGAACTTTCGCGCGACCGAGCTCATCACCTCCATACGGTGCTGCGCCGCCGGGTGGGCGATCGGGTGCGGCTGTGGACTGGCCAAGGCCTCGAGGCCATGGCAGACATTCGCACGCTCAGCCAGAAACAGGCATCGGTTATACCCGGCGAGGTGGAGTCAATCTGGCGCGAATCGCCACTGCAGCTCGGGCTAGCGCAAGCTGTCAGCCGAGGTGATCGTTTTGAAGACACCCTGGACGCCGCGGTTGAATTAGGCGTGCAGCACATTCAGCCCCTTTGGACGCGTTTCGGCCCCAAGCCCATGCAGGGCGACCGACTGGAAAAGAAGTGGCAGAGCTGGCAGCGACGCGTACTTGCCGCCGCCGAGCAAGCCGAACGTAGCGTTCTACCCCAGGTATTACGCCCCGTATCGCTGCATGATTGGCTAGGGCAGCAGCCACAGGGATGGCACCTGGACCCACAGGCCGCCCCCCTGGCACAAACCCTCAGTGAGCCCGGCCCACATCCGGATCAACTGCGCTGGATTTTAGTGGGCCCCGAAGGAGGTTTAGAACAGTCAGAGATGGCTGCTGCGCAGCGCAGCTTAACGGGCGTTTCCATCGGCCCGCGCATCTTGCGCACACAACATGCAGGGCCGGCGCTATTGGCCGTCTTGCAGGCCCGCTACGGAGACTGGTGAGCCGAGCCTACGGTGGCGGGCTGCGCCGACTCTATGCGCAGCTGCGCGAGCGAGCGCGCCTGCGCGCTCCATTGCTCCAGATCTGGTAACAACACCTGCCGCTGGCCGACCTGGGCCTGAGCCAACACACCGGGCGGAAGCTCCCCCTCGGCGGCACTAAACGCCCGCTCATTCAAACTCAGGACCAGCGGATACGCCCGCACCAGCAAACCAAAGCTCTGCCGGGTTCCTGGCGGGCGAATACGCGCGATGCGGCAGCGCTCATGCAATGGCAGGGCGGGCCTGCCGAGCAACATCTCCGGGTAAAGCACCGTGACCCGCTGGGTATCAACCTCAATGGCTCCGGCCAGCTCAGGATGTTGCTCTAGCTGCGCAGGCATCAAACCCTGCGGGTTGAGGACGGACACCAAGGCTGGTGCTGGCAGCACCAACAAATTGTCGCCCACGTTGAGCATCACGCTATGAATGGTCTGGCTCATGCGCTGGCACTCATCGGGGTGGGCTCGCGGAGTTGCTGAGCGATATCACCCAACAGCTGTTGCTCTTGATAGGGCTTGATGAGGTAGCCATTGACCTCTAAGCCTGCTGCTCGCTGCCGGTGCTTATCACCGGAGCGCGAGGTAATCATCAAGATGGGGACACTTTGCAGATTCGCGTCGTTACGAATGAAGCTAGCCACTTCAAAACCATCCATGCGCGGCATTTCGATATCCAGCAACACAAGGTCTGGGCGGACTGTTTGCAGTTGCGCAACCCCATCAGCACCATCTTTTGCCAACTGCACACGGTAACCCGCCCGGCCCAGTATGCGCTCCGCGACCTTGCGCATGGTGATGGAATCGTCAATCACCATGACTAATGGCTGGCGGCCAGTATCTTCCAGAGTCTGCTGAGCTTCGCCGCGCAAACCGCGACGTTCCAGCTCCAAGATGAGGGCGCCGAGATCCATAATCAGGACCACCCGCCCATCCGGCTGAATCGTGGCACCAGCCACGCCGGGAGCGGTCGCGATTTGCTGGCCCACGGGCTTTGCCACAACCTCGCGAGTGCCGAGCAAGTGCTCCACCACCACCGCAAAATGCCGGCCGCCACTAGCCTCACCACCGGCGGCAACAAACAATACAGGCACATAGCCGGACGCGGGCAACTCCGCCCGCGCTTGTACTAAGGGGGCGAGCTCGTGCACTTCGTAGCTATGGCCCGCATAGCTCAAGGGCTGCTTTTCGCTAAGCGCCTGTTGCAACTCGGCCACCGGCAAGCGGGCAACCCCGGTGATCGAGGCCAAAGGAATGGCGTACTCAGCCTCGCCGGAGCGCACCAGCAAAGTTTGAGTGACAGCGACTGAGAAGGGCAGTGAAATCGTGAACTGACATCCTTGCCCGACTTCACTGCCGACATCAATACGGCCCCCTAGTTGGCGCACCTCGGCGGCCACCACATCCATACCCACGCCACGCCCGGCGCTCAAACTCACTTCTTTGGCCGTGGAGAACCCTGGCTCGAAGATGAACTGAGCAATACGGTCCGTACTGAGCTCGGTATCTTCGGCCAATAAGCCACGACGAACAGCCTCCACCCGAATGAGCTCGTAGTCCAAGCCACGTCCATCATCGCGAATGTCTAGCACGACTCGGTTGTTATCCCGGCGCACACCAATGGACACCTGCCCGCTGGTCGGCTTATTGGCTGTAGACCGCGTGGCCGCATCTTCGATGCCATGAATGACGCTGTTACGCAGGATGTGCTCAATAGCCGGAACAATCCGTTCTAAGACATTGCGATCAAGCTCCACCTCGGCTCCGTCCAAGCGCAGCTCCACGGCCTTGCCCTCATCCTGAGCCGCCTGTCGCAACACCCGGGCCAGCCGCCCCTCTTGGCGACCGAAGGGCACAGCGAGGGTCGACAACAACCCTTCCTGCAGCGTGGTGCTCAGGCGTGCCTGCTGGAGCACCATCGCTTCACCTTCGCCCACCGACTCGCGCATGCTGCGGTGGACGGAGGCCAAGTCAGCAATAGACTCGGTGATGGAGCGAGTGAGTTCCTGCATCCGCGTGTAGCGGTCCATCTCCAGAGGGTCGTACTCCTCTGCGTAGCGGTCACCCTCGGACTGCGACTGCTGCATGCCCGACACGCGGGCCTGAATTTGCGCATCGGTTGCACTTTCTAGGTCGCGAATCTGGGCGCGCAGACGGGCAATGGTTTGATCGAGATCGCGCAGACCGCCGCTTAAACCCACCAACTGCTGTTCCAGCCGTGAACGGAACATGCTGACCTCGCCCACATCGGACAGGAAACCATCCAAATCTCGCACTGGGACGCGGGCGAGGTCGCTTGCGGAAGCGACGGCTTCGGCGCTGTCTTCTGCGGTCTCTGACTCCAACTCATCCAGTAGCGCAGCGGGCGCCTGGGAACTCGGAGCAGCTTGGTCGCGCATCTGACGCAGCTGATCGGCAGCAGCTTGCAAGCTCTGCCACTGCGCGCGCTCCAGTTGTGGATCGGGCCCGACGCGTAAAGCCTCGACCTGCGATTCCAGTGCGTGGGCAGCTTCGCCCAGCTGCTCCAACCCCGCCATCCGGGCGCCGCCCTTGAGCGTATGCAAGGCCCGGAACAATGCATCCAAGGTTTGCGCAGCCGGTACTTCGTCAGCCTTGGCGAAAGCTTGATCCATCGCATCAAGCAGCTCATCGCATTCTGGCAGGAAGACCTCTAGCAGCTCTTCATCCACAGCTTCATCTGCCGCAGCCTCAGCAGCGGAAGTGTCAGCGACAGCTTCGGCCGGGCTGACCTGCTCTGGCGTTTGGCCCTCGGCAGCGTCGCTGCCAAGCGCCTCAGTGCTTTGAGGACTAGCCTGCTGCCATGGCGGGGCTTGCTCATCGCGCCCCGCCTGGAAGGCATCCACCAAATTCCAGGCCGCCTGTACACCACGTTCGAACAAATCGAAGGTGTCGGGGTCTTGGGGTGCCTCAGCATCCAACCAGCGCTTAGCGGCAGCATCCAGCTCAACGCCCACGGCGGCCAAGCCCTGGGCCTGCGCGGTATGCGCGCTCCCCTTGAGGGTGTGGAATACCCGCTGCAGCTCCTGCGCTTGCTGCGTATGCCCTTGATGGGCGCGGCACTCCGCCAGCAAAGTTTCGGCACGTTCCAGTAAGTCCTGCACCTCCGTGCAGAAAATCAGGCGCAGCTCAGGATCGATAGCCTCATCGGTCTGATCGTCGCTGAGTAAGGACGAGGCCGTCTGCTCTAGGCGCTCTATCAAGCCCTCGTCGACGGCAGGCGGCTGCCCAGAGGCCAAAGAATCCAGTCCCTGCTCCAGGGCATTGACAGCCGCTTCGTGCAGCTCAGCCGGCAGGGCTTGCTGCACCAAGCCGGACTGCGCATACAGGTGCTCTGCCGCCCCGGCCAAGTTCACCAGGGCGTCGGCAGAAATAGCCGCGGCGCCACCACGCACACCATGCCACGCACTCACGGCGCCACGACTGGCGGGCGTTTCCACGGCCATGCTGCGCAAGACCTCAACAGCGCTGCGTGCATCTTCCACGAACACCGCTGCCAAATTGCTGGTATCGGCAGGGGATTCTCCCAGCAGCTGTTGTGCGCGCTGGCACAAGGGGTCGACCAGGTCCTGCGCAGATTGCCCGGCAGCGAATCGGGACACGATGTCGGGCAGTTGCGCAATGGCCTGCAGCACCAAGGCATCGACATCCGGGCCGCGTTCCAGACGCGTCTCCAGCACTTGATTGAGGAGCTGCTCGATATCTCGCCCGAAGCGTCCGATATCGTCAGCACCCACCATACGTCCACTCCCTTTCAGGGTGTGGAAGGCGCGGCGAATGTCGGCCACAGCCGCACCATCTTCACCGCGTTCCCAAGCGGGGCGCAGCTTTTGCAAATCAGCAAGAACGTCTTCCGCCTCTTCCAGGAAGACCTCGCGCAGATCGGCATCCACCTCGGCAGGCGTAGCCACCGGCTCGGCGCTGGGCGCCTGCGCCGTTGGCTCAGCACTCAAGGTGTCTTGCAGTGTCTGCACATAACGACCGACACGCGCCGACTCTGCCTGTATTTCGGGATCGGCATCGCGGAGTGCTTCCAGCAAGTACTCCGCACTGGCGATGGCATCCGCGCAAGCTTGCACGACCTCTGGCCGCTCCAGCATCGCAGAGACAAAGTCCGACCGCGCGAAAATCTTCTGCAGTTCGCGGAAGGGTTGTTCCAAAGCGGCCTCACCGAACACCTCTAGCGCGCCGCAGATCTCCGTCATGCGCTGGAGCAGCTGCTCGGCCTGCTCCGGACGATGGCTGCGTACCAGGGCATCAATATCGTGCTTGACCTTGACCAAGCTGACCAAGCATTCACGTAAGGTGGACGCCCTAGCCTCGGAGGTCATGAGGTTGGAACTACGCGCCGCCTGTTGTGCCCTATAGCCCAGCAGACCTGTACTGAGCGCTTGTTCCACCTGGATCAAGCCCTCGGCCAGAGCCGCCCAACCTGCGGCGTCACTCGCCGCTTGACTCAGCTCCGCAAACTGCTTGGTCAAAGCCAGCAACTGCTCCGCCACAGCCTCATCACCCAAGCCACGGGCAGTGGCGGCCAGGCTTCGAAAGCGCCCCAACACCTCGTCAACCACAGTATTGTCGCGCGGCTGCTGGCCATGTATGGACTCAACCTCGTCTTTGAGCTGGGTAAAGTCAGCCTGCAAGGCATGCAGTGCGGCCGCTAACGAATCCTCCGCCGGGCCACGCATGG
Organism: Oceanococcus sp. HetDA_MAG_MS8; assembly: GCA_019192445.1. Lineage (NCBI taxonomy): Bacteria > Pseudomonadati > Pseudomonadota > Gammaproteobacteria > Chromatiales > Oceanococcaceae > Oceanococcus > Oceanococcus sp. HetDA_MAG_MS8. The sequence continues at coordinate 356,539 of JAHCMK010000002.1, forward strand.
CGGTTTGGATCACCTGTAGGCGCTGCGGCAATAACTCTTCACGTTGCAAACCCAAAGGACTGAGCAGGCTTTGGGCCAAACTCCCCTTGCGGTCGATGCGAACCAGGAGCAGCGCCCAACCCGCCAAACTGACTCTGGCAGCCGCCTCCAGACGCTCGGGTGGCGCCTGCAAAGCATGCTGTAAGCCTGCCAAACTGCGTTTCACCAAGCCCACAACCGTGGCGTGCGCAGCCGCCGGCAGCCGCGGCCCCAAACTAGCGACTTGCGCCTGCATAGACCATAGCTGGGCTTGGGCGGACCCCTGCATGAGCGGCGCCAAAGCCTGACCACCCAGCTTGATGCGCTGCCAAGCCGCAGCATCCTGGGGCTGTTTTTGCAGGCGCGCAAAAGCCGGCAATAATCTTGGCCGCCAAGTCTCTAAAGCTTGCTGCAGATCCGTCTGCGTCCGCTGACTCAGATCCACCTCGTGAAGACGTTGGGTCAGCTGCCAATTGGCGGCCAGGGCGACGCTCGCCGACCAGGCCTCAAGCCCGACCAGCGCCCGCAAGGAGTTAATGGACTGCAAGGCCGCCAGAGGGTGATCTGGCAGACCATCAGCGACGATGCCCACATACTTGCTTAAGGCATAGCTAGCGGCAACCAACTCTGCCAACACCGCATCTCTATCCAGGTCGGTCTGCGCGAGCAATCGCCGCGCCGCTGTTTCCAGCTGGGCCGCATGCAACTGCCCACCCTGGCAGCGCGCGACAGCGCAAACCTGGGCGATCTGATGCAGTAGCGGTACCGCTTCTTGTAACCGATCTAGCGGAGCACCTTCATCAAGTATGTCGGCCAAGATCTGGCGTACTTGATTCAGGCCGTGATCAATTTCGCCCTGGACCCAACGTAGCCCGCGCCCTAAGTCTGTTTGTGTAACGGCTTTGGTCATTTCCGCGTCTCCTTCAGACCTGACCACGCAGGCGCTCGTCACGGATTGCGCTCAGCGACAGCACCGGACGGCGGTCGGCACCGTCACTGAAGCTGCCCCGAATGTAGGAATGCAAAGCGGCCGGCAACCCACGTACGGTTGGCGGTTGGATTTGTGCCCGCGAATAGCGACGCAATCCACTGACGGCGTCCACCAAAAACGCGGCCGGATTACTTTGCCCACGCAATATCAAGTACCGGTTGCGGCTCTGCGCTGGCGTGGGGTTATCCATCAGTAGATGCCCCAAATCGTAGAGCGGCAAGACCTGTCCGCGGAAGTTCGCCAAACCGCGCACCCACGGCGGAGCCCCGGGCACCCGCGTGGCTTCAGGCGGAGCCAGCACCTCAATGACTTCTTTTTGCGATGCCAAAAATCGGTGCATGCCCAGTCGAAAACCAATACCGGCCCAGTCCTCCCCCAAGCGAGCCCGGGTATCGCTGGCTGAGTAAGCAGCGCTCATCTGCTCTAGTGCGGCGAACAGCTCCATATCAGGCCTGCACCAAGTGCGTACGCACGGCCTCCAGCAGCTCGTCACGGCTAAAAGGCTTGGTCAAATAAGCATCACAGCCCACGATACGGCCGCGAGCCCGGTCAAAAAGACCATCCTTACTCGACAGCATCACCACCGGCATCTTCGCGAAACGCGGGTTACTTTTTATAAGTGCGCACGTTTGGTAGCCGTCCAGGCGCGGCATCATGATGTCTACAAACACCAATTGCGGCTCGCTCTCGGCAATGAGTGCCAAGGCCTCGAAACCATCATTAGCCATACTCACGGTCGCGCCAGCCTTTTGCAGCAGCGCTTCCGCAGTGCGGCGAATGGTTTTGGAGTCGTCCACGACCATCACGTGGAGCCCTTGTAGTTCCGAGCCGTTCATTTCTCCCCCTGCTGAAGCGCGGCATAGCGCATGCGGTTCATCCCTCGGTCCGAAGGCGTTCTTTTACCACATCGCTCAGGGAGTGTCCCCCAAAGTTGGTGGGGCACACCTGCAGGAGCATCTACAAACCGAAGCAGCAGGGCGCTGCCGTCACCGTACCGTCCGACCGTGCATGCCCCGCGCGCTGCGCTAACCTCGCCAAGCCCGCACTGAGGCCAGTGAGCGCTGGATGAGCGCCGCCAAGCCCATCAATCGGCACGCAACAACGCTACACTTCCAGACCGCATGTATTGCTGGATAAAGCCATGATCCCCGGCCCCCACCTGGTGAGCGCCACCGCCGCACCCTTGCAGGCATTGGAAGCGCATTGTGTTTCCCGCCATGAACAGATTGAAGCTTGGCTGCATCAGCAGTTTTTACGCACGCCAGGGCCCTTTTACAGCTCTGTAGACCTGCGCAATGCCGGCTGGAAATTGGCCCCGGTCGATACCAACTTATTTCCTGCAGGATTTAACAATCTGGCTCCGGAACTGAACGCGCTTATTCGCCAGGCTTTGCAAGCCGCAGTCCAGCGCTACTGCCCGCGCGCCGCCCATGTGCTGCTCATTCCCGAGAACCACACCCGTAACCGCTACTACCTAGACAACCTCGCCCGCCTGGTGGACCTGCTCAAAGGCGCTGGCTTTGGCGTACGTTTGGGCAGCGTAGACTCGGCCCTAGAAACACCGCTAGACCTGGAAAGCGCCAATGGCTCTGCGCTGCGCATTGAACCCCTACAGCGTCATGGCAACCGCTTGCTGCTCCCGGACTTCGACCCCTGTGTGATCCTGCTGAACAATGACCTGTCGGCTGGACTCCCGGAGATTTTGGACAAGGTGGAGCAACCCCTGCTACCACCATCTGCCCTGGGCTGGAATAAGCGCCTGAAGTCCGACCATTTCAGTATTTACGCCGACGTTGCTCGCGAGTTTGCACAGGTGGTGGAGCTGGACCCTTGGCTGGTCGATCCACTCTGGCGCAACTGCGGTCAGGTCGACTTTATGAAACGCGAGGGCGAGGAGTGCCTGGAGCACAATGTGGAGCGCTTACTCTCGGCCACGGCTGAAAAGTATGCCGAGCACGCCATCGACGCTGAACCTTTTGTGGTGATCAAAGCCGACGCTGGAACCTATGGCATGGGCATCATGATTGCGCGCAGCGTGGATGATGTGCAGGCACTGAATCGCAAACAACGCAAAAGCATGGCAGCCACCAAGGGGAGAAGCGTCTCCCAGGTCATCCTACAAGAGGGCGTGCCGACCGCCGAGCTACTCGACAATGCAGTGGCTGAGCCGGTGTTCTACTGCATCGAACAACATGTGGTCGGGGGTTTTTATCGGGTACACACCGGGCGCGGCGCCGAAGACAATCTCAATGCACCGGGCATGCACTTCACGCCTTTCGCCATTGCGGATAGTTGCGGCGACCCTGATCCCGGCCAAGCCTGCGATGCCACGCCGAACCGGCTCTATGCCTGCGGTGTGGTCGCCCGCCTAGCCGTACTGGCCGCCGCGCGGGAGATTGCCCGGGTGCAAGATGCCGGTGCTGCCGCATGAGTACGCGCCCGGAGGTCTTGCTGGTGATGGACCCCGTGCCCAGCCTGAACCCGCGCAAGGACACCAGCCTAGCCCTCGTTCGTGAAGCTCAGCTACGCGGGATGCCGTGTTTTGTTGCCGAGATCCCCGACCTGGAGATTCATAGCGGCGAAGCTCGCGCAAGGGTCCGCTCTCTAGACGTGGACCTGGCAGCATCTCCCTTCTTCAGCCTGGGTGAGGTGCACACGCGCCCCTTGGCTGAGTTCGGCACCATCCTCATGCGCAAAGACCCCCCGGTAGACCCGGCTTTTGTGTGGGCGACGCAGGTGATGGAATTGGCCATGCGCGATGGCACGCGGGTGATCAACCATCCAGAAGCGCTACGCAATATCAACGAAAAACTGGCCATTAGTCGCTTTTCGCAACTGTGCGCTCCCACGCTCACGGCAGCGCATGCCCAGACCTTTAAGGCCTTTATAGAAGAGCATCAAGAAGTGGTGCTCAAGCCCTTGGATGGCATGGGTGGCAAATCAATTTTCCGCCTCCATCGCAATGATCCCAATGTGAATGTGGTGCTGGAAACGCTGACCCAGAACGGCACGCAGCTGGCCATGGCGCAGGCGTACCTCCCCGAGATTAGGCAGGGGGATAAACGCATTTTGATGATTGGCGGCCAAGCCTGGCCGCGCCTGCTGGCGCGCATTCCAGCAGCCGGCGAGAGCCGCGGCAACCTGGCCGCTGGCGGACGCGGCGAAGTTCGCGACCTGGGGGCTGCTGAGGCGGCTATAGCGGAGGAAGTAGGCCCTTGGTTACGCGAGCAGGGAGTCTGGTTTGCGGGCCTAGACGTGATTGGCGACAAACTCACAGAAATCAATGTGACGAGCCCCACCTGCGTACGCGAGATTGAGAACGCCGACGGCAGCAACATTGCCGGCGCACTATGGGACGCCTTTGAGCAGCCCCTGCGCGGATGCTAAAGCAGCTACTGCTGGCCATTATTCTGGGCGGCCTGCTGGCTGCTGGAGCCTGGTGGCAACGGGACCCGGCGCCCCCCATCCAGACCTTCAGCCTCTTCGCCCTGGGCACGGTCGTTGATCTGCGCTTGGTAGCGGATCTAGATGAGTCTGAACTAAGCGCCCTACAAAGCCAGCTAGACCAGCAGCTACAGCAGTTCCAAAGGCGCTGGAGCGTGCTTGGCCAGGGGGCACTGGTGCAGCTCAATGAACAGCTACTCAGGCAGGGCCGGGGCACTGCGCCTGCGCCCCTCATCCCCTTGTTACGTCGAGCCCAAAACTTGTGCCAGCAAAGCCAAGGACTGTTCGATCCCGCCATAGGCGAGTGGATCAAGTTATGGGGTTTCGACTCGGACGATAATCTGCGCAGCACACCGCCATCAGCCGAGCAACTGAGCGCCCTGCCGCGCGAGAGCTGGTGCACAGCGCAGTGGGTCGACAACCAGGTGTTGCTAGAGCAGGCGGGAGTGAGCCTCAACCTCGGAGGTATGGCCAAAGGGTTGGCGGTCGCCGAGGTTACGCAAAGCCTGCGTGAGATGGGCTTTGAAAACTTTATTGTGAATGCCGGCGGTGACCTGGAAGTAGGCGGAGCGCACCCGCAACGCCCCTGGCGCATCGGGATCCGCGACCCTCGCGCCGACGACCCCCGCACCGCCTTGGCCAGTTTGGACTTAGCAGACGGCGAGGCCTTGTTTAGCTCTGGGGACTACGAACGCTACTTTTTCCACGAGGGCCAGCGCTTCCACCACTTACTAGATCCGCGCACCGGCCAACCAGCGCGGCTGGCTAGCTCAGCCACGGTATTGGATGCCGATGCTGCTTTGGCCGACGCTGCCGCGACAGCGCTCTTCGTAGCTGGGCCAGCCGCAGCCCCTGGCGTGGCCCGTGCTCTGGGCGTGAGTCAGTGGATGCTGGTCGATGCGCAGGGAGAGGTTCACGGCAGCGAGACCTTTCTACAGCGGCTGCAATGGACGGATGATGCTGCGGCCGACTGATATCGTCATCATCGCCTGCGCTCTGGGCCTACAGGGCCACTTCATGGCGCGTTATTGGACACCCAACGTTGCCGGCAGCCGGGTGCGTATTCAAACCCCTACCCAAACTCAAGAGTGGCCCTTGGACGAGCCTCGGGAGTTACAGGTGGAGGGAGCTTTGGGAGTGAGCCGGCTGCGTATCGAATCCGGTGGCATCCGCTTTCTTGACTCACCCTGCAAAGGCAAGGTGTGTGTCCGCAGCGGGCATTTGGACCATGGCGGCGAAACCACGGCCTGTGTACCCAACCGGATCAGCGTGCAGGTCCTACCCGCCGCGCGCTCTGATGCGGCCGTGGACGCCTTGCACTACTGACAGTGACTCACTCTGATAATGCCCTCTTCCATGGCTAAGCCCAGCATGCCACTGCATGATCGCGATGTGCGCTGGGCGCGTTATGCGGCGCTCGCAGCGGCCATTCACGTGCTGGAAGCGAGCTTGCCCAGTCCTGTGCCCGGTATTAAGCCGGGGCTGGCCAATGTGATCACGCTGATTGTGCTGTGCCGGCATGGTTGGCAGGCTGCCTGCTGGGTCACCGCCCTGCGCGTCTTACTCTCTGCTTTAGTTCTGGGCACACTGTTCGGTCCGACGTTTTGGCTGAGCCTGGCCGGCTCTTTATCTGCGCTGAGCGTCTTAGCGGTGGCCTACGCCTGTATGACTTGGCTGCCACGCCTGGCCCCCGGCCCTGTGGGTATGAGTGTGCTGGCTGCGCTGGCACATATTCAAGGCCAATTCTGGTTGGCCTATGTTTGGTTTATTCCCCACCCCGGGCTGCTCAGCCTGTTGCCCGTGCTCGGCGCGGCAGCCGTGATCAGCGGTCTATTGACGGGATTATTAGCCGCTCAGGTTCTGGAGCGCATGCCGGCACCCACATCCACCTTGCCTGCCAAGGACTGACACGGGATACTGTTTTCATGTCAAACATGGCCCTGCGCAACAACCTCCTCATCGCCCTGCCCAACTTGGCGGATACGCCTTTTGAGCGCACCGTGACCCTACTTTGCGAACACAACGACGAAGGTGCTCTGGGACTGGTGATCAACCGCACCCTAGAGCTGAGCCTGAGCGACATGCTCGATCACTTGGAGCTCGATCATCAGGCCATCGATGGCTTGGAGATTCCCGTGTATTGGGGTGGCCCGGTCAGTACGGAGCGCGGCTTTGTACTCCACCGCGACGCCAGCCGCTGGGAGTCGACTGTGGCCCTCAGTGATTCATTAAGCCTCACCAGCTCACGCGACATTCTGGCGGCCATTGGGCGCGGCGAAGGGCCTAGGCAGTTTTTGGTCACGCTGGGCTATGCCGGCTGGGATAGCGGTCAATTGGAACGGGAGATGGGAGAAAATGCTTGGCTGTCCACAGCCGTCGACGAAAGCATTGTCTTCGACACCGACATCGAGCTGCGCTGGTCACGGGCGACGGGAAAATTGGGCGTCAATGCGGTCAACCTCGACCCTCATATTGGCCACGCATGAGAGTCACACTGGGCTTTGACTACGGTCTAGCCCGCGTTGGCGTTGCCGTTGGGAATAGCCTCACTGGCACGGCGAGGGCTTTGCCCATGCTCCCGCCTCCGCGAGACAAAGCGGGATGGGACGCCGTCAGCCGTGTGGTTCGTGAGTGGCAACCTGCCGAATTCATCGTCGGCATGCCGCCACAATCGGCGGGTAATGAGGCCTTACTCTCTGCTATTCGCCGCTTTGCACTAGAGTTACAGCAACGCTATGCACTGCCTGTACACTGGGTGGATGAAAGCTTGAGTTCGCGGTCGGCGGCTGGCGAACTCAGAGACGCCCGCGCAGCCGGCTTGAAATCAAACCGGGTGCGCCCAGGTGACGAAGACAGCCTTGCCGCCGCGGCCCTTTTGCAACAGTTTTACACCGACGGTCGATGAACCCAGCTCTGGATACGCGCAGCCCTGTCGCCGAGCGCGACGCCAACGGACGTCTGCGCCATTTGCTTGATCTGCGCGGGGTCGATGCGGCCTGGATGCAGCAACTCTTTCAACGCGCTCAAGCTTATCTCCATGCTCCCGACCAGATTCGCGGCAATCTGAGTCTGCGCGGGCGCACCGTAGGCACGCTGTTTTTCGAGGACAGCACCCGTACTCGCTCCGCCTTTGAACTAGCAGCACGCCGCCTCGACGCTACCGTGCTGAACTTGGACGTTCGCACCAGCTCCACCAAAAAAGGCGAGACCCTGCGCGACACGCTGCTCACCTTGGAAGCCATGGACATGGACCTGTTCGTGGTGCGCCACGGCGATAGTGGGGCGGCTAGCTGCGTGGCCCAGGCACTGGGTGGACGGGCTAGCGTTCTGAACGCCGGCGACGGCTGGCATGCACACCCCACTCAGGCCTTACTCGACACTTTCACGCTATGGCAGCATGGTTTTGATTTTGGCGCGTCCAGCATCACCATCGTGGGTGATATTTTGCACTCGCGCGTTGCTCGCTCTTTGGTGCGCGCCTTACGCATTTTAGGCTGCATGGACATCCGTCTAGTGGCTCCGCCCACCTTGCTCCCCGAAGCCCCGCAAGACCCCGCCATACGCATGAGCTCCGACCTGGATGCCTGCTTGCCCGGCAGCCACGCGGTTGTTGCGTTGCGCCTGCAAAAAGAACGCATGCGCGGCCCCTTACTCCCGGGCGCGAGCGAGTTTTATACGCGTTATGGGCTGACGCCAGCACGACTGGATTTGGCGCAGCCCGGCGCCTGGGTATTGCACCCGGGCCCGATCAACCGTGGAGTAGAAATTTCATCCAGTGTGGCTGACGGTGAGCGTTCGCTGATCCTAGAACAGGTCCGCAACGGCGTGTTGGTGCGCATGGCGGTGATGGAAGAAATCCTCGGAGCATCAGCATGAGCGGCCTACCTAGGGATTGGTCAGGACTGCAGCTGGGCCTGCCCGAACACGCCGCACCGGACTGGAGCCAAGTCAAACTGGCGTCCGGACAGAGCTGGCCTAGCGAGTTCTCACCGGCAGACCTTGTGTTAGTCCCAGGCCTGGTGGACCTGAGCTGCAATCTCGGCGAGCCCGGACCACCACACCCCGCCAGTATTGCCAGCGAACTCCGTGCTGCCCGCCGCGGCGGCTTTCAAACGGTACTCCTCAACCCGGACTGCCAACCTGTCGTGGACCAGGGCGCCGTCATCGAGTGGATTGAACGGCGCGCTGCAGGCGCCAATGGTGCCGAACTCCGCTTATTAGGGGCACTGACCGATGGTCTGCAGGGGCAATCGCTGAGCAACATGGACAGTTTGCGCCGCAGTGGCGTGAATGGCCTCAGCCAAGGCCTGCGTCCTCTGCCCGAAGTCGCCGTCCTACGCAACGCCTTGCGCTATGCAGCTGGCCTGAACATGCGGGTGCACTTGCGTCCGGTGTTACCAGGCCTGGACCAAGGTATCGTTGCGCAAAGCCCGGAGGCCAGTGCCTACGGGTTGGCGGGCATTCCAGTTGCCGCGGAAACTGCAGCGCTGGGCATTTTGTTGTCCTTAGTGGAAGACACTGGATGCCCCCTGCACGTGGCCCGACTATCCAGTGCGGCCGGTGTAGCCTGGGTACGCTGGGCGAAAAGCCGCGGCCTCCCACTGACAGCGGATGTGAGCTTGGCTCACCTGTTACTGACAAGCGCGGCTTTAGAGGGTTTTGGAAACCGTGGGCTTTTGGAGCCGCCCCTGCGCTCTGAGCCTGACCGTCAGGCACTGCTTGAAGGCCTCGCCGATGGAACCATTGATGCCATCTGCTCGGATCACCGCCCGCAGCCTGCAGATCAATATCAACAACCCCTAGCGAGCACTCCCAAGGGGCACAGCAGCTTCGACAGCTTCTTAAGCTTGCTCTGGCATGCGCCTGAGCTCGGCGAACTCGACCTGGCCACACGCCTGCGTGCCGCCAGTTTGAACCCCGCAGACATCGCTGGCGTGCCAACCCATATGCAGCTTTTGTTTGCTCCAGAGTATCGCCCCCCGGGCGGACAAAGCCGTGAGTGGTTCAGCGCAACCCGCAATAGCCCTTACGCCGAACTGCCGTTGCAGGGACGCTGCCTAGGGGTCATCATCGACGATGAATTACAAATTTTTTCGCAATAAGCCCGCGCGCCGGGTACACTCGAGTCCGGCCGCGGGACCTGCGGCGGGAAGGACCACCTGTAGGGAGCACACATGCCTCGCGTATTGATCGTTGATGACTCGCCCACCGAGTTGCTGCGACTGCGCCAGCACCTGGAGAGCGAGGGCTACCAAATTATGGAAGCCACCTCCGGAGACGACGCCATAGCTAAAGCCAAAGCCCAAAAACCAGATGTGATCGTGATGGACGTGGTCATGCCTGGGATGAACGGCTTTCAGGCTACCCGAACCTTGACCCGAGACCCGGCCACCAAGGACGTACCGATTATTGTTTGCTCGAGCAAGTCGCAGGACACCGACAAGCTCTGGGCAAAGCGCCAAGGGGCTAGCGACTACATCGTTAAGCCCTTCAAGCCAGCCGACTTATCCGAGCGCTTACGCGCCGCCTTGCGTAACGCTTAACATCGCGTAAGCTGGCCGGAGAGCCAGCGGAGCACCGCTTTTGCAGCCTGAATGAGGAGATGCGTCCAGGCTGCGCAGACCTCTCTTCAGGGGATACGAGGACAACATGGCAGCTGCGAACAAGAAGGTCGGAAGCCGGCGTGAGCTGGTTTTGCTGGTCCTGGCCGCACTGGCCTTGGCCGCCACATTAGGCTCATATTTTTACTTGGAAAAAGCGGCCGCGGAAGATCGCGAGTGGCAGAACCTGACGCGCAACCTGCAAAACCAGGTTCAGGCTTTGGGCCAGATCGGTGATAACGCCTCGCGTGGCCTCATTCCAGACTTTCGGGCCTTGGAAGGTGCTCAGGCCAACGCCCTGGATAATCTTTTCCTGTTGGAAAACGGCGATGAGCTGATTGAACTGCCACCGGTTCCGGAAAGCACACAGCCGCTGCTGCAAACTCTGAATGACGCCTGGTATCCGCTGGATGACAGCATCAACCAGATTCTGGATGCCCGCGGCATGTTCAACTTGGCCGAGCGCAGTATTTTCGAGCTCCGCAAAACCGCCGCCTCGGCTCAGGAACAGGCCCGCGACGCACAGGCCGAGCTCCGCCAATCTAGTCAGAACACGGGGCGGCTACTTGCCTACTCCCGAGTCCAAGTCGGGCTCGAGTCTTTGCGCGCTGATGCCCTACGCATTCTCGGCGCTGGCCGCGATGCCGATGTCACCATTCGAGAGATGAATGGCACCCTGCGCGAGCTTCTCAGTGAACTGGAGCGAACCGGCGCCTCTACTAGCGGTGAGCTGCCGCAGTCGATGGCCAAGTTGGAGCAGCTGCTCTCTGGCTTGTTACGCCAAGCCCCTCGCTTGGCAGAGACGCAGGCGGCTGCAGCCTCCTTGGCCCAGCTGGGAACAGCTGTGACCAGTGCGGCCATTGCTCTAGAAGACGAGCTCACAGCCTATGCCAACGCGCGGCCTGTTCCGCCCATGGCAATTTATTACTTGGGCGCGGCCACAGTGGGCTTGTTGGCCTTATTCGTGGTGCTGTTCCTCGTGAGCGCCAGACGCCGCTCAGTGTTGGCGGAGCGTTCGGAAAAAGCGCAGCAGGAAGCTATTTTGCGCTTGTTGGATGAAATTTCTGACTTGGCCGATGGCGATCTCACTCTGAACGCGACGGTGACCGAAGACTTCACCGGCGCCATCGCTGACTCCATTAACTTCACTATCGAAACCTTGCGCAATCTGGTGGGCACCATTCAGAGTTCGGCGCAGCAGGTCTCGCAGGCAGCCTCCACAACGCTAGAGCGCTCAGACTCTTTGAACAGCGCCGCCGCCGAGCAGACCGAACGGGTTAACGCCGCGGCCAGCTCCATTGAGGCATTGAACGTGGGGGTGCAGGACATGGCCAGCGAAGCCCAAACCTTGGCCCAGCAATCCGAGCTCTCTTTGCAAACCGCAAAGAGCGGTGGTGAAACCGTGCGCCGCTCCATCGACAGCATGGAAGCTCTGCGTGAACAGATTCAGGACACCTCCAAGCGCATTAAGCGTCTGGGTGAATCATCCCAAGAGATCGGCAATATCATCGAATTCATTAATGATATTGCGGAGCAAACCAACACCCTCGCTCTGAACGCCGCCATTCAAGCGGCCATGGCGGGCGAAGCCGGCCGCGGGTTCGCGGTGGTGGCCGACGAGGTGCAACGTTTGGCGGAGCGCGCTGCGGATGCTACCCGGCAGATTGAGGGTCTAGTGAAGACCATTCAGGCCGACACCAATGAGGCCATCATCTCCATGGAGCGGTCCACGAATAACGTGGTGCTCGGTGCAAGCTCGGCCGAAGAGGCGGGACAGGCCCTGGAAAAAGTGGAGGCCTTCGCTCACGACCTGGAAGCGCTGGTGCAGCGGATCACCTCTGAAACCAGCCGACAGCTGGCTTCTACCCAGACCATTAACAGCGAGATTGAGGTGGTGGCCAGCTTGGCCACGCAAACCAGCAACACCGCAGGAGAAACGGCGCGTGGTACGCGAGAGCTCAGCCAATTGGCCGAGCAGCTCCGTGAGTCCGTCGCTGGCTTCCGCCTGCCCGAGGCCCTGGAGGGTCATGCGGAAGTGGTCGACGATTCGGCGGTAGCCGAGGACGACGATAGGCGCGACGCGGCCTAAACACTCCCTCTGAGTGTTGCTTCACCGATGTTCTGGGCGCGCCCCTCTTGAGGGGTTCCCAGAGCCTTAGCCGAAGGCAATACGCGTTTCGAGGTTCGCGGGGGAGTCGGCGTTGGCAAGGGCTTCTTCTTTGCTAATACGCCCCTCGCGGAATAAGGCCAACAAGGAATCGTCAAAGGTCTGCATTTTGCCGTCGGAGCTTTGTGCCATGGCCTCGCGCACCTCATCCACCTTACCCTTGCTGATGAGGTCGGCAATAAAAGGCGTATTCAGCATGACCTCAATCGCAGCACAACGTTTGCCATCCTCTGTTCTGACCAGTCGTTGCGAGGCAATCCCACGCAGGTTGATAGACAGGTCTAAATACAGCTGAGCGCGCATGTCATGCGGAAACAGGTTGATGATCCGCTGTAGCGCCTGATAGGCATTATTGGCATGGAGGGTGGACAGGCACAGGTGCCCGGTTCCCGCGAGCTGGATGGCCGACTCCATGGTCGAGCGGTCGCGAATTTCCCCAATCAAGATGACGTCCGGAGCTTCCCGCAAGGCGCTGCGCAAAGCGCGCGCATAGGACAGCGTGTCACTGCCCAGCTCACGCTGGTTCACGATAGAACGCAGATTGGGGTGTAAATACTCGATGGGGTCTTCAATGGTCAGGATATGACCGTGGGCATTTTCGTTGCGGTGGCGAATCATGGACGCCAGAGTCGTGCTTTTCCCGCTGCCAGTTGCCCCCACCAGTAACAACAAGCCCCGCTTGTTGAGCACCAATTCCGACAACACCTTGGGCAAGCCCAGCTCCTCTAGCTGCGGCACCTCTGAGTTGACCAGGCGCATTACCATGGCCACTTCGCCGCGCTGGAAAAACACGTTCACCCTAAAGCGGCCCAGACCGCCGGCCTCGGTAGCGAAGTCCAGCTCGCGCTCACGCTCCAGCTCTGTTTGTTGGTCGTCGGTGAGTACGGAATAAATCAGCTCGCGCAGGGTGCTGGCGGTGAATGCTGTTTTCCCCACGGCGAAGAAATTTCCGTGCACTTTGATCTGGGCCGGCGCGTCCACGGTGAAGTAGATGTCGGAGGCCTCTTTCTCCAAGGCCAAGCGTAGATAAGGCAGTATTTTTTGCATGGTTTATACGCCCCGTTGGCGGCCCAGGCCCCATTGCATCGACGGCTGCTTGCAACCAAGCCGCGGCAGACTCACGGTGGCCCTATTCCTCACTAGTCGCTTAAGGTGCCCGGCGCTGACTGCCACCGTAAGCGTCGTCATCATCAAGTAAAGCCATTTTCCCAACTGTTTCATCATCATGCATGCTGGACGATGCGCGCTGGGATTCCAGCTTGATACGCAGCCGCAACTCATTTTTGGAGTCCGCATTCCGCATGGCCTCTTCATAGGAGATCTTGCCCTCCTCGAAAAGCCTGAATAGCGCCATGTCGAAGGTCTGCATGCCCTGCTCGGCGGAGCGAGTCATCACCTCCTTAATCTTGCCAACCTCGCCTTTAAAAATGAGGTCGGAGACCAGTGGCGAGTTCAGCAGCACCTCCACTGCCGCGACTCGGCCACCATCTTCACGACGCAACAAGCGCTGAGAAATGATGGACTTAAGGTTCAATGACAGGTCCATGAGCAACTGCTCACGCTTTTCTTCGGAGAAGAAATTGATAATCCGATCCAAAGCTTGGTTGGAGCTGTTGGCGTGCAAGGTGGCCAACGTCAGGTGCCCAGTCTCGGCAAAATTAATCGCGTGCTCCATGGTTTCTTTGCTGCGAATTTCCCCGATAAGGATCACATCTGGGGCTTGTCTCAGCGTGTTTTTGAGCGCCGCATCCCAGGACTCGGTATCCACTCCCACTTCCCGTTGGGTGACGATACAACCGTCATGCGGGTGCACATACTCCACCGGATCTTCAATGGTGATGATGTGCCCGCGGCTTTGCTTATTACGCAGGCCCAACATCGCAGCCAAGGAGGTGGACTTCCCCGAGCCGGTCCCGCCCACCATGAGGATCAGACCCCGCTTTTCCATCACAACCTGACCCAAAACCGCAGGGAGCTGCAGTTTGTTGAAGTCGGGTATCTCGGTCTCAATGGTGCGCAGTACAGCGCCAGCGTAGCCCTGCTGTACGAAGGCATTCACACGAAAGCGGCCCACGCCCTCTGGAGAGATGGCGAAGTTGCATTCGTTAGACTCTTCAAAGGTTTTGAGCTGGCGGTCGTTCATCAGACCACGAACCAAGGCCGCGGTTTGTTCTGCGCTCAAGGCCTTGTCCATCACCGGCGTCATTTGCCCGTCGATTTTCATGGCCGGCGGAAAGCCCTTGGTAATGAACAAATCCGAGGCGTTGCGATCCTTCATCACCTTCAGCAACTGCTGAATCAGACGGATAGCGGCTTCTCTTTGCATTACAGGCCCCTAAAGCAACGGCTTTCAGATTAAAGGAAATCGGCCTTGTTGGCCGCTTTGAGGCGGGCCATGTCTTTGGTGACTACGCCGCGCCGAACAAGGTCTTGCAGGTTTTGATCCAAGGTTTGCATTCCATCGCGCTGCCCGGTTTGAATGGCCGAGTACATCTGCGCCACTTTGTTCTCGCGAATCAGGTTTCGGATGGCCGGGTTGCCGAGCATGATTTCATGCGCTGCGACGCGTCCGCCGCCCACCTTTTTCAACAAGGTTTGGGAGATGACGGCGCGCAAGGACTCCGAGAGCATGGAGCGGACCATTTCTTTTTCAGCGGCGGGGAACACGTCCACCACACGGTCGATGGTTTTGGCAGCGCTAGACGTGTGTAGGGTGCCAAAAACCAAATGTCCGGTTTCCGCCGCAGATAATGCGAGGCGGATGGTTTCCAGGTCGCGCATCTCACCCACCAGGATGACGTCCGGATCTTCCCGCAAAGCACTCCGCAAAGCCTCATTAAAACCGAGTGTGTCGCGGTGGACCTCACGCTGGTTGATCAAACAGCGCTTGCTGGTGTGCACAAATTCGATGGGGTCTTCCACCGTGAGCACATGGGCATAGTGGTTTTCGTTCACGTAGTTGATCATGGCCGCCAAGGTGGTCGACTTACCCGACCCGGTAGGACCTGTGACCAGCACGATGCCGCGCGGGGTGTTCGCGATTTGCTCAAAGATTTTGGGCGCGTTGAGCTCCTCCAAAGTCAAAATCTTGGAGGGAATGGTGCGGAATACGCCGCCAGCACCCCGGTTTTGGTTAAAGGCGTTGACCCGGAACCGTGCCACTCCTGGAATTTCAAAAGAGAAGTCCGTTTCAAAATGCTCGTCATAAGCCTTTCGCTGCCGGTCATTCATGATGTCGTAGAGCATGTCATGCACTTCTTTATGCTCCAGCACCGGCAAGTTAATGCGACGCATGTCCCCGTCCACGCGAATCATGGGCTCAACACCGGCAGACAAGTGCAGGTCTGAGGCCCCTTGCTTAACGCCGAAAGTTAATAATTGCGCAATATCCATGAATTCAAAGGTCTCCGTAGCAAGATGTTGAGCCAGAACAGCAACGCAACGCTAGCGACTGCAGAGCATGCCAGCAAGCGGCATGCCGTGCTTGAGCAAATAGCAGCAGCCTGCGCGGCTGCCAAGCGCAGCCTTGATAGCGTCACCTTGCTAGCAGTGAGTAAAAAGCAGCCGGTCAGCGCCATTCGCGCTCACTATCAGCTAGGCCAGCGCGATTTTGGCGAAAATTATGTGCAGGAAGCTTTAAGCAAGATGCCCGAGCTACCCAATGATGTGGTTTGGCATCACATCGGGCCACTGCAGAGCAACAAAACCCGAGCTGTCGCCGAACACTTCGCCTGGTGCCATACGCTTTGCGGCCTCAAGATTGCCCAGCGTCTGTCAGCACAAAGACCTTCGGACATGGCGCCTTTACAGGTGTGTATTCAGGTGAATCTGGAAGGCGAGGCGAGCAAAAGCGGGCTGGACGCCACTGAGGCCATCGCTCTTGCCCAAGCTATTCAGGACCTTCCCGGCCTGCGTTTACGCGGACTGATGACGCTGCCCCCACCACAAACCGACCCAGCCATACAGCAACAGCAATTCGCCAAGGTGGAGAAGCTGCTGCAGCAGCTACCTGGCACCTGCGACACCCTGTCCATGGGCATGTCAGGAGATTTAGAGGCCGCCATTGCTGCGGGCAGCACTATGGTGCGTATTGGCACTGCGCTTTTCGGTCCTCGCCCTGAGGCTGCCTGAGCTTGTGTCTTCGACAATGCCGCCCACACGCTCCCATGGCTGGCAATCTCTGTAACAATAGGTGCCCTCGTTTACTGCTCTGCCCACGCATTCGATGACTACTCAAGACCAACGCAAACAAGCTGCCGCCGAGGCGGCACTGGAATATGTAGAAAGCGATATGGTTGTGGGCGTTGGCACCGGCTCCACCGTGAATTACTTCATTGAGGGCTTGGCCAAGCTAAAGGGTCGTATTGAGGGCGCCGTGAGTAGCTCGGAAGCCTCCACCAAAAAGCTACGTGAGGCCGGCATCGAGGTATTCGACCTCAACAGCGTGGGGCCCATCCCCCTCTATGTCGATGGAGCCGACGAATGCGACCCTCACCGGCGCCTGATCAAGGGCGGCGGGGGTGCATTAACCCGCGAAAAAATTGTTGCCGCTGCGAGCGACCGCTTTGTGTGCATCGTCGACCAAAGCAAATGCGTGCCAGTGCTCGGGGATTTTGGCGTGCCCGTCGAGGTGCTGCCGATGGCACGCTCCTTAGTGGGCCGAGCTTTGGTGGGGCTGGGCGGTTTGCCCGAGTGGCGGGAAGGCGTGGTCACCGATAATGGGGGACTCATTATCGACCTGCGCGGCCTGCGCATCTCTGACCCCTTGGCACTAGAGCGCGAAATCAATCAAATCACCGGAGTCATCAGCTGCGGCCTGTTCGCCGCACGCCCTGCCGATGTTTTATTGGTGGCTGGAGATCAGGGAGTGGAGCGACGCGACCGCTAAGCGCGCGGCGTCCAGCCGCTGCGGAGTGCCCACATCATTCCAGTAGCCAGTGTGCAGCTCCCCGCTGACCCGTCCAGCGTCAATAGCCTCGCGAAGCAAAGGCGCCAGTGCGAAGGCCTTCTCTTCAGGGGCATTTGCAAACAAAGACGGATGTAACACGCTCATGCCGGCAAAGGTGTAATCACGCTGGTTGCTGACGCGCCCATCGGTCAATCCAAAATCTCCTTGAGGATGATGGGCGGGGTTGGGCACTAAGACCAGATGGGCCAAGTCACCTTCCTTCCAGTTGCCGGCAGATTGGATTAAGCGCTGCAACGCAAAGTCAGTCAGTACATCCGCGTTAACCACTGCAAATAATCCATCGCCCAACAATGGCAAAGCCTGGCGGATGCCTCCGCCGGTCTCCAATCGCTGTTCCAGCTCCAGGCTAAACTCCACAGGCATGGCCAAGGGCCAATCTGCGACGGCTTGGCGAATCTGCTCTCCCAGCCAGGAGACGTTGATCACCGCTGCAGAAAAATCGGCAGCCTGCGCTTGCAGCAATACCCGCTGCAGCAGGCTACAGCCGCCGACATCCAGCAAGGGCTTGGGGCAGACATCGGTCAGCGGCGCCAACCTGGAGCCGCGACCAGCAGCCAGCACCATGATCCTCATAAGCTAAGCCGTGGAGTCCACAGCGGCAGGCTTTGGTGCAACCAGGCCACAGCGGAATGGGTAGCGTGGCGGCGGCACACCTGGCGAACATACTGCATGGTGCGCGGAATATCCTGCAGGTAACCCGCCTTACCGTCGCGCAGATACAGGCGTACAAAAATCCCGGCCACCTTGAGGTGACGCTGCAAGGCCATCAAATCACACGCCATGGCAAAGCGCGTAAAAGGCCAATCCTCTGAAAGCAGGCCTGATGCACTGGCAAAAGCGTGGTACTGGCGCAAACATTGCGCATAGTCTGCGCCAGACAAATCCCAGTAGCAGTCGCGGGTAATCGAGATCAGGTCGTAGCACAGCGAACCCCGCACAGCATCCTGAAAGTCAATGATCGCCAATCGGCCGTCATCCTGCGGCATCAAGTTACGGCTATGAAAATCGCGGTGCACTAAGGTGGTTGGGTGGCTTTGAATGTGCTCGATGAGCCAGGTACAAAGCCTCTCCCAACCCCGCTGATCTTCTGCGCTCCAAGGGGCTTTACAGGCCTGGCGCACATACCATTCCGGGAAAAGCTCCAGTTCGCGACGCAGCATATCGTCGGCGTAGTTCGGCACCGAAAGCGGCTGCCTCTGGTCGGCCAAATGCCAGTGCTTAAGCTCCTCCAGTGCCAGTTCGGCTGCCTTGAGAGGCGGGTAATGCGCCGCCTGAATATGATCCAGCAAGGTCTGCTGGCCGAGGTCCGAAAGCAGTAAAAAACCTTGTCGCAGATCCCGCTCACGAACTCGGGGGCCGGGCAATTGCAAGGCCTGCATCCAGTCCGCAACATGCACAAAGGGCTGGCAATCCTCATGCTCTGGAGGCGCATCCATCACAATATGAGATTGCTTTTGGCAATGCGTGCGAAAATAGCGGCGAAAACTGGCGTCGCTGGAGGCCGACTGAGGCGCTTCCGCATCGGGTAGTACCGTCGCCAGCCATTGCATCATCGCCTGCATCCGTCCGCCCGCGCTGTCGGATTCGTCCACGGATTTGGTTTAGATTGGGAAAAGCCGCCGCAGTTTACGCAATTGGAGTGTTATGCGCGGGAGTTTGCGCTCCGGCTGCTGCGCAAGTGTGTCCGGCCCCGGGTGGCCTGCTCGACCCTCTGGACCCCTCTGACATCTCGGCGGATACGCTCAGGCTGGAAGCTGGACGAGCCGACTTAGATGCTTATGGCGAGTCCTTCCTGGACGGCGGTGTACGGCTGCGTTTTGCCGACCAGGAGCTACGTAGCGAGAGCATTCGCTATGACCATCCACGCCGGTATGCCTGGATTGATAGCCCGCTGCAATTTCGCAGTCAGGATGCAGCCGTGGAGGCCGCACAAGCCGAAATTGCGCTGGACACCAATGCCGTGGACTTTGTGGATACGCAGTTTTTGTTAGCCGATGGCGCCCGCGGCGAGGCCGGACATATGGCCATCGACCCCAATGGGCTGAAGCTACAGGATGTGGCCTACTCCACCTGCGCAGGGGAAGATCCCGCCTGGGCGATTGAAGGCCGGGAAATACGCATTGACCGCGAGAAAGGCCGAGGCACCGCGCGCAATATCCGCCTGAAATTTTTCCGCGTCCCTTTGTTGTACTTACCCTGGTTTCAATTTCCGGTCAGCCCCGAGCGGCAGACTGGCCTGCTGTTCCCGCAAGTGGGAACCAGCGATGCCACAGGCTTTTTCACCCGATGGCCGCTCTACATCAATCTCCATCCACAGGCCGACCTGACATTGGCGCCGGAATACTTGAGTGAGCGCGGCCTGGTGCTGGGCGGGCAGGCGCGCGGATTGTGGTCACGTGGGCAAGCACAGCTCAACATTCGTCACCTAGATGAAGACAGCCGCAATGGGCTGGGCCGCACCCATGTTGAGGCAGAACTCGGAGCCCGACTGGGAAGCACTAGTCGAGCTGAGATCGACTGGGCCCGCGTCAGTGATATCGATTTCCTCCGCGATCTCGGGCTTGAGGGCGGTGACTCGGCCACCAATGTCTTAGAACAGCGCGTGGAGTTAAGTTGGCGCCCGGCTCCGGGAGTCAGGGCCCGAGCCCGGACCTTAGACTTCCAGATTCTGGACCCCGCCATTAGCTCTAATGTGTTTGCTCGCGAACCAGAGCTCAGCCTGGACTATCTCAGCCCTGAGCCCTGGTACGGGCTCCAGCCTGGACTCAGGATGGAGATGGTGCGCTTCAGTGATGGTAGCGACTCAACCACGAATCGACTCGACCTCAACGCCCGTCTGCGCTGGCAACAGCAAGGGCCTGGTTGGCAGGCTGACGCTCAATATGCATGGCGCGCCACCCGCTACGATCTTAGCGATGCACCCACCCAGGATCGTGAACTGCCTACCGTGCGCGCGGGGGTACAAATGGACTTGCGTCGGCGGCTGCAAAGTGGGCTAGTGCAATCCCTGCGCCCTCGACTGGATTACATCTACACCCCCTTTCGCGATCAATCCGAACTACCGCTCTTTGACACCAGCCTGCCCGACTTCACTCTGGACCAGCTACGTTTGGGCAACCGCTTTTCCGGCATTGACCGCATTAGTGACGAGAACAGCCTGATCCCATCCGTAGAAAGCATGCTGCTGGACCCGGTGAGCGGAATACGTCGGGCGCGACTCCGGCTGGGCTTACAACTCCGCCTCAGCGACAGCCGCGTCAGCTTGCCACAGGGCAACAGCAGCGAGGCTGGTAGCTCCGATTGGCTATTCGAGGTAGACATGGATGCTGCCAACGGGATTCGAGGACGGGCCTCGGGGCAGTACAATACCCAGGAGTCGCGTTTCGACGCCTTGAACATCGGCGGCCGTTTCATCGGCCAAGGCCAGCGCCGGGTGCAACTGGCGTATCGTTTCCGGCGTGAGCTGTTCGAGCAAGTCGATGCCTTGGCCGTATGGCCATTGGGCGGTCGCTGGACCGGGGCAGCTCGCTGGACCTGGGCTATCGACGAATCCCGCAGCCTGGAAACCTTAGCGGGTTTGTCGTATCAAAGCTGTTGTTGGGGCGCGACAGTTGGGTTGCGCCGTTTTGTAAATGGTTCAGCGGAAAATTTTGACACCGGGGTCTTTGTCCAACTGGCCTTCCAAGGGCTGGGCAACTTTGGCCGCGGTTTTGGCGAGCTGTTTAACAGCGAAGCCTTGAGCTTTTGAGTGAATACATGATGCGTTTAGTTTTGCTAGTCCTGATGATGTGTGCCACGCCCCTGGCGTGGGCCGAAGGACGGCCTGTGGATTACATCGTTGCAAAGGTCAACGATGACGTGATTTTGGCCAGCGAGTTGCGCAGCACCTACGACACCTTGGCCCGTCAATACGAGGCTCAAGGCAATCCCCTGCCGCCACTGGATAACATCGAGCGACAGTTACTCGACCGGATGATCCTCAACCGCGTGCAGTTGCAGCGTGCCGCGCAAGCCGGCATGGACGTCACCGAAGACGAGCTCGACCAAGCGATGCGACGCTTAGCAGCGCGCAACAACCTCAGCCTGAACGCCTTCGCTCGTGCACTGCGTGATGAGGGTTTGAGTTACCTGGAGCTCCGCCGGCAAGTTCGTGAAGACCTGATTTTGAATCGCCTGCGCAGCCGAGAGGTCGAAAGCCGGGTCGTGGTCAGCGAACGCGATGTGGAAACTGCGCTGAGCCTGGGCTTGGCCGATGACAATACCGAATACAAGCTCTCCCACATTTTGATTAACGTCCCCGACGATGCGGCCCCCAGTGAGCGGGCCGAGGCTTTGGCCCGGGCACGCAGCCTGCGCGAAGAACATGCTCAGGGTAAAAGCTTCCGCGACTTGGCCATTGCCAATTCAGCAGCGTCAACCGCCATTGATGGCGGAGAGTTGGGTTGGCGTAAAGGCACCGAACTCCCCAGCATTGTGGCGCAGGTAGCACCGCAGCTGGCTGTGGGTGAGGTCAGCGAACCTCTGGCTGGCCCTGGCGGCTGGCATTTATTCCGGCTGGATGACCAGCGCGGCATCGTGAACGAGCAAGCCCTCGTGGACGAGGTCAAGGCACGCCACATTTTGATGCGCTCCAACCCATTGCGCGACGATACCCAAACTCGGCTTGCTCTGGAGGAGGTCCGCGAACAAATTCGTGACGGCGCCGACTTTGAAGAACTGGCCAGGGAAAACTCGGAAGATCCAGGTTCGGTCAATCAGGGTGGCAATCTTGGCTGGCAACCCACCGCAACCTTTGACCCAGCATTTACTGAGGCGCTCAATGCCTTAGAACCAGGTGAGCTGAGCCCCGTCTTTCGCTCTAGCTTCGGCTGGCATATCGCCGAAGTCTTGGACCGGCGCCAACGTGATCGCAGTGACGATTTGCGCCGTGCCCAGGTCCGCGAAGCCATTTTTCGCCGCAAGGTAGGAGAAGAGTTTGAATCCTGGGCGCGCCGCCTTCGGGATGAGGCTTTTGTGGAGTACCAAACCGACCCTGGCAACGCTTAGTGGCTAGCGCAGTCATGTCCCTGAGCGCAGCATAGCGATGTCGGAGCAGGCTCAGGGCTATTTGTTGCATACGCCTGGCGAGCCCGGCGGTATTGGCTTGGAGTGTTTGCTCAAGCTCGCGCAACAGCCAAGCCCGGGTTGCCGGGTCGCGCTCACGGACCCGCAACTGTTATTACAAACCGCTCAGCGGCTCGGCTTAGACATTCGTCTGGACGACTGCCCCCAGCAACCACAGCCCACAGCGGCTGGGCAGCTATTTGTGGACCCACTACCGACGAAGACGCCAGCGGTGCCAGGTCAGTGCCTGACTGAACATGCCCCCATGCAGCTGGCGGCGTTGCAACGTGCGGTGGTGAGACTGGGAAAAACCAGGGCGGCAGCCTTAGTGACAGGTCCGGTGCAAAAATCGTCACTGGCGTCGGTCGCGGCGGATTTTCGCGGTCATACCGAGTTCTTGGCAGCAGCCGCGGGCGTAGAGCGCGTGGTCATGATGCTGGCCTGCTCCAGCCTGAAAGTGGCGCTGGTCACTACACATTTACCGCTTACCCAGGTGCCTCAGGCCATTCAGCGGGGAGACCTGCTGCGCTGCTTGGAGATCCTCCAGGGCGACCTGCAAAAACGCTGGGCCATCGACCGGCCGCGGATCGCCGTCTGCGGACTCAACCCGCATGCCGGTGAAGCCGGACTGTTAGGACATGAGGAGATTGAAACAATCCAACCTGCTCTGCGCGATGCTCAGGCTCTGGGCATAGATGTCAGTGGGCCCTGGCCGGCAGACACCATTTTCACACCGCGCAAAAGCGCCCACTATGACGCCATCCTGGCGATGTACCACGACCAAGGTTTACCCACACTGAAATACGCCGGTTTTGGCGAATCGGTGAACGTCACCTTAGGGCTGCCCTTTATTCGCACCTCCGTGGATCACGGTACGGGTCTAGATATTGCCGCGCAGGGTATTGCCGACCCCGGAAGCTTGCAGCACGCCGAGGCCTTGGCGTGGCAAATGCTCTGTGCACAGGCACGCCATGCATAAACCTCCGCGCAAGCGCTTCGGCCAAAACTTTCTCACCAATAGCGGCATCATCAGTCGGATCATCGAGGGTGTAGCGCCCCGCGAAGGCGAGCACATCGTGGAGATTGGGCCTGGGCGTGGCGCTTTGACCGAACATCTGGCCAGAAGTGGTGCCAAGCTCTCGGTGGTGGAGATTGACCGTGACCTGATCGCCGCGTTACCGCAACAGTCCTGGTGGGGTTCCCATTGTGAGCTGCATGCCGGAGATGCCCTCAAGCTGGACTTCCAGGCACTGCAGCCCCAACCTTTGCGCATCGTCGGCAACTTGCCCTACAACATCTCCACGCCGCTGCTCTTTCATTTACTGAGCGCCAGTGAGGCTGTGGCGGATATGCATCTGATGTTGCAAAAAGAAGTGGTGCAGCGCTTATGCGCCCGCCCCGGCACCGCAGCTTGGGGGCGCCTGTCGGTGGCAGCTCAATTGCGTGCACAGATGCAACTACTGCTGGATGTACCACCTCATGCATTTTTCCCGGCTCCCAAAGTGCAGTCACAGGTGGTTCGGGTGCAGCCGCGGCAGCCGCAACCCACACTGCCAAGCTCTTTGGATGGCTTACTTCGCGCTGCCTTCGGTGCCAGGCGCAAAACCTTGCGTAAGGCGCTCAGTGCCCAAGTGCGACCCGAGACATGGACCAAGGTAGACATTGATCCGGGGCGCCGTGCCGAAGTCTTAGAGCTGGAGGAATGGCTGAGCCTAGGGCGTGCAGTGGATGCAGCTGGATATACTGAAAGCTGAGCACCAAGGCATTGCCAGGAGACAAGCGGATGTACCACAAAATGTTGTGTTTACTCGGCCAGGGCCAGGACGCCGAGCGCGTACTACAGCGAGCCATGCAGGCTAGAGACCACTTTCAAGCGCAGCTGTACCTATTACGCGTGGTGGAGTTTGTCCCTGTGAGCGGTGCCGAAGATGCTATGTTGGCCACGCCATTAGTGGTCGCTGATGAAATGGAAGAGCAGGCCACACGGCACATGGAGCAAGCTGCTGCCAAAGCCGGCGTGGCACCAGATCACCGCCGCGTCGTGCAGGGCAGCCTCATGACCGAGGCCGCGCAGTGCGTACAGGATTGGAACATTGACCTCATCGTGCTTGGCAAACATGAGCGGCACGGCATGGCCTGCTGGTTTAACCACTCTGAAGACGATGTCCTCCACGGTAGCCGGTGTGACCTGCTCGCTGTGCACTTAGAGGACGCCTAGCCCGAGCGCAAGGTGTCGCGAATGAGCGCAAGCGCTGACTGAAGCCAATGGCGAGCGCTACGGTTTATTCGGCAACCGCCGGGCGACTCGGTGGCTCGATTTTCAGCCCCCCACCCTGAGCAATCATTTCCACCAATGCGGCATTCGCCGTCGATAAGCACATATCGACACGTTGGTGGAGTGGGCCAACCCCCATAGCCAACTCGGGTTTCATCAAGCCTGAGGCAATTTCAACCGGCGCCGACAAAGTGGTCAGGGCCTCATCCAATGCCGGGGGCAGAGTATCGAAAAGCAGCATATAGGTAGCCCCACTCCAACGCGCGCAAAAACGGCTTTGCGGGAAAATTTCTACCAGTCTTTCGGCCACTGTGGCGATCACCACATCCCCTTGCTCAAAGCCCTCGCGGATGTTGATGGGGGCCAAGTCCAGAATACTGACCAAACCCACCCAGTAGTCCTGATGATCTCGAGCCGCCCGCGCCAGTTCCTCTAAAGCCGCCGAGCGATTCGGCAGGCGCGACAAGCTGTCATGGCGCGTCATCCATGCGAGGCGGTTCTCAGCCGCCCGCAAGGCCGTGACATCGTGAGCCAGCAGCATCAGTACCGGGGGTTCCTCTTCCCGCGAGCAGGTGAGGCTCAAAGCGACTGGATAACTACTATGGTCTTGCCGCTTGAACATGGTGTTGAGACGGAGCTCACGCTGTTCACCACCACGCAGCGCCGCCAGCTGGGGGTCGGTTCGACCAGCGTCCAGCTCTGGCGCCAGGTGAAACAGAGTCATCCGTCGCAGCTGCGCCAAGGTATAACCTAGGTTTTCTTGGGCGCCACGGTTTGCCTCACGCACGTAGAGGGAGCGGGCATCCAGGATCAGTACCTCTTCAGCAGTCTGATCAAACAGTCGGCCCAGGCGCGACTGAGCGGCCAAGGTCTGCAGAGCCTCAGTCTGATCTTCAACCAAGACCAGCAGCCCACCGCTATGGTCAGCCAAATCCTCAACCTTGAGATTCACCGGAAAGGTGGTGGCATCCTTACGCCAGCCAACCACCTTTGGCAAAGCGGTTCCGGTTTCAGCCCCTTGCCCTCGATAATCCTGTAGCTGGATGTCGGGCTGGTTTAGGAAGGGTACCGGCATCAGCTTGGTAATTTCCTCGCCTTCAAGCTCACCCGGCGCCCAGGCGAACAGCCGCTCTGCAGTGAGATTGCTCAGCCGCACCCGGCCATCGGTATCGGTGACCAGCACGCCCACCGGCAAGACATCCAGAATATGCCCCAACAAGGCGCTCCGTTGGCCCAGTTCCTGCGCGGCCCCATGCCGCGAGCTGACATCTACCAGAACCAAGCGCCAGCCCTGCGCTGCGGCGGGCACCCGCAGCATGGCAACCACTTTAGACGCGCTGGGTAAACCCCACTCCTCCCGGCTGAGCTGCCCTATGGTTAACTGGTCCCAGGGCGACTCTACGCGACGCCCCTGACCATCACATACGCTCAGCACCTGCTCGAGTCGCTGGCCGCGCAGAGTGCTCAAATTGCGCCCCACCCAGGAGCAAAACACCGCGTTGGCGTCCAGCACCCGCGCATCGTCGTCCACATGGACCATCGCTAGATCCGCAGCGTCCAAATCCTGGTACGCCGACTCGGACTGGAATGTGGGTGCCACCTGTGGGGCCTGCGGCGGCAGCCAGGCTGGTGCTGTGGATAGCCTCGCTGGCCGCCATTTCGCGAGTTGATGCCAGGCCAAGAGCATGAACGCACTCCATGCCACACCTAAAGCAACCCAGAGCCAAGCCACACTGGGACTGGCTCCCCGCCAATAGTGCACCTCGGCCCCACTGCGCGGCTCAACCCAGCGCTGAGGCTGACCCCACCAGCCCCGCAAGACTCCTGGCACTTGCTGCCAAGCGGCCAGGATCCGCCCGGCTCGATCTCGAATCTCCAAGCCACGCAGACTCAAACGACCACCCAGTTGAGCCAAATCTTGGGTGCTCAGCTGGGTGAGCGCTTCGGCTTGCAGTTGACGCTGCAACTCCAACTCGCCCAGGTCGCGACCACGCCAACGGGCATCCAAGCCCAGGGAGATCGTCAGCAACCCCGGAATGACGGCGAATAAGAGGGCAAAGCGAGGAAGAAGCACGCGCGGTATCAGTGTTCTGTCTCAGGGCAGTATGCCTAGGCTGAGAGGGCGATGCATCAGCCTAAGCTCAGCGCCCAAGCACGAGCTAATTTGAGGCAATCAACTGTGGCGGGGGAACATCAAATTGAACGACGACAATATCGGCCCCTCCGGGATGAATCCCGAGTGTTCCCAGCAAGGGGTTGAGTAAAGCCAAGTCCAGGCCCCGCAAAACCGAACTTAAGGCTGGCTCCACTTGTGCCAACAGTGTGGTCAGGGTTGGGCTTAGGGCCTGATTGACCACGCCTTCAGCCACGCCGCCTACGACCGGCACATCCACTTCCAGGCGTAGCTCCAATGACTCAACCAGAGTATCCAAGGCAGTGGCCACAGACTGCCCCAGGGAAGAATGCACGGTCCAGGTATTCGCGCCGATGAGAGTAGGGTCGGTCGCAGAGAATGGGCTGGTGAAGGTATGCGGGCCATGGCGCCCACCATTGCCAATCACAGCCTCGCCGGAGGCAAAGACTTGTACGCCGACGGTGCCAACAATGGGCAAATTATCGATCTGTAAGGAGAGTATTGGTTGGGTCTCGTCTATTCGCAGTCGCGATATCTGGGTCTCTGCTTCCAACACCACGCGGCTTTCCGGGTCATCCGCATTGGCGCAAAAGGTATCCACCAAAATGGCTTCAGCCTCGGCTGCGGTGAGGACCAAGGGCAGGCTCACATCGACGATTTCGTCCAAGGTGCCCACCTTCAAATTCAGATCTAATCCCAAACTGGCTTGCTGGTTTTGGGCGCGGGTGACAAATGAGCCACCCTCATCACGGAGTACCGGACCAATACCTATAGAGGGCCGCTGCAGTAGGGCGACATCGACAATGACCTCTACCAAGTTGGGAATTTCCACCTCTGGAGTGATGGAAAACACCGGATTGGCTTGGACCACGGCATTGCGGACTAGGTCGAAGGTCATGACCCGGGCATTTTGAGCTGACTCAGGCAAGTCATCAGGTAAGCCAGCAAGCTCTGCAACCGTACTTGCCGGAGTGTTGTCTGCCACCGCAGCCATACTATTGATGAGGGTCGCGGTGGCCGCATCGCCCACATTGATCAAAGTGTCTGCCAGCAGCTGCAAAAAGCCCGGCAGGGTGATGGATTCGGTGAGGAAATCGAGTAACGAGGGTTGATTAGCCGCAGCGGCCAGATCACCCAAATCGATGAAACTCTCCGCCAAACCTTGATAACTCACAATATCGCCGATGATAGGGCCGCCCAAGGCCGAACTAAAGATATCGTTGAGTAAATCGAGTTGAGGAGGATCCACACTGGCGAGAAATGAGCCCACAGTAAAGGTCACTAGAGGCGAGCGCACCGCCTGTGCTTGACCGCGAACAGAAGCTTGATTTTGGCGTGGAAGGATGGGGACGATCTGTGGGGGCAGCGGGCGTTCAACCTCCACAGAGACCGCATTGGCGTTGACCCCAGAGGTGGGTACAAAAACCCGTTGAGCACCGCGCAGCTGTTGGGCTCCGACTTGAGTATTCACCAGAGTCAAACCGGGCTGGGCATTGCGGGCCAAACTGGCGGCTGCAGCAGCCTGCGCCAGTTGCAAGCGGGTGTCCGCATCAGCTGGACTCACGCAGCCGCCAGCAGCGGAAGCCGTATCCAATGCCACGAGCTCAGCATTGGTGCGCGCATCAACGCGAGCCGAGTAGAGCAAGCCCAGCTCAATCGCAAAGCCCAGAGCCGTAATCAGCGCCAACAAGCTCACCGCCAGCAGTATGGCCGCGACACCACGCTGATTCCCAGGCCGCGAGTGCGACCAGCCTTGTTTTGGCCGAAGCGGCATCAGCGCTGGCCGCCTCCGCCACCAGCGTTATTGACGGAGTCGCGTTGGAAGGTTTCGGGGATTTCTCGACCAAAGCTTTCTACGTAGCGCTTCCAAGTTTGCGCCGCCCGTTCGCCGCTGATGACCTGGTCTGAACTGAGATCTTGGGACTTTTGCAAATCCAACCAAGCTTGGGTTTCAGCACCCGAACCGGGTCGTTGCGCCCACACCGCACTCACCGCTGTAAGGGACATTACACTGGCAAGGCACAAGGGCTTAAGAAGCAGATGGGTCATCGGAGACTCCTGTAGGGGCAGCGAGCAGTTCTGCCTTTCGTTCGACCATGGTAGCGCGCAATTGTTCGTACTGGCGCTGGTGTTGCTGACGTTCTGCCGGGGTGAAGCCCTGAACCTGCATCATGCGCTCCACCTCATCATGACGGCCCAGTGCTGCCTCGCAAAGCAACAAATTGGCAATGATGCGTGCCTGCTGGGGGTCAAGTTCATGCGCCGTACGCAAATGTCGGCAGGCGTCGAGTACGCGGCCACCCAAGAGCAAGGCATACCCGAGGTCATTGCGGATGGCAGCGTCCGTAGGCCGCTGTTCCAAGGCGTTATTGTAGGCCTGCAGGGCCTTGCGCAAATCGGTAGGGGTATAAATGCGGCCTAGACCGTGCCAGGCCTGTCCGGCCAGGGTGGTTTGCAGTAACTGTGTGTAATCGGCGGAAGCTTCACCCAGTTCACCGATGCGGTAATGAGCCTCGGCCCGCAGCAAACGCTGATCCGCAGTGAGCTTGCCTTGCTGGCGGCGCAACTCCTCCAAGTGAGCCAAGGCCGCATGGCTACGTCCCTGGGCGAGCATGTCGTGCACCAATTCGCCGTGCAGAACCCGTTGCTGCGCAGGTCGGGCCAGATCCTCCACATTGCGGGGCGCCATGGTGCATGCCGTCAGCAGCCCCAACAAGACCCCACATAACGACACTGAGCTGCGCATTAACTTCCTCCTCCCAAAGCCGCCATGATGGCCAAAAAGGCGGGCCCGGCAACGAATACCAATAAGGCCGGAAAGAAGAACAGCACCATCACGACCGTCATCCGCCCCGATAAGGCGCTGACCCGCTCGCGCAGGCTGAGCTCGCGTCGCTTCTCCACGAGTTCTAAGACATCCATCAAGGGGACTCGCAGCTCTCCCCCATAGCGATCGACTTGCTGCAGCACGGACAGCACGCTGGACAGTTCCGTGACCTCCAGAGCCTGCGAGGTGTTACGGATGACCTCCGAGACCTCGGCCCCAGACTCCAACTGACGCAGGACTGCGGCTAGCTCCTGGCTGGACTCCGGCAGCACCAAATCTCCTTCGGTGGTTAAGGTCAGCAGCGCTTGGCGTAAGGACAAACCAGCATCGAACAACAAGGCCAGCAAGTGGATCAGCATCGGGACTTCCCCGCGCAGCTTGGCCTGACGATGCTTGGCGCGCCGGCGTAAGCTCCAACGTGGCGCGAGCAAGGCTACGGTGAGCAGCACGAAGCCAATCAGCACACGCTCTAAGGCGCTGCCGTCGAGCAAGCCAAAAAACACAGCAGCAGACCAACCAACGATGGCCAGCAGCGGCAGGGCTACCTGAGCAACAAAGTAGGGAAGCCGCGTACGCGGGTTGCGCATGCCTGCTTGCAGCAATAGCCGTTCGGTTTCGCCGTGCTCGTCGAAGAGGCGATCAATGTGCTGGCCTTGCTTGGCAAGCCGCCCCCAAAAGGCCGAGACTCCGGCGCTCTCTTGCGCTGAGCCCGAGGTTGCGGCAAAGCGCTGCTGCAGCGTTTCGCGCTGCATTTGTTGGCTGATAAGAACCACGCCTAGTACCAGCCCCACCAGCAAGCAGACGACGGCAGCGGCAACCAAAAAAGCCGGGCTCATCCCTCGTCCTGCCCGGCGCGCTGGAGCATGCGCCAAATAATGATCACACCGAGCACCTGCATCACACCTGCTATGAAGAGCAAGCTGCGGCCGGCTGGGTCAAACCACATTTCCAGATAGTAGGCTGGGTTCTGCGCCAAGATGTACAACATCATCCCTGTGGGAACAATGGCCAGCACCACCGCCGACACCCGAGTCTCGGCAGTGAGCGCTCGCATTTCACGGCGCGCGGCATCCTGCTGATGGATGGCTCCAACGAGGCTTTTGAAGATGCGTTTCAGGCTTCCGCCAAAACGCCGATTAATCCGAATGGCCAGCGCCATGACCTGAAGCTCGCGCAAGCCGGATAGATAGGCCACCTCGGTGAGAGTCTCATCAATAGCAGCACCCAATCGCACCTGGCGAGTCACCCCGCTGAAGATGTGCACCAGAGGCTCAGGGCAGTCTTGCGTTGCCACCGCCAGAGCCTCTTCCAGCGCATTACCAGCATTGAGCACACGCATCATATGCTCCAGAAAACCCGGCAGCTGCTCGCGCATTTTGTTCTGCCGGGAGGCCTCTCTGGCCATCACCCAACCCAGCAAAGCCAGCAACACAACGACCAAGCCCATCAAGGCCAGCACCCAGCTAAATAGCAATGCCAGCAGTGCCAAACCTACGGCTGCACACAACAAACTAGGCCTTAACCAGCCCGGCAACTGCTCTGGCGCCATGCCAGCGCGCAGCATGAAACCCTGCAGCGTACGGGTGAGCACATCGCCCTCGCTGCGTATACTGCGCGGCGCATCGTCCTGCCCTAGCCTGTGACCCAGGTAAAAGCTTTGCTCACGTTCGACCTGCCGAGCCCGCCACAAGAGCGCCCCTGCAGCGAAGAGCAGCAGCGTACATAAGGCCACCAGGACGCCCATGATCATGCGCGCAGGTCCTCAAATTGTTGGGTGTCGGGGTTGTATCGAATGACCGGTGTCAAAACGAGCTCACCCTGGCCGTGGGTAATTTGAGCCACCTCAGCCAGACGCCGAGCGCCACTAGGCAGACGCACAAGCTGGACCAACAAATCGATTGCAGACGCAATTTGCCGATGCAAATTGGCCGTATCACCGGCAAAACCGGCAAAGCCTGCGAGCAGTTCCAAGCGATGAATGGCGTCTTGAGGAGAGTTTGCGTGCAAGGTCGTCATGGACCCCTCATGGCCGGTGTTCATGGCCTGCAGCATGTCCAAGACCTCATTGGAACG
This sequence comes from Oceanococcus sp. HetDA_MAG_MS8, assembly GCA_019192445.1. NCBI lineage: Bacteria > Pseudomonadati > Pseudomonadota > Gammaproteobacteria > Chromatiales > Oceanococcaceae > Oceanococcus > Oceanococcus sp. HetDA_MAG_MS8. The sequence goes on from JAHCMK010000002.1 coordinate 388,140, forward strand.
CACTTCGCCCAGAACGATGCGATCCGGGCGCATGCGCAGCGCATTGCGAACTAAATCACGTGCGGTGATCTCTCCATCGCCTTCTAAGTTTGGGGGGCGAGTCTCCATGCGCACTACATGCGGGTGCTCCAAACGCAGCTCAGCCGCATCCTCAACGGTAATCACCCGTTCGCTGGTACTGATCCAGCGTGAGAGCATATTCAAAATCGTGGTTTTGCCGGTGCCCGTACCACCAACCACGATCATGCTGCGCCGACCAGCGACCGCCTCTTGCAAGAAGTCCGCACTGCGCTGATCCAGCGTACCCAAGCGGATCAACTCATCAACCAGTAACGGCTTCGCCCGGAACTTACGAATCGAAATACACGGCCCATCTAAGGCCACCGGGGCGATGACGGCATTCACGCGACTGCCATCCGGCAGGCGGGCATCGACCATGGGGGTGCTTTCGTCTATGCGCCGGCCAATCGGCGCCAAGATGCGGCGGATGATGCGCAGGACATGCTCATCATCGACAAACACAGCGGCTGTTTGCTCCAGTTTTCCGCGGCGCTCTACAAAAACCCGCTGTGGGCCGTTGACCACGATATCGTCCACGGTGGGGTCATCGATCAAATCTTGTAATGGGCCAAAACCGATGAGTTCATCTTGAACATCATCCACCAGCTGGCGCATTTCCGAACTGTTAACCGCAAGCCGCTCACGGGTAACTTCAGCTTGAATTTCCGTCGAGATCCAGCGCCTCAGCTGCGCTGCGGTCCAGTCATCGATACGTAAGTTGTCGGTTTCTAGACGGGCAATCAATGCCCGATGCAGGCGGGCCTTATGTTCTACGTACTGACGACTGACAGTCTGTTGTCCGGCCCGTTTGCGGTTAGTGATAATTTCGGCCACGCCATGCCCCTCAAGCGCCAGTCAGCCGTTGCCACAGGCTCCGAGACTCGGCGGATGCTTGAGGGCCGCGTCCGCGATGCAGCGACTCTGCAAGGCTCATAAAGCTGCGTGCACTGGCATCGCGTGGCGCCACTTTGAATAAAGGCTCGCCGCGATTGGCGGCCTGCGCGCGTGCTTGCGGGCTCCCGCGAAGCTCAACCCATAGCGGCAGTTCCAACAATCGCGCCAGGTTCGGCGCATCTAGTGCCTGAATCCCTCGGCCCGAATCGCAAATCAGACCCAGCCTTTGTAGGGGTATATCTTCGTGGCGCAAAGCCTGGAGCAAGGCGCGGGTGGCGCGGCTGCTCACAATCCCTCCATCGCTCACCAAAGCCGCGTGCGTGGCATCTTCCAAACACAGGCGTGCCACCGACACCGGCCAATGCGGGCCTATGGCACAGACGATATGGCGGAAATGCTCGCGCAGAACCGGTAGCAGGGAGCCCAACTCCTTTTCACCCAAGGGCGGTGGGCCAATCAAATCTTCGGGTAGGCTGAGCACATACAGGCCCTCGCCCCCATGCCGGGCAAAGGCACTATCAATCAAATTCGCATCGCAGCGATAGGTGTCGCTAATCGCGTCCAACACCGAATAGCTCTGATTCAAATCCAGATGCACCAGCGCCGCACCATAAGGCAGCGCCAGATCTAGCAGCAACACACGTTCTCCGGGCTGCACTTGTTGCAATAGCGCCAAGGCCATGTGCGCCGCGCAAAAACTCAAATCTCCAAGCCCGCTAGGACCCAAGAGGGTAATCAGGTCCGCAGAGCGGGTGTTCGCACTCGCTCCACGATCAGAGCCTGCCTGCTGCAGCTTATTCCGCAACAAGGTGTCCAAGCGATGGCGGATTTCCTGATCATCGCGCCCCATCACGAAGATATCCGCAGCTCCGGCACGAACCAAACTGATCGCGCTATCGCCGGGGCTGTCCATTGACACAGCCACCATCAGGGCTGACATGGCCCGCCCTACGTCTCGGAGCAGGCTGGGATTAGGCTCTACCAAGATCGCATCTGGCGACTCCAGCCGAGCCAGCTGCTCTAGCGCGGGATCTTCGGGGTCATCGGGGCGAATCCAATGCAGCTCGCAGTCATCGCCGAGCACATCTGCTAACCAACTGGCATACAAGGGGTCTGTAGCGATTAATGCAACAGCCAACATGATTAGCGACTCAAGCCGGCATCGAAACGTCCGGACTCCTGGAACAGTAGCTCGCCGAAGGAGGGGTCATAGCTTTCTAACTCTTCCCCAGGCATGGGTGGCAGTTTGGTTCCGGCGGGAATGGGCCCGACCAAATGCGGGGTCACGACCATGATGAGCTCACGCTCTTCTTGGTCATACAGACTGGAGCGGAAGAAGCCACCCAAAATGGGCAAGTCTCCTAAAAACGGAAGCTTGTCGACGTTCGCCATCATGTTGCGGCTGACCAAACCACTGATCACGAAGCTCTCACCATCGGCCAGTTCCACCACGGTATCGGTGCGCCTAACGGCCAGGGCTGGAACCGAAGTACCGCCCACCTGGACGGCGGCTGTGAAATCCAGCTCACTCACCTCCGGAGCGACCCTCAGGCTGATCCGCTGGGCCCCTAACACTGTGGGCGTCAGCGACAGCCGAACCCCGAACTCTTTGTACTCGATGGTGATAGCACCATTCCCGCCACCGCCTTGAGCGACTGGAATGGGGAATTCGCCGCCGGCCAGAAAGCTGGCTGTTTGTCCAGAGGTGGCTACCAGCGAGGGCTCAGCCAAGGTTCGTACCAAACCTTGGTTTTCCAGCAATGACAAGAAACCCAGCACATTGCGGCTAGCATTTCCCAGCACGATATTGAAGGCATTCCGCAGCGGCAGAAAGCCGGCATCGCTCTCAAACACAACAGGGCTGGTGAAGGGGTTATCACCATTCGGAGGCGGACCCAAACTCGCTCCACCGAGCGTACCCGGGCGAGTGACTGCCACCGAGCCATCCAAGCGATTGAGCAGCAGATTAAAACCAAACTGGCGCATGGTGCTGCGCGACACCTCCGCAATCCGGATCTCCGTCATCACCTGCGCGGGCAGGCTCACTTGGCTGGTGTCCTTAGCATCTTTACCGGCAAGCTCACGCGCCTTCGCGTGGGAGCGCAGATCCTTGAACTGGCCTTGTAGACGATCCTTGGTGATTTTCGCGGCCCGTAGTTCAGGGTCGGACTCAGGAGGCTCCAAGGGATTTTCTACCGGCTGTACCGCCAGCTTATAGGCTGCCGTGCGGTTACTGTTTTGAAACCAGATGAGCAGGGAAGTGACACCCTGGGCTTTGCCGGTAATTAACAGCTCTCGCGGGCTCACGACCGCAACATCGGCAATGCTGGGGTCACCCACAGCGACGCGTTTCACATTCTGCTGACGCAGTAGACGATGGGTGCCCTCCTCAACGGTCAATACACCGCCACTGGGAGTCACAGTTGCGGCCGCCATCGTGCCAGTCCAAGCTACGCTGAGCAGGCAGATGATGCTCAGTCTCCAACATAGCTGCATGCTCATCGCCCGCCCTCCTGGGTCTGTTGATCTGCCCTAAACACTTCCACCTTGAAGGGAGCAGGTCCGGGCTTGGGAGTGGGCGTTGGCTTCTTCACTTTGGTGAGTTCGGTCAAGGTCACAGCTTGTTCTACATCAAAGTCCGGCGACGGCGTTGGAGTTACAAGTGGCACATTCCCTTCGGGCTCGGCCAGGTCGGCTTGCTGGCGGCGTAATGCCAAGCGCACATCACCAACGCTGGCACCGAGCATAACGCGTGTCACCTGGGTTTCCGGCACCGCAACCACAGCTGTGCGCACACGACCACGCTGCGCTCTAGAAGTAGAGTCATCCACACCTTGAGGACGCTCAATAATGCGTTCCTCGTACGCTAAGACCAACACATCGTCGAGCAGGATGCGGCTTTGCGCCAATTGTTGGGTATCCCGTAGGTGGACCAGAAGATCCACGCGGTCTCCGGGACGCACGAAGCCTCCCACAGCGACAACATCGCTAATCTCTAAGGACAAGGCCCGATGCCCTTCAGGAATTAAGCGGGCGAGCACATTGGCGTCTTTGAAGTAGCGTGGCGTGATCGGCGCGCCCGCATCAATGTCTAACAGCGGCACGCGGCCGACCACATCTTCAATGCTGGTGTAATAGCGGCTAGGAACAACCGCCAATGGCTTCAAGGCTACAGCGGTTTCCGCTACCGGCTGGTTCGCCGGCAGAGGCTGCAGGGCGACTACCGCCAAAGACTGGGGCTCCGCCACAGGTGCGGTCGCAATAACCTCTTGTACCGCCTCCTGCCGAGCGGCTTGAGTGGCGTTTTGAGTCGCCCGCCAGGCCAGTCCTCCGAGGATAACTGCCAGCGCCACGGCGACTACCGCCGCCACTTTCAGGCCCTGCCCGTTCATATCACTCCCCTGTGCTTAGTGCTCGCATGCGCATTGTTGGCAGATTGACCAGACGGTTGCTCAATGCCCATTTTATCTGTCCTTCACAACACGGCGGTGTCGACCCAAAGCCGATGGCGCGCATATTGTTATATGCCAAGACTAACTCGATCCGCCCACCAACACACTCGCAGAAGCGTTGAGAACTGCCGGCAGCGGCGGAATTTCGCCAACAAAGGGAAGAACCACGGCCGGAAACAAGCCTGCCAAATCGAAGTTTAAGTTCACTTCAACCACACTACCGGCCGGATCAGCTACCAGGCTCACATCCACGGCGTCGCCGTTACTTCCCAAAACACGCGCTTGTTGGGGTTCGGGCAACCACACCAGAGCGCGCACAGCACCCTCTCGAGCTTGTGCGCGAACGGTATCAACATAAGCGCCACCCGTAGCCTCGGGGCTCACGGACACCGCCCTAGAAGCCGCCTGCTGAGCGGCAAAGGTGATGGACTCCTGCAATACCAAGACGTAGGAGTACACGATGACCCCGTACAGCAGGGCAAAGAGCAAGGGAAAGATGAGGGCGAATTCCATTGCTGTGGCGCCAGTTTGCCGGCGCCAGCGCACTACAGGCCTCATTCTTGCTCCGGTGACTGGACCGAGAGCGCGTAAATTAACTACCGCCGCCGGTCAGGGTGGTTTCTGCTTCGGTGAACTTACCACTAATGGCCGTGCCAAGTGGGCCCATAACCGCAGCGACAGCAATCGCAATCAAAGCTGCGATAAGTGCGTACTCGATAACGGTGGCTCCGCGTTGATTCTTTTTAGCGGAAGGCTGAGTGCGTTGCTTCAACATGATGTGCTCCTGTTTCAATGCGCGTTTGGATCAATACAAATCCGTTCAATAATCGTGCCGCGCCTAAGGTCAAGGTTTCGTCAAGATTGTGGCAGAAAGCCGACGGCTTCAGGGCGCAGTAGGCTGAACCGTCTGTGTTGCACGAGCCATTTGTTCACCGAGCACATCCGCAACTGGCCCAATGGATGCCGCTACGCCTACTGCCACCATGGCAGCGATCAAAGCGTATTCGGCCGCCGTTGCGCCCCCCTCGCGAGCGGCAGTTGTTGGCTTCACAGATGTCTCGTTCTCAGCAAAGGGGCTTGCCATAAGGTGCCCTCCGACCAAACCTAAGTCCGCTTATGCCAGGGTCAAGGTCAAGAGCGGGTCAACATCGAGCTGCAAGGGCTTGGCGGCAACCTAGGGGAAGCAGCCCTCAATGGCGCAAAATGAGGCCACCCCCCACCGCTACAGTTTGCGGGCTAGACTGCGGTGATGAGCGTTTTTGTTTTCGGCGACCTACAGGGCTGCGCCAGCGAACTCCAATCTCTCGTTGATCAACTTCCGCTCCAGGCGCAGGATGAGCTTTGGTTTTGCGGCGATTTGATTAACCGGGGGCCAGACTCGATGGGCACTCTGCAATGGCTGTGGGACCACCGTGCTCGTATACGCTGCGTGCTGGGGAATCATGACCTCTCGGTGCTCGCTCGATTACATGATCCCCAACGGAAAATGGGTAGCACAGCCTCAGAACTCGCAGCGCACGGGATGGGCTCGCAGTGGGTAGCGTGGTTGCTGGGCATGCCATTGATTCAGGTGGGTGCCGGGCTCAGCATGGTTCATGCCGGCATTCCACCGGATTGGGATTTAGAGCTCGCCCTGCAGTCTGCCGAGGAGGTCAGCGCCCAACTTCGCGCTACGCCCCCCGCGGAATTTTGGCAGCAGCTTTATGGCAACACGCCGCAGCGGTGGACGTCCGAGCTGCGTGGAATGGAGCGCACCCGGTATACCGTCAACGCCTTGACGCGCATGCGATTCGTAGAGTCGGATGGCGCCCTAGAGTTCGCCTGCAAATCCTCACCCGAGCAGGCCCCCAAGCACTTACAACCCTGGTTTAGCTACTCGCGAAGGCGCTGGACTGCAGGCGACATTGCCTTCGGGCATTGGTCCACCTTGGGGCAGGTGCACTGGCCGCAGTTTTCTGTATGGGGCTTGGATGAGGGCTGCGTCTGGGGTGGTCACTTGACGGCCCTGCAGTGGCCAGAGCGGCGGCTTTTTCGCCAACCAAGCCCTGGTTACCAAGAACCAGGAGACTGATCCGCCAGCGCTTCGGGATTGCGTCGGACAGTGGGCAGGGGCTGCCCTTAGCTTTTGTGCCAGTAACCCGAATCACCCTAGTCCACGAGTGGCGCTCAAGCCAGCCGGGTGTGACGGTCTCACCATCAGCGCGCGGCGCGTGTCACACGATGCGGCGAGGGCATAAAAAAGGGGGCGCCCGAACAGCGCCCCCTTATCTTCACAGACCTATAGGTACTCGACTTAGGTCGTCTTTTTCTCAAAGTGGCGATGCTGAACTAAAAACCGGGCTAGAGCGGGCATTAGCAAGATGGCGCCGAACATGTTCGCCGTGAACATGAACACCAGCAAGATTCCCATGTCAGCCTGGAATTGCAGGTCGGACATCAACCAAGTCGACACCGAGCCACCCAAGGCCACTCCGGTGAAGATCACTGCCTTCCCGGTACGGTGCAAGGTATCCGTGAAGGCCTCTTCCAGGTTCCTTCCCAGGCTCAAACGATCGATCAATGTGGAGTAGATGTAGATCCCATAGTCCACACCGATCCCCACCGCTAGGGCGACGACCGGCAGTGTCGCCACCTTCAAGCCAATGCCAAGCACCGCCATTAGCGCATAGGCCATGGCGGAGACCAGCGATAGTGGCAACACCACGCACAGCACGCCACAAAGGGTACGGAAAGACAGGAACATGAACACGACGACCACCAGGTAGACATAGCCCACGACTTCCAATTCTTTCTTCTTAACCACTTCGTTGGTGGCGGCCATAACCCCCACGTTGCCGGTGGCCAGGGCAAAGTTCACATGCTGCGCCTCATTTTGATTGAAGCTCTTAACTTCATTCACGATGCGCTGAATGGTCTCGGCCCGATGGTCCTCAGTGAACACCAACACAGCCATTGCCGAGCAGTCCGGGTTCAGCAAACCCGAAGACGTCGGAATAGGCGTGATGGCCTGCACAATCACATAACGATTGCGCGGCAGCACCGACATATTCGGCGTGCCCTCATTGAATTGCCCGTTCACAATCTTTGCGACTTGCGGCAGCGAGATCGTGGAGTTCACCCCTTTGGTGTTGTCCATGCGCCAAGCAAAGCGGTCGATCTCCTCCATCACCGGATACTGAATGCAGCTTTCCGGAGGTGCCTCTGCAATCACCTTGAGGATATCCACACCAATGGCGAAGTTGTTCACGATAGCGCGGGAGTCCTGGTTATAGCGAGACTCTGGACGCAGTTCGGGCACGCCCTCCTGCGAGTCACCCACCTGCAGGTCGCCGTACTTAAACAAAGACCAGCCTAATAGCAGTGAGGCAATGAGGATGGTCACCAATGCGGGTACTGGGCGCGAAATCTTGGCAAGGAACTTCCACAGCCCGTCGCCCATCTCTTCGCGTTTGCGTTGCTTTTCTTGGAAGGCCTCCAAATCATCAATCTTGATGTAGGTCAGCCAAATGGGCGCCAACACTTTGTTGGTAATGATGATGGCGAACATACCAAAGGAGGCATTGATGGCCATTTCCCGCACGATATCAATGGGGATGAGGTAGATGGTCAAAAAGCCGGCCAGATCGGTAATCAGCGCGGTGGTGCCTGGAATGGCCAAACGCCGGAAGGTGTTCAAAGAGGCATCGAAAGAGTTCTGCCCTTCCGCCAACTCACCCACCCAGGCGTTGACGTACTGAACCCCGTGACTGGTCGACACACTGAGCACCAGGAAGGGGATCAGAATGGCGAAGGGGTCCAGACCATAGCCAAAGCTGGTGAGCAGCCCGAACTCCCAGATGACCGCAACGATGGAACACACCAGCACCACCATCGACAACTTGAAGGAGGCGGTATACAACCAGAGCAAGGTTGCCGTGAGCAGCAAAGCCAAAATGAAGAAGAACACCACCTCAAGCGCTGCATCGGTGACATCGCCAATGACCTTCGCAAAGCCGACGATGTGAATCTTGACGTTCTCATCTTCGAATTGCTGACGAATTTGTTCGAGGTTGTCTGCAACTTCGCGGTAATCCAGCTTCTCACCGGTGACCGGGTCGGTTTCCAGCAACTCGGCGAATACCATGGCGCCGTTTTGCTCAGTGGTGACATAGCGACCGATAATGCCTGCCTTACCAACGTTAGCCTTGACCAGCTCGAACATCTCGGGCGTAGGTGCATACTCAGCAGGAATAACGTTGCCGCCCGCAAAGCCACCTTCTACCACCTCGGTGAACCGCACATCCGGGGTGAACAATGAGCTCACTCGGGACCGGTCTACGCCCGGCAGGAAGAAGACCTCGTCGGTCACAGCCTTGAGCTTGGACAAGAAGGCCTCGTTATAAATCTCGCCATCCTCTTGGATGAGCGCTACGAGGACCGTATTACCACCCCCGAAGTCCTGCTGATATTTCTTCAGCGTCTTCATGTAGGGGTGCTCTAGAGGAATCGATTTTTCGAAACCGGCGTCGACGGTGGTTTGCGAGGCCATCCAGCCAAAAAAGATGGTCAAAGCGGTGAGTACCGCTAATCCCACCATTCGCTTGCCGTAAACAAGGGGTTCGACCACCTTCAGAATGCGGTCGGTCCATGTCGTTTGTTGTGCTTGTGCCATGAGTCCTTACTTCCGCATTAAGGGGTAGTGATGAGCTGTGGGCCGGCATTGCCGACAACCAACAAAGCCTCTTTGAGGGGCATCACGCTTGCCAAGGTGATGCCTTGTGGGTTGGGCAGCGACTCCACCTCTTGCAGCGCATCACGGGTGCGCAAGACCACCCCGTTGATGCCCACCATCACAATCTCACCATCAGCTAACTGCTCGGCGTGAATGATGGACTCCTCACCGCCGGTCTCCACCCGTTGCCACTGGCCACTCTTCACATCGGGGCTGTAATAAGCATTGCCACGCAGGCCCGCAATGAACACGCCAGACTCGCCTACAGGAGCTGCCGTAAAGAAGGTGCTGCCGTAGGGAGACTCAATGGCCTCCCAGGTTTGCCCAGCATCTTGGGAGAGGGCCAGCGTTCCTTGTTCTCCTGCCAAGAACAAGTCGCCATTGTTAAGCCGAGTCAGTGCATTGAAGTGCCAGCCATCCGGGTTGGCGCCAGTGACGAACTCGTCCCAGGATTCGCCACCATTGCTGGTAGTGTAGACGCGGCCGTAAGCGCCGACCGCCCAGGCGGTTTGTGGATCCAACATCAGCACATCCAGAAAGGGCATATCGGTGTCCATTTCCGGCTCTTCAACGGGCTGAAAGTTTTGTAAGACCCAGCTGCGACCACCGTCTCGGGTGCGCAAAATCGTGGAATCGTGACCGACAGCCAGGCCATTCATGGGGTCCGCGAAATCTACTGCGGTGAGATAGGAGCGCACCGGCGTCGGCGCTTGCACCCAGGTCTCGCCATCCAATGACACCACCACATGTCCACGCTCACCAACGGCCACGAGGCGTTCGCCCGTGTCGGTGACATCCAGCAGTACAGACTGGTCTGCCAAAGGCATCATCTCAGCCGGTTGCGGCGAAATTTTTTGACTGATGCCCTGTGCTGATACCACCCCAGCGGCCAAGGCCAGGCCGAGGCCCACGCTGTATCTCATATTGGTCTCCCCAAGTGAACGACACCGGCACGGCCAAGGCCGCGCCGGTGCTCAGATTAACGTGATCTTAGCTGCAAGATCAGAATTCGTAACGCAACGAGAATGCCAGAGTGTCGCGGTCGGCGCGAGAGTTCCACTTCCCGTTGATGTAGGTGTAGCGCAATTCGGTGAACCACTTTGACAAATAATCGAAGCGCAGGCCCAGCAAACCTGTGAAGTTACCTTCGTAAAAGTTTTGGCCGATCCCCGGCGCAACGCCATCGATGTCGTAAAAGGCACCGATCAGGGGCTCGAAGTTGGCGCCCATGAAGAAGTCTTGGTAGCGGATCAAGCTGATAAACCGCACGCCATAAGATACGGCATCACCAAACTGCTCTGGATCTTCTGCGGTGGGGTTTTGCCGGCAAGGCTCTGCCTCGTAAGGGCCAAAGCGATCGGAGTCAAAGGTCCGTCGTAAGCACTCCTCGTTGCCATTCCCAGCCGTGGTGAATCCACCTGACACCGCAGCACTATCGGTCACGCCCAAGTTTTGGGTGCCATCTGCGCCTGAGGAGATATGCGTGTTGGTTTCAGCCCCTTGAAACTGGAGCTCGTCCAAGCTCGGCATATCAACCACATGGGTCAAACCAGCCTCAGCAATCAATATGATTTGCGAGGCTTTGAGAGGGTTGTCACCACCAATGGTGTTCAGGAAGGTGGTTGTGAGCTGACCCAATTTCACCCGCTCAAAACCCGGAATGTAGTAGTTATCTCCGCGCGGGTCGTTGACAGGATCGAATGCGCGATCTCGATAAATTGTCTCGACGTAGTCAGGGACAGCAATCCGTCGGCCTGGCAGTACGATCGCAGTTGCCGGGATGGGCGCCGCTTCTAGCGCTGGGTTCACCAGAGCGTTTTGCAGCGCCGTCAGCAGTTCGCTGGCTCCAGGGATAGGAGGCAAGCTACCCGACAAGTCAATATCTGTGAGGTTAATACTGTTTGTTGGGAAGGCCGGCTGCAGTGAGGCATAAGTCAAATCCACCGAGTGAATCTGCAACGGCATATTGGGTCGGAAGCTGTACTCACCCGACCAGGCCCAGTTACCGATGGTGGTGTTGAAGCTGAAGCCAAACATTTGGATGTCTTCAACGTACTCTACGAACAACTCCGAGGTATCTACCGGCAATGGCTCTCCAGCGAGCCTCAGGCTACCGATGTCACCCTGACCCACGCCACAATTAAGCGCGAGTTCAAGCACGTTGGTCGCGGGGCGGCCGAGTGGATTCACACGAGTCCCTGTGAGTGGGTCGTTGTAGCCTACGTCAGCACAGCTCTGATCGGCTGACCGGAAACTAATGCTCGGGAGGCGATTGTGATAGTTGGCAAAGTAGAAGCCAAACTCGGTGCCGTTATTGAAATCTTCGGCAAAGTAGCGCAACGCAAAGCCAAACTGCCCCGTGTCACGTGGCTCCACGTCACGCGCGCGGAACACGGTTCTGCTGGACGCAGATCCCAAGGCAAAAGGATCGTTCTCCGGAGTGCCGGGAACGGCCGCGCTATTGTCTTGCGAGGAATAAATGCCGTAGGGGTCCTCCGGCGCTTTACCGAAGGACAGCATGGCGTAATAGCCATCGCTATCTTCACCACCAACCACGTCAGAGGTAGAGAAGAAGGTGCCGGGGGCATCAATCACGACCGGCCGCCATTCAAACTGATAAAACGCTTCCATAGACAGGTTCAGCGTGAGGTCTAAACCCAACACCGCCATACCAACCGGGCGGAACAACTCGGCAAGGTCAAATCCCGGCAAGCGAGCCAAACGCTGATCCGGTGGGTTGATGGTGTTGATGGAGTTCAGCGGCAGTGCAGTGGACTCACCCCAGTTCAAACCTTGGCGCCCCACGCGAATGGATAAGGTGCGATCACCAATGGGCACGAAAGTGGAGAGGTAGAGGTCTTGCAGCAAGAAGTCGGTTCCGAACTGCTTTTCGGCCTCAAAACCCAAGCTTTGGCGCCCCGGTTGCAAGGTCGTATCAAAACTGGTGGTGTCGAAACCGTTGATGGTTTCGTTAAAGAACCAGATACCGCGCCCGAAGAGGTTGAAATTCCCAAAGGAAATGTCGATCTTCGAGTTCAACTTGGCAACGGCCGAGACCACATCGTATTGGTCGAAGTTCATGTTGCCGTTGTCGCCGTTAATGTTGAAGTTCCCAGGAGTTTCTACATAACGGCGGTTGAAGTCTGGGAGCTGGGTGTCGTTACAGGTACGACCAATGTCGCCCTCCTGCGTGCCCAAGTACTCTGGCGAATCTGTTGCGCCAAAACCATCCGTCGTCCAGTTGGTGCGCACGCACAAACCTGGGTTGTTGTTCTGTTTGGCAATCAGGTCCTCAGAGCGCTCTTCCATACGCATCGCGGCGCCCACGGTGAAAAAGCTAATCACCGAGCCGTAAACGTTACCTATGGAAAATTCCAAGGCATGGGCGGGAACGACCACCGAAGCCCCTAATGCAATCACCACGGCGCGCGGCCAGAATTTGGTCACCGTCTCTCTCCCAGAATTTGTACTTTTCTTCGCGAAGGGCCGCAGTTATAGCTACTGCGGTCAGGTTCTCAGGTTGATTCTCGCAAAGTGGAGGTGCTCAGGGCAACTCCCCGCAGCTATGTTTGGCCATCCACGGCGCGGTATAGGCCTGGGCTCTTGAGCTCCTACGGGCTCAAGGGAGCAGCGGCTCACGCCAGATCAGAGCGGCCATCCGCCCGCTTTGCGAATCCCGCCGATGTGAGTACCAGCGCCGCTCATCACAGGCCGTGCACCCACCCTGCATCGTCACAGATACGTTCAGTTCGCGTAATTGAATTGCGGCGATGCCCGCCAAGTCCAGAGTCGCATGCCCCCCGCCAATGTCATGTATGCAGGCCCAAGCGGCCGGACCTGTTGCTGCCACAATGGCATTCACAACCCGCGAATCCACCTCGTAGTGACAGGGGCCAATACCAATGCCAACCCAAGCCACTATCCGCTCGCCTGCAGGCAGATGGGCACGCATTTCGCGCACTTGCGCGGCCAATACCCCGCTGGCCAAACCCCGCCAGCCCGCATGCGCAGCGCCCACTATACTCCCACTGCTTGCAGTCATTAGCACCGGCAGACAATCGGCCGCCAGCACCGCCAAGGCCAGGCCCGCATCCCGCGTCCAATGACCATCTGCGCGAGGTTCTTGCCACGCACTGTCAGCAGCACGGCGCTGCATGATGTCGGCACCATGAACCTGATGCAGGTAACGAATGCCCGCCTTCAATCCGAGGCCATGCTGGAGTAGGGATCGATTCACGGCGACTGGCGCCGGAGAATCTCCACATAAGCGCCCCATATTCCAGCCCCGCCAAGGTCCAGTGCTAGTGCCGCCCTGACGCGTCGTCATGGCGGCGTGAACACCCATTGGCAGCTCCCAGCGCGGGCGAAGCAAACAATGCTCTACGGCATCAGGCACTGCGCAAATGCTCCAGCACAGCCTGCATATCTGGAGGCAGGTCTTGGCTGAAACTTAGCTCTTCCCCAGTGCCTGGGTGGACGAAGCTCAGCCTAGCCGCGTGCAGAGCCTGGCGTGGCAGTAAGCTGCGTAGCGGATCCCCGCGGCGTCCATACACCGGATCGCCAACTAGGGGCCACTTCCGCGACTGCATATGCACCCGAATTTGATGGGTGCGCCCCGTCTCCAGCTGCACCCGCAGCAGCGTATGTTTGGGCAGACGCTCGGCGACCCTGTAGTGGGTAATCGCATGCCGCCCGCCTTGAGAAATGACATAGCGCCGCCGGTCTCGTGGATCACGCCCCAACGGCGCATCGATGGTACCGCCGGCAATCACTTCGCCCCAGACCAAAGCCAGGTATTCGCGGCCCACCGCACGCTCCGCCAGCGCTCGCACCAGGGCCGTATGCGCCTCAAGCGTAGCCCCAATAACGAGCAACCCAGACGTGAGCTTGTCCAAGCGGTGCACGATACCGGCTCGGGGCAGAGCCTCTAAAGCCGGGCGATGATGCAGCAAGGCGTTTTGCATGGTTCCTGCTGCTTGGCCAGCTCCAGGGTGTACCGTAAGCCCCGCTGGCTTATTCACGACCAGCACAGCGTCATCTTCATAAACGACGTCTAACGGAATATCTTCCGCCGCTGGTGGTGCATCTGCGCTTTGCAGGGCGGGCGTGCACAATGCGATCTCACAACCACTGCGCACAGCCTCGCGCGTTTTGGTCACCGGAGAACCATCGATATTCACTCGCCCTTCACGGACCCAGGCCTGCAGGCGAGCCCGACTGAACTGTGGCACAGCGGCGGCTAGTACCTGATCCAGGCGACGCCCATCGTCTTCTTGCGCAACGGCAAACACGAACTGCTCTGGTGGCTTGTCTATACTGTGCGATTGATCTGTCAATTTTGAGATTCCGGCGTGGTACACAGGTGGTTTAGCAACATTATGGCGGCGCTGGTCACGGCCTTGGCGCTAGTCGGTTGCGCGAATAACGGAGGAGAACTGCCTCCGGTTAACCCGCTAGACCCGCAATTGGACGAGCGGCGACTCCAACGCGCCAACGCCCAACAGCTTTATAAAGCGGCTCGCAGCGCGCTAGACGCTGGGGATAATGCTACCGCGCTCACGCTGTATTCTCGTCTGGACGCCAGTTATCCCTTCACTCCGGAGGCCACTCAGGGCCAGCTCGAAAGCATATACGCGCGTTTCCGCAACTTTGAGCCTGAAGCCGCTTCTGCCGCTGCCGACCGCTTCCTCCGCGCTCACCCCCGTCATCCGCATGTGGATTACGTGCTTTACCTCCGCGGGCTCATCTTTTTCGACTCCACCGCAGTCGACCTGCTCGATCTCTTCGACGTGGACTCTGCAGGCCGCGACCCGGTCGACGCCCGCCGCTCCTTCCAGGAGTTCTCGCGGTTACTACAAACCTACCCCAACAGCGCTTATTCCGCGGATGCTCGGCGTCGCATGTTGTGGCTACGTGAGCGCATTGCTGAGCATTATTTCGGCATCGCTGAGTACTACCGCTGGCGGGGAGCTTGCGTAGCGGCTATCCGCCGCGGCCATGAGATCCTGGACGAGTTTCGGCAAACCCGCGTGGTGCTAGATACCTTGGGGCTTCTGACCGAGTGTTACGCCACTTTGGGCTTGGATGAGCAAGCCGCCGAAATGGCTCGCCTGCTTGTAACCAACAAGGCTCGCTGGGATAACAGCCCCGCCGCCTCGCAGCCCGAGCCGGCCGGCGACGCGCCGGCACCACCTGCACTGTAAGCCCCTCCCAAGACTGAGGCTGGGCAGCACGGGTCACAGCCGAAGAAGAGCGCGAAGCCCCGGCTAGAGTCAGAGCAAGGGATAGCGGGCGCTAATAGGATAGCGTCGTTCACGGCCAAAGGCTTTAGGAGTCAACTTGGGTCCAGGAGCCGCCTGACGCCGCTTGAACTCAGCCATGCGCAGCAAACGTGTGACTCGCATGACCTCACTGGCGGGCGCCCCCCGGTCGATCAGCCACTGCGGGCCATGTTCTTGTTCAATCAGAGCTTCTAGCCAGGCATCTAGCTGAGCATATGGAGGCAGTGAATCTTCATCGCGCTGATCGGGGCGTAACTCCGCACTAGGTGCACGCGTAATCACCCGATCTGGAATCTGCGCAAATCGCTGATTCATAGCGCGGGCCAAAGCGTAAACCTGCATTTTGTACAGGTCTTTGATGGGTGCAAACCCACCGCACATATCGCCGTACAAGGTGCAGTAACCCACCGCTAGCTCGCTTTTGTTCCCGGTCGCCAGCACCAATCCTCGGCGCTTATTGGCCAAAGCCATCAGTAGGGTGCCGCGTGAGCGTGCCTGAATGTTCTCTTCAGTGGTGTCCGCTGGCTGGCCCTGATGCACAGGCGCCAAGCACTGCTCGAAGGCGTCCATCATGGGCGCTATAGGTAATTCTAGATACTCCACATTCAGCCATTGAGCCTGCTGGCGAGCATCCTCCAGGCTCATCTGTGCGGTGTATGGTGAGGGCATGGCTACCGCAGTCACCTGTTGACTGCCCACAGCCTGCACGGCCAGCGCCAACACCAAGGCCGAGTCAATACCGCCACTGAGCCCCACAAAAATGTGGGCAAAACCGTTTTCGCGGAAGTAATCGCGAAGGCCCAAGGCGATGATGTCGCTCAGTAGTTGCAAGGGTTCTACGGGTGGAGCGTCCCACACTGCAGAACGCCAACGGCCCGCTTCCACATCAGCAAGCAAAAGCGCCTCAGTGGGCACCTGACTGACATTGACCGCACCACGCTGCGCGTCCCAGCATTGGCTGTTGCCATCAAATACCAATTCGTCCTGGCCGCCAACCATGTTGAGGTAGGCTGTGGGTGCCCCCCACTGATTGACGCGCCGTGCCAATAGCGCCTGGCGCTGGTCGCGTTTTTGCTGATCAAATGGCGAGGCATTCGGGCACAGCACTAGGTCCGGCGCCTGCTGAGTGAGCGCTGCGCAAACTTGGTCATCCCAAAGATCTTCGCAGATCAATAGCCCCAGCCGACAACCATCCCAATCGACCACCTGAGGCCCTGCGCTCGCGACAAAATGGCGCTGCTCGTCAAAAACACCAAAGTTCGGTAGTGCAGATTTGCGTGCCACCACGCGCCATTGACCCTGCTCCAACCAGTACAGAGCGTTATAGAGGCCCTCGGGAGCAAATTCTGGAGCACCAACCAGCACCGGCAGCGAGGAGGGAAGCTCCGCGCTAAGCGTGTGCAGGGTTTGGGCGAGCGCCGCTTCCAGCGCTGGACGCATTAAGAGGTCATCAGGCGGATAACCCAATAGCGCCATCTCCGGGTAGAGCAACAATTCAGCCCCATTGGCCTGCGCCGATCGAGCGTACGCCAGTACACGCTGAGCATTGAATTGAAGATCCCCCATGCGAGGGCGAAACTGCGCCATGGCGATCCGCCGCGAGGACAAGGGCATAGTCACATCCGCAAAGTCAGCGCAAGGCCCAGCACTACAATCCGGGCGCCGCGATGAAGCAAAAAAAAGGCATGTTCGTACCAACGAACATGCCCTGTATTGTATCCGGCCAGCCTTTCGCTGGCCGCATCGACGAGGCCTTAAGCGCCTAGGCGTTCTTTCATCTTCGCGCCTAACTCGGCCGGCGAACGAACGGTGGCTACACCAGCGGCTTCTAAGGCTGCAAACTTTTCATCCGCAGTTCCTTTACCGCCGGAAATAATTGCCCCCGCGTGCCCCATGCGCTTGCCTGGAGGAGCGGTCACGCCAGCGATGTAGGCCACAACCGGCTTAGTGACATGCTCTTGAATGTAGGCTGCAGCCTCCTCTTCTTTAGAGCCGCCGATTTCGCCCACCATGATGATGCCCTCAGTTTGAGGGTCCTTCTCAAAGCGGGAAATCACATCAATGAAGCCCATTCCGTGCACGGGATCGCCGCCGATACCCACGCAGGTGGATTGACCCAAACCGTTATTCGTAGTTTGGAAGACGGCCTCGTAGGTGAGCGTGCCGGAACGCGACACAATTCCTACCTTGCCTGGTTTGTGGATATGCCCAGGCATGATGCCGATTTTGCAGGCTCCAGGGGTGATGATTCCCGGGCAGTTAGGACCAATGAGAACCGTGTCGGGGTACTGACTCAGCTGCGCCTTCACCTTCACCATGTCCAGCACAGGAATATGCTCGGTGATGCACACGATGACCTTAATACCTGCGTCAGCGGCTTCCAAAATGGCATCTGCGGCAAAAGGTGCGGGCACGTAAATCATGGTGGCATCGGCGCCCGTAGCCGCGACTGCCTCGCCACAAGTATTGAATACCGGACGATCCAAGTGCGTTTGGCCGCCGCGCCCTGGCGTTACACCCCCAACAACTTGGGTGCCATAGGCAATCGCTTGCTCTGCGTGGAAGGTCCCCTGCTTACCAGTGAAACCTTGGACAATAACTTTGGTGTTCTCGTTAACAAGAATGCTCATGACAATTCCTTAGCTGGCGGCCAGCTTGACAGCCGTCTGCGCGGCTTGAGTGAGGTCCGTCGCAGGAGTGATGTTGTACCCGGAGTTGGCTAACAGCTCCCGGCCACGCTCCACGTTGGTGCCTTCCAAGCGGGCGACCACAGGAATTTTCAGGCCCACTTCCTCAACAGCGGCAATGATGCCCTCTGCGATGAGGTCGCAGCGTACGATGCCACCGAAAATATTGACCAGAATGGCCTTGACGTCGCCACTGGAGGTGATGAGCTTGAAGGCCTCAGCGACGCGCTCTTTGGTCGTGCCACCACCTACGTCGAGGAAGTTGGCCGGTTGGCCGCCGTGCAGCTTAATCAGGTCCATGGTCGCCATCGCCAGGCCAGCTCCATTGACCATGCAGCCAATGTTGCCCTCTAGCGTGATGTAGTTCAGACCATGTTCTGCGGCTTCGCGCTCAGCATCGTCTTCTTGAGTGGGATCGCGCTGCTCGGCGATTTCTGGCTGACGGAATAAGGCGTTGTCATCGATATTGAGCTTGCCATCCAAAGGCAGCAGGTGGTTGTCTTCGGTGACGATCAAAGGGTTGATCTCCACCAAAGAGGCGTCGCAATCGGTAAAGATCCGGTACAGGCCAGTCAAAATCCGGCCGAACTCTTTAATCTGATCTTTATCCAAACCCAGGAAAAAGCCCAGCTCACGGACTTGATAGCCCTGCAGACCGGCTGCTGGGTGAACAAACAGGGTTTTGATTCGCTCTGGAGTCTCTTCGGCAACGGCTTCGATATCCATGCCGCCATCGGGAGACACCATGATGGCCACGCATTCCTGAGCGCGATCCACCAGCATCGACAAGTACAGCTCACGGGCGATAGCACTAGGCTCTTCCACGTAAACACTGTTCACCGGCAGACCTTCGGGGCCGGTTTGGATGGTCCGCAGGTTCTTGCCGAGCAACTCCTCGGCCACGGCCGCAGCAGCATCAGCACCGTCTACTAACTTGACGCCACCGGCCTTACCGCGTGCGCCAGCGTGCACCTGCGCCTTCACGACGACTTTGCCACCACCCATTTCGGCGACTTTAGAGCGGACCTCATCTGTACTGCGCGCCAGATGCCCACCAGGTACAGGGATGTCAAAACGCTTGAACAGCGCCTTGGCTTGGTATTCGTGTAGATTCATGAGTTGTTCGGTTCTCGCAACCGGTAAATTTTTTGCGGGCGCAAAATTTAACGTATCGCGCATGCTGGCGGCAAAAGGACCATGGTCGTATTTCGCATCCTGCTACTGATTGGGCTGCTGTTCCTGCTCTGGATGGGCTGGCGCTGGCTGAATGGCAGGCAACCACGCCGCCGGCCTCAAGCTCTGCCATCCAAACTTCGTTGTGACCGCTGCGGCGTGGCTTTAGACCCGCAAGAGGCGCAGCAAAGAGAAGGCCGGCATTACTGCTCTCAGCATGCTCAGGACGATTGAGGCCGCGCCCGCTCGCCCTCGTCACCCTGACGGAGGCGACCCTAGGCAAAGTGTCTACGCAGGACAGCCCTGGCGCTACTTTGCGCAAAGTTGCGGTTCCTGCCTACCGCCATCAGCGGCCATATTTTCGGTCCATGCGCGCTAAATCTGGAACCGCAGAACGCTTTGCTCCAGACCGCCTGCTCGAGGCTTGGTCCGCCTACCGCATTGGTGTCGCCGGAGCGCTGCTGTGGCTGGTCTACAGCCCGCTCCAACCCTTGGATTGGAGTGCTCAGAGGCTGGATGCGCTGACCGCGGTTCTGGTCACCTATTTGGCCGCGGGAGTTTTGCTCTTAGTGTTAGGCCGCAGCCGCATCAAGTCCATACAGCTACTCATTGGCTTGCAGTTGCTCACGGATTGGGTGGGCGCGGGGGCAGCCGTCACGCTCACCGGCGGCGTTGAAGGAGGCCTTGCAACGCTCTACATACTGCCTACGGCCATGGGCGGCCTATTCCTGAGCCGACCTGCTGCTCTGGCACCTGCAGCTGCTAGCACCCTGGCCTTGCTCGGCGCTGAGGCTTGGTTGAGCTGGAGTCAACCG
Organism: Oceanococcus sp. HetDA_MAG_MS8; assembly: GCA_019192445.1. NCBI lineage: Bacteria > Pseudomonadati > Pseudomonadota > Gammaproteobacteria > Chromatiales > Oceanococcaceae > Oceanococcus > Oceanococcus sp. HetDA_MAG_MS8. The sequence goes on from JAHCMK010000002.1 coordinate 408,213, forward strand.
GGGTTCGTTCCTGGCTGGGCCGTAGCGGGTCTTTTGGGGGCCTGCTTATTTCTGGTGGCCTGGCTCGCTAGCGCTGTAGCAGCGCGTGCGCGCCTAGACGAACAAATTGCCAGGCTCGCAGCCAGCAACCTCGGTCAAATGCGCCGGCTCACAGCGGAAGTTGTAGAACGCATGCATGCCGCCGTCATTGTGGCCGACGGCGAAGGCCAAGTGCTGCTGCATAATGCGGCGGCAGAAACTCTGCTGCTGCGACCTCTGCACCAGTGCAATCTGGGCATCAGCGAAGCTGCGCTCTGGGCCGCGGTACAGCAGTTCATTCAGGCCCCCCAGGCTGCACACTTTGCAGCGGTAGAGCTTGAGGGGGGACGCAGCATCTGGCCACAGTTCGTGCATATGGCGGGGGACCCGCCCTTAATTCTCATCATGATGGACGACCCAGACACAATTGCCCGGCAAGTCCAACAAACCCGCCTGGCAGCCATCGGCCAAATCACCGCCGGAGTCGCGCACAACATTCGCAACCCCCTAGCTGCACTGAATAATGCAGCCGAGCTCTTGTTAGAAGCTCCAGACCAAGACCGGCAAACGCTCATGCCCATCATTCAGCGGCAAGTGCACCGCATGAACCGGGTTGTAGAGCGAATTTATGATCTCTCTAGGCCGATACAGCCTCAAGTCGAGCCCATTGAGCTCAGGGCCTTTCTGGTGGACTGGCTGGAAGAGCGCAAGCGACTCAATATCGCCACACCGGAGCTAGTGCTCAAACTTCATGCGGACGAGGTTAAAGTTCTCGTCGACGCCAGCCATTTGTCTGAAGTGTTACAAAATCTCATCGATAACGCGCACACCCATGCTCGACCAGCCCACGCTAAAGCGGTGGTTGTGCGCATCGAGTCTGTGGTTGACGACCAGTGGTGCGTACTCGCGGTGTGTGACAACGGAGCCAACGGATGGCCTGCACCGCAGGGCGAGCATTTGCCCGAGGGTGGTCTTGGATTGACCTTATGCCGAGCGCTGCTTAGCGCCAACGGGGCGCAGCTCGAGTTGCAAGCTCCGCAGCAAGATGCGCACAGCGGCCAAGTTTGGAAGGCTGCCAAGCTGCGCCTGCCGCTGGCGACCAAAGGCTGAGGGAGTGATGGGGCAGCGCATACTCATTATTGATGACGAGCAAGACATCCGCGCCACGGTGGAGATTCTGCTCGGGCGCATGGGCTTAGAAACGCTGTCAGCCCCTGACCTCGAGACAGGCTTGCTCCTGATTCAGCATGAGCCGCTGGACCTAGTGCTCACCGATATGCGCCTTCCTGATGGCACCGGTTTAGATGTGGTGCGCTGGATTGCCGACAACGCGCCTGAGTTACCCGTGGCCGTGATCACTGCTTATGGTTCGCCCCAAGATGCCGTTGCCGCATTGAAGTCCGGCGCCTTCGACTATGTTCAAAAACCGGTTGACACCGCACTACTTCGGCGGGTGGTCAAGGAGGCACTGCGCAACACTCCAACGTCGCCCTCTAAGCTCACGTCAGACCCTTCTCAGTGGGATAAGGCCAGCAAAACCGAAGGCATGGTGGGCAGTTCAGCACCGATGCAAGAGCTCAGACGCACCATCGGGAAATTGGCACGCACTCAGGCCCCAGTCTTCATTTGTGGGGAATCGGGCACTGGCAAAGAGTTGGTCGCGCGTGAAATGCATCGCCAAAGTCCTCGAGCGTCTGGCCCCTTTGTTGCTGTGAACTGCGGCGCCATTCCCGCAGAACTCTTTGAGTCCGAATTATTCGGGCACCGCAAAGGTAGCTTTACCGGCGCCGCTCATGAGCGCCAGGGCTTATTTTCCGCCGCCAGCGAAGGCACGATCTTCTTGGATGAAGTCATCGACCTGCCGCGGCCTATGCAGGTGAAACTGTTACGTGCTTTGCAGGAGCGCACTGTGCGCCCGGTGGGAGCAGACCGGGAAGAGCCCATCAATGTTCGCGTCATCTCAGCAGCACAAATTCCGCTATCGCAGGCCGTACAAGATCAACGACTGCGGGAAGACTTGTATTACCGCCTGAACGTCCTGGAGATTCACCTGCCAGCTCTTCGTGAGCGCGCCTCCGACATCCCCGAGCTCTGCCAAGCCTTGCTCGAACGTATTGCCCATCGTCATAACATCCCACCCCCACAATTGCAAGTGGAGGCACTCGCCCGACTCAAGAGCTACCACTTCCCAGGCAACGTCCGCGAGTTGGAAAACCTGCTGGAACGGGCCTGTGCTCTTGCCGATGAGCTTGGGAATATTTCTGCGCAGAGCATCCAACTCCCCAGCCAAGTAAGCGGACACCCCCCATCCATACAAGCCAAGGCTCAGGTGTCGGGTGGCGCGGTCGACAATATCGATACGGAGCTCGCCGAATCCGAAAAAACACGTATTGAGCAAGCACTGACCGCGACACGCTGGAATAGGACGCAGGCCGCCAAACAGCTGGGCATTAGTGTGCGGTCGCTGCGCTACCGGATAAAAAAGCTAGGTTTGGAATAGCCCCAAGGGTGCACTCACTTCCGAGTGTGCGCAAGCCCAATGCAGCGGCACTGGAATTGCAAATGCGGCGCGGTGGATATTGATGGTGTTCTGAGCATTGCTCTGCGTTGCCGCTTCGAAACCAGCGACAAAAAGTGACAAAAATTGTCACTTTTGGACATTTCCGGTCGGTTGTGGACATGCCGAAATCACAGACAATAATCTAAATACCTGTTTTTACTCACCAAAGCACCTGGCACAGCACTGGCTAGGTAGAAGGGACGTCAGAATCTCTGGCGAACAATCTTGGAACGAGGAACCAACTCATGAACAAAGTACAGCAGGGTTTTACCCTTATCGAACTGATGATCGTGGTAGCCATCATCGGCATTCTGGCCGCTGTCGCTATTCCGGCTTATCAGGACTACACCATTCGCGCTCAAGTCACTGAAGGCATGAACTTGGCGGCCGGCGCCAAGACGGCTGTGGCCGAGGTCTATCAGGAAACCGGTGCCTTCCCGGCCGACAATGATGCAGCTGGTCTCGAAGCTGCTGGCAACATCTCTGGCAAGTATGTGACCCAGGTTGCCGTAGCAAACGGCGTGATCACCGCCACCTATGGTGGAGACGCCAACACCAACATCGCTGCTGGCACCTGCGCACTGACGCCAACGGACAACGCCGGCTCCATTAGTTGGGCCTGCGAATGCAGTTTCGCCAACAAGTGGCGCCCACAAGCCTGCCGTACATAAGGCTAGGCTTCGGCCTCATGGCACAAAAGTGGCATGTGCATGCATATGCCCACTCGGAAGGCTCCCGTATGGGAGCCTTTTTTATTTGGAGATGCCCCATGCCTAGCTCACGCGGATTCACCCTAATAGAGCTCATGATTGTGGTTGCCATCATCGGCATCCTGGCGTCCATCGCAATCCCTAGCTATCGGCTTTACTCGGTACGCGCCCAGGTTTCTGAGGCTGTGGTTATCAGTGCTGGCGCACGTACTGCCGTAGAAGAATTTTGGGCGGATCGTGGCGTGTTCCCGGCCGACCTGGATGAAGCTGGTATGGACAACAATATCGTCGGCCGCAATATCACCGGTGTTGCGGTCGTTAATGGCGTGGTGAACGTGAGCTTCGGGAATGCTGCCGACGCGACCGTCCTGGCCGGAGAGACCTTGAGCTTCAGGCCAGCGCTCACCCAGGCCCCAGATATCCTCTGGCTGTGTGGTGATGCCCCAGCTCCTGCGGGCAGTACCGCCGTTGGCGCCAATGCCACATCCGTTGCAACGCGTTTTCTGCCTCAGGCCTGCAAGGGCTGAGTTGTAGCGATTGAGGGCATAAACAGGCCGAAATCGCGTAGAGTGCTGGACTTCTCCTCCGGCGCATGAGGCAAGCGGTAACAGTGCAATCGGCAACGGCGAATAAGCCCCAGTATCTCGGCGGCCTAGCGCGGCGGCTCAGTAAGGACGGGCTGCTCAGCGAAGATAAAGCGCGTGAAATGCAGCAAGCTGCTTTGAAGCAGAAGCGTCCTTTGCTGCATGTGATTTTGGAGAACCGATTAGCTCCGCCGGCAGAAATTGCGGAAGTTGCCGCACAAGAATTTGGATTGCCGCTGTTTGATATTCGCGCGGCAGCAATCGACCCTGATGTTGTCGCCAAAGTTGACAGCAAACTCCTGGAAAAACACCACGTTCTACCACTATTTTTCCGTGGTAAGCGCCTCTTCTTGGGAGTGAGCGATCCCAACCAAATCGATGCCGTAGACGAAGTCAAATTTCAGACCACACTGGATGTGGAGCCCATCCTCGTTCAGCATGACTTGCTGGAGCGGGCGCTGGAATCCACGCTGGCCACGATGGGCGCCGGCAGCATGGATCTGGAAGATGCTGACCTGGATGGTGTTGAGGTCTCCAGTGATGAGCCCTCCTCATCGGACGCGACCGATTTAACCAAGTCCGGCACTGATGATGCGCCCATCGTGCGCTTCGTGAACAAGATGCTGCTCGACGCCATCAAGAAAGGCGCCTCAGATATTCACTTCGAGCCCTACGAAAAAAACTACCGCATTCGATTTCGTATCGATGGTGTGCTCAAAGAAGTGGCGGCAGCACCCGTGTCGCAGGCTGGGCGTGTTGCGGCGCGGGTTAAGGTCATGTCGAAAATGGACCTTGCGGAAAAAAGAGTCCCACAGGATGGGCGCATCAAAATTCTGCTGTCCAAAAATAAGGCCATCGATTTCCGGGTGAGCAGCTGCCCCACCTTGTATGGCGAGAAAATTGTGCTGCGGATTTTGGACCCCTCCAGCGCACAACTGGGTATTGATGCCTTGGGCTATGAGCCCTTCCAAAAAGAGTTGTACCTCAATGCCCTGAACAAACCCTATGGCATGATTTTGGTGACCGGCCCCACCGGCTCCGGTAAAACCGTGTCCTTGTACACCGGGGTGAATATCCTCAACACGCCAGAACGCAATATTTCCACGGCGGAAGACCCGGTTGAAATTAACTTACCCGGCGTTAACCAGGTCAATGTGAACCCCAAAGCCGGGTTGACCTTTGCCAAGGCACTGAAGGCCTTTCTGCGTCAGGACCCCGACATTATTTTGGTGGGTGAGATTCGCGACCTAGAAACCGCGGAAATTGCCATTAAGGCCGCGCAAACAGGTCACCTGGTGCTCTCCACCCTGCACACCAATGATGCCCCGCAAACACTGACTCGTTTGCTGAACATGGGCGTGCCCGCTTACAACGTCGCCACCAGCGTGTCATTGATCATCGCCCAGCGCCTCGCCCGGCGGCTATGCAAGCACTGTAAAACCCCAGTGAGCCTGCCACATGAGCTGCTATTAGAAGAAGGCTTCCAAGCCGAGCAAATCGAGCATCCCGACTTTCAAGTCTTCGAGGCCAAAGGCTGCGATCAATGTACGGATGGCTACAAGGGACGTGTGGGGATCTATCAGGTCATGCCGGTCACCGACAAAATTGGACGCCTCATTCTTGACGGTGGGAATGCCACCGACATCGCCGATGAGGCAGAGCGCGAGGGGGTGTGGGATCTGCGCCGGGCTGCGCTCGCGAAAGTGGGGGCAGGGATCACCTCGCTCACGGAAGCCAACCGGGTCACCATTGATTAGCCCCGCGTTGTGTTTCCCCGGCGAGTGGCAGGCTTCGCCTCGTTTAGCACCGGGATGGGTATCTGGGTGCGGCTTTGTGCCTCGCGATGGGGCATCGAACGTAGGCACTGACTTTTTGGCACTATGAGGCGCTATTGGGGCTGTATTCAATCGTCATGAGGAGTCGTTAAGCATGGCCACCACGGCCGCCCGGAACAAAGCTGACCAACCCAAACTCCGCCGGTTTAACTACCAAGGGGTGAACCGTGGTGGGGTCAAAATCAAGGGCATTGTTGAGGCGCCCAGTGAGGCGCAAGCGCGCCTGCAACTCACCAAACAGGGCTTAGCGGCAGTGAAGGTGCAGGCGAGAATTGAGTTGCCTGGCATCGGCAAGCCCAAGATCACCTCCCAGGATATTGCTGTCTTCTCGCGCCAGCTCGCCACCATGATGGCGGCCGGGGTACCCCTGGTACAGGCTTTGGATATTGTCAGCAAGGGCCACGAAAACCCCGCCATGGGAGAGCTGATCGAGAAGATCCGCAGTGATATTGAGTCAGGCTCCAGCCTGGCCGAAGCCCTGGCGCATCAGCCTGAATACTTCGACGACCTCTTCGTCAACTTGGTCGATGCCGGGGAGAAGTCCGGCGCCTTGGAAAACTTGCTAGATCGCATTGCGACCTACAAAGAGAAAACCGAAGCGCTACGGAAAAAGGTGAAAAAAGCGCTGACCTACCCCATCGCAGTGCTGGTCATTGCCGTCATTGTCACCGCAATTTTGCTGATATTCGTTGTCCCTCAATTCCAAGAGCTGTTCCAAGGTTTTGGGGCGGACTTGCCAGCCTTCACCATGATGGTGATCAACCTGAGCCAGTTCCTGCAGAAAAATATTGGGCTTATGGTCCTGGTCCTGGTGGTGATCGGTGTCGCGTTCTCCCAGGCAAAAAAACGATCGCGAGGCTTTCGCAGGTTGCTCGACCGGATCGCGCTTAAGCTACCGGTAGTAGGCGACATCCAGAACAAGTCCGCGGTCGCTCGCTTCTCGCGCACCTTAGCCACCATGTTTGCCGCTGGCGTGCCCTTGGTCGAAGCCATGGACTCGGTCGCTCGCGCTGCAGGGAACATTGTTTATGAAGAGGCCATCCTGACCATGCGCGAGCAGGTGATGGCCGGCACCCAGCTCCAAGTGAGCATGGAGCAAACCGGCATTTGGCCCAATATGGCCACCCAAATGGTGGCGATCGGCGAAGAGTCTGGCGCCCTCGATGAAATGTGCTCCAAAGTGGCCGATTTTTATGAAGCCGAAGTGGACAACCTCGTCGACCAGTTATCTAGCCTCATGGAGCCGATGATCATGGCTGTACTAGGCATCTTAGTGGGCGGTCTGGTGGTGGCTATGTATCTGCCGATCTTCAAACTGGGCGCTGTGGTCTAAGCAACATGCTGCAAATCTGGGAACTCATTCAGCAGGAGCCGCTGTTGTGGTTAGGCCTGTGTGTGGTGGTAGGCCTACTCGTGGGAAGCTTTTTGAATGTGGTGATTTTGCGCTTGCCACTCCAGATGCATGCCCAATGGCGTCGCGATGCGGCTGAGTATTTAGAACAAACTCTCCCTGAAGCAGACAAAGATGCTCCTGGGATCGTCGTACCTGCCTCGCACTGTCCGCAATGCCGTAGCCCTCTGCGCTGGTGGCATAACATCCCATTACTCAGTTTCGTGTTGCTCAAAGGGCGTTGTCATGCCTGTGGCGCCACGATCTCCTGGCAGTACCCGCTGGTAGAAGCCTTAGCGGCTGGCCTGGCGCTATGGGCGGGCTGGCTTTTCGGCCCAACCTTGCTGGGCTTCGCGGTCATTGGCTTGGGCTGGACGCTGCTCACGCTCACCGTGATTGATCAACGCACCCAGTTGTTGCCCGACATCATTGTATTGCCCCTGCTCTGGGTAGGCTTGCTACTGAATTTGCACAGTGGTTTCGTCAGCCTTGAGCAGGCTGTTGTCGGCGCCGTCGCTGGGTATATGAGCCTTTGGATCATTTACCAGCTATTTAAACTGGCGACCGGCAAAGAGGGTATGGGTTTTGGCGACTTCAAGCTACTTGCGGCTTTAGGAGCCTGGTTCGGCTGGATGGCGCTACCGGCCATCGTCTTGCTGTCCTCAATGGTTGGCTTGGTCTGGGCCATAGCACTCAGACTACGTGGCTCTATGCAGGCCGGCCAAGCTATGCCCTTTGGTCCCTTTTTGGCCATCGCCGGATGGATCTATGTTGTCGCCGGTGATCAGTTACTTCGCTTGATGGGCTGGCAATGAGTCTGTGTATTGGCCTCACGGGGGGCATCGCCAGTGGCAAAAGTAGCGTGGCCCAAGCCTTTGCCGATCTCGGAGTGCCGGTACTGGACGCCGACCAAGTCGCGCGCGACGTCGTCGAACCTGGCACCCCCGGATTAGCGGCGGTGGTTGCTGAGTTTGGCTCTGAGGTGCTCAGCTCTACGGGGGAGCTCAACCGTCGTGCCTTGCGTGAACGCGTGTTCAATGACACGGCCCAGCGGAAGCGATTAGAGGCTTTGTTGCACCCTCGCATTCGCAGGGCCATGCGCGAATGGCGCGATAATCTGCAGGCCCCTTATGGCATTTTAATGGTGCCTATTTTGATTGAAGGCGGTTTCGACGCCCTCTGCGACCGCATCCTGGTGATTGATCTGCCGGTGCAGGAGCAAATTGATCGACTCAGGCAGCGTGATGATATTTCTGAAGAACTGGCGCTAAAGATGCTGGCGGCGCAAGCCAGCCGCGAACAGCGGCTGCAGAGAGCAGATGATGTCATCGACAATAGTGGCCAGCCCCAGGCTTGGAGCGATCAGGTCGCGCAGCTGCATCAACAATATCTGGCCTTGGCAGCGCTCAGCGCAGCGAATGCGGGAGCGACTTGATCCCAGGGCCGGCCAACCCGCACAATCCGGGCTCAATTATTGCTGATGGTCTTCGCGTGTCTGAGCAATTGCTCTGCTACGAACATCCCTTAAACGAACGCATGCGCGCCGCTTTGCGCTTTGAATTCCTGTTCAAAGAGTGGGCGCAGCTCGCTGAACATGCCACTCTGCGTCGCCCACTCATCGCGGTGATTTGCGACTTGCTGAGCCTGCTCTCCAGACCCGATACCTGGAGCGATATGGCCAAGGATCTGCAGCACGAACTCGACCATCTACAAAGCCTGCGCGAGCGTCCCGGTGTGGACACTGGCCGACTGCAGGACACTTTGGAGGATATGCAGCAGGCCCATTTAAACCTTAGCCGCATTGATGCGACTCGCATTCGCATACCCAAGCTGTTACTCGCGGTGATGCAGCGTGCTAGCGTTCCTGGTGGTCTGGCTCCTGCAGATATACCGCCCTACACCTATTGGCTGAATCAGCCGCCGGAAAGGCAGCTGCGCGATATTCATGAATGGACTCAAGGCTTCGAGACCTTCTCCACAGCCTTAAGCTTTTATCTGCATGTCCTGCGCAGCAAAGCCCACTGGGACATGACACCCTTGGACCAAGGCCAGTGCACGCTACAGGCACACCCTAAAGCGCAGCTTCTACGAGTGGCTATGCCCCCGGATGCGCCTTGGTATCCCGAAATTAGTGGCGGTCGGCAACGCATGACGATCCGCTTACGTGGCCTAGACACCGCCGATAATGAGCGGGCCTTGCGTCAGAGTAGTCTGCAAATTGCCTTATGTTGAGTCATGGTCAGCGCCAAGCGCCGTGTCCACAATGTGGCCAAATGGCGGTCCTAGAGCCAAGTAATCGCTGGCGGCCTTTTTGCACCCGCCGCTGCAAGCTGATCGACTTTGGTGAATGGCTTCGCGACGATGACGAAAGCGCAGAGGAAAGCCCCAGCTACGACAAGCGGGCCGATCAAGACCCCAATTAGCCGTCTCATGCGCGTCTCACTGGCCTTCAGGTATCGCTGCCGACTTGTAGGCATAGGGCTGCGCCCACAGTGCACCTCGCCAGCGCTGAATGTCTACGCGAAGTCGCGGATTCCACTCACGCCCTGGCCCCAAGCCGCATGAACCTGTGCTAGTTGATCAGGTCCGACCCCGCCTAAGGCATAAGTCGGTAGTGAGCCCTGAGCGATAATGCGGGCAAAGGTCGACCACCCCAGCGCCTGTCGCTGCGGGTGGCTAGCCGTAGGCCGAACCGGGCTGAGTTGCACATAGTCACACCCGGCGGCGCGGGCTAACTGCCAGCTTTGCTGGTCGTGTACCGAGCGCCCCCAGAATAATGCGGCGTCTACAGGGCGCTGCGCGTGGGTGTTCGAGCGGGTTTCATGAAAGCCCGCCGCGCCTAGCTGCGCACAGCGCTCGGGGCAGCGGTCCAGAATCCAGCCCATATCCGTCTGCTCGATTAACTCTTTGGCCAGAGCGTGATATGCCGTCTCGGTCAGGCCGGGCAGACGCAGACGCGCCACACGCCAGCCTTTGGCCAACCACCTCCGGCTGAGCGCAATGAGTTGCTCCCTGCTAGCCTCAAAAGGCGTGATTGGAAGATGGTGTGGTAACGCCAGCGCCTGCAGCACAGGCCCATCCGCGCCCAGCCAATCTAATTGCCGCAGGCGCGGCAATGTTCCCCAATACAAAGCTTGGCCGTCTTGGCTCTTGAGTGCTCCGCGCCAGCGATACACCCTATACACCCACATCTCAACGTCGCGATCAGAGTAGGCATGACAGATGCGGATAAGGGGCTGCGCCGAGACCACCTGGATGTCCAGCTCCTCGCGTAGTTCCCGAGTGAGGGCCTGAAGCGGGCTCTCGCCCGACTCCAACTTACCGCCAGGAAACTCCCATTTACCCGCCGCAATTTTGCCTGGCGGTCGCTGGGCGGCTAAATACTCTCCGTTCGCTCGATCTAGCACTCCGGCGGCCACCCGAATGCGTTTGCGCATCAGGAGCGATACTCCGCATTGATGCGCACGTAATCGTATGAGTAGTCACAGGTCCACACCCGCGCCGTCGCCGGCCCTCGATTCAGAACCGCGCGAATGGTGTATTCCGGACGTGCTGCAACCGCGGCACCCCGCTCTTCTGCGTAGCCAGGGTCTGGCTGGCCTTGGGCAATCAGGCGCACCTCATCCATCCAGAGATGGACGCCCGCAATATCCAAATCTTCCAAGCCGCTGCGACCAATAGCCGCCAGAATCCGGCCCCAGTTGGGGTCACCGGCAAAGGCGGCGGTCTTGACCAAGGGCGACTCAGCCACCGTTAAGGCCACTTGACGCGCTTCTTGCGTATCCCGAGCCCCCTCCACGCGCACTTCTATGAAACGCGTTGCACCTTCGGCGTCGCGAACGATGCCTTGAGCCAGTTCCACCATCAAGCTGGTCACAGCCTCGGCGAAGATCTGCCCATCCAAGCTCTCAGCTGTGAGCGGGCTGCCACCAGCCTGGCCTGTGGCCATCAACACGCAGGCGTCATTGGTGGAGGTGTCTCCATCCACAGTGATCGCGTTGAATGATTGAGCAACTGCCTGCTGCAGCAGTTCATTGAGCCAGCCCTGGGCCATAGGTGCATCGGTCGCAATAAACGCGAGCATGGTCGCCATGTCGGGCTTGATCATCCCGGCGCCCTTGGCCATTCCGGTGATGGTGAGGCGCCGCCCATCCCCTAATTCCACCACCCGACTGCGCAGCTTGGGCAGAGTATCAGTGGTCATAATGGCTTTGGAGGCCCGAGGCCACCCTTCTGGGCATAGCGCCTGCACCAGCCCTGGCATGGCTTGGGCAAAGGGCGCTATCGGCATAGCCTCACCGATCACACCTGTGGAGAAGGGCAACACCTGCTGCGGGTCTATACCGAGCTCTTGGGCAACCACAGCGCAGCTCTCCAAAGCCGCCTGCATACCCGCATTGCCGGTCCCTGCATTGGCATTACCAGCATTGATAATCAACGCTTGTGCGGCGTTATGTTGCAGGTGCCTACGCACCACATGTACCGGCGCGGCGCAGAACGCATTCCGGGTGAGCACGCTGACAACCTGTGTGTTGGGCGCCAAGCGTAGCAACACCAGATCATCGCGGCCTTTGTACCGAATGCCGGCGGCAGTGCTGGCCAGTTCCACGCCTGCTACAGGCTCCCAAGGCACATCTATGGGCCAGTTCACCGCCATCAATCCGTCCTTATCCCTGTGGGCGCAGTTAGGCCTTTTGCAAGCTGCCGTGGCAGTGCTTGTATTTTTTGCCCGAGCCGCAGGGGCAGGGCTGGTTGCGACCCACTTTAGGCATCTGCCGCACCTGAGTCACCGGCGGTTGAGGGGCGGCTTTGGGCCGCGCGCGTACTTTAGGGCCAGATGCTGGCGCGGGTTGCGCCGCCGGAGCCTCCGGCGCAGACGCTGGAGCCGCCCCATCCTCTTGCAGGGGGCTTTGGGCATCAGCATGCTCAAAGTGCATTTCCCGTTCTTTGCGAGGGGTTTGCTCGGCTTGCGCCACATCTTCAGGCTGCTTGATTTGCACCTTACACAGGATGGCCGTCACTTCTTGCTTGTAACGCTCCAGCAACTCCGTGAACAACGCAAAAGCTTCACGCTTGTATTCCTGTTTGGGATCTTTTTGCGCGTAGCCGCGAAGATGGATCCCGCGCCGCAGATCATCCATAGACGCCAAGTGCTCACGCCAAAGGGTATCTAGCACCTGCAACATGATGGATTTTTCAAAATGCCCCAGGGCGTCCTCACCCACCTGAGCGCGCTTGGCCGTGTAAGCCTCTTCTACCATGCCCAGCACCCGCTCCAACATGGCATCGTCGCTGAGGCTTTTGTCGGCCTTCGCCCAATCCTGAACCGGTGCATCGACGGCGAACTCGCGCTGCAGCGCATCGTGCAAGTCGTCTAACTTCCAGAGTTCTTCGGGGGCCCCGGCCGGCACAAAACTACGAAAAGCCTTGTCCACCACATCTTGACGGATGCCGTCTACGGTTTCGCTGACATCGCTGCCGGACAACAGTTCATCGCGCTGCTCGTAGATGACGCGCCGCTGATCGTTAGCGACGTTGTCGTACTCCAGCAGGTTTTTACGAATATCAAAGTTATGCGCTTCTACCTTGCGCTGAGCGGTTTCGATGGACCGCGTGACCCAGCGGTGTTCAATCGCTTCCCCTTCTTCCATCCCCAGGCCTTTGAGCATGGCTTGCAGGCGTGGCGGGGTGAAGATGCGCATTAAGTTGTCTTCTAAAGACAAATAGAAGCGGGTGCGTCCAGGGTCACCCTGACGACCGGAGCGTCCGCGAAGCTGGTTATCAATCCGCCGGGACTCATGGCGCTCCGAGCCCAACACGTACAAGCCACCGGCTTCCAGTACAGTTTGATGGCGCTGTTTCCAGTCGGCTTTGGCCGCCTCGCGAGCGGCCTCATCATCTTCCGGAAGTGAGGCAAGCTCGCTGTCTAAGTTGCCGCCAAGCACGATGTCGGTGCCACGGCCGGCCATATTGGTCGCGATGGTCACCGAGCCAGGCCGCCCGGCCTGCGCCACAATGTCGGCTTCCCGTTCATGCTGCTTGGCATTCAGTACTTCGTGGGCGATGCCTTTATTGCGCAGCAGCGTGGAAACAATTTCCGAGGTCTCAATAGACGCCGTTCCCACGAGCACGGGCTGGCCTTTGGCAACGGCTTCCTTGACGTCCTCGGCGATGGCCTCGAACTTCTCCCGCGCTGTCATGAAGATCAAATCGCCCTGATCGTCGCGCACCATGGGCTTGTTGGTGGGAATAACGATCACTTCCAGCCCGTAAATTTGCTGGAATTCGAAGGCTTCTGTATCGGCCGTTCCGGTCATGCCCGACAATTTGTCGTACAAGCGGAAGTAGTTTTGGAAGGTAATGGACGCCAGCGTTTGGTTTTCCTGCTGGATGGGCACACCTTCCTTGGCCTCAATAGCTTGGTGCAAGCCATCCGACCAACGTCGCCCTGGCATCATCCGGCCGGTAAATTCGTCCACGATGACAATTTGGCCATTCCGCACGATGTATTCCACATCGCGCTGGTAGAGATGATGCGCCCGCAAAGCCGCCGTGAGATGGTGCATCAAAATGATATTAGAGGCGTCGTACAACGAGCCTTCATTGACCAGACCATGCTCTTGGAACAAGGCCTCCACCCGAGCGTGGCCGTCCTCGGTCAGAAAGATCTGCTTGGTTTTCTCATCAACACTAAAGTCGCCAGGGCCATCTTCTTCCTGTTGGGGCTGCAGCGCGGGCACCAAGGTGTTCATGCGCTTGTACAGCTCGGGATCATCGTCGGTAGGCCCGGAGATGATCAATGGGGTACGCGCCTCGTCGATGAGAATGGAGTCCACCTCGTCGACCACCGCATAAGAATGCCCACGTTGGACTTTGTCTTCAGCACGAAACGCCATGTTGTCGCGCAGATAATCGAAGCCAAACTCGTTATTGGTGCCGTAGGTGATGTCGCAGGCATAAGCCGCCCGCTTATCGTCGGTGCTCTGACCGTGCACGACTACGCCAGTGCTCAAGCCCAGAAAGCCGTATAGGCGCCCCATCCAGGCGGAGTCCCGTCGTGCCAAATAGTCGTTAACGGTAACCACGTGGACGCCTTTACCGCTAAGAGCATTCAAATACACGGGCAGGGTGGCAACCAGGGTCTTACCCTCACCCGTGCGCATTTCGGCGATCTTGCCCTGATGCAATACCGCGCCACCAATGAGCTGCACATCAAAATGGCGCATGCCCAAGACACGCTTACCCGCCTCGCGAACGACGGCGAATGCCTCTGGCATCAGCGCATCTAGACTCTGACCTTGGGCCAGCCGCTCGCGGAACTCGCTGGTCTTCGCCGCCAGCGCCGTATCGTCCAGCTGGCTCAGACTCTCTTCATGGCGAGCGGCTTCGCGGACGACCGTTTCGAGCTTAGCGATCACGCGTTGGTTGCGACTGCCAAACAGGCGGGCGAGAAATTGGGCCATACAAAGAAAAACGGGGCGAGCGCCCCGTGCACATTAAGAAAACGGTCCTATTGTAACGGGCCACTAGCAAAGAGGGCTCCGCACTTTAGGTTGTACTTTTAAATGTGGGGCTGATGTCAGCCGCACACAAGCCCTCTCAGGCCTTAAGCAGGCACGCTAGCGACTGCACGTACTTCACAGCCTTGGGTTAACTGCGAGGGGCGCGTGCCACAAACTGCGCCGGATCGACACGCCGACCATCCAAAATTACCTCGAAGTGCACGTGTGGCCCCGTGGAGCGACCGGACTTACCCACCAGTCCAATGCGCTGGCCTTTGTCAACGCGGTCGCCGACGGCAACAAGGTTTTTCTGATTGTGCGCGTAGCGCGTGGTGTAGCCGTTTCCATGATTGAGCTCGATCACCCAACCATAACCACTGCGCCGCCCCGAGTAGGACACGATGCCGGCAGCAACCGCAACCACATCCGAGCCCTCTGGAGCCGCAAAATCAAGGCCATGATGCGAAGTTTTACGCCCGGTGAAGGGGTCATGACGAGCACCAAAGCGGGAGGATATCCAGCCCTTGAGCACCGGCCAGCCAGAAGGGCTGCGCTGCGACTGCATCTGGGACACAAGCAGCAGATGTTCGAGAATATCAAGTTGGCGGCGCCGGCTTTCCAGCTGACCCGCAATCGCATCGAAATGCGGTGTGAGCTCACCCATGACTTCGTCGGTGGGAAGCGGACCCCCGATTGGAGGCTCGGTGCTGAAGTCGAAGAGTTCCGGGTCCAGCATCGCCATTTCGGCCAGGGTTTCGCCCAGGGCATTCAAGCGATCTAGGCTGGCCTGCATGCGGCCCAATTCACGAGCCATCTCCAGCTGACCCGTACGAGCCATATCCCGCGTCTGTTCTAACTTCTGCTCTTCTTGAGCAATCCGCGCACGAATTTCCTCAACATCCTGCGCGCCAAGCGTCAGCACGGTATGTTGGGCGGGTGCGGTCCAGCGCCCAGCGACAAAAACTGCCAGCAGCAAAGCCATCACGGCAACTGCTTGCATTGCGCCGCGCAAAGGGGGTCGCATTACCATGTGATCATTCAACTCCATGTCCAAGGCCGCGATGTGACCGAAGATCGGGAACAAGATTTTCAATCCGTGATGGATACTGCGTTGCAGCCCCTGCAAGGCCGCATCGCGCTCCATCAGCGCATACATCACTGCTTATCCAAGATTCTCCCCTCAGCACTGTTACGTCACACACGCGTGAGTTGCGTGGAGAATGATCAGCTCATCCTCATCTGCGACACGCCAGCCTGGGCGAGTGACCTAAGATACAGGCAGTCAGAAATTCTGCAAAGCGTAAATTTTTCGCAAAAGTTGCACTTGGCGGGCTGCAAAATATTAGTGCGGCCGGAAATTTTTCGTTAACCCAGCGTCAATTCCTCGACGCGAGGCTCCTGCGTGCGAGCGCTATCTGCCCCAAGACAAACCCACTCATAGTTCTTGCGATCAGCTAGCACAGCGCGTGCCAGCTTGTTATTCAGGGCGTGCCCCGCCTTATAAGCGGAGTAGGCCCCACGGACTTGCGCGCCTAGCAGCGCCAAATCGCCGACAGCATCTAAGATTTTATGACGCACAAACTCGTCGGCATAGCGCAAGCCATCGTCATTGAGAACGCGGTAATCGTCCAACACGATGGCGTTGTCTAGCGAGCCGCCTAAAGCCATTTCGTGCTGGCGTAGGTATTCGATGTCGCGCAAAAACCCAAAGGTTCGCGCGCGGCTAATTTCTTTAACGAAGGTCTCCGGGGTGAGGTCTACGCTGACCTGTTGCCCGGCTTCAATCGCAGGATGGTCAAAATCAATGGCAAAGCTCAGCTTGAAACCCTCGTAGGGTTCCAACCGCGCCCACTTATCATCTTCTGAGACCTGAACCGGTTGGCGCAAAGCCAAGTAACGACGCGGCTGCTCTTGCGCTCGCAGCCCTGTGGACTGAATGAGAAACACAAACGGTCCAGCGCTGCCATCCACGATGGGAACTTCGGCGGAGCTCAGACGAACAACCACATTGTCCAGCCCTAAGCCAGCGATGGCTGAAAGCAGATGCTCCACCGTGGCCACACGCTGTCCAGCCTCCGTTAAGGCGGTACACAATGTGGTCTCGGTCACAAGGTCAGCGCGCGCAGGGATACGCTGCCACTCACCGGATTGCGCATCAGGCCGCTCAAACACCACGCCGGTATCAACAGCGGCTGGTAGCAGCTGCATGTGCACCGGTTGCCCGGAATGCAAACCGATTCCCGTGAGGTCAACGGCTTTATTCAGAGTGGTTTGGTAATGGGTCATCCGTTCCTTTGCTGTGTTCAAGCTGCGCCGCCCCGCAATTCTAGCGGGGCGGCGCATGCCTCCCGACCGAGCACTATACCGCGCTGATCAGGTTTTGTGCAACGCAACAAACTCGGAGGTGGCCTCTAGTTCGCCTGTCGACGGAGAAAAGCAGGCACATCCATGTACTCGTAACCGTCATCGGCTTTGGCCGACTTTGACGGTGTTGCTGGAACCGGACCCGCTTTGGCTTGGGGTTTATTCCGCTGAATGGCAGGAGCCTCCAAACCTTTGTAGCCCTTATCGGCCGGCCGACCAGCGCCGATGGGAGCAACCTTGCTGGAGTCGGTGCTTTGCTGTTTCTTGAACACGCTGTCCAAGCCGGTGGCCACGACAGTCACGCGGAGCTCATCTTCCAGCGAATCATCGTCGACCGTACCCACGATGACTTCTGCTGTTTCGGAGGCTGTCTCGGAGATTTTTTCCATGACGGTGGTGTATTCGTCAATGGTCAAATCAGCGCCGGTGATATTCACCAACAAGCCTTCGGCGCCCTGAATGTTGAGCTCTTCCAGCAGAGGGCAGGACAGGGCACTGGTTGCCGCTTCGGTCGCCCGATCTTCGCCCTTGCCGCGCCCGATTCCAATCATGGCCATGCCCTGCACGCCCATCACCTTCTTCACGTCGGCAAAGTCCACATTCACGATACCTTCGCAGTTGATGATTTCGGCAATGCCTTGAACGGCGTTGTGCAGTACGTCATTCGACGCCCGGAAAGCCTCGCGCATGGACACGCCTTTACCCAGCACTGGCAGCAGACGCTCGTTGGGGATGACGATCAGCGAGTGCACATGCTTGTTCAGTTCTTCAATGCCATGTTTGGCCACGGCCATGCGTTTGGCACGCTCAAACTGGAAAGGCTTGGTCACCACAGCAACGGTGAGAATACCCATCTCACGGGCAATTTCAGCCACCACAGGAGCCGCACCCGTACCGGTGCCACCGCCCATACCAGCGGTGATGAACAGCATGTCGGTGCCATCAATCAGCTCAACAATACGATCCCGGTCTTCCAGGGCGGCCTGGCGACCAACATTCGGATCGGCTCCTGCGCCGAGGCCACGAGTAATTTGCTGGCCGATGGGCAGCAATACGTCTGCGCTACAACGACGCAGATGCTGAGCGTCGGTATTGGCACAGATGAACTCCACACCTTTAATACCGGCCTCTACCATTTGGTTCACCGTGTTGGAGCCACCGCCCCCAACACCAATCACCTTGATGACTGCGTCGCGTGTAGGCGCTTCCATTACTTCAAAAATTTCGTCGGTCGTCATGTCCTGAACTCCTCGCGAGTTTGCGTTGCGTTGACGTCAAAAGTTGCGTTGGAACCAGCTTTTCAACTTATCCCAACCGGCAGCAAAGCTGGTGCCACTCCCGGGGTTGGGGCTACTGGGGCCAGCCTGCTTGCCGAAGCGCAGCAGGCCCACCGCAGTGGCGTAGGCGGGGCTTTTGGCAATGTCCTCCAGCCCACTCACATTCAAGGGCAGACCCACTCGGGCCGGCCGCTCAAAAATTTCTTCTGCCAAGAGACAGATACCTGGAAGTTGCGCACTTCCCCCGGTGAGAACCACACCGCCCGCAGGTAGTGGATGATCAAACCCACCCTCGCGCACTTTGCGCAGAGCCAAACGGAAGATCTCATCCACCCTTGCGCGCACCACTTCCGTGAGCATATGGCGACTCACCATGCGCGGCGGGCGATCGCCCACATCCTGTACTTGCACCGTGTCCTCCCCTTCAATCATTTCCGGGACGGCGCAGCCATGTTTTACTTTAATCGCTTCCGCACTCTGGAAGGGGGCGCGCATCGCTACTGCAATGTCATTAGTAATGTGGTCGCCGCCTAAGGGAATCACTGCACTGTGTCGCAGTGATCCGTGTTGGAACACCGCAATATCGGTGGTACCGCCACCAATATCCAACAGCACGACGCCAAGCTCCCGCTCATCTTCATTGAGCACTGCGTGCGCTGCCGCCAGTGATTGCAGAACCAGCCGATTGGCCGTGAGGCCACAATGAGAAATGCATTTATGCAGGTTCTGGGTGGCGCTCTTGCTGGCGGTCACCATGTGCACCCGCGCCTCTAGGCGAACACCGGTCATACCCACCGGCTCGCTAATGCCATCCTGGTCATCCAGGATGTACTCCTGCGGCAGGACATGCAGGATTTGCTGATCGGCACTAATGGCCAGCGCCGAGGCGGACTGGATGACATGGTCCACGTCCTTGGGTGTTACTTCCCGATGCGGTTTGGCTACCGGCACAATGCCCTGGGAATTCTGGCTTTTCAGGTGGCTACCGGTGACGCTAGCAAAGACCGACTGCACGCTACATGAGGCCATTTCGTTGGCCTCTTTCACCGCCTGCTCAATGCTTTTGGTCGTGGCTTCCATGTTTACCACCACGCCTTTTTTAATACCGCGTGATGGCGCCTCACCATGACCGACCACGCGGACATGACCGTCGTCACCCAGCTCAGCAACCACCACTGCCGTCTTGGACGTCCCCATATCCAGGCTGACACTTAGGTTAGCGTCGGGCTTACGGCTCATAGAGTCACTTCCTCTGGCTCAGCGTCGCGCCAGCGCACGGCAAAAGCATGGCGATGGCGTAAATCGATGGCGGCGACTCGGTCCAGTTCCGGTTGCAGCGCGGGCAATGCCAGCTGGACCAATCTTTCCAAGGCTTGGTCCCAGTCTGGTCGACCGAGCTCAACGGCGATGGTGGCCGTATCCCAACCCAAAGTCAGGCCGAGTTGCTGGCCCGGATGCAGGGTCATCGCCTGCACCTCACATGGCGCACAGCGTTCCCTCACATAACGCAGCGCTGCGGCCACCCGGTCACGTCGCTGGGGCGCCGCCGCCACCATGGGCAACCCCGCGACCGCAGGCTGCGCAATGCTACTTCCGTCGCGTAGCAAGACGCCACCACTGCGCAGATTGGCCACTGGCTCATGTTCTTCAACAGCCAAAGCCAGGCGATTAGGCCACAAGTATTCCTGTTGGGTAGTCGCCACCCACGGCAGACTCTGCGCAATCGCTGCCACTTCCTCGGGCCTCGCGGCAAAAAACCCACGTTGTAACTCCGGCAACAAGGCCTGATGCAGCTGGCTGGCGGGGGTACGCTCCAGCTCACCGTACAGCTCCAGTTGCAAGGGCTGCGCGCCCAATCGAGCGAGGCCTAGCAACAGCAGCGCTAGTAGCATCAGCAACACGGCCAAGCCCCAGGGGAACTCCTGATTCCAAGCCCTCAGCCCACTCATGACTGCCCCTCCAGCGTCTGCTCCAGAATACGCAGCACTAGCTCCTGAAAATCTACGCCTAAAGCAGCCGCGGCCTTGGGCACCAGAGAGTGCGAGGTCATTCCAGGGATGGTGTTGGCCTCCAACAGCCAAGCCTGGCCGGCATGATCGATGATGCAATCCACGCGGCCCCAGCCCTTGCAGCCCAGAACCTTAAAGGCCTGGGCGCACAGCTGCTGCACCGCCTCCACAGAGGTTTGCGGGTGCTCATCGACCAGCAAGTACTGGGTTTGATCCGACTGATACTTGGCTTCGAAGTCGTAATACTCCCCCGGAGGAATGATCTGCAGCATGGGCAAGGCCTGCATACCCAGCATTCCCACGGTGAACTCCCCGCCACTAATGCCGCGCTCCACCAAGACTTCGGCATCGACAGCGCGTGCCTTTGCGTAAGCGGCCGCGACTTCTGCACGCTGTTTGACTTTACTCAAGCCCACGCTGGAGCCCTCGCGAGCCGGCTTAATAAAGACGGGGTAGCCCAGGTGGTCTGCAGCGGCCTCAGCACTGGCCTCATCGCCGGCCAAATGACATTCCGGCGTGGGCAGACCGCAGGCCTGCCACAGGCATTTGCTGCGCCATTTATCCATGGCTAAAGCCGATGCCGCCACGCCACTGCCGGTAAAGGGCAAGCCTTGTAGTTCCAGAGCCGCCTGAACAAGACCGTCCTCACCGCCTCGACCATGCAAGGCGTTGAATACGCGATCAAAGCCAGCTGCGCCTAAACCCAGCACCCGCTCTGGTGTGGCGTCGACCAAGGTGGCGTTGACGCCAGCAGCCTCTAGAGCAGCGTGCACAGCCGCGCCACTGTCCAAGGACACGGAGCGCTCCTCGGACCACCCCCCATACAGTACGGCCACGGAACCAAAATCAATCATGCTGCCTCTCCCACAATGCGTACTTCCGGCGTCAATTCCACGCCGGCATGCTCGCGAACGCGCTGTTGGACATACAGCAGTAACTCCTCAATGTCGGCAGCGCTGGCCGCCTCTCGATTCACAATAAAATTGGCATGTTTGGTGGAGACCTGAGCCCCGCCCCGTCGCTCGCCTTTGAGACCCGCCGCCTCAATCAAGGCCGCAGCATATTGGCCAGGCGGGTTGCGGAACACCGAACCACAGGAGGGCTGACCCACCGGCTGCTTGGCTCGCCGCTCTGCCAGCATTTGCTTCAGCTGCGCTTGCTCTTGAGCCGCATCGCAGCCCGGCTCTAAGGACAGTTCCGCGGCAACGAACAAACCCTGTTCAATCGGCGATACTAGCTCGCGATAGCCTACTTGGAAGGCGTCACGTTCCAGCCAATGCAACCCTCCCGACGGGTCTAACACTGCGGCCCGACGCACCACCGACCAAGTTTCGCCCCCCCAGGCCCCTGCGTTCATTGCCAAAGCACCGCCAATGGTGCCGGGAATACCCCCAAAGAAGGTGGCCCCTGCATAACCTGCGCGTGCCGCCCTACTGGCCAAGGTGGCGCAGTGGAGGCCACCGCCCACCACGACCCTGCCATCGGCTTGGAATTCGAGTTGCTTGAGGCGGTCAAACAGCACAATCACGCAGCCAGGCCAGCCGCCATCGCGGACCAATAAATTGCTGCCTAGCCCAACGACCAAACGCGGCTGTGGCAGCTGGGGCAAGGTCTGCTGTAGATCGTCCAAGTCCGCAGGCTTATACCAGTAACGGGTGGGGCCTCCAGCACGCCAGCTCACATGGCCTGCCATCGGCTCATGCTCGCGAACTTCGCCGCGTGTCTGCCAGGCCACGCTCATGCTGGCACCCCGGTTTTCACCAAGTCTTGAGCCAGACCACTAATGTTTCCGGCCCCCATGCACAACACTATGTCGCCATCGCGGGCCAAGCTCGCCAACTGCTCTGGTACCGCGGCCAACTGCGGTACCAGCACCGGCTCCACCTGACCACGCAGGCGGATGGCGCGGGCCAGGCTGCGGCTATCCGCTTGTGCCAGCGGGGCTTCCCCGGCAGGGTAGACATCGGTTAAGACCAAAGCTGAGGTGGTCGCGAGTACGCGGGCAAAGTCATCGAATAGGTCGCGGGTACGGCTGTAGCGGTGCGGCTGAAAAACCAAGATGCAACGCCGATCCGGCCAGGCCTCGCGCACGGCGGTTAATGTGGCCTGCAGCTCCTCGGGATGGTGACCATAGTCGTCGATGACCATGGCCTCGCCGCCGCCGGGCAAGGTGATATTTCCAAGCACCTCACAGCGCCGACCAATTCCCTTGAAGCTGGCCAGTGCTGGAGCCACCTGCGCAGGGTCCAAGCCAAGCTCGCAGGCTACGCTGAGAGCAGCCAAGGCATTCTGGACGTTATGTCGGCCTGGCAAGGCCAAGGCAACGGGCACCACTTGCTGCTGCGGAGTATGCAGCTCGAAGTGCACCATTGCGCCGTCTGGGCGGAGATTCACCGCCCGATAATCCGCCTCCACAGACAAACCGTAAGTCAGTGTGGGACGACCAATATCATCACGCAGCTGCATCAACATGGGGTCATCCGCACACAGCAGGGCCAAGCCATAGAAGGGCAGCTGCTGCAAAAACTCCACGTAGCTGTAGTAGAGGCGCTGCGGATCATGGTCGTAGGTATCCATGTGGTCTAGATCCACATTGGTGACGACGCTGAGCATGGGTGTGAGGTGCAAAAACGAAGCATCGGACTCATCCGCCTCCGCCACCAAGTAGGGGCCGGTTCCCAAAGCCGCATTACTGCCCGAGCTTTTCAGCAAACCGCCAATCACGTAGGTCGGGTCCAGATCACCAGCTGCCAGCACCGTAGCGGTCAGGCTGGTTGTGGTGGTCTTGCCATGGGTACCGGCAATGGCAATACCGAAGCGAAAGCGCATGAGTTCGGCCAGCATCTCAGCACGCCGAATCACCGGTGTCCGTGCGGCTAGGGCCGCCGCAATTTCAGGGTTTTCCGCAGTCACGGCACTGGAGCGGACCACCACATCCACACCTGCAACGGCGGCAGGGTCATGACCAATGCGCACGCTCGCGCCCAGATCACGCAGACGTTGCACGCTAGGACCTTCGCGTTGATCGGAACCGCTAACCGTATAACCAAGGTTGAGCAACACCTCGGCGATGCCCGCCATACCGGAGCCGCCGATTCCCACAAAATGCACCTTGGCCACCTGGCGCAACCGGGCTTGTAGCATTTGCGACATGGCTTGGGCGTCAATCATGCGAGCCTCCTGCAGCCAGACAGGCCTGGGCCAGATGATGCGCAGCCTGAGGGCGGGCCAGCTCCCGCGCCTTACTGGCGCGCCGGCGCAATTCTTCGGGCTGGCTGAGCACCTGCTCTAGCAATGCAGCGAGCTGCTCCGCGGTGCAGTTGTCCTCGGTGAGCATCCAGGCGGCTCCAGCCTGGACCAGATGGCTGGCATTCGCTTTTTGGTGGTCGTCGATGGCAATGGCGAGCGGCACACAAATCGCGGGCAAACCGGCTGCCATAATCTCTGCCAGGCTCAAAGCCCCCGCACGGCAAATGACCAAGTCTGCCTGGGCATAAGCGGCGGGCATATCCTCGATAAAGGCTTCTGGCTCTACATCCAGGCCTGCCTGTGCATAGGCCTGTTCGGCCGTTGCCAGATCCCGGCCGGCCTGATGGCGCAGCCTGGGGCGAAGCTCCGGCGCCATCAAAGCGACCGCTGCCGGCACTGTTTGGTTGAGAATGCGCGCACCCTGGCTACCGCCGAGCACCAATACGCGGAGGGGTTGCTCCGAAGCGAGGCCGCGCTGCTCCGGACCAGGCAGCGCGGAGATATCTGCGCGCACGGGATTACCCACCACTTCAACCGCTACGCCCTGGGGAAAACTGCCCGGATATGCGCCGTACACAGTCCGGGCCAATCGCGCCAGGGCGCGGTTGGTGGACCCAGCCACTGCATTTTGTTCGTGAATGAATAGCGGGCGTCGCAGCAGCCAGGCTGCGATCCCACCTGGAGCCGCCACGTAGCCGCCAAAACCAATGACGACCTGAGGTGAAATGCGACGCATAAAACCTACAGCCTGAATCAAGGCCTGCAGCAACTGCCAGGGCCAAAGCAACCTAGACAGCAAAGACTTCCCACGCAAGCCGCGCATAGCAACGATGTGCAGCGGTATTCCAGCCTTGGGCACCAAACGCGCTTCCAGTCCAGCCGCCGTTCCCAGCCAATGCACCTCCACACCCTGCGCCCGCAACAGCTCAGCAACAGCCAAACCAGGCATGATGTGGCCGCCGGTGCCACCAGCCATCACCAAAGCCTTCACGAGGAGCCTCCAGGCTTAAGCTCGGTTTCCAGGTTAATGCGCAGCAGCAAACCCACAGCCGCCATGCAGGCCAGCAGATGGCTGCCGCCATAACTGAAAAAGGGCAATGGCAGACCTTTGGTGGGCAACAACCCCATGTTGACGCCCAGGTTCAGCGCCGCCTGGAGCACCAACCACAAGGTGAGCAGAACACCGACGTGACCAGCGAATTCCTGGCCCGCTGCGTAAGCATTTTGGGCAATGCTCCAACCAGCCCGCAGTAGCAGCGTAAATGCGGCAATCAGCAGCAGCACACCCAACAACCCGAACTCTTCGGCAAAGACCGCGAAGATGAAATCGGTGTGAGTTTCAGGCAAATACATCAACTTCTGCACACTGTTGCCCAGCCCCTCACCAAACAAGTGGCCGCGGCCAATGGCGATTAAGGATTGGGTGAGCTGGAAGCCCCCATCAAAAGGCTGCGCCCAGGGGTCACGGAAGGACATCAGCCGTTCCAGGCGATAGGGCTCCAACACTGCCAAGGCGTAGAGCAACGCCGCTGCAGCAAGCAACAAGGCGGCGCAGTGGAGCAAAGGAGCCCCAGCAACAAACAAAAAGGCCAGAACCACCGCGGTGAGCACTGCTGCCGCCCCAAAATCGGGCTCAACCAGCAAGAGCACCGCAGCAACGGCAACCGGAACTAAAGGGCGAAACACACCCAACAGCCCGCGCTGTAGAGCCTCGCGATGCCTGACCGCGTAGGCAGCAACGTAGAGGAATATTCCCAGGCGAGCGAACTCACTCACTTGCAGGCGCAAGGGGCCTAAATCTAGCCAGCGCTGAGCCCCATTCACGCTCACGCCCAGGCCAGGAACCAAGACCAGCAGCAACAACCCCAGGGACAGCCCCAGGAGCGCAAAACTAAAGGATTGGTAGACCGCCAGTGGGATGTGCACCAACAAACCGACGGCCAGCAGCCCTAAGCCGGCGTAGATCAACTGACGGTCAAAAAAGCGCGACGGGTCACCCCAGCTACGGTCGGCAACAGCAACGGAGGCCGAAGCCACCATCACCAGACCCACGCCGAGCAGGGCCAAGGTGACCAGTAGCAGCTCACGGTTGAGCACTGGCCATGCGCGTTGCCAGTCGACCGGCGCAAATAAGGTGGGCAAGGTCATGCCGTCACCTGCTGGACCAGATCGCGGAATCTTTGTCCACGCTCCACAAAACCACTGAACTGGTCGAAGCTGGCGCAACCTGGGGATAGCAACACGCTGTCTCCAGACTGAGCCAAGGAGGCTGCGCGATTCACCGCTGCAGGCAGATCCGCCACGCGCTCCACGGCCAGCTCACCGCGGAGCTGCTCCAGAATGGTCAGCGCATCCTGCCCAAACACCAACACCTTACGGAGCTTGTTTTTGAGCGGCGCGACCAGAGGTGCGAAATCGCCCCCTTTGGCCTGCCCACCCAGGAGTAACAGTAATGGGCCATCCAAGCCATCAACCGCGGCGGCCACTGCGCCCACATTGGTGCCCTTGGAATCGTTAATCCAGGTCACACCCTGGTGGGTGGCAACCCACTCGCAACGATGCTCCAAGCCTTGGAATTGCTCCAGGCCACGCAGACTGGCGCTGCGGTCCCAGCCCAGAGCATCAGCAATAGCGACAGCCGCCAGGGCATTGAGGTGGTTGTGCCGACCCACCAAGCGCAGCTGTGCGGTCGCGCAGACGGGCTGCGCGCCCTGCCAAAGCTGTCCATCATGCAAGCTGTAATCAGCACTGGGCTCAACCGCGAAATGGACTGTGCGCTCAGCGCCATGCATTGCGCGAACCCAGTCATCATCACTGCGCAGCACACCCACCGTCGCAGCCGCCAGGATGCGCGCCTTGGCGGCGGCATAAGCCTGCATGCTGCCATGCCGATCCAGATGGTCGGGGCTGAGATTGAGAACAGCGCCTACCGCCAAGGGCAATGCACCACTGTGCTCCAATTGAAAGCTGGATAGCTCCAGCAGGTAGCAATCCGCAGCAGGGTCCAAAATATCCAGCGCAGGAGGCGCCAAATTGCCTCCAGCAGGGGCATTCAGACCGGCGGCTCTGGCCATGGCAGCCAGCGCCGTGACGACTGTGCTCTTGCCGTTGGAGCCGGTGACCCCGACGATGGGCGCCTGGGCGGCTCGGGCGAACACATCAATATCGCTCAGGATGGGTTTACCTTGCCTGCGCGCTTCAAGCAGTAGCGGTAGATCCTGGGGTAGCCCAGGCGATACCAATACCCAGTCGCAGTGGCTCAGCAAATCTGCATAGCTGTCCAGAGCAAAGTGGCATTGGCCCAGGGCAGCCAGCTCCGCGGTAACGGGGGGCTGCTTACGACTATCCCAAAGGTGCAGCTCGTAACCGCCCTGAGCATGCAGCCAACGCAGCGCACTTTGCCCGGTTTCGCCCAGGCCGCAGATCAGAACGCGAGCACCCAGATCTTGCATCAGCGCACCTTCAGGGTCGCCAGACCAATGAGCACCAGCACCAGCGTCACAATCCAGAAGCGCACGATGATCTTGGGCTCGGCCCAACCGGCCAGTTCAAAATGATGGTGTAGCGGCGCCATGCGGAAAATGCGCTTGCCGCGCAGCTTGAAACTGCCTACCTGCAGGATGACCGACAGGGTTTCGGCCACAAAAACGCCGCCCATGACAAACAGCACGAGTTCTTGGCGCACAAGTACGGCCACCACGCCCAAGGCCGCGCCCAAGGCCAGGGCGCCGACATCGCCCATAAACATTTGGGCGGGGTAGGCGTTAAACCACAAAAAGCCGAGGCCAGCACCGCAAATAGCAGCGCAGAAAATGGTGAGTTCGCCCACTCCCGGAACCGCGGGAATACCGAGGTAGCTAGCAAAGTTGGCATGGCCCGAGGCATAGGCAAACACAGCCAAGGCTGCAGCAACCATCACGCAAGGCATGATCGCCAGGCCATCCAGACCATCCGTGAGGTTCACCGCATTGCTGGAGCCGACAATGACCAGATAGGCCAGCACGGCAAAACCAAAGCCTAAGGGGATGGCAACATCCTTAAACACCGGCACGAACAAAGTCGTACTGACCTCACTTGGCGCGGTGAGCATGATTGCGACGGCGGCCACAGCCGCGGCCAAAGATTGGCCAGCGTACTTTTGTTTAGCGCTCAAGCCATCCGAGCTACGCCGCTTGAGCTTTAGCCAGTCATCGGCAAAACCGACGACCGCAAACGCCACAGTGCAAAGCAAAGCAATCCAAATGGCGGCATTGGTCCAATCTGCCCACAACAAGGTGGAGGCAGCCACCGCCGCCACAATCAGAGTACCGCCCATGGTGGGCGTGCCCGCTTTGGACTGATGACTTTGGGGCCCCAGCTCTCGAATTGGTTGGCCCACGCGCTGGTAGACCAGCCAGGAAATAAATCGAGGACCGAGCAACAACGACACCGCAAAGGCGGTGAGGGCCGCCAGGATGGCGCGCAAGGTAATGTATTGAAGCGCACGCAACGGGGACCATTCGGCGGACAGCCATTCGGCCAAATGACTAATCACAAGAGTTCTCCTGACTCAGGGCGCTCACGGCGGCGTCCATGCCAGCGCTGCGCGAGCCTTTGATCAGAATGGTTTGATAATCCTGAGCCTCGTTGCGCAAGGCCTGGATGAGCTGGGCACGGTCGGCAAAATGGCGGGCGATATCACCGGCTGCGTCTGCGCTGGCGGCCGCAGCTTCGCCGCAGGTCCAGAGCGCGCTCAAGCCTGCCTTGGCCGCAGCCGCCCCGACACGCGCATGTTGTTGGGCACTATCGGCGCCTAACTCCGCCATACCGCCTAGACAAAGCAATTGCGGTCCAGGCTCTCCGGCAAGCACCGCAATCGCAGCAAGTACGGAACCGGGGTTAGCATTGTAGCTATCGTCGATGAGGCAGCGGCCAGGGCCCAAGGGCAGGCGGCGCAGCCGGCCGGCTACAGGGGCAAAGCTCTGCAAGCCATCCACGATTTGACGGAGGGGCAGCCCTAAACTCAACGCGCCCGCGCTGGCGGCCAGGGCATTCATCACATTGTGTTCGCCACTGGCCGGCAGCTGCACAGCAGCCTGCCCTTGCGGCGTGTGCAGCTCGAAGTCGCTGGCTGCACCATGGACGCGGATATCGGTTGCGTAGACATCCCCGCCAGGCCCAAACAGCATCCGTGGGCGCGGTCCGGCCTGAGCTATCCAGAAGTCGGTGTAGCGATCATTAGCGTTAATGATGGCCATGCCATCCAGTGGCAAGGAGGAGAACATCTCGCCCTTGCCCTGAGCGACGCCGTCTAAACTGCCAAAACCATCCAAATGAGCCTCAGCGGCCAGGGTCACGATGCCCAAATCGGGCTCGGCAATGCGGCAGAGGTTTGCAATATCCCCAACGTGGTTTGCACCCATCTCAATGATGCCCACCGAGGCTTCGTCGTTAAGCTGCAACAGGGTCAGAGGAACGCCAAGATGGTTATTGAGATTCCCTTGGGTGACCACAGCGCCCGTATGCTGTCCCACGATGCTAGCCAGCATTTCCTTGACCGTCGTTTTGCCGTTGGAGCCGGTGAGCGCTAGCAGGCGCCCAGACCACTGACGACGCCAGGCCAGCGCCAGTTGCGCAAGGGCGTACTCCACAAAAGGCACCACCAATTGCGGCAGCGGGTCATTTTGGGGATAGCTAACCAGCGCCGCCGCCGCACCATTAAGGCGGGCCTGCTCTACGAAAGCATGGCCATGCGCCTTGGAGCCGGGCAAGGCCACAAAAATATCGCCTGGCGTGATCTGGCGCGCGTCAATGCACCATTGGCCTTGGAGCTGCTCGGGCCAGTCGCCCACCCAAACAGCGCGGGGGAGTACTTCGGCCATCCATGCGCGACGCATCAGGCTTCCCCTCCGCCCAAGGCAGCGCGAATGACAGCTTGATCCGAGAAGGGCTGCCGCTGCCCGTTTAGATCTTGATAGTCTTCATGGCCCTTACCGGCGACCAGCACAATGTCGGCCTCGTGGGCCTGCTCCAGCGCGTGTTGAATGGCCTGGGCGCGGTCATGTTCCCAGGATCCAGCGCGCGGGTTCTTCAGGCCCTGACGCATATCCGCAAAAATTTGCTCGGGATCTTCGCGGCGCGGGTTGTCGTCGGTGACCCACCAACGGTCGGCTAATTCTTCTACTGCAGCAGCCATTAATGGGCGCTTACCGCGATCACGCTCGCCACCGCAGCCAAACACACAGACCAGCTCGCGCGGTCTGTGCAGCCGCAACGCGCTTAGGACAGAGCGGAGCGCGTCCGGGGTGTGGGCATAGTCCACCACGGCTGTAGGCTGACCCGCAGCGCCAATCACTTCCATGCGCCCGCACACGGGACGCAAGCGGGGCAAGGCCTGGAGGATGTCCTCAACCGGCGCTCCGGCCGCCTCAGCCAAGGCTGCCGCTGCCATGGCATTGCCGGCATTAAACCCGCCCAACAGTTTGAGCTGAATACGCTGCTTAAGCTCGCCAACCGCCAGCTCCAGGCCCAGACCGCTGGAGTCCGCCGTCACGGAAAGCAAGCGCCAACGCGCCTCTGTTGCCGCCCCATAGAAGCGGACGCGCGCTGCCTGCTCTACCTGTTTGGCCGCGCGTCGCACCATGGCATCGTCGCCGTTGAGGTGCACGGTTTGAACACCAGGCCAGTTCAGTAGCCGTTTCTTCGCCGCATGATAAGCCGCCACCGAACCATGAAAATCTAGGTGATCCCGGCCGAGGGTGGTTAAGGCCACATGCGCAAAGGGAAGCCCAGCCACCCGCCCCTGTGCCAAGGCATGTGACGAGACCTCCATAGCCACGGCCTGCATGCCAGCATCGCGCGCCCGCCCCAGAAGCGCTTGCAAACGCAAGGGATCAGGCGTGGTCAGACTGGCGTCCTCGGCTCCCTCACCAAGGTCCAAGCCCAAAGTCCCCAAAGTGGCACATGGAATAGCGCTGGCCCGTAGCAGCTGGGCGCAATAATGAACCACGGAGCTTTTGCCATCGGTGCCGGTCACCCCCACGAGAGTGAGCTGCTCTGCAGGATGCCCGTGCAGACGCGCCCCCAGCTCGGGCAATTTCTCGGCCAGCCCCTGCACAGCAATATGCGGCACAGCAGAGTCCGCAACAGCCGGCGCGCCCTGGGGGTCGTAGAGCACGGCTGCAGCACCCTTATCTACGGCATCAGGAGCAAATGTCAGCCCGTGATGATGCAGCCCCGGCACAGCGCAAAAGACCGAGCCAGGCTGCACATCTAAGCTGTTGAGCGTGAGGTGAGACACGGGAATTGTGGCCACGTCGCTGGCCCAGCCCTGAAGCAGTTCTGGCAGCGCCATCATGAGGCACCACCTTCGGCCTGAGCCAGAGCCGGGCGACGCACCGGCGCCACACCCAAGCGGCGCAGCGCATGGCCAGCCACATCGGCAAACACTGGCGCCGCCAATTGGCCACCGTAATAGCGGTCGCCGCCGGGGTCATCCAACATAATCAGGCCCAAGACGCGCGGTTGATGTGCAGGAACCATCCCGACGAAGAAGGCTTGGTGGCGCTCACTGTCATAACGACCGTTAACCACTTTACGCACGGTGCCGGTTTTCCCTGCGACTTGCCAACCTGGTATCGCCGCCTGTGTCGCCGTGCCCCCAGGCGCCACCACAGCAATCAACATTTCGCGCACGGCTGCGGCGGTAGCCGGACTAAAGGCCGGCTCGTGTGCAGGCAAGACCTCATCAGCGAAAAAGCGCAGCGAACGCGGACGTCCATCGGCGGCCAAAGCCATCCAGGCCTGGGCCAGCTGCAGCATGGTCACGTTAAAGCCATACCCATAGGCGGCCACAGTGGAGCCCAGCTCCAAAGGCCCCGGAAGATAACCACTGGCCTCCTCACCACTCAGCGCCCCGGTCAAATAGCCAAAACCCAAGCCCTGGTAGGCGTGAAATAAGGCCTCAGGACCCAAGCGTAAGCCCAGCTTCACCGCGCCCACATTGCTGGACTTGGCTAAAACACGACCCAAGCTCAAGTCGCCGTAGCCATGCAGGTCCCGAATATCCTGACCATTGACGCGCAAATAGCCATTGCCCGTGGCGATGGTGGCATCGGCGTCCACCACACCTTGATCCAGAGCGGCAGCCACCACGAAGGGCTTGACGGTGGAGCCTGGCTCGAACACATCCATGGCAATGCGGTTCCGCAGACCTTGGCGCAGAGCAACCGCATCCGAGCGATCATTCGGGTTGACGCCCGGCCAGCTCGCAGCAGCGAGTACGCTGGCATCA
Source organism: Oceanococcus sp. HetDA_MAG_MS8 (assembly GCA_019192445.1). Classification (NCBI taxonomy): domain Bacteria; kingdom Pseudomonadati; phylum Pseudomonadota; class Gammaproteobacteria; order Chromatiales; family Oceanococcaceae; genus Oceanococcus; species Oceanococcus sp. HetDA_MAG_MS8. Next base: position 439,983 of record JAHCMK010000002.1, read on the forward strand.
GCCACATCGACGAACAAGGCCTGACCCGACTGGGCTTGCGCGCGCTCGGCAACGGCTTTCAATGCGGAGTAAGCCGCATGCTGCAGACGCGAATCTAAGGTGAGCTGCACGTCCTGCCCTGGGCGTGCCGGCACATAATCGGAGAGATCTTCCACCACCCGTCCCAGGCTGTCCTGGATCACCCGACGGCGACCAGGCTCACCGCGCAATTGGGCATCCAAACTGCGCTCCAAGCCCTCCTGACCCTGGCCGTCAATATCGGTCAGCCCGACGAGGCTGGCTGCAATTTCGCCACCGGGATAGAAGCGGCGATACTCGCGCTGCAGAAATACTCCGCGCGCACCCAAGGCCATGATGCGGCGAGCGGCGGCTGGGGCCTGCTGACGCGCCAGGTAGTAAAACTGTCGGCCGGCGCGAGCCTCTAGCTCGGCTCTGAGCTGGTCCTCACTGCGCCCCAGCAAACCGGCCAGATGCGGAATCTTCTCGGCGTCCTCGAGCAAGGCAGCAGGTACGACCCAGATGGACTCACTCGGCGCACTCAAGGCCAGCACTTCACCATGCCGATCCCGAATAGCGCCTCGCTCGGCAGGCTCCACCAAAACTCGCACATGGCGACGCTCGCCCTCGGCGCGCAGGAAGTCCTGCTTATGCACCTGCAACTCGAAACTGCGTCCGGCACACACCACCAGTAGCAGCAGCAAACCGCTCGCGACCAAGCGCATACGCCATAGCCGGTTCATGGCTTAGCCTCCAAGGGCACTACCTGATTCAGCTGCGGGCGGCGCATATTTAACTGCTCGCGAGCACGCGCTTCGATGACGGCTGGAGCCGCCAGAGCGGCTCGCTCCAGCTCTAGCTGACGCGCTTCAGCCGACAAGTCTCGCGCGGTGGATTGCGCCTCCTGCAATGCCGCCTGGGCAGACCGGGCCTCGTGACGCATGCGCACAACCGCCAAGGCCGACAAGGCCACCGCGGCATAAACCAAGGTCAGGCTCAGCATGTTGCGCCAGTCCATGTCTGCCCCCAGCGCAATGTGGCGCTACGCGCACGTGGGTTACGAGCTGCCTCCAGCTCGGAGCAACGAACCCGACCGATAGCCGACCACAAAGGTGTGGGGTCGGGGAGCGCCGGGTGGGCGGCCTTTGGCCTTGCTCCAGCCTGCAACATCCGTTTGACCGCACGGTCTTCGAGGGAGTGAAAACTCACCACGACCAGTCGTCCGCCAGGCTTCAGCCAGTCATGCACCTGGTCCAGCAGGGCCTGCAGAACCTCCAGCTCGCGGTTGACCTGCATGCGAATGGCTTGAAAGGTGCGCGTCGCAGGGTGGGTACGGCGCCCCCGGCGGCCACCAACTGCGCCCTCCACGATGTTGGCCAGCTGTTGCGTGGTGGTAATGGGCTCAGCCTCGCGGGCCCGCGCAATAGCCAGCCCAATCCGCCGCGCCTGCGGGTCTTCACCCAGGCGCTGCAGAACGCGAATCAGCTCGTGGGTGGGCACTTCGGCCAGCCACTGCGCTGCAGACTGGCCCGCTGCGGGGTTCATGCGCATATCCAGCGGGCCATCCAAGCGAAAAGAAAAGCCACGCTCGGCGCGATCCAATTGCGGGCTAGACACCCCTAAATCGGCAACGATGCCGTCAAAAGGAGCCGCTTGAATCACGGCGCTATGCGCCAGCTCGCCAAAGTTAGCGGCCACGGGCGTCACTCTAGAGTCCTGCTCGGCCAGCGCATTTGCCACTGCAATTGCGTCTGGGTCTTGGTCGCATACCACCAGCTCACCGCCCTGCATGCGCTCGAGCATGGCCCGGGCATAGCCTCCACGACCAAAGGTGAGGTCCAGGTAGCGCCCATCAGGCACGAACTCCAGTTGCTGAAGGACGTCCGTCAGCATCACTGGAGTGTGCGCGGTGGTGTCCGCGACCACCAACTCAGATCTCCAGGTCGGCAAGAAGCTCGCCATCAATGGGTGCTTCATCCATTTGCGATTCCCAAGCCTGGGCTGCCCACAGCTCAAACTTGGTGCCCTGACCCGCGAGCACCGCCTGCCTTTGCAGATCCGCTTGCGCGCGCAGCGCGGGAGTTAGCAAGACCCGCCCCTGGCGATCCATCTCCACCTCCTCGGCATGACCGAGAAAATGACGACGCACGCGCTTAGCACGGGGATCAAACTCATTCAGCGCCATCAATCGATCGGCAAACTGCTTCCAGGTATCGGCGGGATAGATCAACAAGCAGGGCTCCACATCGACCGTAATCACCAGCCGGCCGGCACATTGCTCCAAAAGCGATGGGCGATAGCGAGCCGGGATCGCCAGGCGCCCCTTATCGTCCAATGTCAACTCGCTCTTGCCGCTATACATCCCAGCCCCTGCAGTCAGGTGAAGTCCTACCCCTTCACTCCACTTCACACCATTTCGCCCCACTATAGGCCTAGAGATGCGTATGGTCAAGCGGTTTTTTGCAGATAAAACAGTAGCTTAGAGCCGCTTTTGCTGGGATTTTGACACCCTCAAACACCCTGTAGAAACAACAACTTGGAAACCCTTCTTAAGGCAAGTTAAGAAGCTTTATCGCGGTTTGGGGGAGTAAAGTGGGAGAAGCCAAGCTTAGCCACGACCTAATCCTGACCTCAGCGGCGAAGGCTTGACGCCCATGTCGTACAAGCCCTTTTAATCACCGCTGATGCGGGCCTGGCCTGGAGCCCACTGCGTCACCGAATACAGTGCGGGGAGTCGGCCTATAAGCCGGGTTCTGTCGAGAGCAATCATTCCTCTGGGAGTTATGTCGCCATAACCCTCTAGCAACCTACCCGGGAGCATCGCGGGCCGCGACTCAGCTCCCCTATTTGGTCTTGCTCCGAGTGGGGTTTACCCTGCCACTCCCGTTACCGGCAGCGCGGTGCGCTCTTACCGCACCCTTTCACCCTTGCCGGGGTCCTCGGACCCTTAGGCGGTCTACTCTCTGCGGCACTTTCCGTGGGCTCACGCCCCCCAGGCGTTACCTGGCACCCTGCCCTGTGGAGCCCGGACTTTCCTCGAATACCCAAAGGTATCCGCGATTGCCCAGCCGGCTCCCCGCGCGGGCAGTGTAGCTTGCGCTCGCCGCCAACGCCCAAGAATTCGCGGGCCTGGGCATCATCCGATCCCAGCTTGTGGGCCTGGAGTGCAGCGTCGTCGCCCAGCACTGCGCTTAACCCTGACCGCCAGCATCCAGGCTCAGCAGGTAGTCGTAGACCTCAGCAGTCGGGCAGTCAGCAAACCGTGCGAGCGCCTTGGCCAGCCTCCGCGGCGGCATGGAACCGTGCAGGCTCATCGCCAGCTCGCGCAGCTCAGCGCTCATGCCGACGGCTTTTGCAGCGGGCGCCGGCGCGAACAACACCACAAACTCACCGCGTCGATCTGGGCCATCACCGGCGGCCCAGGCTGCCATGTCCTCTAAGCGACCGGAGTACACCGACTCATAGCGTTTAGTCAGTTCACGCACTAAGCAAGTCTGCCGCTCTGCGCCCCACTGCGCCTGGGCATCAGCCAGCATGGCAGCCAGCCGATGCGGGGCCTCATAGAACACCAGAGTCCGAGTCTCCTGCGCCAAACTTGCCAAACGCGTTTGCCTGGCCTTGCTTTTGGCGGGAAGAAAACCCTCGAAGCTAAACCGCTCGGTGGGCAGGCCAGACACGCTGAGGGCCGCAATGAGTGCACAAGGACCGGGGATGGGCGTGACCTTAATCCCAGCCGCGCGGCAAGCCTCAACCAGCCCATACCCAGGATCAGAGATCAAAGGTGTCCCGGCATCTGAAATCAACGCGATATTCTCACCGGACTGAAGGCGCTCCAGCACCATTTGCAGCTGCGAATTTTCGTTATGCGCGTGCCAGCTGCGCAAAGGGCTACGGATGTTGAAGTGCTTGAATAAGGACCCGCTGTGCCGAGTATCTTCAGCGAGTACCAAATCCGCGCGCTGCAGCACCTCCACGGCCCGGGGACTCATGTCCGCCAAATTCCCAATGGGCGTCGCCACAATAAAAAGCTGCCCTACCTGTAGCGCCAAAACCGATACCTCAGTGCCAAGATCGTCGACCAAATAGGCATACTACGTGGCATGAACACACTCTGGCATCGATTGTTCTGCGCTGGTCTTTTGCTGCTCCTACTGGGCTGTAGCAATCTACCGGCCAGATCTGGCAGCGTCACGAGCCCCACACAGAGCACCGCGCCGGCCACGGGCGAGCTAACGCCGGAGCAGCAACGCCAACGGGCCAAGGAGCTAGAGTCGGCGGCAGAGCTCGCCACCGAGGCGCAGGAGCGCTTCAACAACTTGGTCGAAGCAGGCTGGCTCTATGGGCAAGCCGCAGCAGCGGACGATCTTCTCCGCATTCTAGACCGCCTGGGCGCCATCACTGCGGTAAGCAGCAGCGAGATGCAGTGGCAAATTCGGGTGCTGCAAGCACGCTGGCATATCTTGCGTCGCGAACCACTCCTGGCCTTAAGTCGCATCCAAAGCGCCGCTCCCGCCATTGATGTGCGTTGGCGGTTTTATACCGCTTTGACCCGCGCGCTAGCCCTAGAGCAGCTCCAAGATGGTGTGTCTGCCATCCAAGCTTTGGTGGCGGCCGCCCAACCTCCATTGTCAGCACCACTGGAAGCGCAGCGCGTCGCGCGCATTCATCAACTCCTGCAAAGTACGGATTTGTATTGGTTGGAGCCGACTCGTGGCCTCAACCCAACTGTGCGCGGCTGGCTGGACTTAGGTGAAATTGGCCGCAAGTTATGGCCCGACTCGCAAAGCCTAGAACAAGCGCTCAATGGCTGGAAGCGTAGTTACCCCCGGCATCCTGGCATGGATCTGATCGATGACCTGGGCCAGCAAGCTCAGGCACTGCTCGCCGACGCGCCCAGCCACATTGGTCTGCTCTTACCACTCAGCGGACGCTTGGCGGAACCCGCTGCAGCCATCCGGGACGGCTTCATGGCGGCGTATTTCAATCGCGGCGAAAACCGATTACGGGTGGATGTCTTCGATACCCACGCCCGCGGCGCTAAGGCCGCCTTTGATGAGGCGGTTGCGGCAGGCGTCGATTTGATTGTTGGCCCCCTACAACGAGACTCAGTGCAGCAAACGCTGCAACACAATGCCTTCCAGCTTCCGCAACTGGCCTTGAATGCGGCGCCACAGGGCTACGCGCAGCGGCCCTGGTTGCTGAGCTTAGCCCTCCCCCCAGAAGACGATGCCGCCAGCGCCGCGCGTCTTGCCCTGGCCCAAGGACATACTCGCTTGGTGGCCTTGCGTGCAGACTCAGACTGGGCCGCGAGAGCGGTACAAGCCTTGGAGGACAGTCTGCTATTGGAAGGAGGCAGTCTCCTGGATAGCATGCGTTTCGAGTCCACCAGCGAAAGCTACCCGCAGGCCATCCAAGCCGTGCTGCAGCTAGAACGTAGCCGGGATCGTGCGCAGCGCGTACAGCGCACCCTCGGCCGTGATATCGAGTTTGAAACCATCCGCCGCCAGGACGCCGATGCCCTGTTTTTAGCAGCCGGCCTGGACGACGCCCGGCAAATACGGCCGCAAATCAAGTTCTACCAAGCCGCAGATCTTCCCATCTACGCCAGTGGTCGGCTTTTTGATGGTCAGGTTGATGAGGCGGAACGCGACCTCAACGGTGTGTACTTCTGCTCTAGCCCCTGGCTGCTAGGCTCTAATGAAAACTGGCGGGCCCAGCGTCAGCAGTTTCAGGAATGGGATGCCGCTGCGGACAGCCGCTGGGCTCGATTTCATGCCCTGGGGCACGATGCGTACTTGCTGGCCACGCAGGCCCGAGCAGGACGTTGGCCCAGCAATGTGGTTGTCAGTGGCGCCAGTGGCGATTTCCACTTGCTAGGACGCGCTAGGCCAGAGCGGCGACTCCCATGCGCCGTTTTTCGGGAAGGTCGCCCGGAGGTGGTCGCCCAGCCGTGATCTGCGGCGCCGCAGCCGAACAGGAGGCCCTCAGCTGGCTCCGTCAGCGGGGCTTGGTACTGGTGCAACAAAACTATCACTGCCGCGGCGGCGAAATCGATCTCATCATGCGCGACCAGCAGACCCTGGTCTTTGTTGAAGTTCGCGCGCGGGCAGCTGGGAGTATGGTCCGGGCTGAGGACAGCATCGACGCGCGCAAGCAGCTGCGCATAGGCCGGGCCGTGCGCCACTACTTAGCGCAGCACCCCGCTGCGGCTGATCAATATCTGCGCGTGGACGTGCTGGCTCATAACGGGCAGCAATGGCGTTGGCTTAAGCATGTTATGGAGTTTGCATGAGCGAGTGGGCAGACCTGGAAGCAAGCTTGCAGGGTGATGTGTTGACTGATCCGGCGGATTGCTTGGCCTATGGTTTTGACAATTCCCGCCGTGAGCAAAATCCTGCCGCGGTGGTAATAGCCAATCATGCCCAAGATGTGCAAGCCGCCGTTCGCTGGTGTGCACGGCATCAGCGGCCACTGACGGTACGCGGCCGCGGCACCAACACGGTCGGTGCCAGCGTGCCCCTCGCACGTGGGCTGGTCTTGAGTATGGAGCGCATGGACCGGGTCATCGACTATCAGCCTGCGGACCGCTACATCGAGGTGGAAGCCGGAATAGTTAACCAAGCCGTCCAGGACCACGTGGCCCCTGACGGCCTGTTCTGGGCCCCAGACCCCACAAGCGCCCCTTATTCCAGTGTTGGCGGCAACCTGGGTTGTAATGCCGGTGGCCCCAAGGCCGTACGGTATGGAACCTGCCGGGATAACGTGTTGGGCCTGAGCGCAGTGATTGGCAATGGCGAGCTCATTCGCGTGGGTGCGAGGACCACCAAAGCCGTGGTGGGGTTGGATTTGACCCGCTTACTGGTGGGGTCAGAGGGCACCTTGGGCATTATCACCTCGGCAGTGCTGCGCCTCACTCCGCGGCCGGCGGCCAGGCGAGCAGCGCGCATCGAGTTTGCGTCTGTGGCCGCCGCTGCGCAGGGCGTCGCTACGCTGCTCAGCCAGCCCGTAGGTCCGTCGGTGTGCGAGTTTTTAGATGATCGCGCCGTTGGGCTGATCCGCGACGATGTGGCCTTGGACGATGACACCCAGGCGGTACTACTGGTGGAGTGTCATGCCGATCACGCCCAATTGCACAGCATCACCCAAGCCTGGAAGCAGACTTTGGGATCGTCTTTTTGCGCCTGGGAGGACAGCGACGACCCCTCCGAGATGCTGGCCTTATGGGCTGCGCGTAAAGCGCTATCGCCGCGGCTTCGTCGCCTGGCCCCCAACAAAACCAACGAAGATGTCGTGGTGCCGGTATCCAAAATCCCCCAGCTGGTCGCCACGGTCGCCGGGCTTTCAGAGCGGCATGGCATCCCTATTGTGTGTTTTGGCCATGCCGGCAATGGCAACTTGCATGTCAATTTGATGTACGACAAAAACAACCCGGCGCAACTGGCCGAACATGACCAATGCTTGGAAGGCGTGTTCAGAGCAGCGCTAGAGTGCGGCGGCAGCCTCTCGGGCGAGCATGGAGTGGGCCTGGCCAAACGCGACTTTGTGCATTGGGAGTTGGACCCAGCAACTTTGGCTGCAATGCGTAGCGTCAAACATGCGCTGGACCCGCACGGCATTCTCAACCCCGATAAAGGTCTGCCGCCAGTCGCTCCTGACTAACTCATTCGGGTGCTTTGGCTTTTCGCCTCATGTCAGCCACTGACACCGCACGAAGACCTGCCACGTCAGCTTCTAGCGGCCGCTCGCGGCGCGTCGTGGCTGCTAATGATTGCGTGCGCGCTTGGCAGCTCGTTGATCGCTGGCAGCTACTTGACCACTTTGAGATGACTGCCGCGTGGCGGCGGTGGAGCATCCGGTGGGGGCTCATCCGGGGCCTCAGTGGATTGCGCCTCGGCCTTCAGTTCAGGCGGGAAAATCATACCCTCGCCGCTCTCGCGCACGACAAAGGCCTCAATGCTATCCAGGGGCAGTTGCAGGCGAAAAATCTCACCAGAGAACCGGGCCAGCGCGCGCACACCCCAGGCCGATATATCGCGCTCACGCGTCGCTCGCTGACTAATGTTCAGGCTGATTTTGCCGTCTTCAACCCCGCTGGGTGGCACTTGCACCCCGGCATGTTCAGCGTTGACTAACACCATCGGCGTCCAGCCATTGTCCTCGGCCCAGTCGCATAGGGCTCGCAGCAAATAGGGTTTGCGAGGAATTGTCTCGCTCATTTATACGGCTCCTAGCGCGCGTTCGGCCCGCGTTAAGCTGGTTTGAAACGCTGGTCGCTGGCTCATGCGCTGCGCATAAGCACGTAGCGTTGCGCAGCTTGCAGGCCAGCTGTATGCGTAAGTTTTCAAGCGCCACAACATAGGCATCAAGTAAATGTCGGCCAAGCTGAGACTGGTTCCTAACAAGAATTTACGCTGACCTAGCAGGCTGTCGAAGCCTACCAGCGCCGCAGCGATGGTCTTCTTGCTGGCCCCGCCCTCCAGAGGGTCTTCCAAGTCGTCGCGTAAGATTCGCGCGGTCATCCGCAAACGTGCGCGACCGGCGGGATCACTGGGCATCATCGGCGGGAAGGGATAGCGCTCGTCCAGGTACTCGGCAATGATGTCGATCCCGGCGACGACCAGATTCCGCTCGACCAGGGTGGGCAAGTCATGCCGTGCATTGAGGACCAATAAATCCTCATTTTGGTCGCCAGCCTCGACAGCAATCAAATGCATAGCTTCGATGCCCTTCTCCGCAATCATCCAGCGCAAGCGCTGGCTGTCGAGGTCCTCTGGACAATGAAACAAGCTGAGCCCGTTTTGTGAAGTACGACTTCGCCCCATCACACCAGTTTAGCCCGCATAGCCTACAAACTCAGTGAATTGCTGCCGCTGAAGCCTGTAGCACCATAAAAAAAGCGGGCGCTCAATGAGCCGCCCGCTGAATAATACTGGCTGCTACACCAGCAATGGCCCGCTTTATGTCATAGAGGGGCCTGATGCAATGCCTCAGTGCACGTCTTTCCAGAACTCGCGCTTGATCATGTAGGTCAGCGGGATGAGCAGGAAGATGTACAACAAAGCCCACTTACCGCGCGAGTGCATGGTTTCTTTACCAGGCTCTGCAGCGTAGCTCAGGAAGTTGGTGATATCGCCCACGAAGCGGTCGTATTCCGCAGGGCTGAGCAAACCAGCTTGAACGATCTCAAACTTGGGCCCGCTGTGACCACCATGACCGCCATGGCCATGGTCCTCTTCTTCCCCATGCGACTCCACAGGCACCTTGTAACCTTCTAATTGACCCAGCACGTGGGGCATAGATGCACCAGCCAACTGCTTGTTGTTCACGCCCGTAGGCTTGCTGGGGTCTAAGTAAAAGGTCTTCAGGAAGCTGTAAATCCAGTCGGCTCCGCGAGCACGAGCTGTCAGACTCAAGTCCGGCGGTACCTGGCCAAACCAATTGGCGGCAGCTTCCGAGGGCATGGCGCTCTTGATCGGCTCACCAGGCTTAGTGGAGGTGAACATCAAGTTTTCTTTGAGCAGCCCTTCAGGAATCTCATTGTCTTCCGCCATACGCCCATAGCGCAGGTACTTCAACGAATGACAGCCGCTGCAGTAGTTCATGAAGTTCGCAGCGCCCCGTTGTACCGAGGCTTTATTGCTCGTATCCACTTCGTAATGAAGCAGCGCACCACCACCCGCAGCGTGTGCGGCACCGGTCAGGCACAGGATGAGTGTGAGAAATAAACCTTGCTTGCTCATGAGGTCACCCGCGACGGCTCTGGCTTGGTGCTATCGATCTTGGAGTAGATCGGCATTAGCAGGAAGAACAGGAAGTAAATCACGGTGCCGATGCGCGCCATCAACGTCTTGGTTTCCGACGGCGCTTCAACGCCCAGCCAGCCCAGGACAACGAAGGTCACCGCAAATACGCCCAAGGCGATTTTGGTCAGCAGGCCTTTGTAGCGGATGGAGCGCACATTCGAGCGATCCAACCAGGGCAGTGCGAACAAGATGCCAATGGCGGAGAACATCACGATCACGCCACCGAGTTTGTCGGGCACGGCGCGCAGCATGGCGTAGTAGGGGGTGAAGTACCACACCGGAGCAATGTGCTCTGGAGTCACTGCCGGGTTCGCCTCGACAAAGTTCGGCTTCTCCAGGAAGTAACCACCCATCTCCGGGGCAAAGAAGACAATGGCGAAGAAAAAGGCCAGGAAGACGGCCACACCGAAGATGTCTTTCACCGTGTAGTAGGGGTGGAAGGCAATCCCATCCAAAGGCACGCCGTTTTCGTCTTTGTTTTTCTTGATATCGATGCCGTCAGGGTTGTTGGAACCCACTTCATGCAAGGCCATCAAGTGCGCCACAACCAGCCCGACCAAGACGAAGGGCAGGGCCACAACGTGCAAGGAGAAGAGGCGGTTCAGCGTAGCGTCCGAGGGCACGTAGTCGCCCTGAACCCAAATCACCAAGTCTTGACCAATGACCGGGATGGCACCGAACAGCGAGATGATCACCTGGGCGCCCCAGTAGCTCATCTGGCCCCAGGGCAATACATAACCCGCGAAGGCTTCGGCACACAGCACCAAGTAGATCAAACAGCCAAAGATCCAGATCAGCTCCCGCGGTTTACGATAAGACCCGTAAAGCAAGGCACGGAACATATGCAGATACACCACAATGAAGAAGGCTGAGGCCCCTGTGGAGTGCAAATAACGGATCAAATCGCCAAAGGGCACATCACGCATGATGTACTCCACCGAAGCGAAGGCCTCAGCTGCCGATGGCTTGTAGTGCATGGCCAGGAAAATCCCGGTCAGCAGCTGGTTCACCAAAACCAAGGTGGCCAGCGATCCGAAGTAGTACCAGAAATTAAAGTTCTTCGGTGCGTAGTACTCGGAGATGTGATCTTTCCAGATCTTGGTCAGCGGGAAGCGATCATCGATCCAGCCGACGACACCTGTAGTGCCATGAGGGTTGACTTGAATACCCATTGTTAAGCTACCTCCGTATCTTCACCGACAACAATGGTGTTGTCGTCTACGTAACGGTACGGGGGAATGGGCATGTTTAGAGGCGCAGGAACGCCCTTGTAAACCCGTCCCGCGAGGTCAAACTTGGAACCGTGGCAGGGGCAGAAAAAGCCGCCTAGCCAATCTTTACCCAAATCTTCAGCTGGGTAATCCGGGCGGAAAGTCGGCGAGCAGCCCAAGTGCGTACAACGACCCACCATCACCAGAACTTCGGGCCTTAGAGCCCGCGACTGGTTTTGGGCGTATTCCGGCTGTTGGTCTTGCTCGGAGGCCGGATCGCTGAGTTTGGGCTCGATCTTGTCGAGGTTACTCAACATTTCCGGCGTACGGCGAACCACCCACACTGGGCTTCCGCGCCAAGTGGTGATCAGCAGCTGGCCTTCTTCCAGCTTGGAAATGTCGACCGTCACCGGAGCCCCAAGCGCTTTGGCGCGTTCACTGGGTGCCATAGACGCCAAGAATGGACGCGCGGCTGCCACCACACCTACACCACCCACGGCGACTCCGGTCAGGGTTAAGAAGCGACGCTTGCTATCGTCGACGCCTGCTGTGCTCATTCACGCACTCCCGGTACAAACCCATACGGGCCTGTTCATCGTTTCGTTTAAGGATTGGATGCGGAGCGTCCACGGACCCAAGCCGCAATCCCCGCAAAGCCGCGTGATTTTAGCACGCACTGCAGCACGGAGCATGGCGCGGCCCTGAGGCAGGCTCGCATCAGGCTAGAGGGCTAGGTCAGCTTGGCCCAAGCCGCAGCCAGAGCGCGATTTTCCTCCGGCGTGCCCACGCTAACGCGTAAACAATGCTCGAGCTGAGGATGGCCCCCATGCAGACACTTGACCAAAATGCGATCTGCATCTCGCAGCTGTGCATGCCAAGCGGGCGCATCCGGTACACGCAGCAGCAGGAAGTTCGCGGCGCTGGGAAACACCGTCACATCTGGCCTAGCCAGCGCTTGAGCCAACCAGGAGCGCTGCTCTTTCAGCACCTCAACCTGCGCCGCAAAGGCTTGCGCATGCTGCAGGCAGAGCAGACCGAGCTCCTGGCTCAACACATTGGTGTTGTAGGGCGGCCGCACTTTCTCGAGTTGCTCGCAGACCGCAGGCGCTGCCTGCACGAAGCCTAAGCGCAGCCCGGCAAGGCCCCACTTCGACAGGGTTCGCAGCAACACCACATTAGGCGCTTGGCTTGCAATCGCCGCTCCGTCCTGGTCCGCGTAGGGAATGTAGGCCTGATCCAAGACAAACAAGCCCGGACAGGCTGCCGCTAAGCGCAGAATATCCGCTTCGGAATAGAGGTTGCCCGTAGGGTTATTCGGGCTGGCCAGGAAAAACAGCGCTGGCTGCTCGCGCTCAATAGCGGCCAAAGTGGCGTCCATATCCAGGCTAAAATCAGGCTGCAGGGGCACAGCTTGATAGTTGAGCCCTAAGGCCTGCGCGCTATGGCGGTACATCACAAAGCAGGGCTCCGGCGCCAACACACAGGCACCGGGGCGCAGCACAGCCGTCATCAGCAAGCTGATTAATTCATCCGAGCCATTGCCCAACACACAGGCATAGCCTGGCGGCGCTGGGAATTCCGCCGCCAGAGCCTCCTTTAAAGCCTGACCCGCAGCATCGGGGTAGCGATTGGTTGGCAAAGCCGCCACACGCTGAGCAAAGGCCTGCACCACCTCTGGCGGCAAGCCAAAGGGGTTTTCCATGGCGTCCAGCTTGATCAAGCCCGTACTGGACGGCACCTGATAGGGCTGCATCTGCTCTAGGGCCGGATTCCACTGCATCGCCACGCCTTAGTTACTCCTGTGAGCCGCGCTGAGCGGCCGACTCCGCATGCGCATGCAAGCCCTCGCTGCGGGCCATGACGGCGCTGGTCTGCGCCAACTCTGCGGCGCTGGCAGCGTCGCGCACCTGTAGCAGGCTACTGCGCTTGAGAAAGTCAGTAACCCCCAAGGGCGAGGCAAAACGGGCGGTGCCGGCCGTGGGCAACACATGGTTAGGCCCGGCGCAATAATCCCCAAAGCTTTCCGGACACCATGCGCCCAAGAAAATCGCGCCAGCATGGCGCAGTTTGGGCAGCAGTGCCTCAGGGTCGGCGGTGGCCACCTCCAGGTGCTCTGGTGCCAGCAGATTAGACAAAGCGCAGGCCGCGTCTAAGTCCGGCACCTGAATCAGCGCGCCACGATCACGAATGGCCGTAGCAATGACTTCGGCGCGTGGCTGCTGCTCTAGCAAAGCCTGCATGTGCTCGGCCACCGCATCCAAGTAGTTGGAGTCTGGGCACAGCAGCAAGGACTGCGCCTGCTCATCATGCTCGGCCTGAGCGAACAAATCCCAGGCCATCCACTCCGCGGGCGCACTGCCATCGGCAATGATTAACACCTCGGAAGGCCCGGCAATCATGTCGATGCCCACCTTGCCGAAGACTTGGCGCTTGGCCGCCGCCACCCAGGCGTTACCTGGGCCGACAATTTTGTCCACAGCAGGAACCGTATCGGTTCCGTAGGCCAGCGCAGCCACAGCTTGCGCCCCCCCCACCTGAAATAAGCGGTCGACACCGGCCAGTTCAGCGCAGGCGAGCACCACCGGATTCAAAGCCCCGCTGGGAGCCGGCGCGGTCATGATGATGTCTTCCACGCCCGCCACTTTGGCTGGGATCACGTTCATCAATACCGACGAGGGGTAACTGGCTTTGCCACCAGGCACGTACACGCCCGCTCGGTCGATGGGCGTAAAGCGCTGACCGAAACGATTGCCGGCTTGGTCTTCAATCCAGACATCATCGGGTTTGGTGGCCTGCGCGTAGTTGCGAATGCGCTGTGCAGCCAGCTCTAGAGCCGCCCGTAGTTCTGGGTCCAAACCCGCAAGCGCCGCCTGCCACTGCGCACGCGGCACTTCCAAACCAGCAGCCGACTCGGCTTGGGCGCCGTCGAAACGCTGGGCGTAGTCCAATAAGGCCGCGTCGCCACCATCGCGTACGGCCTGAATAATCTCCGCCACACGCGCCATATGTGCAGGGTCGGCAACAGGCTCTGTGGCTCGCAAGGCATCTAAAGCTGCACCGAAGTTGGCGTCGGTACTATTCAGGCGGCGAATCCACTCGCTCATGCGCGAACCTCTTCCAGCGCTTGAATCAGATTACGAATGGCAGTGCTTTGCTGCTTCAAAGCCGCCTTATTCACGATGAGGCGACTGCTGACCTGGTCGATGTCTTCAATGGCCTCTAGGCCGTTGGCCTTGAGGGTGTTGCCGGTATCTACCAAGTCCACAATTAAATCGGCCAAGCCCACCAGCGGTGCCAACTCCATAGAACCGTAGAGCTTGATGATTTCCACCTGCTGACCACGTTGCGCAAAGTAATCACGGGCTTGCTGCACATATTTGGTGGCGACGCGCCAGCGGCGATTCGCCGGCGGCGTCCAGCCCACCGGCGCCGCCAAGCAAAGCCGACAGCGGGCAATGTTCAGGTCCAAAGGCTCATACAGCGTTTGGCTGCCAAACTCGCGCAGCACATCTTTGCCCGCGATACCCAATTGGGCCGCACCATGCTCCACATAAGTAGGAACATCGCTGGAACGCACGATGAGCAAGCTGTCCACCGGGCCGTCTGCGGCGATGCGCAGTTCCCGTGTGCGCCCTAAATCTTGGCGTGGGCGAATGCCCACCCGCTCCAATAAGGGGAGGGTGTCTTCGAGGATGCGCCCTTTGGCCAGGGCCATGGTTAATCCGCTCATTGCACTCGCTTCACAGTGGCGCCTAAGGCCGCCAGTTTGTCCTCAATATGTTCATAGCCACGGTCCAGGTGGTAAATCCTGTTCACCGTGGTCACGCCTTCAGCCGCCAAAGCCGCAATGACCAAACTGGCCGAGGCGCGTAAATCCGTGGCCATAACCGGGGCTGCGCCCAGCTGCGGCTTGCCATGAATCACCGCAGTGTGGTTTTCGATACGGATGTCCGCCTGCATGCGGATGAGCTCCAGCAAATGCTGGAAGCGATTCTCGAACACCGTCTCGGTGACGGTGCCCACACCCTCTGCCACCGCATTCAAAGCACAAAACTGAGCCTGCATATCGGTAGGAAATGCCGGGTGAGGCGCGGTATGAATGTTGACCGCACGAGGCCGACGCCCCTGCATATCTAAGCTGATCCAGTCTGGCCCGGTGGCCAAGGTGGCGCCAGCTTGCATTAATTTCAGCAGAACCGCGTCTAGCAAATCAGGGCGGGTGTGGGTGATCCGAATCTGCCCTCGACTGAGCGCCGCCGCCGCCAAAAAAGTTCCGGTTTCAATGCGGTCTGGGAGGATGTGATGCGTTGCACCGTGCAGTTTTGCGACGCCATCCACCACAATCGTCGAGGTTCCATCACCTTGAATGCGTGCGCCCATCTTTCGTAGGCAGTCAGCCAGATCAACGATCTCGGGCTCGCGCGCCGCGTTCTCTAAGATGGTTTGGCCTTCGGCCAGGGCCGCGGCCATCAGCACCACTTCAGTGCCGGTCACCGACACCACTTCCATCATCACCCGCGCGCCTTTAAGGCGTTTGGCCTTAGCGCGCACATAACCATCTTCAACGGTGATTTCCGCGCCCAGCGCGGCCAGGCCATCCAGGTGCACCTGCACCGGGCGGGCACCAATGGCGCAACCACCGGGGAGCGATACCTCTGCCTCTCCATGTTTGGCCAGCAAAGGCCCCAACACCAAAATGGAGGCGCGCATGGTGCGTACCAGCTCGTAATCGGCGTGGCAGTGGCGTAGCTGGTTCGCCTGCAGGCTCAGCTGCCCTGGTGTGCTGGCATCAACCGCGCAGCCCAAGTCGGCCAGCAGCCGCGTTAAGGTGCGGACATCTGCCAGATCGGGCACGCGCTCCAGATGCAGCGGCTCATCACTGAGTAAGGCTGCGGCCATCAATGGCAGCGCGGCATTCTTAGCCCCGGAGGCGGCCACTTCACCCTTGAGGGTGCATGGCCCGGTAATTTGCAGGCGGTCCATGCGGGTTAAGCGCTCGCTTCTTCCGGCGTTAAGGTTTTGAGGGCCAAGGCGTGAATTTCACGCCCCATGCGCGGGCCTAGGGCGGCATAAACCTTGCGGTGGCGTGCCACCGTGTTCAAGCCGCTGAATTCGGCACAGACAACCACGGCCTCGAAGTGGGCACCGTCGTCACCTTTGACTTGAATTTGAGCTTCGGGAAGGCCGGCTTGAATCCAGCCAGCGATGTCTTGAGCTTGAGTCATGGGGGATTACCTCAGGTTCGCTGAAATTAAGGGCGCAGACGAGTACCGCGCGCGAGCAGGCTGAGTGCCAGCGTCGACAACGCCACTAGCAGCCCTCCCACGACGGCCAAACTGCGCCATGCACTGGCGTCCGACACGCCAAAAAAGCCGTGGCGCAGCCCGTCGATCATGTAAAAAACCGGATTGTACAGGGAGGCCTGGGCCCAAAAGTCGGGCAGGCTGTTAATGGAATAGAACACGCCCGACAAAAACGACAAGGGCATGATCAAATAATTCTGAAAGGCCGCCATGTGCTCGAACTTCTCGGCAAAAATTCCTGCAATCAGCCCGGTCACTGCCAAACAGCCCGCCGAAAGCACCACCATGGTGATGGCCAGCAGGGCATTGTTGAGGGGGAGCGGCACAAAGAACCAGCCCACGATGTACAAGCACAGGCCCACCAGTAACGCTCTGGCCACAGCCGCCAGCACGTAGGCGGCAAAAATTTCCACCGTGGACAGCGGCGGCAACAAAATAAAGACCAAGTTACCGTTGATTTTGGATTGGGTCAGGCTGGACGCGCTGTTGGCAAAGGCATTTTGCATGGCGCTCATCATGATTAGCCCCGGCACCAAAAAGGCGGTGTAACTCACACCGTCATAGACCTGCACCCGGTCGGCGAGCACCTGCTGAAACACCAGTAAATACAGCAGCGAGGTAATCACCGGTGAGGTCACCGTCTGGCCTGCCACCTTCATAAAGCGGCGGACTTCCTTAGCCAGTAGTGTTCTAAAGCCTAGGGTGTTCATGCGCGCTTCTCCCGGCTGGTCAGCTCTACAAACACATCTTCTAGGCGGGCATCACGCGTGCGCACATCACGGATACCTCCAGCTTGGGTATTTAAAGTGTCGAGCACGGCGCCCATATCATCGCGGTTTTTGTCCAAACGCAGCTCCCACTCCCCATCAGTACCAGCCACCAGCAAGGGCTTGAGCGACTCGGGCAGCTCAGCCGCGGCGGTTTGCACATGTAAGAAGCGATAGGGATGGCGGGCGAGCAACTCCTGGGTGGATTCGCGCACCTGCACTTGGCCACGATCCAAAATGGCAATGTTGCGGCACAGTCCTTCGGCTTCTTCCAAGTAGTGTGTGGTGAGCACAATGGTGTGGCCTTCGCTGTGCAAACGCTGCGTGAACTCCCACAACGTGCGGCGGAGTTCAACATCAACACCGGCCGTGGGCTCATCCAAGATCACCACCGGGGGCCGATGCACCAAGGCCTGGGCGATGAGCACCCGGCGCTTCATACCACCCGACAATGCGCGCATGGTGGAGTCGCGCTTATCGTCTAAATCTAGGGCGCGAATGAGTTCGTCGATCCACCCCCAGCTCTCTTTGCCACAGCCAAAATACCCGGCCTGTATGCGCAGCATGTTCTGCACAGTGAAGAAGGGGTCATACACCAGCTCTTGGGGCACCACCCCCAAGTTGCGTCGCGCTTGGCGATACTCGGCCACGGTGTCATAACCCATCACCGCAACTTGTCCACTGCTCTTGCGTAGCAGACCTGCGATAATTCCAATGAGGGTTGATTTACCGGCGCCGTTGGGCCCTAGCAAGCCAAAAAAATCACCTTGCGCGATATCGAGGCTGACATCTTGAAGGGCTTGCAAGTCGCCATAGGACTTGCTCACGTTGCGTATTGCGAGTGCGGCGGTCATTCCGGACGATCGTGCAAAGCCCGTCAGTATACCTGCCACATTCATTTACCCTGGCCCTAGCAATCCTTGAGTCACCGTCCCCACCACCACAGTGCTGCGTTTTCGCGCCCCCGCAAAGCTCAACATTGCCAGCTAGGCGGCTTCGCCGCGGAGCGGTTTGACCCAGCGCAGTAATGGCCTCAGCCGGCGCCACGCCAAAACGATGAACCAAGGATGATGGACTAAGCATGCTATTCGACATCTTGTTACTCGTTGCTGGCCTGGCCCTGCTGACGTGGTCGGCCGACCGGTTTATCGCAGCAGCCGCCAGCTTGGTGCGGCACTGGGGCGTGAGTCCCATGCTGGTGGGCGTATTCGTCTTGGGCGTAGGCACCTCTGCGCCAGAGATTGCGGTATCTATCAATGCCAGCCTGCGCGGCGTTCCCGATATTGCCTTGGGCAATGCCTTGGGCTCCAACATCACCAACATTGGCTTGGTGCTCGCTATTTGCGCCCTGGTCCGCCCCCTGCCGGTGTTATCCACAGCCCTGCGCGGCGAGTTCCCCGCTGTATTGGGGGTAGGCCTGTTAGTGCTTGCCATCGTTTGGGATGGCCAATTTGTCCGCTGGGAAGGCCTAGGCCTGCTCGGCCTGTTTTTGCTGGTCATGGGCTGGCTGGCTTGGCGCAGCTTGCGCGGCCCTGCCGATGATCCTTTGCTGGCCGAAATTCAAGCGCATAGCGAGCCCGAAATGGCGCTGCGCCCAGCCCTACTCTGGCTGCTCGTGGGGCTGATTGGCTTGCCATTGTCGGCCGATATATTCGTGCAGGGCGCCAGCGGCATTGCCCGCAGCCTGGGTGTGAGCGAGCTGGTCATTGGGCTCACCATCGTGGCTTTTGGCACCAGCCTGCCGGAACTCGCAGCCTCCTTAGGCAGCGCGCTCCGCGGCGAAACAGAAATGGCCTTGGGCAACATTTTAGGCTCCAACCTGTTTAATGCCCTGATTGTGTTTGGCGTTCCTGGAGCCCTAGCGCCCGGCGCCGTCGATGCTGCGCTACTCACGCGGGATGTGCCCCTGATGTTGGCGCTCACCGTGTTTTTGTATGCCGTCTCCATCT
The DNA here is from genome assembly GCA_019192445.1 of Oceanococcus sp. HetDA_MAG_MS8. NCBI lineage: Bacteria > Pseudomonadati > Pseudomonadota > Gammaproteobacteria > Chromatiales > Oceanococcaceae > Oceanococcus > Oceanococcus sp. HetDA_MAG_MS8. Next base: position 459,013 of record JAHCMK010000002.1, read on the forward strand.
GGCGCAAGCAGGTCGGCCGTGTGAGCGGAGCGCTGATGTTAAGCAGCTTCGCGGGCTACCTTTTTATACTGGCCACTTAAACGCAGCACCCCAAAGCACATGACAGACGCCACCTTACTGGCGATGGGCCGCGCGGTCCTCGACACCGAAGCTCAGGCCTTGCTGGATCTGAAGCAGCGTATTGATGCGCCTTTTGTGCAGGCCTGCCAGATTCTGCTGGGGTGCGAAGGCCGCATTGTTGTCACCGGCATGGGCAAATCCGGGCATATCGGCGGCAAGATCGCTGCCACCCTGGCAAGTACGGGCAGCCCCGCCTTCTTCGTTCACCCCGGCGAAGCCAGCCATGGCGATCTGGGCATGATTACCCGCCAAGACGTCATCATCGCGCTGTCGTATTCGGGCGAAACCGCCGAGCTGGCCACGCTACTGCCGATTATCAAACGCCAAGGCGTACCGCTGGTTGCGCTCACGGGCCGCCCAGAGTCCACGCTGGCCCAAGCCGCAGATGTGCATCTGGATGTGAGCGTAGCCAAAGAGGCCTGCCCCTTGAACCTGGCACCCACCGCCAGCTCCACCGCCACCTTGGCCATGGGCGATGCTCTGGCGGTGGCCATGCTGGATGCGCGCGGGTTTACCGCCGAAGACTTTGCCCGCTCGCACCCAGGCGGCAGCTTGGGTCGGCGGCTGCTGGTGCATGTGAATGACATTATGCGCAGCGGCGACAAACTCCCGCAGGTCGGTCCCGAAACGCGCCTATCGGAAGCCTTGTTGGAGATCACGTCCAAAGGCATGGGCATGACCGCCGTGGTCACCGACGGCGGCATCATCGCCGGCATCTACACCGATGGTGACCTGCGCCGGAGTTTTGAAGCGGGGGTGGATGTGCACAGCACTCTGGTCCGCGAGGTGATGTCACCGCGACCGCAAACCATTAGCTCGCAGGCGCTGGCTGCTGAGGCGCTGAGCATCATGCAAGAGCGCAAAATTAACGCTCTCTTGGTCTCTGATGATGGCAACCAGCTCAGCGGCGCACTCAACATGCATGACCTGCTCATGGCCGGGGTGGTATGAGCAAGATTCGCCTACTCGTATTGGATGTGGATGGCGTGCTCACTGACGGCAAGCTCTACCACGGCCCAGATGGTCAGGAATGGCGCAGCACTCATGTGCGCGACGGCCTGGGCCTAAAAAAGCTGCGTCAACATGGCATTCAACCCATGGTGATTAGTGGCCGCGGCCCCGGCGGGCTAGACGCCAGGCTGGAAAACTTAGGCGTAGAGCCCCGTTACTGGGGCGAAGATGACAAATGGCCGGTGCTGAAGGCCTATTTGGACGACTGCGGCATCGCCCCTGCAGAAGTAGCCATGATGGGCGATGACGAGCCCGACCTAGCCCTGATGCACAAGGTTGGAATGGCGCTTGCGCCGGCAGATGCGCTGCCTGCCGTACGCGCCTATGCCCATTTCGTCAGCCCTAGTCATGGTGGTCAGGGCGCTGTACGCGAGGCCATAGAGTGGCTGCTGGAGCAACAACCATGAGCCGCCTGTTGGAATGGCGCAACGTGCTGGTGCTGGGCTTGGCTGTGGCCATCCTGATCACCATTAGCGTGGTGCGTCAGAGCTGGCAGCCACGTCCGGCAACGCCGGTCACCCCGCTGAGTGATACTGGGCGCCAGGTGGATTCCTTTTTGCAGCAAACGCAAATTCGCAGCTTCGACGCCGAAGGCGAGCTCATCCAGGCCATGGAGGCGGATGAGGTCACCCATTACAGCGACAACTCCTGGCGCTTGAAAACAGTGCGCCTCACCCGTCTGCCCGGACCCTGGACCCTGCGCGCTAATGAGGGTTATGCCCCGCCGGGGCTGGGCGAACTGGAACTGCGTGGCGAGGTGGTGGTCAACACCGTTATCGATTTGGAAACTCCGGCCACCCTGTTCACTGATGCCATGCGTGTTCACCTCGATCAGCGTTGGCTGGAATCTTTAGCCCCGGTGCGGGTGGAATCAGCGCGCGCCGCAGCCCAAGCCGACCTGCTCAAGGCCAGCCTGGAAAGCGCCGATATAGAGCTGGAAGGCAATGTGCAGGTGCGCCATGAGCCCTAGTCTACGTGCCACCATAACGGGGCTGATGCTACTGGCAGCCAGCCTGGGTAGCACCGCCGTAGTGGCTCAGGATCGCCCGGCATTCCTGGACCCCAACCTAGCCATCTCCGTCGAGGCCGACAGCGCTGAACTGTCTCAAGAGCGCAATGTATCGGTCTACAGGGGCAATGTGCGGCTAGAGCGCGGCCCGCTGGTGTTAACCGGCGACCGCCTGGTGATTAACCGCGACCCCGAGACCAACCGCATTCGCGCCACACTCAGTGGCAGCCCTGCGCGCGCCGACTACCAAGACCCGAATGCCGAGGGCCAACCCGTCGTGGCGACCGCGAGGCGCATTGCCTATGTCACCGGCCAGGAGCTGCTAGAGCTGGAGGGCGCTGCCCAAATTCAACGGGGAGAAGATTCGCTCAAGGGCGAGTCCGTACGCTACGAAATACCGCTGGCCCGTATTCAGGCCGAAGGCGATGCCGACGACCGCGTGCGGATTACCATTCAGGCCCCCAACGACACCCCCACCCCATGAAACTGCGCGCGCATGATTTGCGGAAAACCTACAAGGGACGCACGGTTGTCAACGGCGTCAGCCTGGAACTGGAGGCCGGAGAAACCGTTGGCCTGCTAGGGCCCAATGGGGCCGGCAAAACCACCAGCTTTTATATGATTGTAGGCTTGGTGGCTGCCGATGAAGGTGAGATTACCTTGGGTGAGCACACCATCACCGAGCTGCCACTGTATGCGCGGGCGCGCATGGGCGTGGGCTACTTACCGCAGGAAGCCTCGATCTTTCGCAAGCTCACCGTAGCGCAGAATATCCAGGCCATCTTAGAGCTGCGCAAAGACCTCAGCCGCAAAGACATGTTGGCCGAGCTTGAGAGCCTGCTGGAAGAACTCCACATCACGCATATCCGCGATACCGTGGGTATGGCCTTGTCCGGCGGTGAACGACGCCGCGCTGAAATTGCCCGCGCGCTAGCGGCCAAGCCGCAGTTCATCTTGCTAGATGAACCCTTTGCAGGCGTAGACCCCATTGCCGTTGGCGATATTCAGCAAATCGTCGCCCATTTGCGCCAACGCGGAATTGGGGTGCTGATTACCGACCACAACGTGCGCGAAACCCTGGGCATTTGCTCCCGCGCCTATATTTTGAGCGAAGGCCGGGTGATTGCCGAAGGCCAGCCCCAAGCCATTTTGGATAATGCCGAAGTGCGCCGGGTGTATTTGGGCGAAGACTTCCGCATGTAAGGCCCACGCTGCGAGCCGCTGCGCGCCCGGAGCCTGCACCCCAAGCCCTAGAGAATTATTCCGAGCGCTGCGGCCTGGATGCCAAACGCCAAAAGGCTTCCCGCACCGGCACCCCTTCGTGGAGCACCTTATACACCTCTTCCGCCAAGGGCATATCGACCCCATGGCGCTGGGCCAAGGCGTGCACTTCCACCGCGTTGCGCTTGCCTTCTACCACCTGGCCAATGGCTGCCTCGGCCGCGGCCAAGTCATCCCCCGAGCCCAAGGCCTTGCCGAAGCGCCGGTTGCGGGATTGGTCATCGGTACAGGTCAGCACCAAATCGCCCATGCCGGCCAGCCCCATGAGCGTATCTTTTTCACCGCCCAAGGCGGTGCTGAGGCGCATCATTTCCGACAGCCCCCGCGTAATCAGCAATGCCCGGGTGTTGGCGCCCAGCCCCAGGCCATCGGCTGCGCCTACGGCAATGGCGACAACGTTTTTCACCCCGCCACCAACGGCCACACCAATAACATCGGTGCTGGTGTAGGCCCGCATACCAGGGCCATGTAGCTGTTCTGCCACCTCACGGGCCAAGGCCTCATCGGGGGAAGCAATGGTTACCGCCGAGGGCACGCCGCGACCCACCTCAGCGGCAAAGGTAGGGCCAGAAATAGCCACAAAGGCCGCGCCGGGCATGTGCTGCTGCACAATCTCGTGGGGCATTTGCGCGGTGTGGGGCACAAAGCCCTTGGCCGCACTCAACACTTGCGTGTTTGCCTTGCGCAGTGGTGCCAGCTTGGCCAGCAATGCATCTAGCGCATGGCTGGGCACCGCCACAAGCCAACGCGGCGCCGCTGCGGCCACCGCCAAGTCGGCGGTGGGCTGTACCCGATCTGGCAGAGGACAATCCGGCAAATAGCGGCTGTTCACGCCGCTGTCGCGCATGCCGGCTATAACGGCCTCATCGCGTCCCCACAAAGCCACCGCCTGCCCATTACGAGCCAGCTGAATGGCCAGTGCGGTGCCATAGGAGCCCGCACCGAAGACGCTGATCACCGGATTGTCCATTGCGCGCGGCTTAGTGCGGCTGAGCCGGTGTGCCGGCGCCGGGCTGCGCGGCCGTTTGGTTCTTTTGCAGATGCTCGCGCAGGGCGGCATCAAAATTCACTGGCTGCAGCAAGAAAGGCGGGAAGCCTGCTTTTTGCACCAGATCGTTCACCGCTTCACGCAGGAAGGGGAAGATGTTGTTAGGTGCCCAAGCGCCCAGAATAGCTTGCCGCTCAACATCGCTGCGCACGTCTTGCACGGCCAAAATGCCGGCCATCTGCAGCTCGACCAGGTAGGCCACTTCATCTTCATGCTTAGCGGTCACCGTCACGGCCAGTAACACCTGGTGGGTGTCCTTGCCCAAGGGGCTCACCTCAGTGTTGAGGTTCACATCAATCTTCGGCTGGAAGGCCTTGGTGAAAATTTGCGGTGCGCTGGGCACCTCTACCGACGCATCTTTGAGATAAACCTTTTGCAATTGGATGCGTGGGCCTGCTGGTGCGGCGCCATTGTCGGCGGCTGCGCTGTTGGTATCTGTACTCATGAGGAACGTTTCTTCGCTTTGCTATTCGTTGCTTGTGTGGTGAGCGGCATGCCCGCCCCTTCCCAGGCGTTCAAGCCCCCTGCCAAGGGGAACACCGCTGCATGCCCGGCGCTGCGTAGCTTACGTGCAGCACTGGCCGCATGCGCGCCCAGCGCATCAACCAGCAGCAACGGTTTGTCGGGAGATTTGGCCAACTCCTCCTGCACCTGAGCCCACTTGGCGGGCGGCACATTGTCGGAGCCCATAATGTGGCCACGTTTGAAGTCGGCCGCACTGCGCAAGTCCACAATGCGCGTGGGCTTGTCGTTAATCATGCGCACGGCGGCGGCGGGGCTGAGCCGGGGGCCACTGCGACTGGAGAGCAGCCATTCGTTCACAATGAGCGCCACAATCAAGGCCACGCCCACAGCGACTAGCACGCCCTGGCTGGCCAGAAATTCCATCAGGTTCATGGTGATATTCGTCGAATTAAGACCTTCATTATCGCAAGGCCGGAGCAGTTGGCGCAGCCTGCTCGGTGCCTTGCTGCTGTGGGCCTTGCTATGGCCGGCACAGGGCCTGGCCGCCAATGAAGCCGAGCTGGCTCGCCAGCGCCAGGCGCAACTGCGCCAACAGCTCGAGCGGCTGGCCGATGAGCATGCGCGCAGTAGCGCCGCCTACGGCCACGAACAAGAACAGTTGCAACGTCTGCTGGGTAAGCAAGCTCAGGCCCGCCGCCGTTTGCAAAGCACCCGCGAAGATCTGGAGAACACCGCTCAGCGGCTGGACGAGCTGGAGCAAAACCGCGCTGCCTTGGAGCAGGCGCAGGCCCGCACCCTGGAGCGCCTCCGCCAGGTGTCCAGCCTGTTTCAAATCGCCCGCCAGAACCAAGACCCGGCCACCGACCCCTTAGAGAACGCCCGCCGGCAAGCCTGGTTGCAATATCTCGGGCGCAGCCGGGCCGAGCTGTTACAACAACTGGGGCATGATGCCGAGGAGCTCGCGGCGCTGCAGCGCACCGTGGATGCAACGCTGAAGACGCAGCAAGCACAAAAAGCCCAGCGCGAGAAGCAGCTGGCCAGCCTGGAAGGCCTGGCCGCCGAACACAGCGCCATGATTCGTGACCTGGAGCGCCAGCTAGCCCGCGACCAACGCCAACAAAACGCCCTGGAAGAGCAGCTGGCCGCGGTAGATGCCCTGCTTCAGCGCCTGGAGCAAGCCCGCACCTGGGCCGGCAAACAGCCCAAGGGCTTAGCGCCCTCGCGTGGGCAACTAGTCTTTCCCGTGCAGGGCAAAGTGCGCCGGGCGTATGGGCAGCGCACTGGCAGCGGCCAACGCAGCCGAGGCGTAGTCATCGACCTGCCAGGCGGCCAGCCGGTGGGTGCTATCGCGCCTGGCGTGGCGGTATGGGTGGGCTGGCTATCGCGTTTAGGGCTGACCATGATCGTGGATCATGGCGCCGACTACTTCAGTATTTACGCCCATGCCCAGCAAGCCTTAGTCGGAGTGGGCGATGCCGTAGGCAGTGGGCAGCCCCTCATCCTCAGCGGCCAAACCGGCGGTTTAAGCCAACCTGGGCTTTACTTGGAAATTCGCCGAGGGCGCCGCGCCTTAAACCCCAAAGATTGGTTTAAGAATCCACCAAGCTGATCGCCACGTACTAACAAGCGTTGGTATGGGTAGCGACAAAGCTCACTTGAATGTGTAGCCATCGTCGACACATGTATGACATGGCTGAGCGACTTCCACTCTTGCATAAGCAAGCCCAAAAACCGCTGAGCAAAGCCCACGACAACGGCAACTGGTGCTAAAGGCCAGAAAATTGCAACTGCTGTGCTAATGTCAGCGACGAATGGCTGTCTAAAGCGGCATAACTGCTGGAATTCTTGATGATGAAATTTTCCCCTCGCGCATTTGGACTGGTTGCTACTGGCGCCCTGGTCGGCATTTTGCTGGCCCTAGGCCAAGGAGCAACCGCAAATCGTGCGCACGACATGCTGGACGTCCCTCTAGACGACCTCCAGGCCTTTGCCGAGATCCTGAACCAGGTGAAATCGTCTTATGTAGAAGACATAGATGACTCGGAGCTCATCGAAAATGCCATCCGCGGCATGCTCAGCGGCCTAGACCCGCACTCAGCCTACCTCGACCCCGACGACTTCAAAGACATGCAGGTGTCCACCTCCGGCAAGTTCGGCGGCCTGGGCATTGAAGTGCAGATGGCCGACGGCTTTGTGCGCGTGGTGGCCCCCATCGACGACACCCCCGCCAGCCGCGCCGGCATGCAGCCCGGCGACCTGATCATTCGTATCGACGACAAGCCGGTTAAAGGCATGACCCTCACCGATGCCGTGAAAATGATGCGCGGCAAGCCCGGTACCGACATCAAATTGCTGGTGATGCGCGAAGGCGAGCGCAAACCCCTGGATATTGAGCTCACCCGCGACATCATCCGCGTGGCCAGCGTGCGCACCCGCACCTTGGATGAGCAATATGGCTACATTCGCGTATCCACCTTCACCGGCTCCACCGGCAGCGCGCTCAGCGATGAGCTGCGCAAACTGCAAAAAGAGCAAAAGAACCTCAAAGGCTACGTGCTGGATTTACGCAACAACCCCGGCGGCGTACTCACCGCTGCGGTAGAAGTGGCCGATGCCTTCTTGCAAGACGGCAACATTGTTTCCATTCGTGGCCGCGAAGCCGGTGAAGAACGCGAGTTCACGGCCCGCCCAGGCGACAGCGTGAACCAGCGCCCCGTGGTTGTACTGGTGAATGCCGGCTCGGCCTCGGCTTCGGAAATTGTCGCGGGCGCCCTGCAGGACCAAGGCCGCGCCGTCATTGTTGGCGAGCGCACCTTCGGTAAAGGCTCGGTGCAAACCATTGTGCCCATCCGCAACAATGCCGCCATCAAGCTCACCACCGCCCGCTACTACACCCCCAGCGGACGCAGCATTCAGGCCGAAGGCATTAAGCCCGACATTGAAATTGCGGCCCTGAACGTGACCGAGCGTGAACGCGCCTTCACCCCCGTCACCGAAGCCGACTTGGATAACCGCCTGGATAACGACACCGCCGAGGACGACGACACTGCCGGTGCCGACCCCTCCAAAGCGCAAAGCACCGTAGAGCTGGCACAAACCGACTTCGCCCTGTACGAAGCCCTTAACGTGCTCAAAGGCTTGGTGATTGCCGACGCTGCGCGCAACCCCGAGCGCAACCTCGTCCAGCGTTAAACCATACTGCCGCTCCCGGCCACCGCCGGGAGCGCGCCTTGCCCCAAGCGGTCAACAAGGTGCACAAAGCCGCAAGCAGGCTCGCCATCAAGCACCCAGCAGGGCACACTGCAGCACTGACCTCGCTGCCTAAAGCACCAGCCCCATGTCTACAACGACAACTCGCGGAATTCGTATAGTCGCTCAGCCCCGCTTCCTTGAGGCCGAGTCCAAACCCGAAGCTAACCGCTACGTATTCGCCTACGACATCACCATTACCAATGTCGGCACCACCGGCGCCAAACTCGACTCCCGCCACTGGATCATCACCAACGCCAACGGCGATGCCGAAAACGTGCGCGGCCCAGGCGTAGTCGGCGAACAACCCTACCTCGCCCCCGGCGAAAGCTTTGAATACACCAGCTTTTGCCCCCTAGACACCCCCGTAGGCACCATGGAAGGCAGCTTCCAAATGGTTGACGACACCGGCGAACATTTCGATGCCGAAATTGCCCCGTTTCGCTTATCCCTGCCGGGCGCCGTCAACTAAGCCCCGCCTGCCGCGATAATCACTCTTTCCCGGACCAATCGCCCACTCGGTTATCTACGCCCTAGCTCCCAGACCAAAATAGTGCTTTAATCCTCAGCAGACCAATCAAGCACGTATAGCCGTGCATTATTTGCGGTTTGTGGGAGGGGAGCTTGACCTGCTTTTTCCAACGTGACGCACACACCGAGAGCCTGAACGACCACTCGCCTGCGTTTAGTCGGCCTAAGGATGCAAGGTATACAGACATTCGCCGCCTAATTCCCTCGGCACGCCCTGTATGTCCAAGCGGCACCAAAACTCCCCCTGCATTATCGAGCAGACTGCTGTGATTAGATTGGTTCGCTTCAGGCAACTAAAGGGCCGTCCTTCCTCCAACAGTAGCTGGGCACATAGGTAATTGCTAATGGCAGAATACAGCATAGGGTTCGCTGAGAAGCTTATCGAGGCAGCTCAATCAATCACGCTAGGCTGCGAGCAATCCATAGATGCGGGGCGTACTGTGCTCTACCTAAGTCTCCTTTCGTCGGAGATTTCGCTGAAGGCACTTCTCGAGCATGCAGGCAAGCCAATTCCAGACATCATTCGATGTCAGCATCGATTGGCAGACTTACTGAAAGAAACCGATAAGTGTTTCGTTCATACCGTTATTGTCGCTGGTGGAACCCAGCGCCGTTGGATTCCCGCTACAAGCATACGTGCGCTGACCTTTGAAGATAGAGGTGCAAAATCTACGGTTGGAGCATTCCTCAACTCAGAAAATCGGGGCGCCTCGAAATATCCCAACGAAGTCAGGTACGGCGACCGTCTTATGCACTTTCCCCCCACTGCGGCCTTAAGCGCTGCAACGCTGATCGTAGATTGGGCTCGTCGGCACTGGGAGCACTTTCGCCTCGCTCCCTTGATGGAGAGCCCGTGAGGTTGCGCCCAACGATGCGCTGCTCGCACCCTTGCAAGCAGGCTCCACTGAGGTAGGGTAGACGGCGTCAAGAAACCCCATGGATAAACGCATCCCCAGAAAGAAAAGAATGAGGGCCAGCGATAGCCCGTTAGCGAGCAAGTTCGAGGCGGAACTATTGCGTGTAATGGCAGAGTTTAAGGAGACCCACGAGTTTCGACACGCTCAAACTAAAGGCAATGAGCGCGAAAAGCCCGTTAGAAGATTATTTGAAAGACTCCTGCCTGAACCATACACAGCCGTCGGCGCGGAAATTATTGACGTAAGTGGCGCGCGGAGTCACCAGCACGATGTTGTTATCTTTAATTCCCACAAAAATCCTGCATTTATTGATGGGGAATCGGCGCTGCTCCCAGCAGAAGCTGCACTTATCGTCGTGGAGGTGAAGTCGACGCTAACCTCAGAAGAACTGAGAAAATCTTTCGTTTCTGCAAACCAATTGAAACGATTGAGGCCATTAGGCAGGCCTGTGGAACGCAAGCTTATCCTCCGTGGCAATGACCCAAAGGGCTTCAGGTACTTCTATAGTGTTTTTGGATTCGGTTCCGATCTAACTGCGGATAGATGGCTGGAAAAGGAGTACCAACGTATTGAGAGAATTCGAACTGCCAATAGGTATAAGAGCCATCCTATAGATCGCGTATACGTTGCTGACCGAGGCGTAATCATGCCTGGGGAAGCTCGAGGTCGAGCAGAAACAGACTGTTCTGGGGGCGCATTAATGGATTTCGTAATCCATTCGATTAACTTCTGTTTGCGCGAAGACACCCGGCGCCCTCCAGTTGACTATGTGAATTACACAAAGGCCAGTAGAGGCGCGTGGCGAGACCTCTCATCGTGAAGACAGTGCCATCGGCGCCGAACAAGCCGTCGCAGGTGCGTTTGACCCGAATCCCAAGGGGAATGTCGTGATCAAAACTTACTCCGGTAAGCAAATTTCCCGTGCAGGAGATGTGCTTCGCTGTGGATACTTCAACGATGGCGATGAGCAGCTGTCACAAGCAATGGATGTCCTGTCGTTCTGGCGGCTGTGCCATGAAAAGCCGCTCGAGAAGGCTTTTAGGATCGTTCAGAAGGTTGCAAAGAAGCGTGATAAGAATGCACTCTTTGCGAAAAGATTGAAACGGTACGTATCCATATCGCGGAAGCTGCAACGGTTCGACCGTATGAGCCTAAAGAATATGCAAGACATCGGAGGGTGTCGTGCGATCGTTGCAACTGAAAAAAAACTTGACCAAACCGTTCGGGATTTACGAAAACAACCTGAGTTTAAAACCGCATTGGGTACCGTTCGTTCAAAGGATTACGTCTCCAAGCCTAAACCTGATGGATATCGAAGTTATCATCTTATTGGGCGTTTCCCAGACGAACATGGAATTGAGAGGAACATTGAGGTCCAGATAAGGACTCGAATCCAACACTACTGGGCTACAGCGCTTGAAATTGTCGACCTCTTCACGAATCAGGCTTTGAAATCGAACCAAGGTGACGAAGACTGGAAGTTGTTTTTTGTGAACGTGAGTCGCCAGTTCCACCTGATGGAGCAGGTGCCACTGTTTGACCAGATGAGCCCTGACGAGAAGTTCAGAGCGTACTGCACAAGGCTACATTCGAAGAGAGAGGCATACCTTGAGTCTTGCAGGGAGGCACAAATATATCTAGATGCCCTGCAAGTTCACGAGCGATTGCGGGCTTACGCTGAGTCGCTTAAGGTTATTGAGCAAGGGCTACGTGAGTTCGAGGGATCCGGGTACGCCTTGCTTGAGGTTGATACGCTCAAGGGAGAGCTGAAGTGGACCCTCTTCACCAACGACAATAATCAAGGAGCTGAGGAGGCTTACATCAAGGCGGAAAAAAAAGCTTTGGAGCAACCCGGTATGGTGGTGGCACTTGTCTCTGCAGCGGCGGCTGGTGGCATTAAAGAGGCCTATCCAAACTTCTTCGCGGACTCTAATATGTTCGTAAATCACGTTACTTTAATCGCTAAGGCTCCATTAGATATCCGTCCGAATATGCTTGAGCGTGCGTTGGCAAGTGCGGGCTTTAGAGGTGGCTAGGGCGTAGCCACTGTTTCTGACACACCCCAACGCGCTGCAAACGGAGCAACCGGGGACGAAGCAGCTCGGGACGTTCCCCTTTTTACCCAGCCACCCGCAAGCGCCGCTAATCTCGGGTGTTAGGCGCCAAGCGCGTTGTCGAGCTTGTCCAGCACCTCTAAACCTTTGCGCGCAGAGCCTTTGGCTGCCATAACAAATGGGGACGGGTAACAAATGGGGACGTATCCCATTTCCTCTTGGTAAGGAGGGGCGAAATGCTGACCGCAGAGTAGCAACCTGGAACGTACCCCTTTCTACTCCCCTCAGCGAGGTCGAATGCGATGCCCGTTGATCATTGATGTCCGCCGCTAGGGCCGAAACCGCATGTGCTGGGACAGCAAACCCAACGTGAAGGCAGAAGAGCCGGAAGCCTAAAAAAGTGGCCAGAACTGCCAAGGCAAGCCCAAAGAGAAAAGCCTTGCGGTTCATTGGCATCGAAAGCGACAGACTTGAGCGCTCGTTGGGCTTTGGATATTCTCCTCCTTACCATGGTAAGGAAAAGGCGTGTCATGGACTCTGTAGAATCCAAAATTACCTCAAAAGGGCAGATTTCCGTGCCAGCGGCAGTTCGTCGGCATCTTGCTTTGGAGCCAGGAGCTCGAATCGAGTGGGTTGAGAAGGATGGTGAGATTGTGGTGCGGCGTGCATCGCGGTTTACATCACAAGAGATCCATAATGCGGTTTTTGGCCACGAGCCAGCCGCCGTCACCGTCCCCGATATGGACGTAGGGATTCGGGCGCACCTGAAGAAAAAGCATGCGGGCCGTTGATACAAATGTCGTTGTTCGGCTGATTGCAAGAGACGATCCTAGGCAAACCCGAGAGGCTGAAGAGTTCATCTCCGAAGGTGCGTGGGTTTCCAATCTGGTGTTGGCCGAAAGTGTCTGGGTTCTTGAGTCTGTCTATGAACTGACAAGGGCTCAGGTTCGTACAGCCATATCCATGTTGCTTGAGCATCGGCAGCTGGTCCTACAGGAAGCCGATACAGTTCGTGAGGCCTTGGCGGACTTCTCTGCCAAAAGAGGAGTTGGATTCACCGACTGCCTTGTGGTCGCCATTGCTAGAAAAAATGGCTATGTCCCCATCGGAACCTTTGACAAGAAGTTGTCGAAACTTAGCGACGCTCAGGCGTTATAGCGGTGTTCGTGGTACGCGCACTAGAGAACTGCGTAGCAACCGGGGACGAAGCAGCTCGGGACGTTCCCCTTTTTACCCAGCCACCCGCAAGCGCCGCTAATCTCGGGTGTTAGGCGCCAAGCGCGTTGTCGAGCTTGTCCAGCACCTCTAAACCTTTGCGCACAGAGCCTTTGGCTGCCATTGCTCGGAATCGAGTCTCGGCATCAAATTCCGCAATTGCCTGAGTTGAGAGCTCTTCCATCAGTTCATTCACGCTTACGTTTTTTCGTTCAGCCAGTGCCTTAAGCCGAGCGTGCTTATCATCAGGGAGTCGTACAGTTAAGGTTGCCATATCAGTGCTCCTGCAAAAGTTGATCCGGCGGAAAAATGGGAACGTATCCCTTTTCACTGCAGGCGTTGTAACGGTACTCCTAGTGCGCCCACCAGGAAACTAGAGCTGAGGCGAGGGCCAAGTCAGTTAGGTCCATGTATCGCCTCAGCGCCCAGCTCCACGCGAAGCCCAATACGTGAGCCCCAGCAACATCACTACACCCGCATAGAAGCCAGGCTGTAAGGCCTCGCCTTCGCCGAGCAGCAAGGCGGCGAGGATGATGGCGTAGACCGGCTCGAGGTTGACGATGAGTTGGGCGCTCCAGGCCGATAAGGTGCGCAGGGCGACGAAGGCCATGGCGAAGGGGGCCAGCGTGCAGCCGGCGCTGAGGATGATGAGCCAGAGCCAGTCTTGGGGGGTGGGCCAGAGATGATCCGGGCGGAGGATGAGCAGGCCCAGTAGCAGAATGCCCAGGCCGGCGGTGAATTCGACGGCGGTGAGGGCGAAGGGCGGAGCTTCGCGGGCCAGGGTTTTGTTCAGGGCGGCGAAGATGGCTACGAGCAGGGCCGAGAGAATGCCCACGGCAATGCCCAGGTTCATGCTGGGCGGGGTGCCGCCCATGACCAGCCAGACGGCGGGTACGGCGGCCACGCCCAGGAGCAGTTCGCGGCGGGCGAAGGGGCGGCGCACAATCAGCGGCTCCAGCCAGGACACAAACACGGGGGTGGTGGCCAAACAGGCGACGGTGACCGAGGCACTGCTGAGTTTGATGGAGGCGTAAAAGGTCCACCAATGCAGGGCCACGAATACCCCAGCCAATGCGGCGCGCCAGCGCAGCGCCGGGCGCATGGCTTGCAGGCCGCGCCAGGTAGCTGGCCAAAGGGCCAGCAGGAGTAACACGATGCTCAGCCGCCAGGCCACCAATACCAGAGCGGGCAGGCTGATCAAGGCGCCCAGAATCGCGGTGACGCCCCACAGCAGCACGCACACATGCATGATGGCGTAGGCGCGAGGGGTGGAGACAGCTTGCTGGGAACTCATGAGGGTTAAAGCGGCAATGCTTTTGGGCAGGGGGAGGCGCTGCTGGCCTCAAACATCGCAGAGGGCCTAGGCAGGCTTGGCGGCGTTGGCTACTTACGCTGCGGCCGAGCCCGCCACAAGCCCCAGACGCCCATGCCGCCGAAGATCCAAGCCGCAGCGGGCCAGCCAGCCCAGCGCTCTGGGGCGACGTTATCCAAACCTAGGCTGATAGCCGCGGCGATGAGGCCGGCACAGCCCAGCATCCACCAGCGGTTGCGTTGCTGTTCGCGGCGCCAGTCGGCCGGGAGCGAGCCAGCGCCGGATTGGTCATCCGCCGTTTGCTGGCTAGCCATCGCCGGGTATTGCGCCAGGCGCGTGGCGAGGTTAGGCAGGGCATCAAACAAGGCCGGAATTTGGGGCCGCAGGCGCTCGAAGGCATAACGCGGCGACAGCCGCTCGCGCATCCAGCGTTCCAGAATGGGTTTGGCGGTTTTCATCAGATCCAGCTCGGGGTAGAGCTGGCGGCCAAGGCCTTCGATGTTGAGCAGGGTTTTCTGCAGCAGCACCAGTTGGGGCTGCACGCGCATGTCGTAACGGCGGGCCACGGCAAACAGCCGCATCAGCACCAGGCCGAAGGAAATGTCTTTGAGCGGCTTGTCGAAAATGGGCTCGCAGACGGAGCGAATGGCACCCTCAAACTCATCCAGGCGGGTATGCGCGGGCACCCAGCCCGACTGAATATGCAGCTCGGCCACGCGCTTGTAATCCTGGTTGAAAAAGGCCAGGAAGTTTTCGGCCAAGTAGCGCTGGTCGTCGGGGGTGAGCGAGCCCACAATGCCGAAATCCAGAGCCAGGTAGCGAGGGTGCTCGGGATTGGAGGGGTCCACATACACATTGCCGGGGTGCATGTCGGCGTGGAAGAAGTTGTGCACAAAGGTTTGGGTGAAGAAAATCTCCACGCCGTGCTCGGCCAGCACTTCAAAGTTCACGCCCTTGTCGCGCAGGGTTTGCACCTCGTCCACGGGCAGGCCATAGAGCCGCTCCATCACGAACACTGAAGGCCGGGTGAGCTCCCAGACCACCAGCGGGTGGTAAATCAGTTCGGAGCCCAACCAGTTGCGCCGTAGCTGGCTGGCATTGGCAGCTTCCCGCACCAGGTCTAGCTCGTCGGTGATGACCTTTTCGTATTCGCTAACCACCTCGCGGGGGCGCAGGCGTTGAGCCAGGTCGCCCAGAACGCGCTCGGCGATGGCCGCTAGAAAGTGCAGCAGAGCCACATCGCGGGCCACGCGCTCATGAATGCCGGGGCGCAACACTTTGACCACCACATCCATGCCGGGCTGGCCATCATCGCCATACAACTTGGCGGTATGCACCTGCGCCACTGAGGCCGCAGCCATGGGCTCGGGATCGAACTCGGCAAACAGCTCAGTGATGGGCTTGCCCAGCTCTTTCTCCACTAACTCCACCGCGGCCTCGCCCGCAAAAGGCGTGACGGCGTCCTGGAGTTTGGCCAGCTCCGAGGCCAACTCGGGCGGGAGCAGGTCAGGCCGGGTAGACAGCGCCTGGCCAAACTTAATGAACACTGGGCCGAGTTCTTCCAGAGCCACACGCAAGCGAGCACCTAGAGGCTGCTCAAAAGCTTTGCCTTCGCGCCAGCCCCAGAGTTGGTCCAGGCCATGACGGCGAATGACGCGCCAAATGCGCCATAAGCGCCAGCTTTGGCTGAGTGCTTTGCTCATTTAGCGGCGCTCCAGTCGTTGCAAGCGCGCCTGCAGGCGGTCCACATCCATGGCCAGGTCATCCACTTGCTGCATCCAGTCCTCGAGTTCCAACAGGGGCACCACATCACGAGATTCCTCGGATAAGAACTCCACTGTTTGCGTTTCCAGTTGCTGCAGACCGCGCTTTACGAAGGCGCCCAAACGCTGCAAACCCACGGCGGCCGGCGCCGCACTGGTACCCAGCCAGGGCTCTAGTAAACCCGCAAGATCTAGTTCTAATCCCTGCACGATATCGGCTATTTCCTGCAAGAAGCCGGCATCTCCCTCGATTTGCATACCGGCCACAGCGCGCCCGGCACTGGGGTTGCGCAGCAAGGCCATGATGGCCTGGTTACTCAGCGACACTTTGGCTCTGGGAGCCTCTTCAGGCTCACTCAGAAGCAGGCCTTGCGCCACCGGAATCACACCCAGCTCCCAACCCCAGTCGCTGTGGCGCAAATGCAAAGAGCCGCGCAAGGCGGCCAGCCGCCGCAGGCTATGGGGGTCGGCTGCCAAAGCCCGATTGAGCATTTGCTCGGCGGCGCCAAGCAGCACAGCCGGGGGCGTCACAACTTAAAGCCTCGATGCAGGGCTACGATGCCGCCGCTGAGGTTGTAGACCTGGTTACGGACAAAGCCGGCCTCGGCGAACATCTTTTTGAGCGTGTCTTGGTCGGGGTGTTTGCGAATGGATTCCGCCAGGTATTGGTAGCTTTCGGCATCGTTGGCCACCAACTCACCCATGCGCGGCAATACATTGAAGGAATAGAGGTCGTAGAGCTTGTTCAGCCAGCCAAAGCGGGGCTTGGAAAACTCCAGCACCAACAGCCGCCCGCCTGGGCGCAGCACGCGGAAGATGGAGCGCAGGGCCGCATCTTTATCGCGCACATTGCGCAGACCAAAAGAAATGGTGACCAAATCAAAACTGTTGTCGGCAAAGGGCAAGCATTCGGCGTCGCCTTGGGCGCATACGCTGCGGGTATGGCCCGCATCTAGCATGCGGTCCCGGCCCAGGCTGAGCATGCTGCCGTTGTAGTCCGACATCACCAATCGGCCCTGGGGACCAAGTTTGGGCGCCATGGCCAGGGCCAAATCGCCAGTGCCGCAGGCCAAGTCCAGCACCGAGTCGGTGGGTTGCACGGCGGCCAAGTCAATGGCAAACCGCTTCCAGGCCCGGTGAATCCCCATAGACATGAGGTCGTTCATCACGTCATACCGGCTGGCCACCGAGTGGAAGACTTTTTCCACCTTCTTGGGCTTGTCCTCCCAGGACACATCTTGATACCCGAAGTGGGTGGTCTTACGTTCGCTCATCGCAGCAACCTCTAGGCGGCCATTACAGCTGGGTTGGAGAGGGCCGAGCCACTCGTGGACGAATCATCAGGGCCAGCACTATGGCGCCCAACAGCCAAGCCACAATCTCATAGGTGAATTGGGTACTGGCGTAGCTCCAGGGTTGATACCACCATACCGGCTCGCCCAGGCGCGAGAACACGCTACCGGCCACACCGGCGCCGAAGGCCACGATGAAGCGGGCGGCAAAACCTTGGGAGCTCACACTGAGCACCAGCACCAAGGCCATGACCAGCATGGATACAAAGCCATGAATCCAGCCGCGCAAGAGCACTCCGGGCGCCATGGGCTCAGCCCCGGCCTTGCGGAAGTGCACCAAAGCCAAAGGGCCTTGGCTATGGGCCTTGTGATAAGCCGTATCGGAATCGGGGTTATCGCTAAACGGCACCACATAGCTGCCAGATTCGGGCAGCAGCTGATCCAAAGACTGCTGCAGGGCTGTGCCATTGGGTGCGCCGCGCACCGCAGACTCACCTATGGGCAGCACTGCCCAGTACAAAAATCCCCAAACAAAAACCGCAGTAGCCGCAATCGCGGCTGCGAGCAATGTACGCAACATGCAACAGATTTCCTTCAGCCGGCACTCTGGCGCATAAGCGCCGCAGGCCCTCAGTCTAACGCGCCTCGGTGGCTAAGGCGGTGATTCGCTTGTGCTGTCGGGGGCATCCCATTGCAAAGACCAGCCCGCTTTTAGCCAGCGCTCGGCCTCGGCTTCTAGGTCGGCGGCCACTAATGGGTGGGTGCGCAACCAATGCGGGCTCAGGCGCAGGTGCACTTGCTGCTCTTGCGCCATTAACTTCACGTCCTCAGGGCCGGGAGCATCTTGGCGCGCGCGGCAGAGCAACACCGCTAGGCGGAGCAGTACGGCCAGTTTCAGTAGGCGCTGGTCCCAGGGGGGCGGTAAATCCGCAGTAACCTCCCGCGCCAACCGGCCCCGGTGTAGCCGCACCAAGGATGCCAATAGCCATTGGTCACGCCGGGAAAAACCATGCATGTCGGCCTTGGCCAACACGTACGCGCCATGCTTATGAAAGCCCGCATGGGAAATCGCAAGACCCAGCTCGTGCAGGCTAGACGCCCAGCGCAGGTAGAGCAGGTCGCGGGTGGCATCTAAATCCCAATCCGGCGCTGCGGCTGCAAACAGGTGCTGAACCACTCCCCACACGCGGCCCGCTTGAGCGGCACCAACGGTAAACCGCTCACAGAGCTGACGCACCGACTGCTCGCGCACATCGTCATCACTCAGGCGGCCGAGCAAGTCGTAGATGATGCCCTCACGCAGGGCCCGATCCGATATTTCCAGCTGCTCCAGGCCTAGGGCATCAAATAACCCAGCCAACACCGCAAAAGAGCCTGCGAAGACCGCCCGTCGATCTTCGCGCAAACCTTCATAGCGGATTTTGTCGATGTGTTTGACCTTGGCTAACTCCGCGGCCACCGCCTCCAAGCCTTCGCGGCTGAGGTGGTCTTGGCTGAAGCCCAGTTCACTGGCCACCCGCCATACCGAACGCACGCTGCCGGAGGCGCCCATAGCCACATCCCAGCCGGCTTGGCGATAAACCCCTTCCAAAAACTCTACCTCGGCGGCGGCGGCCAGTCGGGCGCGCTGCAAGCGGCGGGGACTGATTTTGCCGTCGGCAAAATACTTTTGGGTGAAAGACACGCAGCCCATGTGCACGCTTTCCATCAGCTGCGGCCGGCTTCCGGTGCCCACAATCAGCTCGGTGCTGCCACCACCAATATCCATCACCAACCGGCGTTCGTCGGGGCTACCCAGCCCATGCGTCACGCCGCCGTAGATCAGGCGGGCTTCCTCCACTCCGGAAATCACTTCTAAGGGACGGCCCAAAGCCGCTTCGGCTTCGCGCAAAAACTTCGACGATGAGCCCAATCTGCGCAGGGTATTTGTGCCCAGCACGCGGCTTTGTTCCAGAGGAATTCCGCGCAGCACACTGCCAAAACGGCGCAAACACTCCAGGGCGCGCTCGCGAGTCTCAGAGGTTAATGATTTATCGGAGCGCAGTCCTGCGGCGAGACGCACAGGCTCGCGCACGCGATCCACCACCTGTAGCCCCGCATCAGATTGGCGCATGACCACCATGTGAAAAGAGTTTGAGCCCAGATCCACGGCGGCTAAGGTCAATGGCGAACCCTCTGGGCGCGCACTCGCTGTGTTGTCTTGCATGGGCGGAATATAACGACCTTGGTCCATACAAGAACACCCCGCGTTGACGAGATTGGCCCAAGGTTGCGAAAATTCTAGGGATTTTCCCAATACAGGCTGTACAGATGCGAGCTGCTGCTCTCGTTTTGATGGCGAGCTGCGCCATCACCCCTGCTTTCGCCGGCGACGCCGAAGCAGGCAAAGTGAAGTTTGATACCTGCATGGGCTGCCATGGCATCCCGAGCTACTCCAACGCTTATCCGACCTACGATGTGCCCAAACTCGGCGGTCAACATGCGGCGTACTTGGAGGCGGCGCTGAAGGCGTACCGCAGCGGCGAGCGCAGTCACCCCACCATGCGTGCCTTGGCCGGCAGCCTGACCGATGAAGACATCGCCGACCTGGCTGCCTACATCAGCCAAGCCCCGCGCCCCGCGCAATAATTACTGGAGCTGATTGGATGAAACTCTTTGCCCAACTGCTAGTCGTTGCCGCAATGGCCCCCATGTCGGCTCTGGCCGCTGGTGATGCCGAAGCTGGAAAAGCCAAATCGGCAACCTGCGCGGCTTGCCATGGCGCCGAAGGCGTGAGCATGACCCCGACCTTCCCCAACCTGGCAGGGCAGCACTACACCTACTTGGTGCAAGCGCTGAAGCAATACCGGGAAGGCGGTCGTAAGAACGCCATCATGAGCGGCCAAGCGGCCAACTTAAGCGACCAGGACATCAAAGACCTCGCCGCTTATTACGCAGGCCAAGACGGCCCGCTGTACGTTCCGGAATACAACGCCGAATAAGATTTGGTCCCAGGGACTGATTGATATCACGCGGGCGGCGCCACTGGGGCCGCCCGCGTTTTTTGTGCACGCTGCGAAAGCCAGCCTGGCCTACGCCACAGCCTCTGCGGGAACTTTCGCGCGCCATTTGGGTCGACAACGCTATCTTTATAGCGCGGATTTACCGCGCTGCAAGCTATTTACGTGGCCGGCGACCTGGGGCCGGGACGGGGGAGCACAGTCATGAATTTTACTCGGCTGGCCTTTGCCAACCCTGCCGCCACCGTGGTGCTTACACTGTTGTTGCTGGTCGCAGGTGGCGTCAGCCTGTTGCAGCTGCCCATCCAGCTGTTGCCGCCCATCGAAGAGCCAGAAATTGGGGTGTGGACCAACTGGCGCGGGGCCGCTCCCGCCGACATGGAGTCGGTCATCATCGAGCAGCAGGAACGTGTGCTAGCCACCATTCCTGGCCTGGAGCGCATTCAAAGCAATATTCGCCAAGGCAATGGCGGGCTCAACCTGCAATTTGCCATGGGCGCCGATATGCAACGCGCCTACCTAGATGTGATTAACCGCCTGCAACAGGTGCCACCGCTGCCCGACGACGCGGAAGGGCCTTGGGTGCGCATGGGTGGCGATGACTTCTCCGGCGGTAACGCGGCCTCCTTGCTCATTCGCACGCTCGATGCCGATGACGCCCGTGACCCGGCCGACTTTCACCCCATGATTGAACGCGAGGTAGAGCCGCTTCTGGCGCGGATTCCTGGAGTCGCTCAGGTGCGCCTGGAAAGCGAGCGACCGGAAGAAGTGGATGTACGGCTGGATAGCCTGCGCACCGCGGCCCTGGGCATTCCCCTAGACCAAGTGGTTGCTGCCGTAAATTCTGCGGTGGATGTCTCCGGCGGCTTTGCCGATGTGGGCCGGCGCCAATACACCGTGCGCATGTTGGGGCAAGTCAGTGTGGAGCAGCTGGGTGAGCTGGTGGTGGCCTACCGCGAGGGCCGCGCCATTCGGCTGGGCGATATTGCCCGCATCAGTATCCAACGCCAGGAGGCGCAGGGTTTCACACTGCGCAATGGCTTTCCCGCTTATTACCTCACCCTGGCACGAGAAAGCGGCTCCAACACCATCGCCATTTTGGACGAGGTGAATAAGGTCATTGATGAGATCAATGCCGGGCCTTTGGCGCAGGAGGGTTTGGCCATTGAGCTGAGCTACGACGCCTCCATTCATATCCGCAGGGCCATCAATCTGGTGCAAGGCAACCTCGTGCTGGGCAGTCTGCTCGCCACCCTGGTTTTGTTCGCCTTTTTGCGCCATTGGCGGGCGACCGTCTTGGTCGGTTTGGCCATTCCAGTGTGCTTATTCAGCGCCTTCATTGCCCTACAAGTCACCGGGCGCAGCCTGAATGTGATTTCTCTGGCGGGGCTGGCCTTTGCCGTAGGCCTGGTTTTGGATGCGGCGATTATCGTGCTGGAGAACATTGTGCGCCTGCGCCAGGGCGGCGCCGATTGGACTACCGCCGCGCGCGATGGCGCCACCGAAGTGGCCCCTGCACTGCTGGCCTCCACGGCTACCAGTATTGCAATCTTCCTCCCCATCTTGTTTATGACCGGGCCCGAAGGCCAACTCTTCGCCGACTTAGCCTTAACCCTGTCGGTCGCCGTGGTGGCCTCTTTACTTACGGCTTTGGGCTTACTGCCGGTGATGGCGCACTGGGCACTGCGCGAAAAAGGCGAGGTGGTCGACCGCTTGGCTCCGCTGTGGGACCGGCTGACCGAACTCACCATGCGCCTCACGGCGAACCCACGTACCCGGCTGGGCATTATTGGCGCGTGCACCGTGGGCGCTGCGGGACTGGCCTGGGCCTTACTGCCCTCGGCCGACTACCTGCCCCAAGCCCGTTCAGACAATGTATGGGCGAATTTTTCCTTGCCCCCTGGCGCCTCCAAAGCCGCCGTCCGCGAAGATTTAGCCAACATCGTGGTGGAGCGCCTTAAGCCCTATATGAGCGGCGAGAAAACGCCGAAAGTGGCGTACTACAACCTCTCTTCGTGGAACCGGGCCTGGACCGGTATGGCCTTGTACCCGGCCGATCCTCAGGAGGCCGATGCCATGATGCAGGCCATGCGTGAGGATATTTTGGTGGGCCTTCCTGACACCCGCGCCTTTGTGGTGCCCGGCTCATTACTCAACTTCAGCGGGGGTGGCAATCGCCAGATTGAACTGGCTATTCAAGGTGCCGACCTGGACACCCTTATTGCTGCCGCCCGCGTAGCCCAGGCCAAACTGCAGGAGGTACTACCCGGTGTGCCCGTGCAGCCGAGGCCGGAGCTAGACCTGGCCGAGCCGGAACTTCGCATCATTCCCGATGCTATGCGCCTGGCACAGGCAGGTTTAAGCCGGCGCGCTCTAGGCAATGCTGTGCGCGCTTATACCGATGGTTTGTATGTGGGCGAATACTTCGACGGCAGTCGGCGTATGAATATTTGGTTGCGCGGTGAAACCTGGCCAGACCCGGAAACACTGGCTGCCATGCCCATCGCCACGCCTGGCGCGGGCGTGCAACAACTCGGCGCCCTGGCCAGCTTAGAACGCAGTGTTGGCCCCAGCGAGCTGCTGCGGGTTGATGGGGAGCGCACCCTCAGCCTGCGCATCTTCCCGCCCGAAGACCGCACCTTGGAAGATTTGATTGCCCTGCTGCGTAGCGAGGTGGAGCCGGCCGTGCTGGAGGTCTTAGACGGCACAGGCCGCGTACGCTACCAAGGCAGCGCGGATGGACTAGATGAGGCTTTGCGCGCCATGGGCATGAACCTGCTCTGGGCTTTGATGATTTTGCTGCTGATCCTCACCGCCATGTATCGCTCTTTGCGCGACGCTCTCATGGTGGTGTCGGTGATGCCTTTGGCCTGTGCCGGCGGTGTTGTCGCCCTGAGCCTATTCAACCTCTTCAGCTATCAGTCCATGGATTTGCTGACCATGAGCGGCTTTGTGATTTTGCTGGGCTTGGTGGTGAACAACGCCATCTTATTGGTCGACCGCACGCGCACTGGTGAACTGGCTGGACTGGCACGCACAGATGCGGTTCGTCAGGCGGTGCGAGAGCGAGCTCGCCCCATTTTCATGAGCACCACTACCAGCTTGTTCGGCATGTTGCCCCTGATGCTCATGCCCGGTACTGGCGCGGAGATTTATCGGGGCTTGGCCACCATTATTGTGGGCGGGCTGTTCGTCTCGGCCTTGTTCACCTTGCTACTACTTCCCAGCCTGCTGCGGCTTGGAGCCGCTCAGGCCCATGTCGCCACCGGCGCCCAGCTTAAGCCGGAAGGAGCCTAGGCTTGAAATACTCTTTGATTGCGCTTGGTGTTTCGGCACTACTGGCATTTTCCGCCGCGGCACAACCCGGCGCGGCCCCTGTGGTGGTCGATGCGGTGCGTGCGGCCCAGGATCAAACCACACCGCGGAACCAATCGGGCTACATCCAGCCTCGCAATAGCCTGCGCCTGACTGCCGCACAGGGCGGACAAGTGCTGTCCATTGCCGAGCCTGGCAGTCGGGTAGCCGCGGGTGAGCTGTTGGTAGAGCTGGATGCCACGCCATTGCAGTTAGACCGCCAAGAACTCGAGGCTAGGCTTCGCCGCAATGCGGTCAGCGTGCAGCAAGCGGAGCGGCGGATAGAGCGCATACAAGCCCTGCAGGGGCGCGACTTGGTGTCGTTAACAGAGCTGGATGACTTACGGGAGCAGCGTGATTTGGCGCGCGCCGACCAGGCCATTACCCGCGCCCAGATTGCGCAGCTGGATGACCGCATCGCGCGAATGCGCATTGCCGCTCCCTATGCCGGCGTGATGAGTACGCGTTTGGTGCAGCAGGGCGAAGAAGTGCAGGCCGGAACGGCACTGGGCGACTTCATTGGCACCGAGCAGTGGGAACTGCGCGCCCTGTTGCCGTTGAGCTGGATGGCCGCTCTGCGCAGCGGAGATCAGTTACAAGTCCACAGTCTCAACAAGCAAAGCCCCGCTATTGTGCGGGCCTTAATTCCCAGTGCAGACCGCGAATCTCAAACATTCACCCTGCTGGCGGACATTCCCGCGCAGCCCGCTCAGCGCTGGGCTGCCCAAGAACTGGTGACGGTGGTCCTTCCGGCCCAAGCTCAGCAAACACGCCTGCTGGTGCCTCGTGATGCCGTAGTGCTGCGTCGGGAGGGCCACCGCGTGGTCCGAATCAACGCTGAGAGCCAGGCCGAATGGGTTAGTGTGCGTATCGGCCAAGGGCGTGGCGATTGGCTGGAGGTTGAAGGACAACTGAAGGCGGGTCAGCGGGTCGCGACTCGCGGCGTGGAGCGCTTACAACCCGGCCAGGAGGTCAGCATTCTGCGCGATCTGGCCGCCGAAAGACTAAGCCAAACTCGCGGCGCAGACGCTGGCTAAGCCTGGGCTCAGGCAAGGGGCCGGCGCATGCGCAGCCTGCTTACCTGAGCCCATTGCAGCGCTTGCTTAGCTCAGCTCCAAAGGCTGTGTTTCAGCAGCCAGTTTGCCGCGCTCTTTGGTGGCGGTGCCGGTAAGCACAAAGCCTAAGGTTTCGCCACTTTGGGCCTTGTACCGCGCAACCCGGTTGGGCGCCTCGCCTTCCAATTCCCAGTCGCCCTCGGCATCTCGCGGGGGTGCACACACAATGGTGGGCAGAACCGGCGTCTTGACGATGACCGGCATCACCGGCCAGCTCACGGGAGTGGCTTCGCCGGCCAAAGTTTTGGCCAAGGCGCGTGCGCACTGGGTGATCGGCAAGATATACGGCAGTACATGGCCGCACACTTCAGCCACATCACCGAGTGCGTAGATATCGTTGGCTGAGGTTTGCAGCATGCGGTTCACGCGAATACCGCGTCCACAGTCCAGGCCTGCGGCTTGCGCGGGAGCCGTGTTGGGCACCAAGCCCACGGCCGAAAGCACCAGATCGGTATGCAGCTCTTGGCCATTATCCAAACGCACGGTGAAGCCGTCATCGTCGCGCGACACGCTCGCCACGGTGCGCCCAAAATGAAAGCGGGCTCCGGCCTTTTCCAGGGCCGCTTGTAGATCTTGCGCGGGCTGCTCGGGGAGCAAGGTGCCCAGCGGATGCTGGAGCGGGTCGATCAAAGTCACCCGATGGCTGCTCGCCAGCAAATCGTTGGCGTACTCGCAGCCAATGAGCCCGGCGCCAATAATTAGCACATGTCCGCCGCCGGGAAGCTGCTCACGAAAGCGGGCGTAGTCCAGGCGGTTGTTGACGTGCAGCACGGCGTCTACAGCATCACCCTCTAGAGGCAGTTCGCGGCAGGATGCACCATTGGCCAAGACCAATTGGCTGTAAGACAACTCGGAGCCATCATCCAAAAACAGCGTGTGCGCAGCCGGGTCGATGCTGCGGATACGCACCTGGGTACGCAGCGTGGCTTGGTAATCCGCGGCGACCTTGTCTGGCGCCGCCATCACCAACTCATCGGCCGACTTATTCGCGGTGAGCGACTTTGACAGGTTGGGCTTATAGTAGGCCGCACCGTCGTCCGCTGTAATGAGGGTGAGCGGCGTGTCGGCGTCTAGTTTGCGCCACTCACGTGCCAGCGTGAGGCCAGCATGGCCGGTGCCGACAATGACCAGGCCGCTCAAATCTCAACCATTTCAAAGTCGGACTTCGGAGCGCCACAATCGGGGCAGGTCCAATCATCGGGAACGTCGTCCCATGCTGTACCCGGCGGAATACCTTCGTCTGGCATACCCAGGGCTTCTTCGTAAACGAAGTCACAGACCAAACAACGCCACTTGCGCTGACCACTCATGATGCGCTCCTTTATAGGGAGGGGAATTGATTTGCAGCATGGCCGAGATGGAAGGCATTGAGCAACCATGTCATCAGCCGCTGGCAAAGTATAGCCGGAGCACCTGCGGAGTGTTCTCACACAAGGTATCATCCGCATATCCGGATACACGGATGGAGTCCGTCATATGTCCCTCAACGAAACCCTCGCGCAACGCATTTTGATACTGGATGGGGCCATGGGCACCCAAATTCAGGAGCACAACCTGAGCGAGGCCGATTATCGCGGCAAGGAGTTTGCCGACTGGCCTTCCGACCTCAAGGGCAACAACGATCTGCTGTCCTTAACGCAGCCAGACCTCATCCGCGATATTCACACCACCTACCTGCAGGCGGGTGCGGACATTGTGGAGACTAACACCTTTAACTCCACCTCCATTGCTCAGGCGGATTACGCTATGGAGGAGCAGGTGACCGCGCTGAATGAGGCCTCAGCGCGGCTGGCGCGTGAAGCCTGCGATGCCGTGGCGACCCCGGACAAGCCGCGCTTCGTGGCTGGCGTGCTCGGCCCTACCAACCGCACCGCATCGATTTCACCAGACGTGAACGACCCCGGTAAGCGCAATGTGAGCTTTGCCGAGCTGGTGCAAAGCTACACCGAGGCTTTAGCCGGGCTGATCAAGGGCGGCGCGGACCTGATTCTCATCGAAACCATTTTCGACACGCTCAACGCTAAAGCCGCCGTCTATGCGGTGGAGGATTACTTCGGCAGTCATGCACGTCTGCCGGTGATGATCTCCGGCACCATCACCGATGACTCGGGGCGCACCCTCACTGGGCAAACCACGGAAGCCTTTTATAACTCGCTGCGTCATGCAAAGCCGCTGAGCTTCGGCCTGAACTGTGCTTTGGGGCCAGATAAGCTGCGCGCTTATGTGTCCGAGCTGTCGCGGATTTCCGAAGCCTATGTCTCAGCGCACCCCAATGCCGGACTGCCGAATGAGTTCGGCGAGTACGACCTTGGCCCCGAGGAAATGGCGGCCCAGATCCGCGAATGGGCCCAAGCCGGCCTGCTGAACATCGTGGGCGGGTGCTGCGGCACCTCGCCAGACCATATCCGCGCCATCGCCGCTGCCGTCGCCGACTGCCCTCCCCGCCAACGCCCCCAGCTCCCTCCAGCCATGCGCCTGTCCGGCCTTGAGCCCTTTGTCGTAGCTGCCTAGAGCGAAGATGAGCCGCAGATTGACGCAGATTGGCGCAGATTGGGGTAGAGAAAGTCCGCTACTCCACCCAGATGCCGTAGCTCTGCTGCATGAGCAAGCCACACAAAGACTGGCAGACCCATGCAGTGATTGGCGCGGCTATGGAAGTGCATCGCCAGCTCGGAGGCGGTCTTTTGGAACGGGTGTACCAACAAGCCCTAGCCGTCGAATGCGAAATGCGCGATATCCCCTTTCGCACCGAAGTCCCGCTCAGAGTGCATTACAAAGGGCGTCCGCTTCCTGCTCAGTATCGAGCGGATCTGCTTTGCTTTGGTCGGGTGATCGTCGAGTGCAAAGCCAAACAGGCCATTCTGGCCGAACACATCGCACAGGCACTGCATTATCTGCATCTCACGCGGATGCCCATCGCGCTCGTACTCAACTTTGGCACTCGCTCCCTCGAGTGGCAGAGAGTTGTGCTCTCGAGCCAGCGCTAAGCGCAAGCGCGGGGTTTCATCAGTCACTGCGGGTATCAGGCTCTGCAAAAAGGGCCTTCGTGATTCGAGTCCCCATCAAAGGCTTTGATCAGGCTGGTCCCCATGGCTTCGCGCTGCAACGCCACGCCCTAATCTGCGGAAATCTGCGCCAATCTGCGGCCCCTGCTTTCCGCTGTCTTGAGGAACAGCCCTTCTGCGCATCCTCGCACCCACCCCACAAAGTATGTCTGTTATGAGCCAAACACCTATCCAATTCGTCAATGTTGGTGAGCGGACCAATGTCACGGGCTCGGCGCGTTTTCGGCGGCTGATCAAGGATGGTGATTACGACACCGCTTTGGAGGTGGCCAAGCAGCAGGTGGAAGCCGGTGCTCAGGTGATTGACGTGAACATGGACGAGGGCATGCTTGATGCCAAGGCGGCCATGGTGCGCTTTTTGAACCTGGTGGCGGCGGAGCCGGATATATCCCGCGTGCCCATCATGATTGACTCCTCCAAGTGGGAGGTGATCGAAGCCGGGCTGCAGTGCATCCAGGGCAAGGGCATCGTCAACTCCATTTCGCTCAAAGAAGGCGAAGAGCAGTTTTTAGAGCACGCCCGCAAAATCCGCCTGTATGGCGCCGCCGTGGTGGTGATGGCTTTTGACGAAGACGGCCAGGCCGATACCTGCGCCCGCAAGGTGGAGATTTGCCAGCGTAGCTACAAGCTGCTTACCGAAAAAGCCGATTTCCCGGCGGAAGACATCATCTTTGACCCGAATATCTTCGCTATTGCCACCGGCATCGAAGAACACAACAACTACGCCGTGGACTTTATTGAGGCCACCAAGGAAATCCGCGCTACCTGCCCTGGCTGCCATATCTCCGGCGGCGTCTCCAATGTGAGCTTCTCCTTCCGGGGTAACGAGCCCGTCCGCCAGGCCATCCACTCGGTGTTTCTGTACCACGCGGTGCGTGCGGGTATGGACATGGGCATCGTCAATGCCGGGCAGCTGGCTGTGTATGACGACCTGGATGCCGAGCTGCGGGAGCGTGTGGAGGATGTGGTGCTCAACCGCCGCGACGACGCCACCGAACGCCTGCTGGAAACCGCCGAGCAATACCGCGGCCAGGCCGCTACCGAGAAAACGGTAGACAACATGGCCTGGCGGGAAAAGCCCGTTGCTGAGCGCATTACCCATGCGCTGGTCAAAGGTATTGATCAGTTCATCGTGGATGACACTGAAGAGATTCGCCTAGAGATCGCGGCCCGTGATGGCAAGCCCCTAGAGGTGATCGAAGGCCCCCTCATGGACGGCATGAACGTGGTGGGCGATCTGTTTGGCGCCGGCAAAATGTTCTTGCCACAGGTGGTGAAGTCGGCACGGGTGATGAAAAAGGCGGTGGGTCATCTCATCCCCTTCATTGAGGCCGAGAAATCGGGCGACGCCCAAAGCAACGGCAAGATTTTGATGGCCACCGTCAAAGGCGATGTACATGACATCGGCAAAAACATTGTGGGCGTGGTGCTCCAATGCAATAACTTCGAAGTGATCGACCTGGGCGTGATGGTGCCGGCCGACAAAATCATCAGTGCCGCCCAAGAACACAATGTGGACATCATCGGTTTGTCTGGACTGATTACGCCCTCACTGGACGAAATGGTGTTCTTGGCCAGCGAAATGGAACGCCTTGGCATGGACATCCCGCTGCTCATTGGTGGTGCCACTACCTCTAGAGCCCATACCGCGGTGAAGATTGACCCGGCTTACTCCGGCCCCGTGGTTTGGGTGAAAGATGCCTCCCGCTCGGTGCCTGTAGCC
Organism: Oceanococcus sp. HetDA_MAG_MS8; assembly: GCA_019192445.1. NCBI lineage: Bacteria > Pseudomonadati > Pseudomonadota > Gammaproteobacteria > Chromatiales > Oceanococcaceae > Oceanococcus > Oceanococcus sp. HetDA_MAG_MS8. The sequence continues at coordinate 488,536 of JAHCMK010000002.1, forward strand.
GCCAATCTGCTCTCGAAAACTGGTCGGGCCAAGCTCATGGACCAAACCCAGTTGGAATATGACGGCATTCGCGAGCGCCATGCGGCTAAGCGGGGACGCGAGAAGTTTGTGAGCTTGCTGCAGGCCCGCGCCAACGCCGATGCTTTGGACCATGCGCGTATTCCCCAGGCTCCGGCCACCTTAGAGCGCCAGATTCTCAAGCCTTATCCCATTGCCGAGCTGCGCCAGACCATCGACTGGACGCCATTTTTTATTACCTGGGAGATGAAAGGCCGTTACCCCGACATTCTGAACAACCCCAACTATGGTCCGGAGGCGCGCAAGCTATTCGCCGATGCCCAAGCCATGCTGGATCAGATTGAGGCCGAAAACTGGCTGGAAGCGCGCGCCGTATGCCAAATGTTCCCGGCCCAGCGCCAGGGCACCGACGACATCCAGATTCAGACCGCAGACGGGCCGGTGGTGTTGCATAACCTGCGCCAGCAATCCGAGCACCGCCCCGGTGTACCGCACCATTGTCTGGCCGATTACATCGCCCCTTCCGATGGCACGCCAAAGGACCACATGGGCGCCTTTGCGGTGGGCATTTTCGGCGCCGCCGAACGTTCCAGGGCCTACAAAGAGGCCGGAGACGATTACAACGCCATCATGATCGAAGCCTTGGCCGACCGTCTGGCTGAAGCCTTTGCCGAGCATCTGCACCAAAAGGTGCGCCAGGAAATTTGGGGTTATGTCCCTAATGAAGGCCTGGATAATGCCGAGCTGATCGCCGAGAAGTACCAGGGAATTCGCCCCGCACCCGGCTACCCCGCCTGCCCTGAACACACGGAAAAAGACACCTTGTGGCAGGTGCTGGATGTAGAAGGCAGCATTGGTATGCAGCTCACCGATTCCTACGCCATGTGGCCTGCGGCAGCGGTGAGCGGCTGGTATTTCGCGCATCCACAGTCGCAATACTTCGTGCTGGGCCGCATTGATAAAGACCAAGTCGAAGACTATGCCCAGCGTAAAGGTTGGACTCTGGAAACCGCCGAGCGCTGGCTGGCTCCGTATCTGGGCTACGACCCCGAAGACTAACCCGGCTCTGCACCGTCGCCGTGTTGGTTAATGTGGCGGTAGATGCGGTGAGGCGGCGCAGTCGTAATACACTGGGCCGGGTTTCACGCACGCCAGCAGCATGGATTTCGGGCCAATTGCCAACTACTTGCCCCATCGGGTGATCAAGCGTCGTATTCGTGCGGCCGCTGTGCGCCGGGTCCGCAAAGACTTAGTTCTGGCCGGGCGCAAGGAAGAAGATCTGCCTAGCCAAGACTTGGAATACCTCTTGGCCGATGCGGAAAAAGATGTGATTGCCGAGCTCCAACGCACCGGCTTGCTGGGCGCGCTGGCCCTGCTTGGCATTAACCTTTTTTAAACGGTTATGTCTTGGTATCGCCTAGCACGGGCAACGGTGCTGCTACAGCTGGGGCGCAAGTACCGCCGTCGCCTGCTACGGATGATGTTTGCCCTGGGCTTGGCACTGACCACCAGTTGGGCCTACCCCGATGTAGCAGCCTTACTGGCCGCCCAAGCGCCGCAGTGGGCGGTAGCCGCTTTGGTGGTAAAGACGGCGGTGATCTTCGGCGGCTTCGTCGCGGTTTTCTGGGAGCTGAGCCAAATACTCGCAGGCCGTGACGGCCAACCGCTGGCAAAACCCAAGCCGGAGGAGTCTGACGCACCCGCTAAAAATGCTAGGCTGCACAGCGCTGCCACGCTTGGCAATAAGGGCGAGACTCAAGCCCCGCGCCCCTTAGATGCGCTGGCGAAGAAACCTAGGCTACGTTCGCGGCGAGAGAAGATTTTGCAGCGCGACTAAGGCGGCGCTCAAGCAAGGTCGATGACCACAACCCAGCCATGCAAAAGGCAAAGAACAGCAAGAACCCTGGCTGCAGTTCCGTCCCGTTGGTTGTAAGCACTTCGGCACCGCTCATCGGTTGATTCAACCGCCCCAGCTGACTGTCCATAAGGCCATCAAAACCTAGGTAGGCCATGATGATGGCCACCACCATCACATCCGCCATGGACCATTTGGCGGACTTCAAGGCAAAGAAGCGCCGCACCGGGGCATGCGCTGGCGGCTGCGGCCCTAGCAAACTCAGCGCGGCGAGGAGTTTTGTGAGGGGGAACAGAACGCTGAAGGTCATCACCGCCACGCCGACCAGCGCCGCACCCAGGTCACCGTCTTGCAGCATCAGCCACACAATATCCAGCACGCTTTTGCTCTGGAAGTACAAGACCTGGTCGCTGAAGACGATGCGCTCACCCAGCAGCTCCAGCTTGAGCTCACTAATTCGGGCTTCTACATTCAGCATCGGGCAGAGCACCCCCGCAGCCATCACTGCGGAAATCCCCAATAAGGTCAGCGCCCAGCCCAGGCGCCCCTGATCTAGGCCCTGCCAAATCCCCTGCCGGCTGGCCAGCGTCATCTGCAACAGCATCACAAAAAGAGCGCCTAGCAGTACCGCCATCTGCCATTGGGCATGCTGCTGATGCTGCTTCACTTTGGCCAGCAGAACACCGCGGCAATAGGCCCACTCTACGCAGTCGTGCTCCAGCTCAATGGCCTCGATGCGCGTACGGTCTACTGCAGTGAAGGTAGATTGCGAGACATCCTCCAGAGCGGTGCGCAAGAAGGCGCTGAGCTCAGCCCTGGCCTCAGGCTTATCCAGCTCAATTAAGATTTGCTCTGCGTAGTAGGGCGCTTTGTCGCGAATATCTTCAAAGTCGACCAACAAGTCTTGCAAGCCCTGGCGGAACTTGCCCTGGACGCGTTGCCACCAGTCCCCCTGGGCGTTGCGCTGCCGAATATAGCTATCAATTTCGCGCAATAGGGTGTCCAACACCCGGCTGAAACTGGCCTTAATGGCGGCGCGGTTTTCTGGCCCTAAATCCAAGGTTTGCACCTTGTGCTCGAGGATGCGGCTAATTTCGTCCACCCAGACGCTGGCATCCAAAAGGCCGTATTGAATGTTCTCCAGTTCTGCCTTCTGCTCGCGCAGATGCTGAGCGGCGCGCAGACTGTGAACGACCTCATAGGTGCTGAGCAGCACCACCAGGAGCAGCAAGGCCTGAACCACCACTGGCCATAGTGGCGGCTTCGACGCTACTGAAGCCTCAGGCATGCCGCACCATTAATGCCCACCACCACCGCCGCATGATGCAGCCATCGCGATTGAGGTCCGGGTGCTCCCGAGCGGGCAGCGGTGCGCTTTAAAATCGCGAGTCATCAAAATCCGGTAGAGTTTTGGTGAGCGCGGCTTTAGCTGCTTCCTGTTGGTTTTTACTGCCTAGCAACTTCAGTTGCAGCTCTTGCTCTCGCGCCAATACCGTGGAGGCATCTGGCTCATTCCAGTTGGCATCTAAGAGCTGTTTTCCTAAGCGCAGGGCTTCCGGGTTCTTCTGGCACAGGTCTGCCGCATAAGCACGTGCTGCCGCCAAAGGGTCGGTTTCAAGGCGGGTCACCAGACCTAGGGTCAGGGCCTCTTCGCCGCTGACAATGCGTCCGCTGTAAGTGAGGTCTTTGGCAACATCTAAACGTACCAGCTCGCGCAGGGTCGCCGTTCCCGTCACATCCGGAATCAACCCCCATTTAATTTCCATGACTGATAAACGCGCATCAGGCGTAGCAAAACGCAGGTCGGCCGCGAGCGCGATTTGAATACCGCCGCCAAAGCAGGCTCCATGGATGGCACACAGCACCGGCACCGGCATCTGCTTCCACACCCAGGCGGCCTCCTGCACAAAATTGGCCTGCGCACCTTCAGCCCGAGAAAAGCCCTGCTTAAAGGCATCTGGCTGCTGCATCATCGCCGGATAATCTAGGCCCGAGCAAAAGCTGGGCCCATCGCCACATAGCACCACAGCGCGCAGGCTGCGGTCGGCCGCAAGCTCGCGCCCGGTATGTACCAAGGCCTCAAACAGGGGCCAATCCAGGGCATTGTGTTTGTCTGGCCGGTGCAAGTGCACTTCAGCCACAGCGCCATCACGCTGGACCACTAAAGGCTCGCTCAAAGGGCTATCTCCGCAAGGTCTTTGGTCGCAGTATGCCAAGGTTTTAGGGCCGGGCGATGTAACATGACACTCTGGGATAAATCTGGAATGTTGTAATGAGTCTGCAAGCAGCCTGCATCAAGGGCTTAGGCACCTATGTGCCACCTAAGGTCGTCACCAACCACGACTTAGAAAAGTTCATGGAAACCAGCCATGACTGGATTGTGGAACGCTCCGGCATCGAACAACGGCATTGGGTTGAGGGCGGTGTGCAGGGCAATTACGACCTGGCGCTGGAAGCGGCACGGGCTGCACTCAACGATGCACAGATGCAAGCCAGCGACATTGACTGCATCATCTACGCCACACTTTCTCCTGATCACTATTTCCCTGGCAGCGGCGTGTTCCTGGGCCGTGAGCTCGGCATTATCGGCGTGCCCGCCTACGACATTCGCCAACAATGCTCTGGGTTTGTCTACGGACTAGAAATGGCCAACGCGCTGGTTGCCAGTGGGCAATATCAGAACATTCTGTTGGTAGGCTCAGAAACCCACTCGCCAGGCCTGGATAAAACCACCCGCGGCCGCACCATTTCCGTATTGTTTGGCGATGGTGCCGGCGCCGCCATCATTGGCCGCGCCACCGATGACCAACATAAAATTTTGGCCAGCGAAGTCCATGCCGATGGCTCTGGCGCGGAAGATTTGTGGATGCCTTATCCCACTTTCCGCAAGCCCGAAATCATGACCCATGAAGACCTGGACGCAGGTCGCCAGTACCCCACCATGGAAGGGCAAAAGGTGTTTAAAAACGCCGTCAAACGTATGCCCGAAGTGGTGCATTCCGTGCTCAGCAAGGCTGGCTACACCCTGGATGATCTGGACATGCTCATCCCCCACCAAGCCAACCTGCGCATTAACGAAATGGTGGCCAAGCTACTGCGTCTGCCCCCCGAAAAGGTGCATAACAACATCCAGAAATACGGCAACACCACTGCCGCCACCATCCCCATCTGCCTCAACGAAGCCCGCGAAATGGGCAAGGTCAAGTCCGGCGACTTGGTCTGCTGCGTCGCCTTTGGCGCCGGCTTCACCTGGGGTGCGGTGCTGCTGAGACTGTAGAGCAGTCCTGCGAGGCTGCTGTCCATGCAGGCCAGCACCAGAGCCATCTCGATCACGACCTTCCTCCAGGCGAGGCATGAGGCCTCGTCCACCTTACGCCGTGGCGAAGAATTCGCCTGAGAAAGCTGATGAAACATTGGACCGTGGCAGACATACCCGATCAAAGCGGCAAAACAGCGATTGTCACTGGCGCCAACATCGGCTTGGGTTTCGAAACTGCCAAAGCCCTCGCGGATAAGGGCGCCAAAGTCATTCTGGCCTGCCGCAACCAAGACAAAGCCCTAGCCGCAGCCAACCAAATCGCAGGGGCAACGGAGGTTCGTCAGCTCGATGTGTCCGACCTAGAGTCGGTGCGCCACTTTGCCGCTGAGCTTCAGCAGGACTACCCGCATATCGATCTGCTCATCAACAATGCCGGCGTGATGGCCTGCCCACAGGCTGAGTCAGCTCAAGGCTTCGAACTGCAGTGGGCCACGAACCATTTGGGCCACTTTCTGTTGACGGGCTTACTGTTGGATCAACTGGAAGCCGCTCCTGCAGCGCGGGTTGTGGCCTTGGCGAGCATCGCCCATCGCGACGGGCGCTTTCATTGGCAGGACTTGCAGCATCGCGACAACTACAAAGCCATGCGGGTTTATTGTCAGAGCAAGCTTGCAAACTTGGTCTTCGCGTTAGAACTGGACCGACGGCTAAAAGCCAAAGGCAGTTCGGTGATCTCGGTGGCGGCCCACCCAGGCGTCGCCAATACCAACCTGGGATATGCCGGCCCAGGTTTCGCCCAAAGCCTGCCCGGCAAAGCGTTGGTGTGGATGGTTGGACATTTGCTGCACAGTGCAGCCCAAGGCGCACTACCCAGCCTGATGGCCGCCACCATACCGGAAGTTCATGGCGGCGAGTATTTTGGTCCGCAAAACAACGGACCACGCGGCGTCAAAGACAAGGAATGGAAGGGCCCTCCTGGCCCAGCCGTGATCAGCCAACATGCTCTCAATGCAGAGGACGGGCAGCGCTTGTGGCGTGAGTCCGAAGCCATGGCGGGCATCCAATACTTGAGTAATTAAGCCACTTTCAAGCGCCCCCGAACCCTAGTCAATGACCCTAAGACCTCTGCTTTTACTTTCGGCTGCATTGGGCCTGGGCCTCATTGGCCTAGGCTACTAGATCGCACCGCAAGTGATGTATGGCCTCTACGGCATAGGCCTTGAGACGGTGAACGAGGCCAACTAAACGCGGCATGATGGCGACAGCAACGAAAATGGGCAGCCAACCCTCCGTTATTGATCAACGGAGTGTGGAACAGCTGAGCTGCCCAGCATGGTCCGTTTGGGGCGCAGAGCCGACGTTTCTGAAACTAGGCGAGGTGTCAGGTCAGCAGACATTAGGCAACATCCTTGCATATCAGGAACAGTGATCCATAATTGCAAGGATGATTGAACGCAATCTACGACAACAAATTGACGTCGCGTTGAGCGAGTCACCAGCGGTAGCAATCTTGGGGCCTCGACAGGTGGGCAAGACCACTCTCGCTCGCCGCATTGCGGAGAGCCGAGATTCGATCTACTTGGATCTTGAATCCGAGCGCGACCTCGCCAAGCTTACTGATCCTGAATCATACCTTCGTAATCACTCTGAAAAATTGGTGATCATTGATGAGATTCAGAGATCGCCAGGCTTGTTTCAGTGCCTTCGCGGTTTGATTGATGAATCAAGAGCACGGGGCAGAAAGTCTGGCCTGTACTTACTGCTGGGTTCCGCCTCCATGGAGCTCCTGCGGCAGTCGGGAGAATCTCTCGCTGGCCGTATCAGATACCTTGAACTACCAATCCTTCATGCCGGCGAGGTGCAACCTGAACAGCAAGATTTGCTGTGGGTCAGAGGTGGATTTCCGGACAGTTTGCTTGCTTCTTCCGACGGCGCAAGCCTGCGCTGGAGACAGGACTTTATACGTACATATCTGGAACGAGATATTCCGCAACTCGGGCCGCGCATTCCCGCCGAATCACTGCGACGCCTTTGGACTATGCTCGCACATCAGCAAGGAGGCCTTTTGAATGCGGCTTCTCTCGCACGGTCATTGGCTGTTGATGGCAAGACCGTGGCTTCCTACATCGACCTACTTGTAGATCTTTTGCTCGTTCGCAGACTGGAGCCGTGGCATGCCAACGTGAAGAAAAGGCTCGTGAAATCGCCAAAAGTCTACGTAAGAGATTGTGGCCTCACCCACGCGCTGCTTGGCATACGGGACCAAGAGGCCTTATTGGGTCACCCCATAGCGGGCGATAGTTGGGAAGGGCATGTGATCGAATCTATCTTGGCAGCTTCACCATATGACACCAGAGCGTACTTTTATCGAACTGCTGCTGGCGCAGAACTGGATTTGATACTCCAGGTTCCGAATGAACAGGAGCCTTGGGCTGTGGAGATAAAAAGATCCAGCGCTCCAAGCCTCGGCAAAGGCTTTCACAACGCTCGCGAGGACGTAAAGCCAAGCCGTAGCATTGTGGTGTACGGAGGGTGCGAGACATATTCAATAGGCAATGGCATCGAAGCCATGTCGCTTAAAGCCCTGTGTAGCGAGTTGATGACCCTGACAGAATCTCAGTTGGTTTGAACTTCCTCTTTATGAAGGCCCTGACTGACCGCTGCAGGCACTGTTTAGCCGGTGGCTAGAAACGCTCACTCTACGTTGCTATAACTGGTCAAATGCGGCGATGGGGTATCCAATTTCAATGCTGTCGCCAGCGTGATCGCCACGGCAGAAACAATGGCCATGGATTGATCTGCGAGCGATGAGAGGTGAGTCGCCGCCGCAGCACAGAAGCCGCAACATATTCGATATATGTGAGGACTCCGACAAATCGGCAGGACAGCCGATTTGGACGGCGCAGCCGTCGCCGGAGGCGATGCGGTACACGGATGTACCGCATCAATACCGCCGGCGGCTCAGATCTCGAATGCAGCTACTTGACCCAACTAGACGTGCCGGCGCTGAGTTGATCTGCGAGCGAAGCAAGGTGGGGGGCCGCCGAAACGCAGAGGCCGCAGCGCTCTCAATGTACGTGAGGACTCCGACAAATCGGCAGGACAGCCGATTTGGACGGCGTAGCCGTCGCCGAAGGCGATGCGGTACACGGATGTACCGCATCAATACCGCCGGCGCCCCAGATTGCAAGCGCAGCAATCAAGTCGGTGCTTTCATTAAGCGCAGAGTGCGTCTAGGGACAACTCCATCATCTCCCCAGCACCCACATCCACGCGCTCCAGCAGGCCTTTGACCTCCGGCAGAATACGCGCCGCGAAGAACTTGGCGGTGGCGAGCTTGGCAGCCTTGAAGTCGGCATCAGGGTGGTTTTCAGCCGCGTCCAAGATGCGTAGCCAGTAATAACCAATGGCCGTCAAAGAGAAGGCCCGCTGGAATTCCACAGCGCCAGCACCGGCGTCGTTGGGGTCGGAGTTAAAGCGTTCCCGCAGTTGCTGGGTGGAGGTTTTCAGCGCAGCTAAGGCGGCTTTGAGCGGCTCGCTCAGGAAGGCTTGTGCAGGTTTGGCAGCAGCAACGGCAGCTTCCACACGGTTGAAGAAGGTATCGGCCATAGCGCCGCCCTTGAGTTGCAGCTTACGGCGAACCAAATCCATGGCCTGAATGCCGTTGGTGCCCTCATAGAGGCACAGGATCTTAGAGTCGCGCACCACCTGCTCCACGCCATGCTCGGCAATGAAGCCGTGACCACCGTATACCTGGACCGCTTCCAAGCCGTTTTCTACGGCCAGGTCCGTGCAGAAGGACTTCACCACAGGAGTGAACAAATCCACCCAGTCGGTGGCTTCTTCGCGGACTTTGGCATCTGGGTGTGCGGCGGCTAAATCGACGTGGATAGCGGTGTCGTAAGCCATGGCCCGCGAGCCTTCGGTTAATGCGCGCATCTTCAGCAGCATGCGGCGCACATCTGGGTGATCGGCGATAGGGCCGCCACCGCCGGTAAGGGTTTTGCCCTGAACCCGATCCTTGGCGTAGGAGAGGGCGCTTTGCAGAGCAAAGTCGGCCTGACCCAGGCCTTGGAAGCCCACCATGATGCGCGCTAGGTTCATCATGGTGAACATGTTCATGATGCCGCGGTTTTGCTCGCCTACCAGGTAGCCTTCGGCCTCTTCAAACACCATCACGCAGGTGCATGAGCCATGCATACCCATTTTGTGTTCGATGGCTTGGCAGTGAACGGGGTTGCGTTCACCCAAAGAGCCGTCGGCATTCACCTTGTACTTGGGCACGATGAAGGTGGATAAGCCTTTGACGCCATCTGGGCTATCGGTGCAGCGGGCTAGCACGTAGTGGACGATGTTATCGGCCATTTGGTGCTCACCAGAGGTAATGAAGATTTTCATTCCGCTGATCTTGTAGCTGCCATCAGCCTGCTTTTCGGCCTTGGTTTTCACTGCGCCCAAATCAGAGCCTGCCTGTGGCTCGGTCAGGCACATTGTTCCGGTCCATTCCCCGGTCGCCAACTTGGGCAGATAGGTTTGCTTTTGGTCATCCGAAGCGTGGGCATGCAGGGCCTCGAAACAACCCGTGGTCAGGCCGGGATACAAGGCAAAGGCGACGTTCGCGGCGCAGACCATCTCTTCCACAGCCTTGCCCAATGTATAAGGCAAGCCTTGACCACCCCAGTCTGGACTGTTCGCCAGACCCACCCAGCCCGACTCCCAATATTCGCGATAAGCCTCAGCGAAACCCGGCGGAACTGTTACTTCACCAGACTCTAGCTTGCAGCCCTCGTGGTCGCCGGTTTCTCGCAGCGGCAACAGCTTTTCTTCTGTGAAGCGAGCTGCCTCGTCGAGCACACCCTCAACGATATCGTCGGTGCAATCTTGAAAGGGCTCCAATTCACTGAGTTGCTGGATGCCCAGCACATCATTCAAAACAAAGCGGAGTTCACGTAGGGGGACTTTGTAGTAGGCCATGTGGGGGACGTTCTCAAACTTTAGAAGAGGTGGATGTTACCAAACACATACGCTACGGCCGCGCGGAGTAGATGACATCCAGCGCCATGCCATGGCCTGTTGTCGCCACTTGGACTGCGCCAAAATCTGCGGCGCTACAACCATTCCCAATGGACCAGATACCCTACTTTGCCGACAAAACATTAGGCTGCGCCTGAGCCAACTTGGCCGGGTACTCACAGCCTTTCCAGCTCACTCACAGAGTTTCGACGCCGCAGGAGCAGCCGCCCCAAGGTTTATAGCCCGCACTGCAGGCAGACCGCCACATTAAGAACCAAGCCGCAGGGATGCTGAGCACAGCCGCCCGAGAATTCATCCGAGCAGCACAGCCGGCTTAGGCGTTGTGTTCGCCTGAGCCCCAGCCGAAGTCTTTGAGTTTACGGGTGAGCGTATTCCGCCCCCAGCCTAGGCGGCGCGCCGCCTCTTGGCGATGGTCCTCGCAGGCATCCAGGGCGAACCTCGCCAGCGTTTTCTCCATCTCCAAGGTTGCAGCCGGCACCAAATCGCAATCACCGTCTTTCCATTTGTGCTCCGCCCAACGCAGTAGCGGGGCAATCCAGTCTTCGGTCCCTGCCTCTGCAGGGACAACAGTTTGCGTCGCGGGCTTGGGCACTTCGGTTGGCGATGAGATCGCTGACTTGACCGCGGAGCCCGCTGCGGAGCGTAGATCTTCAGGTAGATCCTCTACGTGCACCTGATGACCAGGAGCCATTACGGTGATCCAGCGACAAAAATTTTCCAACTGGCGTACGTTGCCGGGCCAGTCATGGGCCTGCAGCAGCTCGGTTGTGTCGGGCAGCAGTTGTTTAACTTCGGTTTCCAATTCCGCGGCGCTGCGTTGCAGGAAATGCCGCAGGAGCAGGGGGATGTCTTCGCGACGCTCGCGCAGCGAGGGCGTGCGCACCCGAATAACATTTAAGCGATGGAATAGGTCCTCACGAAAGCGGCCTTCGGTCACGGCCTCTTCCAGGTTCTGGTTGGTAGCCGCCACAATGCGAACATCCACCTGCACGGGCACATGCCCGCCAACTCGGTAGAACTGGCCGTCGGCCAGCACGCGGAGTAGGCGGGTTTGCAAATCGGGGGGCATTTCCCCGATTTCGTCCAGGAACAGGGTGCCCCCGTCGGCTTGTTCAAAGCGCCCAGCCCGCTGGGTGGTCGCCCCCGTGAAGGCGCCACGCTCATGGCCGAAAAACTCCGACTCCATGAGATCTTTGGGAATAGCCGCGGTGTTAATGGCAATAAAGGGCTTCTTGGCGCGGGGGCTGTGCGCATGTAGAGCTCGCGCAACCAGCTCTTTACCGGTTCCAGATTCACCCGTAATCAGTACGGTGATTTGCGATTTGGCCAAGCGGCCAATGGCGCGAAACACCTCCTGCATGGCAGGTGCCTCACCAACAATGTGCGCCGTGGTGGGGGGCGTGTCGGACACAGCCGCCTCGCGCTCACGCGAGCGCGCGGCTCGCTGCACCAATTCCACCGCCTCATCCACATCGAAGGGCTTGGGCAAATACTCAAAGGCCCCGCCTTTGTAGGCTGCTACCGCCGCGTCCAGGTCGGAGTGGGCCGTCATCACAATCACGGGCAACTCGGCGTTTACAGCATGCACGCGCGATAAGAGCTCTAAACCGTCAATGCCGCGCATGCGGATGTCGGTGATCACCACATCCGGCTGATCCTCTTCCAAGGCATCCAACATTTCGATGCCGCCGGCAAAGGCCTGTACATCGAGGCCAGAACTTTGCAGCGCGCGCTCGAGCACCCAGCGAATCGAATCGTCGTCATCGACCACCCAGACTTTTAAGCTCATGCGGTTGTCCTCTGGATTGGTAAGTACAACGAAAACACCGTGTCCCCTGGCCGGCTCTCGCATTCGATCAAACCACCGTGATTGCGAATCAATGTTTGAGCGATAGCAAGTCCTAGGCCACTTCCCTCGGCGCGCGAACTGACCATGGGATAGAAGATTTTTTCCATCATGTCACTGGGGATACCCGGCCCTGTGTCACAAATGTCTACGCGTAACACCAAGCGATGGCGCACTCCACCAATGGTGAACTGACGCATGGCCCGGGTGCGCAATATCAGCCGACCGGTTTCCTGTTCACGCATGGCGTCCAAGGCATTAACGCCAATGTTTAAAACCGCCTGAATAAGCTGCTCGGGGTCGGCGGGTACATCAGGAAGACTGGGGTCGTAATCGCGCTCGATGCTAATCGCAGCAGGCGCCTGTGCCTCCAGCAAAGTGCGTACATGCTCGACGACCACGTGGATATTGGTGGGTTTGAAGGGCACCGGCCGACTGGGGCCAAGCAGGCGATCAACCAGATCTTGAAGGCGATCGGCCTCGCGAATAATGATGCCGGTAAAGTCACGTAGATCTTCAGAGGGCAGTTCTCGTTCGAGTAACTGGGCCGCGCCACGCAGGCCGCCCAGCGGGTTTTTAATTTCGTGGGCCAGGCCACGAATCATTTCGTGGTTGACCTCTTGTTGCTGCCACTGAGCATCTTCACGAAAGATGCGGTGAGGACGGTCGCGAGTCGAGAACTCCATCGCCAGCATGCCGTCGCGCTGGGGGCTGAGGCTCACATCGGCAACAAAGCGGTCTTCACTGCCATTGCTACGGCGCAGACGAAGGTCGCGCGCCATATACGCCTCTTGTTCTTCCAAGGCCTTGAGGATGGGTTCGCGCAAAACGCTCAGCGCCGGCAGCACGGTAAACAGCTTGGCGCCACAAGCAAAGCCATCGGAGACCCCAAACATCATTTCAGCAGCACTGTTGAGACGATCTACGGTTTGGTCAGCGTGAATGGCGATGACGGCCGTGGCAAGGCCATCTAACAACTCATCACCGCGAATCTTATGTTTATGTTTTGCCATAGCGCTCAAACAAGTGCGCCCCCTAAAAAGGGGGCGCGCCGAAGTCGACGGCACAGCTCGGAATCAGCGCCCGAGCCGCGCCCAAATAGTCTGCAGCAGACCTGATTAGAGGCTGTAGTACATGTCGAATTCGACCGGGTGCGTGGTCATCTTCAGACGTGTGGTGTCTTCACGCTTCAGCGCGATGTAGCCATCAATCATGTCGTCGGTGAAAACGCCGCCGCGGGTAAGGAACTCGCGATCTGCATCCAGAGCATCCAGCGCCTCATCCAAAGACTCACAAACCTGTGGGATTTCCTTCTCTTCTTCTGGCGGCAGGTCGTACAGATCCTTATCCATGGGGTCGCCAGGGTGGATCTTGTTTTGAATGCCGTCCAGGCCAGCCATCATCAAGGCTGCGAAAGCCAGGTAAGGGTTGGCGGTGGAATCCGGGAAGCGCACCTCAATACGGCGAGCCTTAGGATTGGAAATAAACGGAATACGGATCGACGCGGAGCGGTTACGCGCCGAGTAAGCCAACATGGTTGGGGCTTCGAAACCTTTGACCAAACGCTTGTAGCTGTTGGTAGAAGCGTTGGTGAAAGCGTTCAGAGCACGCGCGTGCTTAATCACGCCGCCAATGTAGTACAGCGCGGTTTCGGACAAGCCGCCAACGCCGTCGCCGGAGAACAGGTTCTCGCCGTCTTTGCCCAGCGACATATGCACGTGCATGCCGTTGCCGTTATCACCAACCAGCGGCTTGGGCATGAAGGTGGCGGTTTTGCCGTAGCCAGCAGCCACGTTTTGGATGGCGTACTTGAGAATCAAGACTTCATCGGCCTTCTTCACCAAGGTGTTGAATTTCACGCCGATTTCGCACTGACCGGCGGTGGCCACCTCGTGGTGATGCACTTCGGTTTCTACGCCCATCTCTTCGATGGCCAAGCACATGGCCGAACGCAGGTCATGCAGCGAATCCACCGGAGGAACAGGGAAGTAGCCGCCCTTAACACCGGGGCGGTGCCCCATGTTGCCGTCTTCGTAGACTTTTTCGGTGTTCCAAGAAGCCTCTTCGGAGTCGATCTTGTAGAAAGCACCGGAAATGTCGGCGCCCCACTTGATGTCGTCGAGCACGAAGAACTCGTTCTCAGGACCGAAGAAGGCCGTATCGGCGATCCCGGTGGAGTTCATGTAAGCCTCGGCGCGCTTGGCCACCGAACGTGGGTCACGCTCGTAACCCTGCATGGTCGCAGGCTCAACTACGTCACAGCGCAGGATCAGCGTGGTTTCTTCCGAGAAGGGGTCGATAACGGCCGTTTCCGGGTCCGGCATCAGAATCATGTCGGACTCGTTGATGCCCTTCCAACCGGCAATGGAGGAACCGTCGAACATCTTGCCGTCTTCGAACACATCTTCGTCGATGGTGTGAGCGGGAACGGTGACGTGTTGTTCTTTACCGCGGGTATCGGCGAAGCGGAAGTCCACGAACTGGACCTCTTGGTCGCCAATCATCTTGAGTACGTCGCTAGCCGACATGCGAATCTCCCTCGCTGGGTACAAATGAATTATTGAAAGCAGGCACCAAAGGGCGCCTTGCAGCACACTACAAGAGTCCTCCCCTGTAGCGAACGCGGAGTGATTCAGCAGGAAACATGCCAGTTTCTATGCGGCATAAGCACTGAATGCACCGACGATGTGCGCAGTCTGCACCATTTATGCGCACCATGAAAGCGCACCACTCTTGTGCGCTACGAATGCCCTGCAGTTGGGGCCGAGTCCCAAGGACGATTAGAATGGGCGCCTTTTCATCCCTCGGACAAATGCCATATGGCTGTGCCCGCCACCTTTTCGGAGCTAATTGCCACCCTGCAAGACTTTTGGGCTCGGCAAGGCTGCGTGATTCTGCAACCTCTGGATAAAGAAGTTGGGGCTGGAACCTTCCATCCAGCAACATTCTTGCGCTCATTAGGCCCAGAGCCTTGGAAAAGCGCTTATGTACAGCCTTCGCGCAGACCGACGGATGGTCGCTACGGCGACAACCCCAACCGCCTCCAGCATTACTATCAATTCCAGGTGCTGCTGAAGCCCTCGCCGCCAGATATTCAAAACCTGTATTTGGAGTCGCTCAAAGCGCTGGGATTAGACCCATTGGTGCACGACATCCGCTTTGTAGAAGACAACTGGGAATCGCCGACCTTGGGCGCTTGGGGCCTGGGCTGGGAAGTGTGGCTGAACGGCATGGAGGTCACTCAGTTCACCTACTTCCAACAAGTAGGCGGCCTGGAGTGCAAGCCTGTGTCCGGCGAGCTCACCTACGGCCTAGAACGGCTTGCCATGTATTTGCAGGGCGTGGAGTCGGTCTATGACTTGGTTTGGGCGCGTGACGGGGAGCGCGTGGTGACCTATGGCGATGTGTTCCACCAAAACGAAGTGGAGCAGTCACGCTACAACTTTGAAGAAGCCGAAGTTGAGGATTTGTTCGCCGCCTTCGCCAAAGCCGAAGCCGCCTGCAACAAGTTGGTTGAGCGCGGCTTACCACTGCCCGCCTATGAACGGGTACTGGATGCCTCGCATGCCTTCAACATGCTGGATGCCCGCCAAGCCATTTCTGTCTCCGAGCGCCAGGCTTATATTTTGCGGGTGCGCAATTTGGCCCGCGCCTGCGCCGAGTCCTATTACGCCGCACGCGAAGCCCTGGGCTTCCCCCTGTGCACCGAGGATCGCTAAATGTCCGCGCCCCTGCTTATCGAAATCGGCTGCGAAGATCTTCCTGCCCGCTACCAACAGCCCTTAGCCACAGCTCTTGCCGATAGCATTAGCCAAGGTCTTGATAAAGCGAATGTTCCACGTGGATCAGCACGTTGGTTCGCCACGCCACGGCGGCTGGCCGTATGCGTTGACGAGACGGCCGCGCAGCAGCCAACACAACACATCAAACGCCAAGGCCCTGCGCTCAGCGCTGCACTCAAAGATGGGCAGCCCACGCCCGCCGGGCTGGGCTTTGCCCGTTCTTGCGGCGTGGATTTTGACGACCTGGAGCAGATAGAGACGCCGAAGGGCACCTATCTGATGTACGTCGCTGAGCAAGCCGGCAAAGCGCTGCAAGACTTGCTGCCTGAGTTATTTGCCCAGGCCCTCAAAGCCATGGACCAAAAAGCTCCAAAGCGCATGCGCTGGGGCTCGGGCAGCGCCACTTTTGTACGCCCGGTGCAGTGGCTAGTCGCCCTGCATGGGAGCAGCCCGGTTGCTTTGGAAGCGTTTGGTTTACAAAGCAGCAACCGCAGCTTCGGCCACCGTTTCCATGCGCCCGAGGCCGTGCCTTTAAGCCACGCCGCAGATTACGAGCAAACCCTGCGCGAGGCCAAAGTCTGGGCGGACTTTGACACCCGCCGCGCCGCTATTGAAGAGCAAGTACAAGCTGCAGCTGCCGATATCGGTGGCGAAGTCGTCATTGAGGCCGAGCTTCTGGATGAGGTTACGGCGCTCGTCGAATGGCCCAGCACCATTCACGGCCGCTTTGATGAGAGGTTTTTAGCCGTGCCTGATGAGGCTGTAGTGCTGACCATTCAGGAGCATCAACGCTATTTCCCGGTGTTCGATGCGGCCGGGGCATTGCTACCCGTCTTTATCACCGTGGCCAACATTGAGTCGCGCGACCCTAGTCAAGTGATTGCCGGCAACGAACGCGTTGTCCGCCCCCGCCTCGAGGATGCTCTGTTCTTTTGGGAACAGGATCGAAAGCGACCTTTGGCGGAGCGGTTGGACGATTTGGCCCGCGTCACTTGGGCTAAAGGCCTGGGCGACCTCAAAGCCAAGGCCGAGCGTATCGCACACCTGGCCGCTCACTTGGCGGAACCCTTTGGCGCCGACCCCGCTGCGGCACGCCAAGCCGGGCTCTTAGCCAAGTGTGACTTAACCACTCAATGCGTATTCGAGATGCCCGAACTCCAGGGCATTATGGGTGGGCACCTGCTGCGCGCCGAAGGCAGCGCAGAGGCCGTGGCTACAGCGGTCGCCGAGCACTACCAACCTCTGGGCCCGCAAGCCGCAGTCCCGGAATCTACATTGGGCCGGGTGGTTGCGGCGGCTGACAAACTAGATACCCTGGCAGGATATTTCTCCATCGATGCCATTCCCACGGCCAGTAAAGACCCCTACGGTCTGCGTCGGGCCGCACTGGGCCTACTACGCATTCTGCTGGAATCTGGCGCCGCACTGAGCTGGGAGGAGCTGCTGGATGCCGCTAGCTTCAGCCTCAGCCCCGCTCAAGCCCAAAGCCTGCGGGAGTTCTTGCAGGACCGCCTACGTGGCGTACTGGCAGACCAAGGTGCCCCCGCTGCGGTGGTGGCTGGAATTTTGGACCAAGCCCTAGGCCCTGTCGACGCTCAGGCGCGCGGAGCCGCTGTCACCAGCTTTATCGACAGCGAGGCTGGCGACGCACTGGTGCAGAGCTCCAAGCGGGTGCGCAACATTCTGCGTAGCGCGCAGGAGGCCGACCGCAACGCCACGCTGAGCGAAGCCGACTGTGTAGAGCCGGCCGAGCAGGCTTTGTTCCAAGCGCTGCAAAGCCTGGATGACAACCACACAAACTACGCCCAAAGCCTGACTCAGCTCGCCACCTTGCAGGCCCCCATTGCCGGCTTTTTTGAGTCGGTCATGGTGCAGGTCGATGATCAGCGCCTGCGGCGTAATCGCCTGGCATTGTTGGAGGCCTTCGACACAGCCTGCAATCGCATTGCCGACTTTGAGCGTATTGCAGGCGGCTAGGTCGCGCCGGCTACCCATGTCTGGCTGGATGTTGCGATTGCGCCGCCTCGTGTGCATGTCGGGCTTGCTATGGCTCTGCACCAGCGCGGCTCTGGCCAAGGAGGACTGCGCCAAGCCTACCTCCATGGGCTGGGCGGTTGCCGACATCCGGGAGCTCCCAGCCGAGCTTTACGTACAAGGCTTTGCGATCCGCGGCGGGCGTTGGTATCTCAGCGGAGGTGGCTATGGCCAATCCCAAGTGCAGGTGTTACCCGCACCCGGACAGCCCTGGCGCAGCCTCAAGCAGTCCTTGCATCCACGGCTCTTCGCCGAGGGGCTAGGGCTCTATGAGGACAGCTTATGGCTGCTCACCTGGCGGGCTGGCCGTGTGTTGGTGCTCGACGCCAACACCCTGGAATTGCAGCATCAACACCGCTATTCCGGCCAGGGCTGGGGCTTAGACTGGGATCCAGACGAGCAAGCATGGGTGATGAGCGACGGCAGCAATACTCTTCGCTGGAGATCCGCCGCCGACTTCTCTGTGCGCAAAGAGCTCAAGGTGTTCAACCAACGCAGGCCTGTCACCCGGCTGAACGAGCTAGAACACACGGCGCAAGGGCTTTGGGCCAACCAATGGCAGGAAGACCAGCTGCTGTTGATTGATACCAACACCGGCTGCGTGCGCTCGCGTCTGGATCTAAGCACTTTATGGCCGTCCGCCGAACGCCCACCGCGCGCCGAGGTACTCAATGGCATCGCCCTCGATCGCTCTTCTGGCCTGCTGTGGGTCACCGGGAAGTTCTGGGGGCGCGCCTTCGGACTCAACCTGACACAGCCGAGCAGCCCCGAGCCGGATGGGATTTCACGCAAATGACCCACAAAACGTGTACCGTTCGCCGGCGGCAATAGATATGCACACGGGACCCTCATTTCTATGACCAATCTTTCCGGATCCGAGGTCGCGGACGCGACCCCTAACCGGTCGGCCGGAACCTGGCTACAGGTTGCGGTCTTTATTTATCTGTTGCTGGTTGCCGTAGCCATGATTGGAAGCGGCTTCAAAACCGCGGCCGGCGACGAAGCTGAGTCCCTCTTCGCTTTTGCCACCAACCCCTTTTTGGCGCTGCTTATTGGGGCCTTGGCGACGGCATTGATCCAATCCTCCTCCACCGTGACCTCGATCATCGTGGGCTTGGTGGCGGGCGGCATGCCGGTGAGTATTGCCATCCCCATGGTCATGGGCGCCAATATCGGCACCACTATCACCAACACCATTGTGAGCCTGGGCCACATTGGGAACAAAGACGAGTTTAGGCGCGCGTTTTCCGCGGCTACGGTGCACGACTTTTTCAATGTGTTTGCGGTGGTGATCTTCCTGCCATTGGAGATCATGACGGGCTTTTTAGAGACCGCGGCCTCTAGCCTGCTTGGGCTGTTCATGAGTGACGCCGATCTGTCGATCAAGGGCCTGAACTTCATGAAGCCCCTCACCAAGCCCGGCGTGACCCTCGCTAAAGACCTGCTGCACGGCATGGGTGCGAATGACCTGATCACCGGCGTGGTGATGATTGTGGCCGGCGTGGGCTTGATCTTGTACGCGGTCATCCGCGTTGGCCAACTCTTACGCCGCGCCCTGGTCGGGCGTGCCAAGCAGATTCTGCACTCGGCTATTGGTGGTGGCCCCCTGTCTGGCATTGGCTCGGGCATGCTGGTGACGGTATTGGTGCAGAGCTCCTCCACCACCACCAGCTTAATGGTGCCCTTGGCCGGCTCGGGCGTATTCCAGACCCGCGATATTTACCCCTTTACGCTGGGCGCCAACATCGGCACCACCATCACCGCCTTGCTGGCAGCCACGGCAGTAGTTGGCGACCAAGCTGCAGCGGCCATGCAAATTGCGCTGGTGCACCTGATCTACAACAGTTTAGCGGTAGCTATGCTGTACCTTGGCCCTACTGCCCTGCGGCTACGCCAGGTGGCCGAGTTTCCCGTCCGCTGCTCTTATTGGCTGGCCGACTTGGCAACTCAGCACAAGTCTTTGGCCTTGGCCTATGTGTTGGGTTTGTTCTTCGTGCTACCCGGCGTCATGGTGTTTGTGTTTGGCGGCTAATAGGAGGCCCAAGCAATGACAAAGCAGGATTATTTGGGCGACCTTGAGAGCCGTATTGCAGCGGCCAAATCCACTTTGGCCGAGCTTGAGGCCCAACGCGCCGAACTCAGCGCCCAACAGCAGCATGCCGCCATTGACCAGCTCGAATCCAGCATTACCTCCACAGAGCACCAAATCGAAGACCTGAAACGGGCCGGAGAAGGGGCTTGGCAAGACATACGTCAAACCATCGAAGCTCTGTGGGATGAGCTGGATGAGTGGGTCCGCGACCACCTGCAGCGCAAGCAGAACAACGAATAGGCTTTGGCAGACACACGGCCTTCAATGCCGCAGCCTCACTTACTCCGTTGGCGGATATCGGTCGAAAACTGGTAGCTCATGCGCATTTTCCATCCAGCTGATTCTCTCGGCGACCTGAATGTGCGCCCTTGCTGACAATGCGCCGGGATCATCGTAGGTCCCACTCTGGATATCGACAAGGCCGGGCAAGGTCTGAGCATTGGAATAGAAAAGGCCCGTTCCGCAATCTGGGCAGAATTGTCTTCGCCCGTGTTCAGATGAGGCATACACTTTGGGCTTTCCCTGGGTAATGGTCAGGGCGGATTCGGCATACATCGTCCATCCCACCATTGGGGCGCCAGCATGACGCCGACAATCCGAACAGTGACATAAGGCGTGCGTGTATGGCTCGCCGATAACGGTGTAACGAATGGCCCCGCAATGACAACCTTCATCAAGTTTCATAAATCATCTCTTTGTCGGTGACGGGTTCCACGACCTGCGGTAATAAACAACGCGGTCGCCTTATCCGGCACATCAGCCGTATGCCAGGTTCCCCGTGGGTTAATGACATACTCTCCTGGCCCAATGGCCACAAGGTCGGTGGAGTTATCGGCGTGTTCCTGGTAGATCGTCATATTGCCGGCAATGCACAGCACGACTTCTTCGCCTTCAGGGTGCATTTCCCAAGTGTCCCAATCTTCCGAAAATTCGTAAATCGACACAATGCGAGCGTCTGCGCCGTCATCCGCGTGTCGCTGAAGATAGGCTTCATACCATTCCATCCCGCTAAACTCTGGCTCAGGCAAGGCTGTTGCGCCCAGCCCCAGGTGGATAGGAAAACGGCGAAGATCAATTGGGTCTGACATCAATGCCCTCCAATATTAGCCTCTGGCGATCAGACAGCTCTCGCGCTCACTCATCGTTCCAAAGCGCCCTTTCCGGCCAAAATATGGTCGCGAAATTTGGCAATCCTAGC
The DNA here is from genome assembly GCA_019192445.1 of Oceanococcus sp. HetDA_MAG_MS8. Classification (NCBI taxonomy): domain Bacteria; kingdom Pseudomonadati; phylum Pseudomonadota; class Gammaproteobacteria; order Chromatiales; family Oceanococcaceae; genus Oceanococcus; species Oceanococcus sp. HetDA_MAG_MS8. The sequence goes on from JAHCMK010000002.1 coordinate 509,654, forward strand.
GACTCGAGTTTGGGGCTTCTTAGCGGAATTGAGATTGAACAAATAGCTTTTCTGGCGTCCCGGCGTCAGCTTGCGAAACCCTGCCGCTAGTTCAGGATCGGCAGCCAATGCCTCAGTGAGCTCGGTCGGCCACGCAACCGTAGCTTCGACATTCGGCGCTTTCAGGCCTTTTTCGGCATAGCCCATGGCCTCGCTAAGGTAGCTCCTAATCACATGGCCCAGTGCGGTGACCTGCCCGCTGGAGGTGAAACGAAACATATCGGGATACTGGGTATTCGGACCCTGCCTTTGCAGGATATTGTCATGGTCTTTCAGCAGGCCTGCGTTAAAGAAGCTCAAGCGGAAATCTTCGCGAAAGGCACCGATCAAGACAATGTTGCGCCCAGCGTGCATGTAGCAGGGGTGTCCCCATTTCACCGTTTCGGACAAACCAACTTCTAGGCACATCTGGCGAAGTTCGCCTAAGCCGCTGTTCCATTTTTTAGTGGAGCAGTCATCTGTCGCAAACCTCTCACAGCGGCCGCAGCCCTGGTCGAAGTACTCTTCGATGCTCTTCACCATGGCCATACTGACTCTCCTCCATAGGGCTGTGCATAGGCCGTCGGCCACGGCCGATTTGGCGGCTCAAACTCGCCCCACACAGAGTATTGCTATCTCCTAAAGGGTGGTTTTCAACGACGAGCACGAGGTATTGGCGGAAGAACTACGCTTCGAGAAGCTTCTGGAAACCGCCATAAATAATGCGTTTGCCGTCAAATGGCATGTTCTGCGGCATATCTGGGTCATCCATGATATTTCCCCACCCGCTGTCGCGTGCCTCTTTGGACTCCCAAACGACCCAGGAAAAAACCACGGCTTCGTCAGGCTTGCGCATGACGGCAGAATTCAGCGAATTTAACTCGCCGTCCGGAACATCGTCACCCCAACACTCGACGACCGATAGTGCACCGTGCTTCTTGAAAATTTCGGCGGCGATTTGCGCATGCTCTAGATAGGCTTGCTTATTGTTCACGGGTACTGCTGCCACGAAGCCATCGACATAACTCATCTCAATCTCCTCAACAGGTGTTATCCCTAAGATAAACCCAATACCGCGTCAGCACGAAGCCCACATCCTGAGAGTACAGCCATGCAGCCTCGTCAAACGACTCGATACCAAGTCAGCTGCGCTAAACACAGCGGGCGCGACCACAAAAAAAGCCGCAGCCACTTCGCATGGCTACGGCTTTTTTGATTGGCTTGGCCCGACTTACTTCAGCGTGAGCTTGATGAAGTGAATGAGGCGCTTCACAAAGCTTGTGTAGGGCGGTGCCATAAGCAGGCTGGCCGAGAATTTGTTATCGACCACGGTGCGCTCATGGGAGAAGGCTTTGAAACCCCATTTGCCGTGCGAGTTGCCGATGCCGGAGTTATTCACGCCGCCAAAGGGGGCATTCATATGCAGGTATTGGTTGGTGCAGGTGTTGATGCAGGTCCCGCCGGCCGAGGTTTCACCAATAGTTTTGTCGACCACCCGGCGGTCATTGGCGTACACGTACAGGGCCAAGGGCTTGGGCTTGCCGTTGATGTAAGCGATGGCCTCATTCAAATCTTTGTAGGGCACCACGGGCAGCAGCGGCCCGAAGATTTCCTCATCCATCACCCGTGAGTCCATCGGCACCGAGTCCAAAATGGTGGGCGCAATGCTTTGGGTGTCTTCGCGAGTGGTGCCGCCACAAGCCGCCACCGCGCCCTTAGCACGCGCCTCAGCCAGCAGGCCGCTGACTCGCTCGTAGTGCCGGCCATTCACAATGCGGCAGTAGTCCGGGCTTTGGGTGGCGTCCTCACCATAGGTGGCTTTGAGGTGGTCCGCGCAGGCCTTGATGAAGCTGTCTTTAATGTCTTCATGCACCAGCACGTAATCAGGTGCAATACAGGTTTGGCCGGCATTAAGAAACTTGCCGAACATAATGCCCTTGGCGGCGCGTTCCACATCAGCCGAGGCATCGACGATGGTGGGCGATTTACCACCTAGCTCCAAGGTCACCGAGGTCAGATTCTTGGCGGCCGCAGCCATGATGATCTTGCCCACAGCTGGGCTGCCGGTGAAAAAGATATGGTCGAAGGGCATTTCCAGCAGGGCGGTGGTTTCTTCCACGGCGCCCTCAACCACTGCGACTTCACTTTCATCAAAGGTTGCGGCGATGAGTTCCCGCGTCACTTTGGATGTCGCAGGCGTGAGCTCAGAGGGCTTCAGAATGGCCGTGCAGCCAGCGGCAAGCGCCGACACCAAAGGCATCAGCGACAAGTTCACCGGGTAATTCCAGGGCGCAATAATCAGGCTGACACCCTTAGGCTCGTAGCGAACGCGGGTCTTGGTGCCAAACATCAGCGCCGTCGGCCAAACTCGCTCACCTTTCATCCAGCGTTTGAGATGGGCCTTGGTGGATTTAATTTCCGCCAATATGGGAATCAGCTCACCAATATCCACCTCTGTTTCGGGCTTACCAAAGTCTTCAGCGCAGGCTTGTTTAATCTCGCCCTCGCGGGCCAGAACCGCGTCCCGCAGCCGATTCAGTCTTGCAATTCGCTCCTGGGCCGTGCTGGTTCGCCATTGCAAAGCCGTGCGCTGCTGCGCGGCAAAAATACGTTTCATGTCCGCAATGGCGGCGTTTTCGAAGCGGGGGTCCGCGCTAGGCGCGGGAGCGGCTGCACTCATTTGTAGTCCTCATGTACGGGCGTGTGCGAGGTGTCTCCTCAAAATGACACGTCCGGTCTAATGTATTTCTCCACTGTAAGGAAAATTGCGCGAGCCGTCATCGCGCCAGCGTCCGAGCTTATGTCGCGTGAGCCGTGCACAGCACCACAGCGCGTCCGTCATGCGTCCCGGCAAGCATGGCTTCGCACACCGGCATGATCTCGGCTAAGGGGACTTGGTGGCGCAACCACAGGCTGTGATCTAGCTGCCAATCCCCGAAAATCTTCTCCCAAATTTGTCGGCGCGGCGCCATGGGCCATTCCACCGAATGCACGCCCAGCAGGTTTACGCCGCGCAAAATAAAGGGCAGAACCGTCGCCGGTAGTTTGGCCGACCCGGCCAGCCCAATACTGGCCACATTGCCCCACAAATTGGTTTGGGCAATGAGCTGGGCCAGCAGCGCACCGCCCACGTTGTCGATCACACCACCCCACTGGGTTTTCTGCAGTGGCGGGGCCTGCTCGTCGACGTCGGCAGCGTGAATATCCACCGCCCCAAGCTGCTTCAAGTAATCCGCATGGTCGGCGCCGCGACGGGTAACAGCCACAGGCGCAAACCCCAGCTTCGCCAACAAGGCAATGGCGATAGAGCCCACACCCCCGGTAGCGCCGGTAACGGCAATAGGCCCCATATCTGGCCGCTGCCCATTGTCGAGCATGCGCTGCACAGCCAGCGCCGCCGTGAAACCGGCTGTGCCCCAGGCCATGGCCTGCACACTGGATACGCCTTGCGGCCGAGCAATGACATTCTCGGCAGCCATCACCACTTCGGTGGCCAGCCCACCATCGACCTGCTCACCCAGAAAACAGCCTGTGGCCAACACCGGCGCGCCCACCGACCATTGCGGGCTGGAAGACTCGATAACCTCTCCCGCAAGGTCAATACCTGCGACGCAGGGGAAGCGACGCATGATGCGCCCCTTGCCGGTCACAGCCAGGGCGTCCTTGTAGTTCAGGCTTGAGGCCTCAATGCGAATGCGAACCTGATCTTCCGTCAGGGGCAGGGGTGCCTTTTGTACCCATTGCGCAGGGGAATCTTTGGCCTCAACTTGCCACGCGAATATGCTGCTCATGCTGTCTCCTCCTTCAAGCCGGAGCAGGCATCCTAGCGCGAACCGCCTGTTCCAGCCGCATTAGCGCCCTGGCACAGACATGGCTGCGTTCAGCCACAAGGACCGGTTTCCAATGAGCCGGACGGCAGCAGAACCCAGCAGATCTACGCTGGGCTATCGGGTGTATTCCAGCAACACCGTTACCGGAACGGTGGGATTAATCGCATTGAGCCCGGCCACTTCGCGCAGGGCCTGCACGCCGTCGAGCAGATCAAAATCGGCGGCTGCGAGTAACACCGGGGCCTCCGAGCTCACCTGCAGGCGGTCATCGGCCAAGCGGGCCACACGTAGCTGGGTGGGCAAGGTGTGGGTATGACCATGTAGGTCTAGCTCCAGCTTGGTCTCCAAAGTTTGAGTGCTACCGGGCGCAAGCTGGGCAATGAACTGAGGCGGAAGAGCAATGCGCGCCGTGGCCAAAGGAAAATCCGCCACCTCGAACAGCATCTGCTGCATGCGGGTGTTACGGATGTCGATGCCGGTTTGCACGCTGGCTAGGTCCACCACCAAGCTGGCGCGGCCATCGTCGTTGATCTCGCCATCGAGCTTAGAGAAGCGGTGGGTTTCGGTGATCTGGCCGTTCTTGGTGGACAGGAAGTGCAGGCTGGACTGCGTGCTATCCAAAGCCCAATCCCCTCCGGCGCTGGGCGTGGGCTGGGAGTTATTGCACGCCGCAAACACAGACACACAGAGCAACAAACACATACGCCAGATGGCTGCGGCTGGTGAGAAGGTCTTAGGCATAGTCATCTCCAAACCTGAGGGCGGAGCTTCAGTCTGCCACGGGACGCGGTAGCTGCAAGCGATCCCATAAGGCCAGCGTGGGCGCGGTTTTGTTCAGGGTGTAGAAGTGCAGTCCGGGGGCACCACCCTCCATGAGGGTGTCGCACAGGCGGCTGACCACATCCAAACCAAAATCGCGGATGGACTCGAGGTCATCACCATACTGCTCTAAGCGCAGCCGGATCCAGCGCGGAATCTCGGCGCCGCAAATTTGCGAAAAGCGGCTGAGTTGGCGGTGATTGGTGATGGGCATGATCCCCGGAGTGATGGGCAGATCATAGCCCGCGGCCCGCACCTGTTCGCAAAAATCGAAGTACGCGTCGGCGTTGAAAAAGTACTGGGTGATGGCGGCGTTGGCACCACAATCCACTTTGGCCAGAAAGTGCTTGAAGTCAGTCGCCGGTGAGCGGGCCTGCGGGTGCATTTCGGGGTAGGCCGCCACTTCAATGTGAAACTCATCGCCGGTTTCCTGGCGAATGAAGCGCACCAGGTCGGCGGCATAGCGGAACTCGCCTGCCGGCAGCCCTGCCCCGGAAGGCAAGTCCCCGCGCAGTACCACGAGCTTACGCACTCCTACCTCTCGGTAGCGCGCCAACAAATCGCGGATGAGGGCCGGGTCGGTATTCACGCAGGAAATATGCGGCGCGGTATCCAGCTGCAACTTTTCACGCAGCATGGTCACCGCTTCGAGGGTGCCGCCTTGCACCGAGCCGCCAGCACCGAAGGTCACCGACACATACGCTGGGCCCAGGGCAGCCAGCTCAGCCGCCGTTTGGCCAAAGCTGGCCCAGGCGTCCGCAGCACGCGGCGGGAAAAATTCCAAACTGTACTGCGCGGTCATGGTGCGAGCTCCGAAAATGACATTCTCTGTAATGTTGTCGGCAGTTTTGCAGGGTGCCCTCAGCTTAGAAGGCTAACGCCACGAAGCTTAGGGCTCAAAAGCACTTTGGCCCGCATGGCCCTTGGGCGCAAACGCTAAAGGTTTGGCTTCTACCGACAAGGTAATAAGGGCCAGCATCAGGGCCACCAAAGACGGCCCTGATGCTGGCTGCTGCGAAGAGCCATGGGTGACACACCCACGAGCTCCTTGCGGCTGATCCCACTGTAAGCACAGCGCTTACAGCGCAGGGACCTTAGTAGCGGTAGTGCTCAGGCTTGTAAGGGCCTGCTACCGGCACGCCAATGTAATTGGCTTGGTTGTCGCTCATTTCGGTGAGCTGGGCGCCAATGCGGGCCAGGTGCAAGCGAGCGACTTTTTCGTCCAGGTGCTTGGGCAGCACATAAACGCCTGGCTCGTAATCGCCTTCCTTGGTGAACAGCTCGATTTGTGCCAGCGTTTGGTTGGTGAAGCTGGAGCTCATGACGAAGCTGGGGTGGCCGGTGGCGCAGCCCAAGTTCACCAAGCGACCCTTGGCCAACAAAATAATGCGCTTGCCATCCGGGAAAATCACATGATCAACCTGGGGCTTGATGTTTTCCCACTCGCATTCGCGCTCGAGTTCGGCAACCTGAATTTCGTTATCGAAGTGACCGATGTTGCACACGATGGCCTCGTTCTTCATGGCCTTCATGTGATCCATGGTGATCACTTGGTAATTACCGGTGGCCGTGACGAAGATGTCGGCTTTGTCGGCCGCGTAATCCATGGTGACCACTTTGTAGCCTTCCATCGCGGCCTGCAGCGCACAGATGGGGTCGACTTCGGTGACCCACACCTGGGCCGAGAGGGCACGCAGGGCCTGGGCGGAGCCTTTACCCACGTCGCCGTAACCAGCGACCACGGCGATTTTGCCAGCGATCATCACATCGGTAGCGCGCTTGATGCCGTCCACCAAGGACTCACGGCAGCCGTAGAGGTTGTCGAACTTGGACTTGGTGACCGAATCGTTCACGTTGATGGCCGGGAAGGGCAGACGGCCTTCCTTGTGCATTTGGTACAGACGATTCACGCCCGTGGTGGTTTCTTCGGTCACGCCCTTGATGTTCTCGCGAACACGGGCATAAAAGCCACGGTCTTCAGCCAACTTGCGACGAATGGAAGCGAACAGGGCCACTTCTTCTTCGCTGCCTGGGTTGTCCAGAACGCTTTCGTCATCGGCAGCGCGGGCCCCCAGCAATACCAGACCAGTAGCGTCACCACCATCGTCCAGAATCATGTTGGGTGTGCCACCGTCGTGCCATTCCAAAATGCGGTGGGTGTACTCCCAGTACTCATCCAGAGTTTCGCCTTTATAAGCAAACACTGGAGTGCCGTTCGCAGCGATGGCAGCCGCGGCATGATCCTGCGTGGAGTAGATGTTGCAGGAGGCCCAGCGCACTTCAGCGCCCAAGGCTTCCAGGGTTTGAATGAGCACAGCCGTTTGAATGGTCATGTGCAAGGAGCCAGCAATGCGGGCACCTTTGAGCGGCTGATCAGCGGCAAACTCTTCGCGCACCTGCATCAAACCGGGCATTTCGGTTTCGGCAATGGCGATTTCCTTGCGTCCGTAATCGGCAAGGTTGATATCAGCAATGGTGTAGTCGGGCTCGACTTTAGCTGCGGGTAAATTCACGTTGTGTTGCTCCGAAAAGTGAGAGAAATTGAGGGCGGGGTCCCTCCCGTCCGGGTTATCTGACGTGGGCCGGATAACCAGTCCGGCACTGTCACAGCACCGGAGCGGTCGGCCTGATTACGGCCGACCTTCAAAACTGCGGCCTGGAGCCACACCATGGCCACTCCAAGCTCGTCCAAGGACAGCCTTGGCTTAGAGGCCAGCGTCATCACGCAGGGCATCAGCCTTGTCGGTCTTCTCCCAGGGGAAGGCCGTGAAGCTATCTTCGTGATCGACCAACTGGCCGTTCTCGCGGGTTTGCCAGCGGTAGCTGCGCTGTTCGGGCTCGCGTCCGAAGTGGCCATAGGCCGCGGTGGACTGATACATGGGGTGCAGCAAGTCCAGCATGGTCGTAATGGCGTAGGGGCGTAGGTCGAAGTGTTTACGCACCAGCGCCACAATCTTGTCGTCGCTGATCTTTCCGGTACCGAAGGTGGTCACCGAAATGGAGGTGGGCTCGGCCACGCCAATGGCGTAGCTCACCTGGATCTCGCATTTTTCGGCGAGCCCAGCGGCGACGATGTTCTTGGCCACATAGCGCCCAGCATAGGCCGCGCTGCGGTCAACCTTGGACGGATCTTTGCCGGAAAAGGCGCCGCCACCATGGCGGGCCATACCGCCATAAGTGTCCACAATGATTTTGCGCCCGGTGAGTCCGCAATCCCCCACCGGGCCGCCGATGACGAATTTGCCGGTGGGGTTGATGTGGAATTGGGTGTCTTTGGTCAGTAGCTCAGCTGGCAGCACCTGCTTGATCACCAGCTCCATCACCGCTTCCTGAAGCTTGGACTGGCTCACCTCGGGATGGTGCTGGGTGGACAGCACTACGGCATCAATGGCCACAGGTTGGCCGTCGCGATAACGCAAGGTCACCTGGCTCTTCGCATCCGGGCGCAGCCAAGGCAGCTGCCCAGACTTACGCGCCTCAGCTTGGCGTTCGACGAGGCGGTGCGCATATTGGATCGGAGCCGGCATTAAAGCCGGGGTTTCATTACAGGCATAACCAAACATCAGGCCCTGGTCGCCCGCACCCTGGTCTTCAGGCTTCTTACGCTCGTCGGCGTTGCCATCCACGCCCATGGCGATATCGACGGACTGCTTACCGATGAGGTTCAGCACGCCGCAGGTTGCGCCATCAAAGCCCACTTCAGAGCTGGTGTAGCCAATATCCGCAATCACTCCACGAACTAAGTCTTCGAGATCAACCCAAGCATTCGTGGTGATTTCTCCGGCCACGATGGACACACCGGTTTTCACCAGCGTTTCGCACGCAACCCTTGCGTGTCGATCACGCGCCAGTAGCGCATCAAGCACCGCATCAGAGATCTGATCAGCAACTTTGTCGGGGTGGCCTTCAGAAACCGATTCTGAAGTGAAAATGTAATCAGCGGACATTGTGTAACCTTTTCGTCATCCGTCCATCCGGATAAGCGGATGATAAGCCATTCGCGGGCTTGACAACAGCCCGGCAGGCAAAGGATTCTCGCCAGCCCCTCGCATGCGGAATTCAGGCCATGGCCTTAACCCCCTCCAACATGCTGCCTCTTGGCACCCCGGCCCCTGCCTTCACCTTGCTCGACAGCGTGTCGCGCGAGGAGAAAAGCTGGGCCGATATTCGGGGCAAGGCCGGCACAGTGGTGATGTTTATTTGTAACCATTGCCCCTATGTGAAGCACATCGAGGCTGAGCTCCCCCGCCTGGCCAGGGATTACATGGCACGCGACCTGGGCTTTGTGGCCATCAGCTCTAACGATGCCCAAAGCTACCCTGAGGATGGACCAGCGGCCATGGCCGCCAATGCCCAGCGCCTGGGTTACCCATTTCCCTACCTGTATGACGCCGAACAAACCGTGGCCCAGGCTTTCGATGCCGCCTGTACACCCGAGTTTTATCTGTTCGACGCACAAGATGAGCTGGTTTATCGCGGGCAGCTGGACGGCTCCAGACCCGGCAACGATAGTCCCGTGAATGGGGCAGACCTGCGTTCTGCCATCGATGCCCTGCTCGCCGGCCAGCCGCCTCTGAACGACCAGCAGCCCAGTGTTGGCTGCAACATCAAATGGAAAAACGCATGACTGTCTGTGCCCTGCCCGGAGCCAATCTCAACGTGAAGCCCGGCGAATTTCCTTACCCCGAGTTCGATATCGAGGCCCAAGGCCAACAACAAGCGGTGCTGGCCGGCGGCTGCTTTTGGTGCACCGAGGCGGTGTACCGCGAGCTAGCTGGCGTGAGTGATGTTGCCCCAGGCTATGCTGGCGGCGACCGGGACAGCGCCGATTACCGCAAGGTTTGCAGCGGAACCACAGGCCATGCCGAGGCCATCCGCATTTCCTATGCTGCCGATCAACTTAGTTTCGGCACGCTGCTGCGGGTGTTCTTCTCGGTGGCCCATGACCCCACTCAGCTCAACCGCCAGGGTAACGATGTCGGCCCTCAATATCGCTCGGCCATCTTCGCGCAAAACCCAGAGCAAGAAGAGGTGGCGCGCCGCTACATCGAGCAGCTCAACACCGCCAAGGTGTTCTCAAGTCCCATCGTGACAACCATGGAAGAGGGCGAGTTCTTCCCAGCCGAAAGCTACCACCACGACTACGCCGCACAGAACCCGAACCAACCCTACATTGCCGCCGTGGCCGCGCCCAAGGTGCACAAAGTGCGGGAACGCTTCGGTTCGCTGCTGCGTAAGTAACCCATAACCTCCAAGGTTTGGGTGGCTGCGCCCACCTGAACAGCATGCTGAGGAGGTGCCACCCTCCGGCATGAACAGTGGAACCTGAAGTGTGCAGGCGTTCACCCGTACAATACCGGGTCCAGCCGTGTGTTTCGCGGCTTTCATGTCGAGAGATTCATGACGTCCCGAATCGAAAAAGCGAATGCCATCCGTGCGCTGGCCATGGATGCCGTACAACAGGCTAAGTCTGGTCACCCTGGCATGCCTATGGGTATGGCCGATATTGCCGAAGTGTTGTGGTCGGATGTGCTGGCCCATAACCCTGCCGACCCGCGCTGGATCAACCGTGATCGCTTCGTGCTCAGCAACGGCCATGGCTCCATGCTGCTGTACGCGCTGCTGCATCTCAGCGGCTACGACCTGCCTCTGGAGGAAATCAAAAATTTCCGCCAGCTGGGCTCCAAAACCGCCGGGCATCCCGAGTCGCACCTGATCGAGGCCGTGGAAACCACCACAGGCCCATTAGGACAAGGCCTGGCCAATGCTGTGGGCATGGCTTTGGCCGAAAAAATGCTGGCAGCCGAGTTCAACCGCGACGGCCACGCCGTCGTCGACCATGCCACCTGGGTGTTCACGGGTGATGGTTGCTTGATGGAAGGCGTCTCCCACGAGGCCTGCGCCCTGGCCGGAACCTGGCAGCTGGGCAAGCTGAATGTGGTCTATGACGACAACAACATCTCCATTGACGGTGAAGTTGAGGGCTGGTTTACCGACGATACGGTGAAACGCTTTGAGGCCTACGGCTGGCATGTGATTGCTGACGTCGACGGCCACGACCCCGAAGCCATCGCCAACGCCTTGGCCGCAGCCAAGGCCGAAACCGCGCGCCCCAGCCTGATCCAATGCAAAACCGTGATTGGCTTCGGCTCGCCGAACAAGGCCGGCACCGAGGGCGTGCACGGCGCGCCATTGGGTGATGATGAAATTGCCGCTACCCGTGCCAAACTTGGCTGGGAGCATAGCGCTTTTGATATTCCCAACGATATCCGCAATGCCTGGGATGGGCGCGTACGTGGAGAGCAGCTGCAAACACGCTGGCAGCAGCAATTTGATGCCTACGCTGCCGCTTTCCCCCAAGAGGCGGCTGAGCTAGAGCGACGCATGCGCGGCGAACTACCTGCCGATTTCGCAGCGCAAGCCGAGCAGATGTTGGCTCAAGTGCAAAAAGATGCACCCAAGGTGGCCACCCGCAAAGCCTCGCAAATGGCCATCACGGCGCTGGCTCCCAAGCTACCCGAGTTTTTGGGCGGTTCGGCCGACCTGACCGGCTCTAACCTCACCAACTGGCCGGACTGCGGCGCCTTAGACGCCAGCGGCATGGGCCGCCATGTGCATTACGGCGTGCGTGAGTTCGGTATGAGCGCCATCATGAATGGCATTGCCCTGCATGGCGGCTTTTTGCCCTTTGCCGGCACCTTTTTGGTGTTCTCCGATTACTCACGCAATGCCATCCGTATGTCCGCCTTGATGGAACAGCGGGTGATCTACGTGATGACGCACGACTCCATTGGCCTGGGCGAAGACGGACCAACCCACCAGCCGGTGGAGCATGTGTCCAGCCTGCGCCTCATTCCGAATTTGGATGTATGGCGTCCGGCCGACGCCGCCGAAACCATGGCGGCCTGGGCCTGTGCGGTACAAAGCGCCAAGCGCCCCAGCGTGCTGGCGCTGTCGCGCCAGGGCTTGGCCCCACAACCACGCAGCCAAGCTCAACTGGCTGATATCGCCCGCGGCGGTTATGTGTTGCAAGACGCCGAAGAGCCCGTAGGCGTTCTGATTGCCAGCGGCTCGGAAGTGGAAATTGCCATGCAGGCGGCCGCCGACCTTTTGGCTGCAGGCACCCCTGTTCGCGTGGTGTCGATGCCTTGCCTAGACCGCTTCTTAGAGCAAGACGCCAGCTACCGCGAGCAGGTCATTCCCACCAAGCTACGCAAACGCGTCGTCATTGAAGCCGGCGTCACTGGTCTGTGGTGGCGCATTGCCGGTGATCAGGGCGACGTTATCGGCTTGGATCGCTTTGGTGAATCCGCTCCCGGCCCTGCGCTGTATCACCATTTCGGGCTAACGCCTGATCAAGTGGTCAAACGCTTCACAGCGTTGGGCTAACCGCACGATTTGGTCTTGAGGTCTGGCTTATGAGCATCCGCATCGGTATCAACGGATATGGACGCATCGGGCGCAACATTGTGCGCGCGATTTTTGAAGCCGGACGTGAGGATGAATTCCAAATCGTGGCCATCAACGATTTGGGCTCCATCCAAACCCATGCCCATCTCACCCAATACGACACCGCACATGGCCGCTTTGCCACCCCGGTGAGCGTGGACGGCGATGACCTTCTGGTAGGGTCGCAGCGCATCCGCATGCTCAGCCAAACCGTGCCTGCGCAGCTGCCCTGGGGAGAGCTTGGTGTGGACTTGGTGTTGGAGTGCACCGGGCGCTTCGCCAGCCGCGACAAAGCCGCCTCGCATTTACAAGCAGGTGCCAAGCGGGTGTTGGTGTCGCAGCCGGCGGGCTCCGATGTCAAAACCGTGGTCTATGGCATTAACCACGAAGACCTCGCCGCCAGCGATGACATTGTGAGTAACGCCTCTTGCACCACCAACTGCATTGCACCTTTGGTGCAGCCTTTGATTGGTGAAGTGGGCTTGGAATCGGGCCTGATGACCACGGTGCATGCTTACACCAATGACCAGGTGCTCACCGACTCGTATCACAGCGACCTGCGCCGTGCCCGCAGCGGCACTTTGAACATGATTCCCACCAAAACCGGGGCGGCCGCCGCAGTCGGCCTGGTTTTGCCGGAACTCGCAGGCAAACTCGATGGCTACGCGGTCCGCGTACCCACCATAAACGTGTCCATGGTGGATTTATCATTTGTAAGCAGCCGCGATACCAGCGTGGACGAGATTCATCGTCTGCTTAAAACGGCTGCCGATGGCCCGCTTAAAGGCATTCTGGCCTTTAACGCCGACCCTTTGGTATCGATTGATTTCAACCACCACCCGGCCTCGTCCATTTTCGACGCCACCCTAACCAAGGTACATGGCCGCCTGGTGAAGGTTTGCGCCTGGTATGACAACGAATGGGGTTTTTCCAATCGCATGTTAGACACCGCGGCCACGATGATGGCCGCTTCCTAACCCCTAGCTGAGCTGATGATTTGAGGAATTTGGGATGACCTTCGCACGCATGACTGACTTAGACCTGAGCGGCAAGCGGGTATTAATCCGCCAGGATCTGAATGTGCCGCTCAAAGACGGTGAAGTCAGCTCGGATGCGCGTATTCGCGCCGGCCTTCCCACCATTCAAATGGCCCTCAAAGCCGGCGCCGCCGTGATGGTAATGTCGCACCTGGGTCGCCCCAAAGAAGGCCAGCCCAGTACAGCACATAGCCTGGCCCCGGTGGCCGAGTACCTAGGCACCCTGTTGGAGCGCGACGTGCCCCTGGTGAGCCAATGGCGAGATGGCGTGGCGGTGCAGCCCGGAGAAGTGGTGCTGCTGGAAAACGTGCGCTTCGAGTCTGGTGAAAAAGCCGATGACCCCGACTTGGCTCAAGCCTACGCCGACCTCTGCGACATCTTCGTAATGGACGCCTTTGGCACAGCGCACCGCGCTCAGGCCAGCACCCACGGCGTAGCCCTGCGTGCGCCTCAAGCCTGCGCCGGGCCTTTGCTGTGCGCCGAGCTGGATGCGCTGGGAGCGGCGCTCAAAGACCCCGCCCGCCCATTGGTGGTGATTGTGGGAGGCTCTAAGGTTTCCACCAAGCTCGAGCTACTCACCAGCCTGGCCAATGTGGCCGATCGTCTGATTTTGGGCGGCGGTATTGCCAATACCTTCTTGGCGGCTGCGGGACATAACGTGGGCAAGTCTCTGTATGAGCCCGACCTGGTGCCAGCGGCGCGCCATGTAATGCGGGTGATGCAAGAGCGCGGCGCCAGCATCCCGCTCCCGAGCGATGTGGTCAGCGCCGTAGAGCTCTCCTCCGAGGCCCATGCCGAAGTGCGTGAAGTGCAGGAGCTCGAAGCCGACGAAATGATTCTGGATGTGGGCCCACGCACTCGCAACGCCCTGGCGGCTGAACTGTTGGGTGCGGGCACCATTGTTTGGAATGGGCCGGTGGGCGTGTTTGAAATTGAGCAATTCGCCGCCGGGACCAAGTCCTTGGCGGAAGCCATTGCCGAATCGGAGGCCTTCTCCATTGCTGGCGGGGGCGACACCCTGGCGGCCATCGATAAATTCGGTGTCCGAGACGATATTTCCTATATTTCCACCGGCGGCGGCGCCTTCCTTGAGTTTCTCGAGGGCAAAACGCTGCCGGCGGTAGATGCTTTGAATCAGCGTGGCCAATAGAGCCTGAAGGACGGCGGCCCGCTGAAGTTTTTGTTGCGATGCGGCAGGATGCCGCGGCGGCTGGTTAGAGCCCATAGCAGAGGATAGAGAGACAATGGAACGTGATGTAATGGAATTTGACCTGCTGGTGGTCGGCGCTGGCCCCGCTGGTCTGGCCTGCGCCATCCACGCCAAGCAGCTCAACCCTGAACTCAATGTGTGTGTGCTGGAGAAAGGCGCCACAGTGGGCTCGCACAGCCTGGCTGGGGCCGTCATCGAGCCCGGCCCGCTGGAAGAGCTGCTGCCGAACTGGAAGGACAACCCACCCGAAGTCTGCGTACCCGTCAAACGCGACGAAATTCGGATGATGAACCCCAAGGGTTCTTTCAAGTTCCCCATCGTGCCGCCGCAGATGAACAACCACGGGAATTACATCATTTCCCTGGGTAGCCTCACCGCAAAAATGGGCGAAGCTGCCGAAGAGCTGGGCGTGGAAATTTACCCCGGCTTCCCGGCCCGCGAACCGCTGTACAACGACGCCGGCGAAGTCATCGGTGTACGCACCGGCGACATGGGCGTTGATAAAGACGGCAACCCCAAAGACTCCTTCACGCCGGGTATGGACCTGCATGCCAAGCTCACGGTGTTTGCCGAAGGCGCGCGTGGCTCCTGCTCCAAGCAGTTGGTAGCCAAGTTTGGTCTGGACAAAGACTGCGACCCGCAAACCTACGGCATTGGCATTAAAGAGCTGTGGCAGCTGCCCAAAGGTCGCGGGGAAACCGGCCTGGTGATGCACACCATGGGCTGGCCGCTGGACAACAGCACCTATGGCGGCAGCTTTGTGTACCACTTGGAAGACGACAAACTGGCCATCGGCTTTGTGGTGGGCCTGGACTACGAAGACCCGCACCTAGAGCCCTTTGAGAAGTTCCAAGAGTTTAAGAACCACCCCGAGATGAAGAAGCTGCTGGAAGGCGGCGAAATCGTCAGCTATGGCGCCCGCGCCATTGTTGAAGGTGGCTGGCAGTCGCTACCCAAGGTAGAAATGCCAGGGGCAGCGCTGATTGGCTGCGGCGCTGGCACCTTGAACGTGCCCAAAATTAAAGGCGTACACCAAGCCATTCGCTCGGGCATGGAAATCGCTAAGCACTTCACTGAGAAGCAAAGCAGCGCTGGCTTCGACAGCCGCTTGCGCAGCTCCGCCGTGGGCGCCGAGCTGAAAAAAGTGCGCAACATCCGCCCGGCTTTCCACTGGGGTATGTGGGTAGGTCTGGTCATCTCCGGCATCGAAACACTGTTCGCCGGGTTGTTGCCTTACACCTTGCGTAACCGCGCCGATCACAGCGCACTGAAAAAGATCACCGAGAAAAAACCGCTGGCACAAAACGAGCGCGACCTGCCCCCGCGTGACCGTTTGTCGGCGGTGTACTTCGCCGCCACCGAGCATGATGAAGACCAGCCGGTGCACCTGCAGGTGGCCGACACCAACATCTGCATCACGCAGTGCGCCGAGGAATACGACAACCCCTGCACACGCTTCTGCCCGGCCAAGGTTTATGAAATGGTCGAGGACGAAGACGGCAAACGCTTACAGATTAATGCCGCAAACTGCGTACACTGTAAGACTTGCGACATCAAAGACCCCTACCAGATCATTAATTGGGTCACCCCGGAAGGAGGTTCCGGGCCGAACTACCAATTGATGTAAATCCACTGGGCGGCGCGGTCTGCGTTGCTTTATTCACATAAACGGTAAGAGTTGTATGAAGGTACTCGTCCCCATCAAACGCGCGGTGGACTACAACGTCCGCGTCCGCGTGAAGTCTGACGGCTCAGGCGTCGAAACCAACGGCGTGAAAATGAGCGTGAACCCCTTTGACGAAATCGCCAATGAAGAGGCGCTGCGTCTGAAAGAAAAGGGCATCGTCTCCGAAATCATTGTGTGCACCATTGGTGTGGCCAAAGCCGAAGACCAACTGCGCTCTGAGCTGGCTCGGGGCGCTGACCGTGGCATTCACGTGGTCACCGACGAAGAAGTGCAGCCCCTTCAAGCTGCGCGCATTCTGGCCAAGCTTGCCGCCGAAGAAGAAGTAGGCTTGGTACTGATGGGTAAGCAAGCCATCGACGACGACGCCAACCAGACCGGCCAAATGCTGGCCACGCTGATGAACTGGCCCCAAGCCACCTTTGCCTCGCAAGTAGAGATTGCCGACGGCAAAGCCACGGTCGATCGTGAGATTGACGCCGGTATCGAAACTTTGGAAGTGGATATGCCTGCGGTCATCACCGCCGACCTGCGCTTGAACGAGCCCCGCTTCATCAAGCTGCCGGACATCATGAAGGCCAAGCGCAAGCCCATCGCCAAGCGTGAGCTGAGCGAGTTCGACGTAGACGTGCCCAAGCTGGAAGTCACCGAAACGCGCGCACCGGGTGGCCGTGAGCCTGGCCGCAAGGTCAAAGACGTGGCCGAGCTGGTCGCCGTACTCAAAGACAAGGGATTGGTCTAATGAGCAAAATTCTGATTGTTGCCGAAACCCTCAACGACGCCCTGCACCCCACCACTGCCAAGGCTGTGGCCTGCGCCCAAGCCATTGGCGGCGACATTCACGTGGCCGTGTTTGGCGCCGGCGTGAAAACCGCCGCTGAAGATGCAGCGCAAATCGACGGTGTGACTGAAGTTCTGTACGTACAAAACGACGAGAACATGGCCCCGCGTGCTGCCACCTTGGCACCCCAGGTCGTGGCCCTGGCCGGTGAAGGCTACAGCCATGTGCTGGCTGCCAACACCACCACCGGTAAAGACCTGATGCCGCGTGTGGCCGCCCTGCTGGGTGTGCCGCAAGTGACCGACATCATGACCGTGCATGGCCCGCGCGACTTCGACCGCCCCACCTACGCCGGCAACGCCATCACCCGCGTACAAGCCCCGGGCGACTTCACGCTGGTTGGCACCGTGCGTACCGCCTCCTTCACCGCGGCCAAACTTGGCAACTCCGCCAGCGTGAGCGACAAAGCTGTTGACGCCGAGCTGCCCACGCACACCCGCGTGGTTGAACTCAAAACAGGCGGCGGCGACCGCCCCGACCTGCAAACCGCACCCAAAGTGGTGTCCGGTGGTCGTGCTCTGGGTTCCAGCGAAAGCTTCGACATCATCTTCAAACTGGCCGACACCATGGGTGCCGGCTGTGGCGCCTCCCGTGCCGCCGTCGATGCCGGCTACGTGCCCAACGACATGCAGGTCGGCCAAACCGGGAAAATCATCGCCCCGGATCTCTATGTGGCCATCGGCATCTCCGGTGCTATCCAGCACTTGGCCGGTATTAAAGATGCAGGCACCATCGTCGCCATCAACAATGACGAAAACGCCCCCATCTTCGAAATTGCCGACCTCGGCCTGGTAGGCGACCTCTTCGAGATCGTCCCCCAACTCACCGAGGCCCTGGGCAGCTAAAGCCGCCTAGCCACGGCAGAAAAACGGCCGAAGGCTCCGCGAGGGGTCTTCGGCTTTTTTGTGCCTGGGAACTTTAGGAATTGGCCGCAGATTCGCGCAGATTAACGCAGATGGGTTTTCCACAGATTGAGGGAGATCGTCACAGATTGTATGGAGAACCAATATGGGTGCATCGATTGTTCAAGGCAGCAGGCGACCGCCTTCGCGACAACGACAAACACCTCAACATAAAAATCTGTGTGTATCTGTGTAAATCTTTGGCAGAAAACCAGGGCCGCGGATTGGCGCCGATGAACGCAGAGGAGGATTCCCACAGATGGGCACCGATGGCCACAAATGTGGTGGAGACAATTGCTAGGTCACCGACCCCTCAAGGCCGCCAGCGGCCGCTCTCGGAGTCACCACAACCAATTCAAAAAATCTGCGTGAATCTGCGTAAATCTGCGGCTAATAACCCAACCCGACGATTGGCTTTGCCCCATAGCTTAAGGCGGCAGTGTATCGGGCAATGCCAGCAGCGCTTGATCGAAGGTGTAGAGCCCTTCCATGGCCTCCCCTTGCTCTTCAGCTCGTGTCAAGGCTTTATTGAGAATCAGCGTATCGGGAAAGTCTGCGTGCTTGGACTTGCCAGCGACCTTCGTGGCGGGAGCTTTTCTGAAGTCAACGAGAGCTCTCCATACCGCCGGCGCATCTTCAAAATACACGCAGGGCTCTTCAAATAGTGCCAGAACCACACGCGCCAGCGCCTCCCGGCCCAGCTTGTATTTCTTGCCGCGCAAGGTCCAAAAGGTCTCCACTAAGACGACGTCGGTGATCAGTACCTTGCTGTTTCCACTAAACAAGGCGGCCGCTCGTGGCGATTGCTCTGCGTCATCGTTCAGCAAATACCGCAGTAGGACATTGGTATCGACGGCAATCACGCATCCATTCCGCTCTGCATCGAGGCTTCGTCACTGATCGCCGAATCCGTCTTCACCCCACTCAGCAGACCATGCGCGGCTCCAGCCACCTTCTTCACGATGGTGATATGGCCATCGTTGTCCACGAAGCTCTGATATTCATCGCCGGGCTCAATTCCGGCGACCCTACATTGCTCAATCGGCAAGGTAATCTGCCTTTTCGCACTGACCTTCGGCACAACACGCTCCTTACGTATCCCGCGAAAGCCTAGGCTACGCCGTTCTTTACTTTTGGTCAACGAGTAAGGACACAAATGAACCGGAGCCCGGAGGCGCCCTGGCAAACAAAGCCAATCGGTTTCCACAGATGGGCACCGATGACCACAGATGAGGTGGAGATAATTGCTAGGTCACCCAACCTTCAAGGCCGCCAACGACAACCCTCCGCATCACAACAAACGGCTCACCAGCAAGTCTGTGGAAAATACTTGGCCGCAGATTGGCGCAGATTTACGCAGAGGAGGCTTTCCACAGATGGGCACAGATTGTCACAGATGGTTTGGCTGCCAAATATGGGTGCATGGATAGTCCTACGCTGCCAGCGACCGCCCTCGGGACCACGACAACAATCTCATCAAAATAATCTGCGTAGATCTGCGCAAATCTGCGGCAAAAAAACCAAGCCAAAGTTGGCGCAACTGTTAAGGGTGTTGCATGTGAAACCAGCCATGACGGCGTCTCCAGCAACAGCTCATATTCTCCGCTCCAGTTCCGCGGCTGCATCTAGCAACAGCCCTTCGGCACCGGGTGCGCAGGCCAGCATGATGCCGGGCACCAAACCGGTGGTGGAACCACGGAACCGCGGTGCCGGCACGGAGATGGCCGACAAATTGATGTAGTTGGCGAAGGTGTGGGGTGTGATCAGCTTATTGATGCCAGGGCGCATCAGGGTCAACCGGTTCATACCGCGATGGGGCGGGGCGAGGGTGCCTATGGTGGGCAGGCAGAGGATGCCGTCATCCCCGAGCAGAGCATGGTAGTGGCGCCGGGCCGCCTCGAAGTGCTCTACAACTGCCGCCAAGGCTTGCTCCGAGCGTGGTCGGTACAGCGGCGCAACCATCGCAAACCAGAGGAAAAAGCCCGGGTCCACAGTCGGTCGACCAAGCAGCTGAGCAAATAGCTCTTTTGTCACGCTAAATGGCTTGCCGCCCTCACTCAGCCAACCCTTCCAGATGTCGATCATCTCGCCGGTGACCAGCTTGGGCACCTCCATGAACAGCTCGCTGACATTGGAGAAGTTATGGGAGCGCTCAGCCAGCATCCCTGCCTCTTCTAGCCCGGCTAGCGAAGCCTGATACGCGCTGCCTATACAGGCCTCACGCACTTTGTAGGGAAACTTCTGCGGCACTATTAAACGCCGCCCCGCGACCGACTGGGGCTCAGGCGCGGGCGTCTTTGCCATCACATCGTAAGCCAGCCGGATGTCGCGTACCGAACGCGCCATGGGCCCAATGCCGTTCCAGGTCTCAAAGTAAGGACCAGACTCAGGCCAAACACCGGTCTTGTCGATGGCAGCAGAATGCGGCCGAAAACCCACAATGCCGCAGAAGGCCGAAGGAATTCGAATAGAGCCCAAAATATCCGTACCAAAACCCAGCGGCGATGCCCCGCTGCCCACCAGGGCGCCTTCCCCACCCGTGGAACCGCCCGCAGTGCGCTTGGGGTCCAAGGGGTTGCTGGTCACACCAAAGCGTAAGTTCCGCGTCTCCGCCGTCATCACAAACTCAGGCACATTACTCCGGGCCATAACGATGGCACCCGCTGCTTTGAGCTTCTGCACTAACGGCGCATCCTCTCCCACCGCAATCGGCGGCATCCGCGCAGAACCACCCGTGATCTCATGCCCCGCCAGCCCGTAGGTCTCCTTCAGAGTTATCGGCAAACCCGAAAGTGGACCCGGAAGCGGATTCTCGGCTTGAGCCAAAGCCTCACCCCGAAAAATTTCGGTGGCCGCGTTCAGCCGCGGCTGCTCACGCTCAACTCGTTCCAAATGCTCACGCACGACATCCACGGGGCTGTGTTCTCCAGCAGTCATCTGCCGCAGCAATTCGGTGGCATCGGGCAAAGTTTGGATCGTCATCGTCTAGACTCGAAACGGATTTTTCTGCCTAGTGAAGCACAAGCGCCTTTGGCAATGCTCACCTATCGCTCAGCCAGCTCACTTGGATGATGACCGCGGACGGGTCACTGAAGTCGTCGTAAACGTGGCACTTCTCCGAGTGAGAGACAACGCGAAAGGAATCTTCGGTCACTTCCGCCTGAAGCCTATGAAAAACGAGCTTAGGTTACCTAGCGGGGATTTAGAACTGCCAGCCAGTAGTAAGGTGAAGTGTGCCGATATCCGCTATCTGCCAGTAGCTGACCTTCCGGGTTCATGCCTATCAATCAGGCCAAACGACGTTTGCGGACATTCGGATGTTGGAATTCCAACGCATCTTCCAGCGAAAACTCATGAAATGCCCTGGGGGGAGGGGAATCAGAAACCCTCAATGCACGTGAAGGACATAGGCACTTGTTACAAACTTAGGGTTTTGTCAGAAGTGAAACGCGAGCATCCGCATTAGATCGACAAAATGCAGATCCGCAGATAGCAACTATCCTCCACCCACTCGAATGTGGACAACTTCACTTTCCGTACCGACAATGGTGTCGGCAAAGGAACCAGCGCACACGAGCATTTCATTCGCATAACTCCGATGTACAGTGTTGTAAAAGTTCCGAAGGACAAAATTTAGAAACTGGAATGGCGTCAGTGGAGCACTTACCGGAATCCGGCAGTTTTTAAACTGCCCAAGAGTCAAATGGGACATAGGATGATTTAGCTCTTCAAACCGCTGACCATCACTATCGAAATCAAAACGAACCGGAAATGGAACAACACTCTTAGCAACGATATCGGCAAAAACCTCATCAGCTTCGTAGATCTCCGGTTCGTTTTGAAAATCCTCCAGGTATGGCGAAGGAAAGAAAGCCAGTCGATGACCAGTTAAACCTTCGCCAGTAAATCTATAGGACATCTGAATTAACGCTCCATCTGGCATCTTGACGCTGTATGCCTGAGCGCTCACGAGCTGATCATAGATTGTCTTATAAGGCTGATTTTTCAACGCAGCAGTTACCCTCTCCGCACCGTTGAAAGAAATTTCCAGAGAACCGGAGGGGTCACGTCGCTCAGATGGATGATTTTGACTTTCTGAGAGCCCGAGCTCAATAAGATTCCCAATGAGTGCGTTGAGCTGTCTCACAACCTCTCTGGGAGTCATTATGATTTTCCGGAATCACTAAGAAACTTCTTAAGCTTTGCCACAGCGTCATCCGGTAGATCTTCGAGAAATACCGTCCCCGCTTCCAAGGAGGCGATCAATGACTCCAACCCCTGAGCTCCTCGCCGTACCTTCTGCTGATCATCAACAGAAAGATCTCGATTGACAATCGTAAGACGTTTCCTTTGCTCCTCATCGGGATATCGGAAGTGCAATCTGAAATCGCGCTCTTTAGCTTGTTGAAACTCCTGTATAAGCGAGTTCATATCTTCACCGACCCCAAGCACACGTACCCATGCTTTGCTCCTGGTGATCGCAGTAAATAGCCGATTGCGGACCGTTGCCAATTGGAACCATGACTGGAAGCAATCTTGCGCATTGATGATGTACACCATGCCCGCTTCATTTCCCTTAGCGCGGAAGATTCCTGTAAATGTGATCGATCCGCTACCAGCGTCAAAAAAGACGTCTGGCGATGTATCAACTCCAGCTAGATGAGACTCAATTCCCATTTCATACAGCAGCTTCCGGGCCTTCCCAACTTCTTTTCTTGTGGTCAACGGATCTGGGTTGATAACTATGATGTCGTCAGGCTGAAGTTCATCATCTGCTACATTAGTACGAATCTCGCGAGCCAACCATGCCGCTTGTTCGTCTTTGCTTTCAAACTTAACGAAACTTATTAAGTCGTCTATTGACGAATGAGATTCCAAAAATTCCGGACTCGTCTTGTCTCCACGGGCTAATGTCACCTCCTGACCGTCTGCAAGCGCGCCATCGACCACCTCATAGCCCACATCAAGCCATAGTTGGCTTTGATCAAACATCTGGATTAGCCCAGTTCCGGTCTTGTCGGACGGGACTCTATAAATCCCAAAGCCTAGGGCGTGGGCAGTCGCCAATACTGGCCTAGAGTTTCGATAACATTTTTCAAGAATAATGTCTTGTTTGGGCTTTCCCGGCGCTGGCTGTTCGAACCTAACTAAGGGCTGGCCATCTTTATCTTCTCCAAATATTTCTTCCGGCGGAGGCAGCGATCGATTTGTAAGGCTTTGGAGTTCATCATAGGCATACACCAAACGCTTCTTGCCCTTGAGCATTTGGTAACAAATTTGCAGAAATGGTGGGGTTAAGTCCTGAGCCTCATCAACCAGTATTGCGTCGTAAGTTTCTAACGCAGTAGAGGCCGCCTTAAGCGCCTCATCACAAGCACCTTCAAAGGCTTTGTCACTTCCAAATTTATACTTGGCAGATTTGAAATCGTGAAACTCAATTCCATGAGACTGACAGAAGCTGTAGTAGATTCCATTTCGACTTTCCCCACCCGGAGCCCCCCAGGCGTGTATGACGTGAAGATTGGACCAATCCGGCTCCTCATTAGTCTGCTCAATGGAAAATGTATTGATCAACTGTTTAAATTGATCTTTTAATGAACGTGTATGAAATGTAACCGCAATTTTCCAATCAGGATGTTGTGCATGCAAATATGCTGCCTTTAGCGCCAGCACAATCGTCTTTCCTGAACCTGCCAGTCCTCTTATACGCTGCACACCGGCTACCGTTTCGATGACAGCTTGACCTTGCCTGTTATCCAAATTTGCAATTGAATCTTCGAGACGCTTCAACTTAGCGCCACGAGAATCGTCACGCTTAAGATCTCTTCGCTTTTTCCCCTTGCGAATCGTCGAGATTGACTGAATAACTGACAGTAGCGAGGGGAAGGAGCTACTATCGATCCATTCTAATCCGTTAATCCATTCAGAAAGAGATTCGAAATTGCAAACCGCATAGGTTTCGTCGCCGATTCCATCCAGGTTCTGCTTTGCTGGAGCGAATGTCACGACGTTTAGCTCAACCGCTAAATTGCGCCCCTTCATCAAGTCTCGGTGACTTCGGAATTTCGCCTCAAGCTTATTTGCGCTGTCGTCTTGATCTTGCTGAAACCCGTTGAGAGCCACACCCTCGACCAAGTTAAAAATCACAGCCCCTTTTTCCTCAGAAACCCAAAGCGCATCTATCGGAAAAGGCCCTTGTGGCGTCCCAATGATGGGGTAGCCGATGTACAGGAATCCCTGGTAGGCGTCGTGTTCTTCAAAGAATTCAGCAAGAGCCTGACTGGACAGAGGCTTGTTCGTAGCCCCCCAAATCGTCGTAACCATATTCGGTCTCGATGTTTGCCCTACCTCGAAGGAAAGGCCGCTAACGCTGTGGACACAAAAGTCGCACACACTTGGTGATTTTCCAGCAATCATAGTCAGTCATGAGATGACCGTCCATTGATCTGCCGCAGCAGTTCATACGATTGCAGTAACCACTATGGAATACGAACAACCGGCCCAGACAGGCTCACCTTTTGAGGCTCATCTATGTCAGCATCACACCGTTGAAAAAATGCATTCTGTGAAATTGATCTCGACCCGATGAACGTAGCGAAGACCTTCAAGGTTCAAGTTGAAGCCGACCACATCAAACGTGTTGCGTCTGGCTCGCCCAAGGCAGGCCTGATCGAACTCATATGGAACGCGTTGGATGCCGACGCGAAATCGGTTCGTGTTGATTTTCTTGAAGGCGAGCTCGGTGTGAACCGAGTGCGGATTGCTGATGACGGCACGGGCATCCCGTACGAAGAAGCAGAGAATAGGTTTGTGGGGCTGGGAGGATCTTGGAAGAATCCCGGTATCAAAACGAAAGCCGGTCGCGTTCTTCACGGGCAAGAAGGCAAAGGCCGCTTCAAAGCTTTCACTATCGGGCGTATTGCTGATTGGGAAGTAGTTTATCAGGAAGGCGACCATTTTTTTGAATACACCATTGAAGGGAACGCGAGCGCGATTGACGAATTTGCGTTAAGTGAAAAGCGACCAAGCAAACGCACGAAGACCGGGGTATCCGTAACTATTTCAGAACTCCCGAAGATCAGCGCGATCTTCGAGCCAAAGCGCGCCGTAGAAGAGCTAGCACCGGTATTTGCCGTTTACCTGAAGAATTATCGCAGCATCAAGCTAGATATCGGCGGCACATTGGTTGACCCCGCCGCAGTCATCAAAGGCATATCAACTTTCGATCTCGACCCTATTTCAAGTGAAGATGGAAAACATCATCCAGTAGCACTGGAGATCGTTGAATGGCAGTCAATAAAAGAACGGGAAATTTGGTTTGCAGACAGTAACAACGTTCCCCTCGAATCGTATGAAAAGCAGATTCGTAATGTAGGTGACGTCGGATTTTCTGCATTCATAAAATCCGATCATTTTCGAACCCTAAACAACCAAGGCCTTCTTGCTCTTCGTGACCTGGAGAAGAGCATAACCGACTGCTGTGAACAGGCCGTTTCAAGAGTTAAAGAATTCTTTCATAACAAGGAATTGGAAGACGCCAGGAAGCAAATTCGCGAATGGCAAGAGCAGAAAGTCTACCCTTACAAGACCGAACCCACTTCTGTTATTGAGCAGGCCGAAAGAAAAGTATTCGACATAGTGGCCACCCAGGTTAATAAGAGCCTTCCAAGCTTCCAATCCTCTGACAGTAAATCGAAGCAATTTCAGCTACGCATGCTCCGGCATGCAATTGAGAAGAACCCAGAGGAGCTCAAAACAATCCTGAGTGAAGTGATCCGCTTGCCCAAGAAGGAGCGCGATGCGCTGGCTTCATTGTTGGAGGACACTTCGCTTTCTTCGATTATCAATACTTCAAGCATGGTCACCGACCGCCTGAAGTTTCTGGTGGCGCTCGAGCAGCTTGTGTTCGATTTCACTAAAAATGTAAAGGAGCGCTCGCAACTCCATCGGTTACTAGCCAGAAACACGTGGGTGTTCGGAGAAACGTACAACCTGGCGATTGATGACCAGTCACTTACAGCCGTTCTTCGCAAACACAGAGAACTATTGGGTGATGGAACTGCCATAGACGAGCCCGCCGTCAATCGTTTGGACGGGACCTCTGGCATTGTTGACTTGATGCTTTCACGATTGGTGGCAAGAAGCCGCGCCGATGAAGTTGAGCATCTAGTTGTGGAACTTAAGCGCCCCTCGGTAGATATCAAAAAGAATGAACTCGACCAAATTGAGAGCTACGCCTTCGCTGTTTCTGAGGACGAGCGATTTCGCGCTCTCAAAGCGCGGTGGGAATTTTGGACCGTAGCAAAAGACTATGACAACTACGTCAAACGAAAAATGGACGACCAGAGATTGTCTAACGGCGCCGTGTATCAAACCGGCCCTTCAGCCGACATCGACATAACGATTCGGGTAAAGACATGGGCAGAATTGATCGCAGCGTGCCGCCATAGGCATGAGTTTCTGAGGCGAAAGCTCGAGATAAACATCAGCCAGGACCAGGCTCTTGATCACCTTAAAGAACGGTATTCCCAGTACATCGAAGGCGTACTTCCGGAAACGAGTGACCCTTCGCAGGGATAGTTACTACTCACCCATACGTCCTCGCCGGACAATGTGCCTTTGAACAAAGTCAGTGTTTTGTAGAAAGTGCCCGCAACTTCGTGCGTCCCAGACCAACATACTTAACTGACACCAAGTCTCTGCGCGACACACTGGCTCCGATTTACCTGTGACCGCTTTTAGGAAACCAAGCATTACTCAAGAGACATCGCCGAATTTCGCCTTTGGGTCGTAACCGGCAATTACATCAAAACGCCTCAAATAGCTTGAGCGAAACAGCAAAATGCAATTTTTCCGATGCTTCTAAGGGCAGACCCACCAACCACATTTACAAACCCAATCTGCGTTCATCTGCGCAAATCAGCGGCAAAAAACAGCCTTTAACAAGCTCCCTGCCCCTGAGCCAGCGCCTCCAACTCCTCCCAACGGGCAAAACACTCTTCCAACTCGGCTTCCACGGCGCTGAGCTGCTCCTGTAGCTCGCGCGCTTTTTCAGGGGTGTCGGAGTACAGACTGGGGTCGGAGAGTTGCTCGGTGAGCTCCACTTGTTTGGCTTCCAGCTTTTCGAGTTTGCCGGGGAGGGCGTTGAGTTCTTTGCGTTGAGGCTGGGTGAGTGCGGGCTTGGCTTTTGGTTTGGGCTTGGCGGCTTTGGGACTGGGTTTGTTGGCCGGCGCGGTTTGTTTGGCTGCGGGGCGTTGGCGTAGCCAATCTTGGTAGCCGCCGACGTAGTCGCCGACTTGGGCGGGGGCTTCGAAGACTAGGCTGCGGGTGACGACGCGGTCGAGGAATTCGCGGTCGTGGCTGACCAGGAACAGGGTGCCTTGGAATTCCTGGAGTTTTTCTTCGAGCAGGTCCAGGGTTTCCAGGTCGAGGTCGTTGGTGGGTTCGTCCAGCACCAAGAGGTTGGTGGGTTGGCTGAATAATTTGGCGAGGAGAAGGCGGGCGCGTTCGCCGCCGGAGAGCACACGCACTGGGCTGCGGGCGCGTTCGGGGGTGAACAGGAATTCCTGCAGGTAGCCCATAACGTGTTTTTGGGCGCCGTTGATCTCTACAAAATCGCGGCCATCACCAATGTTTTGGTAGACCATTTTGTCTTCGTCCAGGGCGGCGCGGGTTTGGTCGAAGTAGGCAATTTGGAGTTTGGTGCCCAGCTTCACGCTGCCCTGGGTGGGCTGGAGTTGGCCCAGGATGAGCTTGAGCAGGGTGGTTTTGCCCACGCCGTTAGGGCCAATAATGCCGATGCGGTCGCCACGCAGGATGGTGGTGGAGAAGTCCTGAATAACGATGTGTTCACCCCAGGCAAAGCTCATGGACTCCACCTGCGAAACCAACTTGCCGGACTTGTCGGCTTCTTGCAACACCATCTTGGAGTTGCCCTGGCGGGTGCGGCGTTGGCTGTACTCCTCGCGCATGGCCTTCAGGGCGCGCACGCGACCTTCGTTGCGGGTGCGGCGGGCTTGAATGCCTTGGCGAATCCAAGCTTCTTCCTGGGCGAGTTTTTTGTCGAAGAGGGCGTTGGCGGTGGCTTCGGCCTCGAGGGATTCTTGCTTGCGGCGCAGGAAGTTGTCGTAATCGCCGGGCCAACTACTGAGCACGCCGCGATCGAGTTCCACAATGCGGGTGGCCAGGCGGCGCAGAAAGGCGCGGTCGTGGGTGATGAAAATAAGGGTGCCAGACCAGCTCAGCAAGAAGTCTTCTAGCCAGCGGATGCTGTCCACATCCAAATGGTTGGTGGGCTCGTCAAGGAGCAAAATATCCGGCTCGCGGACCAAAGCGCGGGCCAAGAGCACCCGCCGTTTCAACCCTCCCGAGAGGGCCTGAAACTGAGCCTGCGCGGGCAGTTCCAAACGGGTGATGGTGGCGGCCACGCGCGAGTCCATGGTCCAACCGTCCTGGGCGTCGATTGTTTGTTGCAAGGTGCCCAGCCGCTCCAGGTCATGCCCGCCGGCATCGACCAGCGCGTGGTATTCGGCCAGCACCTGGCCTAGCGCACCCAGGCCGCCGGCCACCACATCGAACACGCTGCCCTGAATATCCTGGGGAATATCCTGCACCAGCTGGGTGAGCTTGGCGCCGCTGTCTATTTGCAGCTCGCCGGAATCATAGGCTTGCTCGCCGGCAATCACCTTGAGCAGGGTGGATTTACCCTCGCCATTGCGGCCCAGCACGCAGAGCCGTTCGCTAGGCTCTACGCTGAGTTGTACCCCATCCAACAAGGCCCGGGCGCCAATGCTCAGGCTGAGGTTTTTGAGGCTGAGAATGGGCATAAATTCAACGCGCGCGTGCTTGGGCCGCACATCCTAGCAGTCTGCAGCGCTGGGCAGCGGCCCGGCATGGGCCCAAGCTGTACTGGCTTAGGCGGCAGGCTGGGCAAAGGCAATGAGGCGGCGCGCCAGCTCGGCACCTTGGTCTTCTTGCACAAAGTGGCCGCCACGAATGCGGTCATGCGCTTGGCCTTGGGCGCCAGGTACATGGTTGATCAAAAGCCGATCCACTTTGCCGAGCACCGGGTCGTTTTTGCCATATACGCACAAAAAGGGTTTATCCCAGCGCCCCAGTGCTTCCCAAGCCTTACGGTTGGCTGGGGTAGCTGGGTCGGTGGGAGTGGTAGGAACAAGTTTGGGGAAGGCCCGAGCGCCAGCTTTATAGCTGGCATCGGGGAAGGGGGCGTTATAGGCAGCGATCTCCGCTTTGCTGAGCTTGCGCACACAGCCTGCATTCACAATGCGCCCCACCGGAAACACGGGGGTATGTACGGCAAAGGCTTGCCAGAGTTTGAAGATACCCGGTGCAGGCTGATCGCCGGTGGGTAAAAAGCCATTGGCCACAAAAATGCGGGCAAATCGCTGGGGTTGTTCGGCAGCCAGACGCAAGCCCAGTAAAGACCCCCAGTCCTGGCAGAACAAGCTCAGGTTTTGCAGTTGTAGCTGATCCAGCCAGGCTCCCAGCCAATCCATATGGGCTTGGTAGCTGTAATCCTCCACCCGCGTGGGTTTGTCGGATTTACCAAAACCGATCAGGTCGGGGGCAAACACCCTAAAGCCTGCGTCCACCAAGGGCGGAATCATTTTTCTATACAAATAAGACCAGGTGGGCTCCCCGTGCAACAGCAACACTGCGGGGCCGTCCTTGAGACCTTCGTCCAGGTAGTGCATGCGCAGGCCATCAATGTCTACGTAATGCGGGGCAAAGTCATAGCCGCGCAGGTTTTGAAAACGCTCCTCGGGGGTTCTTAACACTTTCATGGCTGGCCTAAGCCCTGGATTTTTTGGCTGAAGTGGCTATATATGCCACAACGCGGCGCTCACAAGGCCAAAGGTCTCTGTCAAAATTTTGTGCATCCCCATGGGGATGACACTGAGGAGACCGTAGAACCATGAACATCGTGCAATGGCGGCACCACCTGGGTGCCATTTTCGTGCTTTTGGCTTTGGGCGCCTGTGAATCCAACTCGGATGTTCCTAATGCCGAGTTCCGTGAGGCTGAAGCTACCGTTGATGACCCACCCAATGAGGGCGTGATTTTGCTCGAGGAGCTGGTTCATGTGGTGGAGCGCAGCGGGTTGTATTCCATACCCAATGATCCTGTTCTCGCCGCAGAAGCTATTGCCGGCTTGCCCCAGCAAATTGGGAATGCCATTGGCATGCATTTGGGGCGCCTGCACCCTACGCCGCATGAGTTCACGCCGGCCGTCGCCCCCTTGGGCGAGCTGTTGCAAGCGCGTATTGATCTGCTGCTGAATGGCCAACCCATGCGGATTATTGAGAACACCCAGGATGGCGAGGTGGCCATTTTGCTGCTGCCGCTGGATGCCACCACGGTGATTGTGATTTTGCCCACCCAGGTGGTGGAGTCAGACCCCAATGCCCCGCCCTTGCCCGAGTCGCGGGTGGATTTGAGCCAGGTCAGCTACGAAATCAATGGCCGCACGCGAACCATTGGCGACTTTATGCAGGGTGGTAACACCAATGCCATTGGCTTTATGCACCAGGGGCAGTTCATTTACGACGACTACGAAAACGGTTACACCGCCGATACGCGGGCGCATATGTGGTCGGTGACCAAGTCGGTCACCACTGCGCTCATCGGCATTGCGGTTTCGGAGGGTCTGATCGACTCCATCTTCGACCCGGTGAAAAAATACATTCCCGAGGCCACCGATACGGTGTGGGAAGGCACCAGCGTGGAAGACCTGCTGCATATGGAGTCGGGCACCTATTGGGTGGACGTGCCCATTCACCAGCCCGAGCAATTGGTGCTGATGGGAGTGGATTACCACTCCAATGGCCTCTACGGTATGAGCCGAAACGATTATTTACTCAGGCTCACACGGGTGTCTGAACCGGGCGCTTACTACCGCTACAACAGCGGTGATACTCAAATGCTCACCTGGATTTTGGAGAACGTATACCAGCGGCCGTATGCCGAGATTCTCTCCGAGAAGATCTGGCGGCCAGCCGGCATGCAGGATGATGCCCTGGTGATGACCGATCGACTGGGTAACACTTTTGCCTCCATGGGTCTGATGGCCACCACCCGCGACATGCTGCGCTTTGGAGAGCTCTTCCGGCGCAACGGCGTGAGCCTGGACGGCAAGCAGATTGTTCCGCGGGCCTGGGTAGAAGCCTCACATAACTACGACAAAGACAATGGCGGTGGCCCGCGCGGTTACCAGTGGCCACATTGGGGCGGCGTGGAGTCAGGAAACTACACCGCTTCAGGGTATGGCCACCAAAGAGTCAGCGTTGCGCCATCGCTCAACATGGTGGGCGCGCGCTTCGGCAACGACCCCGTGGACAGTATCGCTCCCAAAGAATGGGAGGCCGCCCTCACAGCCGTAGGGAATTACATGGAGTTTGGGCAAAGCCAGCGCTAATTGCCTGGGTCTTTGCTGCACAACTCTGCTAGTGCAAACGCACTGCGGAGATCAGGCTGATACCTTCAGCCTGATCTCCGCGCTTTAGTGCAAAACTGTGCGATGCAAGGCCAGATTAGCGGCGTGTAAACCCCATTGTGGCTGCGCCGCGCTGGCGGCCCGCAAAGCCAAGCAGCATCAGCAGCAGTGCCGGCCAAGCCAGGGCGCCACCACCCACACTGCTGAACTGCCGGGCGCTGGGAGCCGTGTCTAGGCCAAAGCGGGAAGCCGCGAGTACGGCCGCGCGGGTGTCCACCATGCCAAAACCGCTGGCCGCATCCCAGCCAGCAACAAGCTCGGGGTCATCCTCAGCCACCATATCCACGGCGGTGTCTTTCAAGATTTGCTCGACTTGTGCCGGGGTCAGCTCCGGGTTGGCTTGCAGCATCAACGCAACCACGCCGGCAACATGCGGAGCCGACATGGAGGTGCCGGACAGACGAATGTAGGCAGCGCGGTTTTGCAGCTCATCCTGTGGGCTGTCGCCGAAGTAGCTGCCCTCCAAAGCCTGGCCGATGGCCGCCAGCACCGACGGCGAGGCCGTCGCCAGAATTTGGTCGCCGGGGGCGGTCACATCAACGGCATCACCACGCGAGGAAAAGCCGGTGATTTTTCCTTCGGGGCAGCTGCCGTTATCGGCTTTGCAGGCTGCCGCCACCGAGATCACCTCGGGCAGGCCATTAGGAATGGGGCGCACAGTATCGGGCTCTGGGCCGTCATTACCGGCTGAGAACACCATCACAATGCCCGCCTCAATGGCTGCCAGGGTCACTTCTTTGACCGGGTCGAAGTCGGTAGGGCCGAGCAGGCCCTGGGCTTCATTGGCGAGCAATCCCCAGGAGTTGTTGGCCACGCGCACATTGCCCAGGGCTTCGCGGTTTCGAATCATGTAATCGATGGCGGCCACGGCATTGGCTTCAAAGCCAATGTCTTCCACCACGCCGTTACCGGCACTCGCGATTTTGAGCGCGACCAGGTTCACGCCGCGGGCAACACCTTGGTTATCCAGGCCGGAGGCGGCGCTACCATCACCGCCCACAATGCCGGCCACATGGGTCCCATGACCTACTTCGTCTTGGAGGGCTAAGGGGCCGGAGGCGGTAGCGATTTGCTCCCACACGCTAGCGGGCAACACGCCGGTTTCGCGTCCGACCAGGGTGCCTTCGAAGTTGGCCCCAGCAATGACGCGGCTGGCGCCGGGCAAGCCAAAGTCAGGGTGCGGCTGGAAAATGCCGGAGTCGATAATGGCAACGGTGATGCCGCTGCCGTCAACGCCGCCACGCTCCACACTGCTGCCGTCAGCCAGGGTATGGCTCTCGGTCTCTTCAATTCCTACCGAATTAATCTGGGTGCGCGAAGCATGCAGGTGCCATTGCAGGCGGCGTTGGAGGCGAACACCGCGCACGCGCGGGTCAGCCGCATAGGCGCGCAGCACAGACTCGGGCGCCACCACCGACACCGCATTAATACTCGGAATGACTCGCCCGTGCAGGGCGCCAGCAAGATTCAGTTCTTCGTGAATGGAAGCCGGAAGGTCATTAAAGCCAATAAAGGCATGGTGCAATTGGGCGGCGGCCGGCAGGCTCAGCGCCGCAAGCGCACCGCACAGGGCGCGTTGAATCATCGTCATTTGTTGGTTCTCCGTAAACAGGCTCAGCTGTTGTAGCCCGCACATACTGTCCCTGTGGACTGAGCAGCGCAAGAGCAAGAACTTTGTAAATTGCCAGTGCAGCACCCACAATATGGGCCGCTTTCACCACCGACCATGCCTACCCATGATTGGGAAATTGCTTGGAGGCGCGCTGGGACTGATGTCCGGCGGCATCTTCGGCGCCCTGCTCGGCTTGTACTTGGGCCATCTCCTAGACCGTGCACTCCCGAATATGGGAGGCGGCAGCGGTCTGCTGGGCGGCGGGGCACGCGGCGATCGCGAGCAGATTCTGGTGCACTGCTTCGAGCTACTGGGCTGCGTGTGCAAAGCAGACGGTCATGTGTCCCAAGCCGAGATTCAGGCGGCGGAAAAGCTACTGCGGCGGCTGAAGATTGACGGCGATCGCCGGCAGAAGATGATTCGGGCTTTCAACCGGGGCAAAGATGCAGGTTTCGACATTGATGCGAGCACGGCTGCGCTACGCAAGCTGTGTCGCGGGCGCATGCTGTGGATGCGCCTAGCCTTGGAAATTGTGCTCACCGGCGCCTTGGCCGATGGCAGACTCAGCCCCGAAGAGCACCAAACCCTGAGCAAAATTGCCGCCGGCCTGGGCTTTAGACCGGCCGATTTCGAAATGCTGCTGCAGATGATGACCGGCGCCATGGGCGGTGGCTGGCAGCAAGCCGGTGGGCAGAACGGTACTCAGGCCCCACCGCGACGGGACCAGCTACAAGAGGCCTACCAGGCCTTGGGCAAAACACCACAAGCCAGCGATGATGAGCTGCGTAAGGCCTACCGGCGCCTGATGAGCCAACATCATCCCGACAAGCTGGCTGCTC
The DNA here is from genome assembly GCA_019192445.1 of Oceanococcus sp. HetDA_MAG_MS8. Classification (NCBI taxonomy): domain Bacteria; kingdom Pseudomonadati; phylum Pseudomonadota; class Gammaproteobacteria; order Chromatiales; family Oceanococcaceae; genus Oceanococcus; species Oceanococcus sp. HetDA_MAG_MS8. The sequence continues at coordinate 543,408 of JAHCMK010000002.1, forward strand.
AAGATATGCCCGATGAACTGCGGGCCCAAGCTGAAGAGCGGGTCCGGCAAATTCGCTCGGCCTGGGATTTGATTAAACAAGCGCGGGGCATTTAAGCCCACCCAGGGCAGTTTTTTCTGCGGAGAATCCTTCTGCACCCCTTTTGTAGGGAAGGGCTTGCTACCATGCAGCTTGGATTCCGGCCTTGCTTTTTGATCATGCTACGCATTGCTGCTGCACTGGCTACGGCCTTTTGGCTACTCACCGCTCACGCTTCCGTAGAAGACGCCCGCGTGGCGTTGGAACGCGGGGAATATCAACAAGCCTTAGATCTGCTGGATAAGCAGCTCAAAGGGCGGCGCGATAATGCCGAGGCGCGCTTTTTGCGCGGCCTGACGCTGGTGTTGCTCGATCGCGACGAAGATGCGACCCAAGCGTTTGCTGATTTGGTCCGCGACCATCCAGAGCTGCCCGAGCCCTACAACAACCTTGCCGTGCTGTACGCACGCGCTGGCAAATATGAGCTGGCTCGCGATGCGCTGGAAACAGCGTTGATTAAGAACCCTAGCTACGCCACCGCCCATGAAAACCTGGGCGATGTGTATGCCACTCTGGCGCAGGCCTCCTGGACCCGCGCTGAGGTGCTGGATCGCGATAACAGCATGCTGGGTCAGAAGATCGGCCTGATTAAACAAGCTTTGTCGGGCAGTGATATCGAGCCTATGCAAGTCGCGCAGCGGCCTGCCGCCAAGGCGCCAGCTGCACAGGCCACGCCGACACCCCTGGCCGCGACACAGCCCATCGTTGGCAATGAGCCTGTAGTTCCCCAAGATGCCAGCCCTGCAGCCCCTGAGCCCAGCGCCGATCGCGCCGCCGTGCTCGATGCCCTGCAGGAATGGGCAGCAGCCTGGTCCAGCCAAGACGTGAATCGGTACTTGGCCAGCTACAGCGCCGACTTCGATCCTGGTGGTGGCCTGTCACTGAATACCTGGAAGCAGCAACGCCGTGCCCGCCTTGCCGCACCCACCAGCATTTCTGTGCAGATCATTAACCCACAGGTGCGTGATCTGGGCGGAGATACGGTGCAGGTGCAATTTGTGCAGGTGTACCAATCCAATTCCTATGCCGACCAAGTCAATAAGGTCATGGACCTACGCATGGAAAACGGAGCCTGGCGCATCGTTGAAGAAGACGTTGCCCCCTAAGCGGGTGCGCGCTTTTTAGTCGCGTCTTGATCAACAAGGCTCATCAGTTTTCGCAGGTCCTGCGCTCAGGGCCTGCTTCGGTCGAGTAATTTCATGCGGCACCAAGGACGGTGCGCATTACTCGGTGTGTTGCTGTGCGCTATGGGCGCCAACCTCATACCGGGTACTGCACAAAGCCAATTGCCAACACCCGGCGCGGTCATTGGCCAAGCCGAAGATCAAGTCTTTAGGCCTGGAGGCCGCGGGCATTCGCTGGCGCCGGCCGGCAGCCCTCCACAAGGCTCGGCGCAATGGCCTAGCCCCGTTTTGCAGTTGGCGGATACCGAGCATGACCTGCTCATTGCCGACCTACGCAACAACCGCCTTTACCAATTTGGCTACCGCAACGAGGAATGGCGGGTGGTGCGCAGCATGTATGCCTCCATTGGTAAGGCCGGCTATGGCAAAGAGGTGGAGGGCGACAACCTCACACCGGTCGGCATCTACACCATCACCTCCTGGCTAGACGGTGAACGTTTACCGGCGCTGTATGGCGATGGCGCCTGGCCTGTGGACTACCCCAATAAATTGGACCGGCTTGAAGGGCGGACCGGTTATGGCATTTGGCTACACGGCAACCCCCAACGCGACGAACCGGGTTTGCGACCACCACGGTCATCAGAAGGATGCCTCACGCTCACCAATCCGGACTTGAACAGCCTGAAGCCCTTTGTGGACTTAGGGCAGACAAGGGTGGTGTTCAGTGATAATGTGCAGTGGCTGACGGCCCAGCAACGCCAAGCGCGCAAAGAGGCTGCGCTGGAACGGCTACAGGAATGGCAGCTGGCTTGGGAATCGCTGGATGCTGAGATGCTCGGCGAGCACTACCATCCGGAAGCCCGCATTGGCGGCCTGGACCGGCGCGCTTTTGTGAGCCAAAAACATGGCGTCAACAGCCGCAAGACGTGGATTGCCCTGCGTTTAGACCAAATCACCATTTTGGAGTACCCCGGCAATCTCGACCGGCTGCTCGTTGAGTTCGAGCAGGATTACCGCTCGAACAATTACCGCTCGGTCACCACCAAACAACAGATTTGGCAAAAAGACCAACATGGTTGGAGCATTTTGCTCGAAGACACCATTAGCAATGCCTCCTAGCACCGGCGCTAGCCCCCTCTAGACGCAGGCTGGACATGGCTGCGGCGGTATACTGCGCGGCCCACTTGAATGAAGCGATGCCATGACTTGGACTGTGTATTTGTCGGGCGAAATTCATACGGACTGGCGCGATCGAATCCGCCAAGGCGCGAGCGAACGCGGACTGGATATTCGGTTTACCTCTGCGGTCACCGACCACGCCGCCAGCGATGCCGCCGGCGATCTGCTGGAGCCTACATCTGAAGGCTACTGGCGAGATCATAAGTCCTCCGGGGTGAATGCCATGCGCACGCGGACCCTCATCGCACAGTGTGACTTGGCGGTGATTCGTTTCGGTGACAAATACCGGCAATGGAATGCGGCCTTTGATGCGGGCCAATGCGCTGCTCTGGCTAAGCCTTACATCAGCTTGCACGACGAAGCCTTGGTGCATGCGCTCAAAGAAGTGGATCAAGCCGCCAATGCCTGGGCACAAACACCGGAGCAGGTGGTGGATTTATTGGCCTACATCACCGGCTAAAGCCTCCTTCCGGCATGACAACCTTGGTGCTGCAGTCCGGCCCTCCGGGGCCGCAGCCCCAATGGCTGCAGCGCTGCATTTGCTCGGTGCAAGACTGGGCCCAAGCGCAGCATTTTGATTATGAATGGCTGGGAGATGAGCTTTTTAGTTTCATCCCGCCTGCGCTGCAAACCAAGTTGGCTCAGCGGCGCATCATCGCCACTGATCTCGCCCGGCTGGGCTTGTTGCAGCAACGTTTAGAGCAGCGCCGTAGCTCCAGAGTCATCTGGATGGACGCAGACTTTCTGATCTTTGCGCCGCAGCGCTTTATGTTGCCAGAGCACATGGATATGGCGGTGGGCCGGGAAGTCTGGGTGGATCAGACAACCACAGGGCATCGCCAAACTCCACGCGCCTGGACAAAAGTGCATAACGCCTTTTTGATGTTTACAGACCTGGGCGGCGGGCGTCATCCTTTTTTGGATCACTACCATTACAGCGCGCAGCGCTTGCTTAAGGCCAACCATGGCGGCATGCCAGACCAGTTCATTGGGCCCAAACTGCTTACTGCGCTGCACAATGTGGTGCAGCTTCCGGTGCTGGAAAGCGCTGCCATGCTGAGCCCCTGCGTGGGCACCGATGTTCTGCAGGGCGGTGGAGCAGCGCTAAAGCTATGGTTAGCGCGTAGCCAACAACAACCGGCCGCGGCCAACATCTGCTGGAGCAGCGCTGCTGGGCAAGCAGACCACTCAGCCTTGGTCTCCACCCTGCTGGGCTCTTCAGACGCGATGTTTGCCCAGGCCTAACGCGCTGCCGTCGGTCTTAGCCTTATCGCTCTGCGCAGTGGGCAGCGCCCGCTAGGGGCCCACACCTGGCTCGCTGTTGCCAAACCACAAGCGGCGCATTCCGCTGATCTGCCAAGCATAAAAAAGCCGCTCCGAAGAGCGGCTTTCGCTGTGCAGCGAGGCTTAGCGGCGGGTACGCCGGGCCACCTTGTTGGGTTCGAAGTCTTTGGCTTCCAAATCGACGGTGAAGTCGTTGGGCTTGTCTTCGTTGATCATGGCGGTGGCGAAGTAGGTGCGCGACTGCATGTCGTAGATCAGCTCGGGCACGGTGGAGCAGGTGAGCATGGTCTCGATGCAGATCAGGTGGCCTTCTTGGAATTTGTAGAACTCGTCACGATGGTCGTAGTTATCGAGCATGGTGGCAGTCCAGGTGTCTTCGTCGAAGTAAATCACCTTCTTCTTAAAGGTATGCCGTACATCTGGTTTGTTGTTGGCCTCGACCACCCACATGCGGTGGATTTCGTAACGCGCCAAGTCTTGATCGATGTGACGACCGTCCAAAATCTCATCGAACTTCAGCTGATTCGAGTTGATTTTGTAGCTGTTGTACGGGGTAATCATGGGCTTGCGGCCAAGCAGCTTCCAAGTGAAGCGATCTAGCTTGCCGTTGACCATGTCGACCTGGTCGTAGAACTGCTGCCCGTCGGTACCTTCATAAGGGTTGTCGTAACCCACGGAAGGAGCGCGACGAATACGGCGCAGGCCGGGGTTGTAGAGCCAGGCACTACGGTAATCGGCATGTTCCCAGGCCAGCAGCAGCTGACCAGCAATCCGTGGTGGGGCCGTGGTGGTGGAGAGATACCACAGGAAGATGTCATCCGGGCCATTCATCGTCCCAGGCTCTTCGAGGTTGGCGTACTTGAACTTGACCTCTTCCACGATCTTGGTGAGCTGGAAGCTGCCGTTGTCTTGCACGATAGCCTGGTTGTTGTAGCGAACGACCTCGTTGCCCCGCCATTTCAAGCGGTGATTCCACCACGGATGCGCTCCGGTGGTCGGAATGGGAAAAGGAAAGCCCAAAGTGGCATTCCGCAACTTATCGGGGTCGCCGCCTTCCAGCGAGGCTGTTTTGGCGTTCTTGATGGTGGCTTCGTAGATTTCGTCCGGCCAGGCCGCATCGCGGTGGCTGGGGTACACATGCATCTTGTAGGTGTCGTAACGCTCTAGCAGACGCTTGTGGCCCTCGGAGAGCAAATCCGCGTATTGGTCCATGTTGGCTTGCGTCACCGTGAACAAAGGCTCTTCGTTCGCGTAGCGATCATCCAACCAACGTGGTTCTTCAATCAGGCTGTCGTAGGGGGTATACGGCGTCCACTCGGGGATCTTGCCGTCTTTGCTGCCCGCCCGAATCGCTCCCAAAGGGGTGTATTCGGTGCCTTCAATGCCCAGTTTTGCCACTTCGGAAGCTGGCGGTTGCTGAGCCATGGCCAATCCGGCCGGCAGCAGCAGTAGCGTCGCTACGGTACGCAACATGTGTCTCACTCCTTGCAATTGTCCTCAAAGCCTGTAGCTACAGGCCCAATCGTTAATCATGCACGCAGCCCAAGCCCTAGCGGCCCCATCTGCGGCTTTCTGGGCACACTGTGCCACAAACTGAAGCAAAGGTCGCATCGCGAGCATCCGGCGCAATGTCGCCAGCGTGGCCGACTGTAGCGCCTGTAAAGTGCCGGATATGCGCGAGCATCTCTATGAATCCAGGCCCTACAACAATAAACGGCGGATGTCGGCCAGGATGCTGGCGAGTTCGGTGGTGAAGCGCGCGGCGGCGGCTCCATCAATGACGCGGTGGTCGTATGACAAACTCAGCGGACACATCAGCCGCGGCACAAAGCTCTGGCCATCCCATTGCGGCTGCATCACCGCTTTGGACACGCCCAAAATCGCTACCTCCGGGCTGTTGACGATGGGGGTGAAATGCGAGCCACCAATACCGCCCAGGCTGGATACAGAAAAACAGCCTCCTTGCATTTGGTCTGGTTTGAGTTTGCCCGCACGCGCGCTGGCAGCTAGTTCCGCCGCCTCGGCGGCGAGTGCACTCAGCGATTTTTGATCGACGTCGCGAATCACGGGCACCACGAGGCCATTGGGCGTATCAGCCGCAAAGCCCAAGTGGCAGTACTGGCGGCGAATCAGATGCTTGCCATCTGCAGCCAGGGCACTGTTGAAGTCGGGATAGCGCTGCAGTAAAACCGCACAGGCCTTGAGCACAAAAGCCAGCAAGGTGAGTTTGGTCGGAGGACCATCGGCATTGTGCTGTTTGCGGAAGTCTTCCAGGTCGGTAATGTCGGCCCAGTCGTTTTGCGTGACATGGGGTACATGCAGCCAGCTACGGTGTAAATGTGTGGCGGAAATTTGCCGAATGCGGGCCAAAGGCAGCTCTCCCACCGGGCCGTATTTGGCGTAATCCACCTGCGGCGCTGGTGGCAAGCCGGCGCCGCCGGTGTCGGAGCTCAGGCGCTGCTGCACAAACTCCTTCACATCCTCGCGCAGGATGCGGCCCTTACGCCCCGAGCCTTTGACCTGCTGCAAGTCCACACCGAGTTCGCGGGCAAACTTGCGAATGGAGGGGCTGGCATAGGGTAGTTCCGCGGCCGATACCGGCCGTTTACCAGCCGGTGGGGGTTTGCTGTCATCCCGCGGACTTGAAGTCTGGGGTTTGTCAGCAGCGTCTTGGCTGGGCTGAGGCTTGTCCTCCCGAGCGGCGGCGTCATCCTTTGCCGCGGCGGACGGGGCGGATGCCTGAGTTTGCAGATGGAGGATAGTGTCACCCTGACCGACACTATCGCCCTGCTTCACCACGACCGTTGTCACGGTGCCAGCCTCCGGGGCCGGAACCTCCATTGTGGCTTTGTCCGACTCCAACACAATCAGCGGATCTTCAGCAGCTACGCTGTCACCCTCAGCTACCAGCACCTCGATGACCGGTACTTTGTCAAAGTCGCCGATATCGGGAACCGTCACCGGCTTGGTCTGAGGCTCGGAGTCGTCGGCGGACTGTGATTCTTGGTCGTCTGCAGGCGTTGTGTTCTTGGGGGCGGCCTTGTCGGTCGTCGAGTCCTCCGCATCCGAGTCGGGGTCGGGGTCGGGGTCGGCGTCCGAATCGTCGTCGGCCGGCTCATAGCTGCCAATGACGTCGTCTCGACCCACTTCGTCACCAACCTTGACCTGCAGCTTGGTGATGGTCCCCGCTGCCGGCGCCGGAACTTCCATGGTGGCCTTGTCCGACTCCAGCACAATGAGCGGGTCTTCAGCAGCCACGGTATCACCCTCAGCCACCAGTACCTCGATGACTGGGACCTTGTCGAAGTCACCAATATCGGGAATACGAATGTCCATAGCTGGCCCCTTCTTAACTTAGGCGAGGATTGCGGTGAGTGGCGGAAATTCCCAGGCTCTTGCGCGCTTTAGAGAGCACATTCGCCGGCTTGAGCCCATCGTCCACCAAACCCTGAAGGGCGCTGAGTACGATCCAGCGGCGGTCGACTTCGAAGAAGGCGCGGAGCTCTTCACGCGTATCTGAGCGACCAAAACCATCCGTGCCCAGCGTATGGAAGGTGGCCGGTACGAAGCCGCGAATCATCTCTGGCCAAGCCTTGATGTAATCACTGGCGGCCACAACGGGGCCGTCTCTGTCGGCTAAGCATTGCTCCACATAGGGCGTAATTTCGGTTTTGTGCCCCAGTAGTTTGCGCCGGGCAGCGTCCTGACCATCGCGAGCAAGCTCGGTAAAGCTAGGAGCAGCCCACACATCGACGCTGCAATCCCAGTCCTCTTCGAGCATCTTGGCGGCAGCCAGAATCTCTCGAAAAATGGCCCCGCAGCCCATCAGGCGCACATGGGCTTTCTTGGGCTTGGTGGCCATGGCAAAGGGGTATAAGCCCCGCATGATGCCGTCTTCCACACCCTCTGGCATGGCCGGGTGCTCGTAGTTTTCATTCTCCAGGGTGAGGTAGTAGTAATGGTCTTGCTGCTCCCCATACATTGCCTGCAGGCCACGCTGAACGATGACCGCGATTTCATAGGCAAAGGTGGCGTCATAGCTGCGGCAGTTGGGGATGGTGGCGGCCAGAATATGACTATGACCATCCTCATGCTGCAGCCCTTCACCGTTGAGGGTTGTCCGGCCGGCTGTGCCGCCTAGCAAGAAACCCCGGGCACGCATGTCACCGGCAGCCCAGGCTAGATCGCCAATGCGCTGGAAACCAAACATGGAGTAGAAGATGTAGAAGGGCAGTAAGGGCACCCCGTGGTTGGCATAACTGGTGGCGGCCGCAATCCAGGAGCTCATGCTGCCGGCCTCGGTAATGCCTTCTTCCAGAATTTGGCCGCGGATATCTTCTTTGTAGAACGCGAGTTGGTCGGCGTCTTCTGGCCGGTATTTCTGGCCCACAGCCGAGTAAATACCCAGCTGCCGGAACATGCCTTCCATGCCAAATGTGCGCGCTTCATCCGGCACGATGGGCACCACATGGGAGCCGATGGTTTTATCACGCACCAGAGTGCCCAGCAGGCGGACAAAAGCCATGGTGGTTGAGATTTTCCGCTCTCCGGTGCCTTCCAGCAGGGCCTTAAAGGTATCCAAAGGCGGGATGGGGAGTGCGTCGACCTCACTGCGGCGTTGCGGTAAATATCCGCCTAAGTTTTCGCGCCGCTGTTTCAAGTAGCGGATTTCCGGCGAGTCTTCGGGTGGCTTGTAGAAAGGCGCTTCAGCAATGCGCTCGTCGGTGATCGGCAGCTCGAAGCGATCCCGAAATTCTTTGAGCGCCTTTTCCCCCATTTTCTTTTGCTGATGGGTAATGTTCTGGCCTTCACCGGCCTCACCCATGCCATAGCCTTTGACGGTTTTGGCCAATATGACCGTTGGTCGGCCATTATTTTGGTTCACCGCGCGGTGATAAGCGGCGTACACCTTGTGCGGGTCATGACCGCCGCGGTTGAGCTTGCCGACTTCCTCATCCGACATGCGCTCAACCAGGCGAGCGGTTTCCGGATATTTGCCAAAGAAATGCTTTCGGGTATAAGCGCCTCCGCGGGCTTTGAAGGCTTGGTACTCACCGTCAACGGTTTCATCCATCAGCTGCTGCAGCTTGCCGCTGTGATCGGCGTCCAACAGCGGATCCCAGGCAGAGCCCCAAACCACCTTGATGACATTCCATCCGGCGCCTCTAAACACACCTTCCAGCTCTTGGATGATCTTGCCATCGCCCCGCACTGGACCATCCAGGCGCTGCAGGTTGCAGTTCACCACAAAGATGAGGTTGTCGAGCTTTTCGCGGGCGGCAATGTCGATGGCGCCCAGAGACTCTGGTTCATCCATTTCGCCATCGCCGCAATAGCACCAGACTTTTCGGTGGCTGCGCTGGTCCATCTCCCGGTTGTTCAAATATTTCATGAGCCGGGCCTGATAGATTGCCATGATGGGTCCCAAACCCATGCTCACGGTGGCAAATTGCCAAAAATCTGGCATCAACCAGGGATGGGGGTAGGAGGACAAACCCGGCGCATTGGCTTCGCGGCGGAAGCGGCGCAGATCATCCTCGCCAATGCGCCCTTCTAAGAATGCGCGGGCGTAAACGCCGGGCGCACAATGGCCCTGGATGTACACCAGGTCTGGCCCCTCGGCATGATCCGGTCCTTTGAAGAAGTGGTTGAAGCCGACGTCATAAAGGGTGGCCGCAGAGGCAAAAGACGCAATATGTCCGCCCAAGCCTTCATGTTCGAGGTTGGCATTGACCACGGTGGCCATGGCATTCCATCGAATGAGCGAGCGGATGCGCCACTCCAGAGCGTGATCACCATCGGAGCGGGCCTCGGCATGGGCCGGTATGGTGTTGCAGTAGGCCGTATGCGGCTGAAAGGGGATATAAGCCCCTGAGCGGCGGGACTTCTCAATGAGTTTTTCCAAAAGCCAGTGCGCTCGCTCTGGGCCGTCACGGGCAATTACCGCTTCCAGGGCCTCTAGCCACTCCTGGGTTTCCTGCGGATCGTCATCAGCATGCTGATTGATCGGCCTATCGCTCATTGGGTCTCCCACCTTTGCATTCTGCTTGGGTTATGACCTTCCCATCATCGCAGAAACTAAAGCCTCGCTGGGAACAGAGCCGGGAATCGGAGCAGACTATTTACCGATGCAAAAGGTGGAGAAAATGGCGCCGAGCAAATCTTCGGTATGCACCTCGCCGGTGATTTCGCTCAAAGATTCCTGCGCGCAGCGCAGCTCCTCAGCCGCCAGCTCCAAAGTGTTGACCTCAGCCAACTGCGGCTGACACTGGGCGAGATGCTGCTCGGCGAGTGCCAGCGCCTCTAAATGGCGGCGGCGGGCAGAAAAGCCGCTTTGCCGAGGTTGGCGCCCCGCCACAGCGAGTGCCAGTTGATCCAGCCCAGCGCCAGTTTTGGCCGATAGATGGAGTTCTCCGCCTTGCCAGCCGGCTGCTTGGTTCAAGGCATCGCATTTGTTGTGAACACGCAATACCCGTGGTTCCCAACTCGCTGGTAGTTCCGGCAAGGGGGCATCAGGGGCATCAAGGGCAATAATCCTATCGGCGGTTTGTGCTGCTGCATGGGCACGCTGGACTCCCATTTGTTCAATGGGGTCGGAAGATTCACGCAGGCCCGCACTATCAATAATGCGGACCGGAACGCCGTTCAGGCGCAGATGTTCGCTGACCAAATCACGGGTGGTGCCCGCCAGGTCACTGACGATGGCCACTTCGCGCCGCGCCAAGGCATTGAGCAGCGTCGATTTGCCAGCATTGGGAGCGCCCACCAGCAACACATCCATGCCTTGGGTGAGACGCACGCCGGTTTCGGCTTGCTGGGCCAAAGTCTGCAGCCGATGGCGTAGCTCATCGACCCGTCTGGCCCAATCCTCACGCTGGGCGAGGCCAATATCCTCTTCGGGAAAATCTAGCCAGGCTTCGATCAGGCTCCGTAGGCTCAGGGTGTCTACCGCCAGCTCTTCGCATTGCTGGGAAAACACGCCTTGTAAGCTTTGCTGAGCGGCACGTGCGGCGTCTTCAGACTCGGCAGCAATAAGGTCGGCCACCGCTTCGGCTTGCGCCAGATCTAACTGCCCATTTTCAAAAGCACGTTGACTAAATTCGCCGGGCAGTGCGAGGCGCGCACCCAGCGCAATGCAGCGCTGGAGGATGGCATCCAGAATGTAGGGATTGCCATGCATCTGCAGCTCTACGGCATCTTCGGCCGTGTAGCTGGCAGGTGCCTTAAAGGCTAGGGCCAAGCCCTCATCCAAAACGGCCCCCTTCTCATCACGCGCCTTCACCAAGCGCGCCTGCCGCGGCAATGGCGGCGTTTGAAGTGCACAGAGGCTTTGCAAAATGGGCCAGGACTGCGGCCCACTTAAGCGAACAATACCGACGGCCCCGGGCGCCGGGCCCGTCGCTATAGCCGCAATGGTGTCAGTCACCGTAAGGAGGGCGAAGGCGCCGCGCGCGGTGGCCGTTTAGGCCTTTGCTGGCGCAGGCTCTTCCATACGCCTGGTGATCAGCCACTGCTGACCAATACCAATCAGGTTGGAAACGAACCAATACAGCACCAGACCGCTGGGGAAGAAGGCAAAGAAGACGGTCAGCGCGATGGGCATGATGGTCATGATTTTCTGCTGCATGGGCTCCATGGTCATGGCTTGACCGGAGAGCTTTTGCTGCAAAAACATCGATGCGCCGAACAGAACCGGCAGCACAAAGAAGGGGTCTGGAGCCGAGAGGTCGTTCAACCACAAGACAAAATCGGCTTGCCGCAGCTCTACAGACTCGAGCAGCACCCAATACAGGGCGATGAACACCGGAAACTGAACCAACATGGGCCAGCAGCCTGCCAAGGGGTTGAAGCCCTCTTTTTGATACAGCTCCATCATGGATTGATGCAGACGCTGCTTGTCATCCGCGTAGCGCTCTTTCAGGGCCTGAATACGCGGCGCAAACTTCTTCATCCGCGCCATGGAGCGATATTGAGCTTCGGAGAGCTTGAAGAACAAGGCCTTCACCAGCAGCGTCACGAGGATGATGGACCAGCCCCAATTACCGGTGAGGTCATGAAACTTGTCCATCACCCAAAACAGCGGCTCGGAAATCGGCGTGAGCAGCCCATAGTCGATGGTGAGCTCTAAGCCTGGCGCCACGTCGCCTAACTCGTTTTGCAGTTTGGGGCCTAGATAGAGGTTCACGCTGTGTTCGGCATTGGCGCCCGGTGCGACTTGGATGGGCTCGGCCACATACTCGGTGAGGAAGTCGGCAATCTTGCTGGGCCGGGCGTAGAGGTTATTGCTTTCCTGTGCCGGCGGAATAATGGCTGCGAGGAAATAATGTTCCATGATGGCGGTCCAGCCAGCAGGCTGAGTGACGGCCACGGGTTCATCTTGCAAGTCGCCTAAGTCGTGTTTGCGGAACTTGTAACGATCCCCATCCCGCTCATACATTCCCACACCGGTGAATGTATTCACGAAGGGTACGTCGGAATCTCCACCGCCGAGATTGCGGACGAAGCGCCAGTAAGGGCTCGCTGTCCATGGGGCTTGAGATTGATTGGAGAGAGTCTGCGACACCTCCACCTCATAGCTGCCGCGCTTGAAGTGATAAGTGCGCTGCACTTGGCGGCCGTCGGCGCCGGTCCACGTGAACTGAACAGGAAGTTGATCTTGGCCCGCTTGTAACTCCAAACGGCCCTGCGCATGCGATGTGGTCCAGCGGCTGGTGTGCAGCGGACTGTTACCTTCGGCGCTTACTACACCGCTTTGCGCCACAAAAAAGCGCTGTCTGGAATCGTCCAGGAAGCTCAATGGAGGCGCGTCGGGCTCTGAGGTCGTCGGGTATTCCAGCAGGCGTACTTCTTTAATATCCCCGCCGGTCAGACTGATGCGCGCCTCCATCACATCGGTTTGCACCCACAAGGAGGGGCTGTCACCGCCAATTGGCCGTGCTTCGATCTGCGGTTGATCTGGCATGTCCTGCGGTAGTTGCGGAGGTGCATCCGCTGTTGGGGCTTGGGTAGCTGCCGCGGTTGGTGCCAGCTCTTGGGCCGATGCGCTCAAAGGGGCATTCGCAACTGAGGCCGGTACGGACTGCTGCTGCCACTGTTGATAGAGCAGTATCCCCACAAAGGCCAGGCCGGCCAGCAAGATCAGTCGCAGTTGTTCCATGGTGAGTATCCGAAATGAATTCAGGGGATCCGTGTGCCTTGCGGCGGCACTGGATCGCAGCCACCGGGGTGGCCAGGGTGACAGCGCATGAGCCTACGTATGGCCAAGCGACTTCCAGTCCACAAGCCATGTTCGCGCAGTGCCTCGCGCGCATATTGTGAACAACTCGGATAAAAACGGCAGCGCGGACCCAAGAAGGGGCTAATAAATAGCTGGTATCCGCGGATGATGACGGCGGCGACGGCTAGGGCAATTCGCTCAAGCGTCGCCATGTTTTATCCAGTGCCGCATTCAACTGCTGCTCGTTATCGAGGCGCACGCGTTGGCTGAGGCTGATGACCACATCGACCGAGGGTAACTGTGTGGCCTGGTGTCTAAAGCTTTCGCGAATGAGGCGCTTGACGCGGTTGCGATCGACGGCACGGCGCAAGCTGCGTTTGCTAATAGCAGTCCCCAAACGCGCAGCCCCTTGGTGGTTATCGCAACTGCGAACCACCAAGGGGCCGATATATTGCCGCTTTCCACGCCGCAACAGATTCTGGTGATCGTACTTACTACGGACACGTTGCCAGGGTCGGTATTGCTCTGGCATGAATCTGATCTCAGCTTGAACTAGGAGCGACGCTTGGTCGACGGTGACCAACGCTTGTATACCAGAGGTGTGCTTGATTCATCAGCGCGCTTTGTCATCAAGCGCAGGCTTTAAACCAATGCACCCATGGGGCATGCAAGTGCTAGCTGAAGTTTCGACCTCGCTTAGACCGTCAGCTTATGCCGACCGCGGGCGCGACGTGCTTTGATCACGCGGCGACCACCTTTGGTGGCCATCCGGGCGCGAAAACCGTGGGTGCGCTTGCGCTTGATGACGCTAGGTTGAAAAGTGCGCTTCATGACGTTCTCGGTAAATGGGGTAAATCAACCCCGCATTATAGGGCCTAACAAGCTGTGTAATCAAGAGATGCAGGACTTATCCACAAGTTGCACAATGCTTGCCTTTCGCAGGCTGTTCGCAGCCCACCTAGCCAACAGCACACCCTTGCCACCGAGGCATAAATAAGCATGACAGAAGACAGCTGGTCCCGCGTATTGCGGTGGCTGGACGGACAGATAGACGAGCTGGACATCAGCACATGGCTGCAACCTCTGCAGGCCATTGATGAAGGGCAGCGGCTGAGCCTATACGCCCCTAACCAGGTGGTGTGTGACCGTATTCGCCAAGACTACTTAGGCCGCATTCAAGACGCGGCGCGGCAATCGAGCCAGGGGCGCTTGGCGCGTGTGGAGGTTCATGTTGGCGACCCGCCGCGCTCCGGCGGCGACGCAAGCACCACCGCTACGCGTAGCAGTAACTCTCAGCCAGCAGCACCTGCTAGCCGTTACGGCGGTGGCGTGCAAGTGATCGATGGGCGGCAAACTTTCGACAACTATGTTCAGGGCAAATCAAACCAAGTGGCCAAAGCCGCCGCCGAACAGGTCGCCCAGAGCCCTGGTCGGGCCTATAACCCTTTGTTGATCTGCGGGAACACTGGGCTGGGAAAAACCCATTTGATGCGCAGCGTGGCGCACACCATCCGCAACAACAATCCGGATGCCGCCATTACTCTGATTCCGGCTGAAAAATTTTTGGCGGATTTGGTGTCGGCCTTGCGTTACAACCGCACCGATGACTTCAAGAAATTTTATCGCTCTCAGCAAGCACTGCTGATTGACGATATTCAGTTCTTCGCGGACAAGCGTCAGACACAAGAGGAGTTTTTCTACACCTTTAATGCCTTGCTGGATGAAGGCCATCAAATTGTGATGACTTGTGACCGCTATCCACGCGAGCTTGAAGGGCTGGACGAGCGCCTCAAGAATCGCTTCGCGGGCGGCATGAGCGTGTTCATTGAGCCGCCTGAGCTAGAAACACGCGCCGCCATTTTGCTGACCAAGGCCGAAGAAGAGGGCTTGGAACTGAGCGAAGATGTGGCGTTCTTCGTGGCCGAGAAAATTCGCTCCAATGTTCGCGAGCTGGAAGGCGCGTTGCGGATGTTGAACGCTCAATATCGCCTCGTGGGCGGGCCGATTACCGTTGACTTTGCTCGTGCAGCCCTACGCCACATGCTCATGAGCCACGAACGTATGGTGACCATCGAGTCCATACAACGTCGTGTTGCGGACTTCTATCAGATACGCAAAGAAGATTTGAGTTCGAAAAAGCGAACCAAAACGCTCACCCTTCCTCGACATGTCGCGATGTACCTCTGCAAGGAACTAACCTCGCATAGTTATCCGGAAATTGCCGCCGCTTTTGACAAGCGTGACCACACCACCATCCTGCATGGCTGTCGGAAAATCGCCAAGTTGCGTCGTTCAGACTCAGCTGTAGATAGTGACCTCACAGCCTTGGAAAGAGCTCTGAGTCCATGAGCGCACAGCATGTATACGGACTGTGGATAAGTTGTTGGCGGAAAATTTGTCCACCATTGTCCCCGTGTTATCCACAGGCTATGGGGGGATATCTCCGGCAGCCGCTTCATGGCATAGTGGGCACGCAAGTTACTGGCAATGAACGTGCTTTCGCGTTTTTCCACAGAGTCCACAACCCCTACAACAGCCATTACAACCAGAAAAGAAAACCCAGGACCGCATCATGAAATTTAGCTGCGAACGCGATGACCTGATCGCGCCATTACAAACAATTAACGCAGTCATTGAACGACGTCAGACTATGGCGGTGCTGTCGAATGTCTTAGCGCAGAGCAATGGGGACCAACTCACACTCACGGGGACCGATTTAGAGCTAGAAGTCGTCACGCAGATTCCCATCAGTGGAGAAGCAGATGGCACGATCACAATCCCAGCTCGTAAATTTGGTGACATCTGCCGTAGCTTGCCGGAAGGCGCGCGCATTGACTGCAGTTTGGATGGGCAACGATTGCTCATCAAAAGCGGGAAAAGCCGGTTTGTATTGAGCTGCTTATCTGCAGATGATTTTCCCCATACAGATGCGCTTGAGAACGCTACGCAAATTGAACTGCCAGCACCAAAACTTAAGCAAGCCTTGGCACGGACTCACTTTGCAATGGCTGTCGCTGATGTTCGGTTTTATTTAAACGGCATGTTGTGGGAAGTAGGTCCGGACGGCATTCGCTGCGTAGCAACCGACGCTCATCGACTGTCGTCACATACGCTTGAGATGGAGCTTCCCAACGTCAGTGCTACCCAGCAGCTCATCATTCCTCGTAAAGCCATCCAGGAGTTGATGCGGTTGTTACAAGAAGCTGGTGATGCAGATATCAGTTTGGCCTTTAATGAGCGCAGCCTCCAAGCGCATATTGGCGCCACACGCTTTACGACAAAGCTGCTCGAAGGCCGTTACCCGGATTATGAAAGGGTCATACCGGGTGCGTGTGATCATTGGATCACCGGCGACTCCCAAGGCTTCAAGACATCGCTGCAACGTGTGTCCATTTTGTCCAATGAAAAATATCGAGGCGTGCGACTGAAGCTCAACAAGGACCTCATGACCATTCAAAGTCATAACCCCGAGCACGAGGAAGCTGAAGAAGAGTTGTCTATCGACTACGTGGGAGAAGACATGGCTATTGGTTTCAACGTGTCTTACCTACTCGATGCTTTGGGCGCCGTGGACAACGAACATTTCAGCTTGGGACTCAGCGGGCCTGACGCAAGTGGTGTCATTAAGGTGCCTGGTCAAGAAGAGTCGGTGTTCGTCATCATGCCCATGCGGCTCTAAGTAGTCGCTGCTTAGACACCAGTCATTACATACCTAGCTCAATTCAAACACGGCCCTGTGCGGCGCCTCATGGCGATGGTTGGCGTTGCACAGTGTTGCCAATTTCACCGACTCAATGAGCGAACAACGGTCTTTATGTGCTGGTTGCTTGCGTAGCATCAGACGGTGGAATTTGTTGACCTCACACTGGAGCATTTCCGCTGTTTCACGCAGCTGAGAATTGAGTTCGCGCCAGGCCTTAACTTGCTCCATGGAGATAACGCCAGTGGAAAGACCTCCTTGCTCGAGGCTTTGTACTGGCTGACTCACAAACGGAGTTTCCGCAGTCGCCGTCATGCTCAACTCATTCAACATGAGCACGATTCGGCGTTAGCCATCGCAAAGGTTCGGGTTGCTCAAGACGCTGCCTTGCCGTTAGCAGCAAAGCTGACTCGGGATGGCGCTACTTTCCGTTACCGACAGGTCGAGCCACAGCGCTCGTTTTTGCAGCGGCGTTTTCCGTGTGTCCTGATTGAGCCTCAGCGCAGCATGGACTTTCTGCGGGAGTCCGAACAGCGCCGGCGTTGGCTCGACCGATTAGTGTTCCACGTGGAACATCCATTCCTTGCTGCCTGGCAGAACTACCAGCGCGTTCTAGCTCAGCGGAACGCGGCCATTCGACAACAAGGTCAAAACCCTGAGATTTGGAATGAAGGCTTGGTTCAGTGCGCCGACCTCGTCCATCAGTATCGGCAACGACAGTGGGATGCTGTTGCCCCCCGTATTCATTCCTTGTTGGCCTCGCTCGCAGGTGATCGACTTCCTCACCTGGAATTGAGTTTCCGCCCGGGCTGGGATGTCAAACAGGGCCTGAGTAATCACTTGGCTGCTCTGCGCGACTCGGAGCGGCGTATGGGATATACCCTGGCTGGCCCTCATCGTGCTGACATTGTCGTTCGCGACAAGCGAGGGATGGCAAAAGACTGGTTATCTCGAGGACAAACTAAACTTTTGGCGCTGTGCTTTCAATTAGCGCTCATCACTTCGTTGTCAGAGGCTGGCGTAGAGCCAGTTCTGTTGTGGGATGACTGGGCGTCCGAGTTGTCGTCGGAATCCATGCAGGCGGCTTTGGGCGTCGTCGCCCAGAGCACACGCCAAGCCATCCTGAGCTCGCCCGGCTGCGATTGGCCTGAGGGGGCGGAGAAGCCTCAGGTGATGTTCCACGTGAAACATTAAGCGCAGACCGAAAACCAATACGCGCCCGCGGTCGGTGGTAAAATCGGATGTTTCCGAGACACCAATCCGTATGAGCAATCCCTCAGAGGCCTCCGAGAAGGCATACGACTCCAGTAACATCCAAGTGCTGGAAGGGTTGGAAGCTGTGCGTAAGCGACCTGGTATGTATATCGGGAATACCGCGGACGGCTCCGGACTCCACCACATGGTGTTTGAGGTGGTGGATAACTCCATCGATGAAGCCCTTGCCGGACATTGCTCAGGAGTTGAAGTCACCCTGAACGCAGACGGAAGCGTCACCGTCTCGGACGATGGTCGTGGAATTCCCGTGGACATCCACCCTAAAGAAGGAATTCCGGCCGCTGAGCTCATCATGACCACACTGCACGCGGGTGGAAAATTTGATGGCAACTCCTACAAGGTGTCTGGCGGCTTGCACGGTGTTGGCGTATCGGTTGTGAACGCCTTGTCGGCAGAGCTGCGCTTGGACGTGCACCGTGATGGTGGACACTTCCGCCAGGAATATCGGGACGGTGTCCCTTCTACGCCACTCACCCGTATTGCTGATTCGGAGCGCCGAGGCACCAGTGTGACCTTCTTGCCGTCGGTCAATGTCTTCGGTCGCATCGACTTCAGCTACGACATCCTGGCGCGCCGACTGCGGGAGCTGAGTTTCCTGAATAGCGGTGTGACCATCACCCTCATCGATGAGGCGAATAACAAAAAGGATGTGATGCGCTACGAAGGCGGGATTCGCGCCTTTGTTGAACACATCAACCGCGCGCGGAATCCCCTGCACCCCACCATTTGTTACTTCACCGAGACGCGGGAAGACTCCACTGTGGAAGTTGCCTTGCAGTGGAGTGATAGCAGTCATGAAGGCGTGCAGTGCTTCACCAATAACATCCCGCAACGCGATGGTGGAACGCACCTGATGGGCTTTAGGGCCGCACTCACGCGGGTGATGAATCAGTACCTCACCAGCTTAGGTTTGACCAAAAAAGAAAAGATTAATCCCACCGGAGACGATTCCAGAGAAGGCCTCACAGCCATCGTGTCGGTGAAAATTCCAGATCCGCAATTTTCTTCGCAAACCAAAGAAAAGTTGGTCACTGACAGCGTTCGCTCCTTGGTTGAGTCGGTCGCGTATGACCGCATCAAACAGTACCTAGAAGAGAACCCGCGAGATGCGCGCGTGGTTGCGGACAAAATTGTCGTTGCGGCCAGGGCGCGGGAAGCGGCGCGCAAAGCTCGAGAGCTGGCGCAACGCAAAGGGGCTTTGGATATTGCCGGTTTGCCTGGGAAATTGGCCGACTGCCGCGAACGTGACCCGGCCAAATCCGAACTCTTTATCGTCGAGGGTGATTCGGCAGGAGGAAGCGCCAAACAAGGTCGTGATCGGCACTTCCAGGCCATCTTGCCCTTGAAAGGTAAGCCGCTCAATGTTGAGAAGGCGCAATTTGAACGGATCCTGAAATCTGAGGAAATCGCCACCTTAATTACGGCCTTAGGCTGTGGAATTGGTCCAGATCAGTTCGATCCCGATAAGCTGCGCTATCACCGCATCATCATCATGACCGACGCCGACGTGGATGGCGCCCACATCCGCACGCTGCTGTTAACCCTGCTCTACCGTCAGATGGGCGAGCTCATTGAGCGTGGTCATGTGTACATTGCCCAGCCACCTCTATATCGGGTAAAGATTGGCAAGAGTGAGCGTTATGTCAAAGATGATCAGGAGTTGGAAGACTTCCTCTTGGAACTCACTGGTCAGAACTTCCGCATTGAGCATTCTGCTGAAGGGACCATTACTGGCAACGCTCTTATTGATTGGCTGCGTGCCTACAAGCGCAGCGAGGGTTTAATTCAGCGTATGGGCCGGCGCTACGATGAAGACGTTGCACGCGCCTTACGTGGGCTGCCGATGTTGAACGAGCCTGATTTCGTGAATAGCGATGTGGTGCATGCGTGGGCAGAGCAGTTGCGGCAGGTGATGGCAAGCCTTCCTGAAGCCGGTGTGCAATATGAGGTGCAAGCGCACCCTGCTGCGAGCGGGCAGCCATTGGAAATTGTGACCACTCGGATGGCGCACGGCAGCGAGTACACCGTGATTTGGCCTCAGGAGTTCTTTGAAAGCGCGGAGTATTCGCGACTTGTCACTACTGGCCAGAGCCTGGATGCGCTGTGGCAGGATGACTCCGTGATCATTCGGGGCGAACGCCGCATTGAAGCGGGCAACGCCATTGAAGCCTGTTTGCTGTTAGATAAAGAAGCCCGACGTGGATTGACGGTGCAGCGCTACAAAGGCCTCGGTGAAATGAATCCCGGCCAGTTATGGGAAACCACCTTAGACCCTGAGTCGCGTCGACTCATGCAGGTTCGCATCGAAGACGCTGAAGGCGCTCAAGATATCTTTACGACATTGATGGGAGACGAGGTCGAGCCGCGGCGCGATTTCATTGTAGAAAATGCGCTTCACGCAGTGAACGTGGATATTTAAACTTCTAGCGTAAAATCAAGTAGATACATTGGAGTATTATTAGAGACGATAGTGATCGTCCTGCTCTAACTACTTGATATTTATAAAAAAGTCCCCGGCGGACAAAGCCGCCGGGGCAGAGGTCACCGGCTTGGGGGTACCGGGTAAGACCCATCCAGGGAGGGAGATGGGTCAGCAACGAGCGCCGTTGCAGCACTCGACTCTATGACAGGGGCTTTCCGGCCTTAGTTCCCTACTCCCCGCAAAAAAAACCAAGAGTCTTTAACAGCTTTATGTTGAGCAGGATGACGCAGCCTGTGGGCAGCCTGCATTCCAAGACGCGCCGCTCTTCTGGCGCTCAGTCTGCCCTGCCTTAGCCGTGCGCCTGGGCCCAACTACGCCCATATCCCCATTCCACTTCCAGGGGTACGCGCAGCTCGGCGGCGCTTTCCATCTCTTGTTGCAGGATCTGCGCCCAATGCTCTTCATGGCCCTGGCGGACCTCAAAGACCAATTCATCGTGTACTTGCAGCAGCATCACGATATCGCTTTCATCATGCAGCTGCCGATCAATGCTAATCATGGCGCGTTTGATGATGTCGGCTGCGGTTCCTTGTAGCGGAGCATTGATGGCTACGCGTTCGGCCCCCTGACGACGGGCGGCATTCCGGGCTCGAATCTCCGGAAGGATTAACCGACGCCCGTATAAAGTGCGTACTTCGCCATCTTTCTTGGCTTGTTCGCGAACCCGGTCCATATAGTCTTTGACACCAGGGAAGGCTCCAAAGAACCGGCGCATAATTTGGTCGGCTTCGCTGCGGTCCACGCCTAAGTTGCGTGCCAACCCGAACGCTGAAATACCGTAAATCAGCCCAAAGTTGATGGCCTTGGCTGCGCGGCGCTGGTCGCTGCTGACTTGGTCTTCTTCTAAGTCCCAGACCTGCGCAGCCGTGCGCCTGTGAATATCCACTTGATCGGCAAAGGCGGCGCAGAGCAGCGGATCTTCAGAGAAGTGGGCCATGAGCCGCAGTTCGATCTGAGAATAATCCAGGGCCAATAAAGACCAGCCCTCACGCGCTACAAAACACTCGCGAATGCGTAGCCCTTCGGGCCGACGGATGGGAATGTTCTGCAAATTTGGATCGGCGCAGGACAGGCGCCCCGTGCTGGCAACGGCCTGTTGAAAGCGGCAATGCACACGCTGTGTTGTGGGGTTTACCGCTTTGGCCAAAGCACGGGTGTAGGTGCTGCGCAGCTTAGACAACATGCGCCAACGCAGAATTCTGCGTGGCAATTCATGCTCGGCGGCAAGCTCTTCGAGTACATCCTCTGCGGTACTTGGTGCGCCCTTGGGCGTTTTACGCAGCACTGGAAGCCCGAGCTTGTCGAACAGAATCTGGCCGAGCTGAGCCGGACTGCCCAGATTAAAGCTTCCTTCGGCAATTTCATGGCAGCGCTTTTCTTCAGTTTCAATCTCGGCGCTGAAGTCGGCGTCTGCGGCGCCTAGGGCTTCCAAATCTAAGGCGATACCCCGACCCTCCATGGCCGCCAAAATTGGCGCCAGAGGCTTCTCTATATCGTTGTAGATGGAGGCCAGCTGCGGGTCCTGTTCAATCGCTTGGCTCAAACGCTGATGCAGGGCCCAGGTGACGGCTGCATCCTCGGCGGCGTATTCCGTCGCGGCATCCAGTGGCACATCCCGGAAGTTAAGTTGTTTGCGGCCCTTGCCGGCGACATCTTCGTAATGGATGGTGTCGTGCCCCAGCCAGCGCTGCGCCAAGCTATCCATGTCATGACGCTCATGCGCCTCGAAGACATAAGACAGAAGCTGGGTATCTTCCCAGGGACGTGCCAAGCTCAGGTCATGGCGCTGCAAAATGGGCGCATCAAATTTGCCGTTTTGCAGCACATGCGCGGGACCATCATCTCCGAGTAGCGTGGCCAAAGCATCGCGAACGGCGTCTAAACCCAGCTGCGCCTGCTCGGTGTTGTGTCCTACGGGAACATACCAGGCCTTGTCTGCGCTGGCCGCAAAGGATAGCCCCACCAAATCGGCTTGCAGGGGATCCAGACTGGAGGTTTCGGTATCCACCGCGAGCAGCGTTGCTTGGCGCAGCTCTGCGCACATCTGCTCCAGATCGTCTGGGCTTTGCACACATATGCTGGTGATATTCAGACCCTCAGTGGAGGGCTCTATTGCTGCTGCAGAAGCAGCATCTGAAGGGGGTGCAGGCTTGGCCTGGGGAGCCGACCCCTCCAACCAGCTGTTGAAGCCCCAGCGTGTGGCAAAGTTGGTTAAAGCTTGCTCGTCGCAGGACCGGCGGGGCAGGTCCTCCCAGCTTTGGCTGAGCTCTAAATCGGATTTGAGGGTGGTGAGGCTCAGCGCCAATTCCACTTGTTCCAAGTTTGCGCGTAGGGTCTCGCCGGCCTTGCCTTTGACCGAGTCGGCTTGCGCTAACAACTCCTGTAGCCCACCAAATTGCATGAGCCACTTGGCTGCCGTTTTGGGGCCCACACCCTTGAGGCCAGGCACGTTATCGCTGCTGTCACCCACCAAAGCTAACCATTGGTCCACCAGTTTGGGCGGTACACCAAACTTCTCTTCGACTTCCGCCGGGCCTAGCGTTTTATTCTTGAACACATCCCACAGCACCACCCGCTCATCCACCAGCTGCGCCAGGTCTTTGTCCGAACTCACGATTCTGACGGGGTCGGCGGTTTGCCGAGCCAGACTGGCAATGACGTCGTCGGCTTCCACGTCATTCATCTGCACCATAGGCAGGCCAAAAACGCCCACCAATTCCACAATAGGATCAAATTGAGAGCGCAAATCAGGTGGAACGGGTGGCCGCTGCGCTTTGTACTCGGCATACAGCTCGTGTCTGAAGGTGCTGCCTGGAGCATCGAATACAACAACAATGGGCTCGTCGCCGAAGTTACGCAGCAACTTCCGCAGCATGTTGCCGAAGCCAAACACGGCTTGGCTGGGTTCGCCTTGCGGGTTGGTGAGCTCAGGTAATGCGTGGAAGGCTCTATATAACCAGCCGGAGCCATCAATGATGATGCGGGTGCTCATACAGGTAACCGCCGCTCCAGTTGGAAGATAGACTCCACCGTTTCTGCGGCTCGTGCTAAATGCAGCTGCGTGCCATCCACCAATACCTCAGCCACATGTGGACGGGTGTTGTAATGCGAGTTCATCGCCGCTGCATAAGCCCCAGCGGAACGCACCGCTAATAAATCTCCTTCGGCCAGGGACAATTCCCGCTCTTTGCCCAGCCAATCACCGGTTTCGCACACAGGGCCTACGACATCCCACACTTGAGCGGCCTCCTCACGCGGGCGCACTGGCAAAATGTCATGCCAGGCCTGATACAACGTGGGGCGCATCAGCTCCGTCATTGCGGCATCCACCACGGCGAAATTCTTATGCGCTGTGGGTTTGAGGTACTCCACTCGCGTGAGCAACATACCGGCATGCCCAGCAATGGCCCGGCCTGGTTCGATATACACCGCCAAATTACGACCTTGCAAACGTTGGCGCAGCACATCACCCCAAGCCGCAGGATCAGGCGGAGTTTCGTCGCGATAGCGAATCCCCAGGCCGCCGCCTAAATCCAAGTGTTCCAAGCGAATACCCTGCTCCTCCAGGGCATCAACCAACTGCAGTAGCCGGTCTAGCGCTTCGGTATATGGCGCTAAATCGGTGAGTTGAGAACCAATATGGCAATCCAAACCAACCACGCGTAAGGCCGGGTGTGCCTGGGCTTTTTGGTAGGTGGCAAGCGCCGCATCCATACTGATGCCGAACTTATTCTCCTTGAGCCCGGTGGCAATGTAAGGATGCGTTTTGGCGTCGACATCTGGGTTCACGCGCAGGGCAATAGGCGCTACGCAATCGAGTTTGCTGGCAATCGATGCAATGCGGTCTAGCTCGGCTGTGGACTCCACATTCAAGGCATGGACGCCGTAGCGAAGGGCGGCTTCAATTTCTGCCGCACTTTTCCCGACGCCGGAAAACACGACTCGGTCGCCGGGAATATCCAGGGCTTGCAGACGCGCTAATTCGCCCCCGGAGACGATGTCAAAACTAGAGCCCAGCCGCGCTAAAACGTCGAGTACGGCCAGGTTTGAATTGGCTTTGACGGCATAGCAAACCCGATGCTCAAGGCCTGCCAGCGCCTGATCGAAGGCTTTGTAATGCCGTTCCAATGTAGCCCGAGCGTAGACAAAGCAGGGCGTTCCAAACTGCTTGGCGATGTCTTCAAAAGACACCTCTTCGGCATGTAATACACCGTTGCGGTAGGAGAAGTGATCCATGGTTAGTCGCTTTTTGCAGGTTGGGGCGCCGGGGACGCCGTTGGGGTGGGTTGGAGACTAGGACTGGGCTCAGGCGCCATGTAGAGATCTCCGCTTTGGCCGCAGCCCACTAAGCTTGCACAGAAAAGTGTGGCTAGCAGCACGCACGCGGGTTTAGCGCTCGATGGTGTAAACCAGGTCACCGCCCGATTCCACCCCGGATTCGGTCTGTAATGTCCACTTCGAGGATATTTCATAGCGCGCACGAAAGCTGTAGATGGGTTCGAAGAGCCCGATGCCATAACTGACGTACAGCCGGGGATTCAGATATTTTCCCAGAACCAGCGCCGCTTGGCTGGTGTCTTCACCGGGGCGAGTTCCAATACTAAGCTCGTCCAGACCCAACTTGCCCTTGAAGCGCTTGCTCAGAAGGTCTGATCCCTTCAGCCCCAGCGCCAAAGCGGCATTTTGCATACTGCTTTCTTCGGCCTGGTTCAGGTTCTGACTGCCTCGGCCCAGCACCAACCATGAAAGCTGCTCGGTTTGGTTCATCCCAGGCTCAGACCAGAGGCTGATTTCTGGTTTGCGCACTGCGCCTCGAGCTTGGATACCAACGCGAATATCACTCCGAGGTTGGCGAAAGGCACGCAGGTCAATTCCGGGTTCATCCAAGCCGCCACCTGAAAATATCAGCCGGCCACGCTGAATGGTGAGGTCCTGTCCATAGGCCTTGTAGCTGCCATCAATCAGTTCCAAGGTGCCATTGGCAGTGGGTTCGCGCTGGGGCTCTTGGCGAATTCGCAAATCTCCGCGGAGGTTGGTTTTGAGCCCAAAACCTTCAAAGCGTGCATTGGAATCGACCAATAGTCGTATGTCTGCTGCGAGCTCTATACCGCTGCGCCGGGTTGTCAGCTCCTCGCCCACGATGACTTCATCGCGTGAAGGAGCCACGAAGGAGGGGCCAGCCGTGGGCAACGACGCCGGATGGATATTGGCCTTGGGAATACGCAGTTGCCCACTGAGATTGAGCAGCTCTTCTTGCCAGTCCAGCTCTAACTCAGGACTAATCTCGACCTGACCTAGGTCTGTGCGTAAAACTTCAAAATTTTGTCCGCGTATGCGCAGACTGGCGCTTTGCTGCAGCGGCTGCACACTGCCAGTGAGCGCCATTTTCCCCCGTCCGCTACCAATCTGCCCCTGTAGCCTGAGCTGATCTTGGTTGCCATCTAAGCGAAGCTCTAGGGGATCCAGCGTGATTCCGGGTGTAATCAATTGGGCTGAGGCCTGTTGTAACTGCAGCTGACCTTCGTAAGTCGGTGAGGACAATTGCCCTTGGGCTTGTATGTCTACGGCGAGCTGACCTTGTAGCTGCTGCACCTCGGGTAGTAATCCACGCAGACGTCCTAAGTCGCTCAACTGAAGTTTGAGTTGCGCCGTTTCGATGTCGTTGCCGTTGTTCACAATGGCCTGGGCGCTGATTCCGCCATCAGCAGATGCCAAAGGCCACTCCCAGCGCATGCGGGCTTGTTGCGGCGACCAACTTAAGCTGCCTTCGCCCGGTGCCCAGCGTAGGCCTGGAATGTTGGTGTCGGGTACTTCGCCGAGTAGTACCGGGCCCGTGGTCCAGTTCAGCTGCGCGCTCGAAGATCCATCTGCCGCTTGGGTTGCCTTGGCCTCAACACTCAAACGGCCATCAACCAGGCTAGGTGCTTGCCCGGCCCACTGCGCTAATCGCTGTAAGGAATAATCGCCCAGACTGAGCTCCAGGTTTCGCACTTGGCCTTGCTGCTTTGCCCCCAGACAGAGTTTGCTCTCGGCGCTGCGCAAACACCCACCTGCAACTCGCCAAGCGGCGCCTTGCTCGGTCCAGCGCAAGGGTGTGTCTAGGCGCCACTGCTCCCACGGCCGCAGTTGAATATCCAGGCGATCCAAACTGGCCTGGCGTTGCCCAGGTGTTGCCAAGCGCGCTTGGGCCTGACCGCGGATATCTGCACCTAAAGCCTGCAACTGCCATTGGCTTTGCAGCCGCTCCAATGATCCGCGCAGGGTTAACTCAAGCTGGTCCAAGGTTTGGCCGGCCAATTCCCCTTGCTGCAGGCGTACAACAGCCTGATTGGCAATGGAGGTGTCCAGCGACAATCTGCCCGCAATGTCTCCAGATGCTAAGCGCAGATCTGGGCCCTCCCAGTCCTGCAGATGCCCATGAATAACTGCCCAGGGCTTGCGCATATCGCCTTGAACCTGCGCCCGCAGCTCTAGCGGGGTGCGCCAGCCTGGGAGTATCTGTAATTCGGCCGGTATGTGTGCTTCGATGTGCAGCGCCGAACGCTGGCTGAGTTGGCCCTTGGCGCTCACCTGGGCTGTTGCGACGCTCAGCGAAGCCCGCTCAGGCAGATCAACTCCGCCATTCCAGACCAATAGCGGCAGGGTTACAGCAATGGGATGATTCTGCCACTGCGTGTTCAGCTCCCATTGGTCCAAGCGGGCTGTGGCGTCGCTCCCATCCCAAGCTAGTCCACCGGCAAACACCAGCGGGTGCTCGGCCTGGGCGAGCCATGGCTGCACATTCAGCCCTGCTGAGCGTATTTGGCCCTGAACCTGGATGTGGGGAGCCAAGTTCAGCTGCAGTTCGCTGGTCAAAGGTTGACCAATAGCTTGTTTGCCCTGTGCGTCCAATACATCTACGCGAAGCTCAGCCGTGCCCTGGGTAGGCTCTGGCCACTCGCTGCGGAGCAAGGCTTGTAACGGGGGTTGGCCGCTGAGATGAATCAGCGCCGCATCCATGGCCAATTGATCAGCCTGCATCTCAATGCGAGCGCGCAGTCTTTGCAACAGCGGCTGGAAGATTTGCTGATCGTGATTCCACAGTCGGATCTGGCCCAGATCCATAGAGGCGATGACCAGTGATGGCAGCTCTGGCCACTGCAAAGTGGCGGGTTCTTCTTGCTCATCCTGCACAGGCTGCTCCTGCGCGCTGGGCAGGGTCAGGTCCAGCTCACGCAGGCGAATCCCTCTCAGCTGCCAATGGCTCCCAAACTGATCTAACAACGACCAATCCATCTCGATGGATCGGGCCTGTATTCGGAGCTCGCCAAACTGCAAATCTAAGCCGTAGATTCGCGGCCCTACCAATAAAGACCCCGCCACCCGGTCTACATGAATCCCCGCTGGTAGCACATGTCGCACCTGGCCCCAGAGCAACTTAAAGCCGGTTTCGGTCAGAAGACCGGCGATAAGCACCGCTAGCGTGAACCAGCCCAACAACCAGGGGCTAAACCGATATAAAAACCAGCGGGTCATAGTTCACCGCCAATACCGATATGCAGTTGCACCTGCGTATCGGCATCGTCCAGAGGGTGCGCCAGATCGGCGCGGACCATGCCGATGGGTGTGCGCCAGCGAAAGCCCAGCCCTACCGAGCTCACCCAATCCTGCAGCCAGGCATTACTAGCACTGCCGCGGTCAGCGAATACGGCTAGGCCGTAGTTGCCCCAAATCAGGCGGTCGACCTCTACAGAAATGGTCTGCAAGTAGCGGCCACCGACCACTTCACCAGCGTCGTTGCGTGGGGCAATTTGGCGATAGTCATAGCCGCGGATACTGTTATCGCCGCCGGCAAAAAAGCGTTGCGTGGCGGGCAGCTCACTGGCTTCATCCAGCCAGTTGGCTCCGGCTTGGCCGCGAATAATCAGCCGGCTGCGTGCATCGAGGGGGTGAATCCAGCGCGCCCGCAGTTGGAGCTGCGCAAAGCTGGTGCTGGATAACAAGCTGTCATGGGCCCCATGCAGGTCCATGAACACGCTGTAGCCGCGCCGGGGCAATAAAAGATCGTCGGCATGGCGCAAAGTCAGACTGAGGCCAGGCGTGATGAGGTCGGTTTGCTGCAGGCCATCGGCGAAGCGAAAGCGTTCCCCTTCGTAGTTGACGTAGTACTGCCAAAGACGCGGCCCTTGGATGCGGTTCCGCGCCAAGCCCGAGAGCAGGGTCACCGTACGGGTGTCTCCAAGCTGTTCCTCGCGCCGTTGGCTGCGCAGGGTCCAGTTCGCTCCTGGCTCTGGTCCGGTGGGAATAATGTACTGCCCACTTAGGTCGATACGAACCTCGGATACACGTGCCTCACCGCGCAGCCGGTGTCCGCCACGGTTGAGATAACGCAGCTCCACAGCGCCGGATACCCGCGGGCCGGTATCGGTGCCGAAGCCAGCGCCAAGTTGCCATCTTTGAGGGGGTTTGGGCTCTGCTTTGATGTCTAAATGCACTAAACCTGCCGCTGCGTCGCGGGAGGACTGCACGTCTAAGCTGTCGAAATAATCTAGGTCAAACAGCCGCAGTCGCAGCTCCAGCACGGCATCTGTGCTGAAGTCGTCCCCGCTGTGCACGGGAACATACTGATCCAAGAACTCTGGGTCGAGAATGGGCTGATCAATCGCGATGCGGCCGAAGTGATATTGGGGGCCCAGCTCCATGACCCAATCAATTCTCGCCAGTGCAGATTTGGGATCGACGATGAGTTTCTGCCGCTGCCAACGGGCGTCTAAGTACCCGGCGTCTTGAGCCGCTTCCATCCATGCGGTTTTTAAAGCGCGATACTCGCGGTGGTCCACCTGCTGCCCGGCTAGTACTCCGGCACGCTTTGTCGGTGATGTGATCCAAGCCGCATTCACGGGCGGTTCGGTCCGGATCTGCACATCTTCCCAATGCGTGGGCTGGCCTGTTTCCACTTGCAGGTTGGCCGACCAGCCGCCCTCCGCCAAGCGTGTCAGCTCCGTACGAATCTGCGGTTCATAGTAGCCAAAAGCCCTTAGCCCATAACGCAGCTCTTGGGGGGCTGCCCGTAGGCGTCTTTGCAACAAGACGGGATCGGCGTCTGCTGCCGTCCCAATCAGACTTAAACCCGCGCGCAAGCTGTCGCGCAAGGCCCCTTCAACACCGGATACGGTGACGGTTTGCGCGTAACTAGGCGGTATGGCGCACAGCAATATGGCCGCCAGCCATAAAGCCGGCAGACACAAAAAGGGCGGCTCGTAGCCGCCCTTCCCGATATTGTTCCGTTTAGGGTTGACGGGATTGCTCAACCAAATGGTCCACCACCGAAATCATGCCTTCGAAACCACCTGCTTCTCGGCCGCTGGTCCAGTACTGGTTATCCACAGCCATGGCAGGGACTGCAGGAATGCCCAAAGCGCGAATTAAGTTTTCGCCCTGCGCCACTTTGCTCTCGACGGCAAAGCTGTTGAAGGTTCCACGAAAGTCTTCGGCACTCACACCGTTGGCCACGAAGACTTCTTCAATCTCCGACTCACTGTTGAGCCGTTTGCGCTGCTGATGCATGGCCCGAAACAGGGCTTGGTGCACTGGGTCCAGAACATCGAGCAGTTCGGCTGTGTAGTACGCCTTCGCATGCAATTTGCCGACAGCACGTCCTAGCGCCGTGGGAACCCGGCGGAAATTCACATCGTCTGGCTTCTCGTCCAGCCACTGCTCAAGAACAGGGTCGAACTGGTAACAATGAGGGCAGCCATACCAGAACACTTCAATGACGTCAGGGCGAGCGCTATCCGGGTCTGGAAAGTCGCTACGCGCTGACTTGTAGTGTTCTTCTAGCTGATATTGCTGAGTCGAAGTTTCCGCCGCGCTGCAGGCCGAAGCCAAAGCCAGCGCGAGGACCACGAGAATGCGGTTCATGAGACGCCTTTAGTGTTGTGCTTTATTGGTGCAGGCCAGACATGTAAGAAGCGAGGGCTTCAATTTCCTTGTCGGTCAGGCCTTTGGCTACCTGGGACATCATCTGTGCATTAGCAGTTCCAGCACGGGTACCTTCGCGGTAGAGCTTGAGCTGGGTTGCGCTATACGCTGCGTGCTGGCCGGCCAAGCGCGGCCATTGTGCTGCTGAATTGCCCATGCCGGCAGGACCGTGGCAGCCGCTGCAGGCCGGTGTGCCAGTGTCTGCTTTGCCGCCACGCCAAATGGGTTCGGCAATAGCCACCAGCTCAGGATCAGCGACGCCAGCGCTCATTTCTTGCGCGGTGAAATACGCCGCCAAGTCCTTCATATCCTCTTCGGACAAGCCCATGGCTTGGCCGTTCATCAGTGCGTTTTTGCGTGCACCAGACTTGTATGCTTGCAGCTGACCCACCAAGTAACTGGCGTGTTGGCCAGCAATTTTTGGCCATTCGGGATTCATGGAATTCCCGTCTGCACCGTGGCAGGCTGCACACACGGCAGACTTGGCTTTACCGGCTTCTGGGTCACCAGCGTGGCTGCCGCCAGCATGATCGTCGGCAAATGCAGGAATGCTGAAGCCCAGCACGGAAAGCAGGAGCAAGGTATGTTTCATCGCAAACGGCCTCTGTCAATTAATCGAGCCACTGGCATTTGGCAGCTTTGGACCTGAAAAACAGACCAATGTTTCCAAATACCTTCGGCAATGCTGCGGAGCATTCTAGCGGATGACGCAACCGGACTACACCGCCCAATGGCGTAATACCCGATTTTTTCAGTCGGTAGGCAAGCTTGCGCAACTTCCCACCAGTGGGGTGGAAGTGGCTTTTGCTGGACGTAGCAATGCGGGAAAGAGTTCTACGCTCAACCGCTTGTGCGGGCAAAAAGCTCTGGCCCGCACCAGCCGCACGCCAGGCCGAACGCAGCTGATTAACCTCTTCGATTGGGCCGAAGATGCCCGTCTGGCAGACCTCCCAGGCTATGGCTTCGCCAAGGCACCGCAGGCTGTGCGCCGACAATGGGCGGATTTGGTGCAGGGGTATTTCGTGAATCACCCGCCCCTGCGTGCCGTGGTTGTCATCATGGATGCGCGACGCCCGCTGACCGAGCTCGATCAGCAAATGGTCGAATGGGCCAGTGCAGGTGGGTTGCCGGTGCTGTGTTTGCTGAATAAAGCCGACAAATTAGGATGGGGCGCGGCCATGAGCGCGTTGCTGCAAACGCGCAAAGAGCTGGCGAAGTTAAACCTGCCGCAGGTGCAAGCCGAATTGTTTTCCGCCCAAAGTGGGCTGAACGTCGATCAGGTGCGGCGCATTATTGGCGATTGGTTAATGGCGACAGAGGCGTGACGGCCGAACGTCGTCGCCGTATTTGGGGACTGGCCCTACCCATCATTGGGGGAATGGCCTCGCAGAACCTGCTCAATCTCATCGATACCGCCATGGTGGGTGCCTTGGGTGCGCCAGCACTGGCTGCAGTGGGCATGGTGAGCTTTTTGCACTTTTTGGCGGTGGCTGCGCTGACGGCATTATCCAGTGCTGTGCAGGCCTTGGCCGCTCGCCGGATGGGTGAAGGCCAATCCGCCATTGCGGCGCGACCCTTAAACGCCGGTTTGCTCTTGTCTTTGACCCTGGGTCTACCGCTCACAGCCGTGTTGTATCTGGGGGCACCAACATTACTGGGCTGGGTACTCGATGATCCTGCTGCCATTGCCCAGGGTCAGCCCTACCTCGAGGCCCGTGCCTTGGGTGTGGCTTTTGTGGGCATGAACTTTTCCTACCGAGGCTTCTTTGCCGCGGTGAATCAGACGCGGTTTTATTTGCGCACGCTGCTGATCATGCATGTGGTGAATGTGCTGCTCAGCTACGCGCTCATATTCGGTCATTGGGGTTTGCCCGAATTAGGTACGCGGGGTGCGGGTTTGGGCACCGCCTTGTCAATCATTCTGGGTAGCCTGATCTACACGGCCACCGCGCTTAAGCATGCGCGTCCGCATGGTTTTATGCGGGCGCGGCCTCACTGGGAGCAGTTCTCCAGCTTGCTCAAGTTGGGTCTTCCATCCTGCATCCAACAAATTTTCTTTGCCGGCGGTTTTGTCGCGCTGTTTTGGATCATTGGCCAGGTTGGCACTCGCGAGTTGGCGGTAGCGAATGTGTTGATCAACCTCAGCTTGGTCGCCATTTTGCCGGGTATGGCCTTTGGTATCGCCGCGGCTAGTTTGGTGGGCCAAGCTTTGGGGGCCCAGCAGCCGGAATCGGCGCATGCTTGGGCCTGGGATGTCATTCGCTTATCTGCGCGCATCTTTGGAGTCATGGGCATTGTGTGTGTGTTGCTGCCCCGGCCTTTGCTCTCTTTATTCCTCCACGAGCCTGCTTTGGTCGATATGGGCACTATTCCCCTGCAGCTCATCGGCCTTGGCATGGTGGTGGACGGGGGTGGTCTCATATTGATGCAAGCCTTGTTAGGCGCAGGGGCGGCTCGCACCGTGATGTTAGTCAGCGTGGGCTTTCAATGGTTGTTGTTCCTGCCGGCTGCTTATCTGGTGGGGCCTTGGTTGGGTGGGGGCCTGCTCGCCATTTGGTTAGCCATGACCGTATACAGGGGGGTTCAGGCGCTGGTGCTGTTATGGATATGGCAGCGCCGGGCTTGGCAGAGCATCCGGATTTAGGGCGCATTGGGCCTTAGGCCATGTGTTCAGGCTTGAGCATCTGAGCGTTGATCACTCAGTTGAATCGTGATCCGCAAACCCAGAGCCTTTGCAACCTTGGAAACTGTAGCGAAGCTAGGGTTGCCATTGGGAGACAAGGCCTTATACAAACCTGCGCGCGTCATTCCTGCGTCTTTGGCTAAGTGAGTCATGTTTCGGGCTTTTGCGATGTTACCTAAGGCAGCCGCAATCAAAGAGGGGTCACCATCTTCCTGGCACGCTTCCAGGTAAAGGCGAATGTCCTCTTCGGTTTCGAGGTAATCAGCCGTCTCGTACCGGCTAAACTTTTCAGCCATTGGTTAGTCCATCCATTCGTCAGCGATGGTCTTAGCTCTTTCAATGTCTTTCCGCTGGGTGCGCTTGTCGCCACCACAAAGCAGGACAATCAATAGTTCACCACGCCGCATGTAGTAGACCCGGTAACCGGGGCCATAGTCGATTCTTAACTCACTTAGGCCTTCCCCAATAGGTTGAACGTCACCAGGATTGCCCAGAGCGAGTCGGTCAATACGCATCTGAATACGCGCCTTCGCGCGACCATCTTTCAGCTTGCGAAGCCAGCGGTCAAAAGTAGCGCTTTTGACAATCTCGACCATGCTGAAACTGTAGTAAACAGCAAGCCATGCGTCAACCACAGTAAACACATTGCGAGTGAACGCTTCGCTACCAAGACCCTTTTTACACCTTGTCAGACCCAAGGCGGGGCCGCTGTTGCTTTCATGAAGCTAAAGTGCTGCCTATGTTGAAGCTAGTGTGTGAGAAGTCTTCACCGATTCTTCGCCAGAAATCCGTATAATGCGCTGTGAACAAATGTTTACTTAGGCCGCGTAAGGATGCGTGGCAACTGGATAGATTTGAGAGAGTCCATGACTGATTCCCCGCGTTACTCCCGCTCGCTGAGCCCAAGCAGCCTGCCCATGTTCACCTTTTTTGTGCTGCTGCACCTGGCCTGCTTGGGCTTGTTCTGGGTGGATGCCGGTGCCACTGAGTGGGCCGTGTGCTTTGGCCTATTTGTCTTGCGCATTTTTGGAGTGACTGCTGGCTACCACCGCTACTTCGCTCACCGCGCCTACAAAACCAGCCGGGTTTTTCAGTTTGTGCTGGGCGCACTGGCGCAGAGCTCGCTGCAAAGTGGCCTGATCTGGTGGGCCAGCAAGCATCGCGACCACCACAAATACGTGGACACGCCGCGCGACTCCCATAGCCCCCGCGAATACGGCTTTTGGTTCTCCCATTTGGGCTGGATCTTCAATGAACGCGCCCAGCATCCCAACCTGGACAATGTGCCCGACATCATTCGCTACCCCGAGCTGGTCTGGTTAGATCGCTACCACTGGGTGCCAGGTGCTGCGCTGGGCGTCGGGCTATGGCTATGGGGCGGTTGGTCGATGCTGGTGGTCGGCTTTTGCCTCTCCACGGTGATTACCTGGCATTCCACCTTCTTCATCAATTCCTTGGCCCATGTCTTCGGCAAGCAGCGATACCTCACCGGAGACGATTCACGGAACAATTTTTGGCTGGCTTTGCTCACCCTGGGTGAGGGCTGGCACAACAACCACCACTACTACAT
This sequence comes from Oceanococcus sp. HetDA_MAG_MS8, assembly GCA_019192445.1. Lineage (NCBI taxonomy): Bacteria > Pseudomonadati > Pseudomonadota > Gammaproteobacteria > Chromatiales > Oceanococcaceae > Oceanococcus > Oceanococcus sp. HetDA_MAG_MS8. The sequence goes on from JAHCMK010000002.1 coordinate 577,960, forward strand.
GTCTAGCGTGCGCCAGGGCTTTTTCTGGTGGGAGATCGACATCACTTACTACCTGCTCAAAATGTTGAGCTGGGTAGGATTGGTGTGGGATCTCAAAGAGCCACCAGCCCATGTGCGTGCCGGCGAACGCAAGATTTCGGCTGAGGTAATTGATCGCGTGGCCAAGCAGTTGGCCGATACCTTCTCGGCCGAGCACATCACCTCCAGCGTGCAAGCGCGTTGGGAATCCTCAGAGGTAGCCCGGGCGTGGGCTGAGTTTCGCCTGCAGGCCGAAGAACGTTTGGCAAAGAGCCGTCAGGCCATGGCCGACTGGCATCTACCCGAGCTGCCCAGCGTAGAAGAGTTCGAGCGGCGGGCGCGCAAAATGTTCGCCCGCTCCCCCTCTATGGATGACGTGGTCCTGCGTGCTCGCCAGATGCTGGCCGAGACGGTCACCTTAAGGCTGCCGGAGCCGGTTCAGGCCGGCTGAACCTCGCCGGTGAGCACCCCGTCGCGGTAATCCTGCATGGCTTGCTCTAGCTCGGCGTGGGTATTCATCACAAAGGGCCCGTATTGGGCGACGGGCTCTTTGAGTGGTTTTCCGGCCAAAACCAGCGCGCGTAACTCATCGCTGCCTGGGTTGTGCAGGCGAATTTCGTCGCCGTCGTTGAGCAAGGCGGCCTGCTGGGCACTCACCGCCTTGTCGCCGATATGGGCCTCGCCGGCCCAGACGTAGACCAAGGCTTGTAGTTCCTGGGCGAGGGGCAGCATCAGCTGAGCGCCAGCCGGCAGCCGCACATCGGCGAACACTGCCTGGGTGGTGCCGGATTGCACGGGGCCTTGCAGCGTATGCCCCTCGACATCGATCTGCCCGGCCACTAGTTTGAGGGTGCTTCCACCTGCGAGTTCATGCACTGGGATGTCGCTGGCTGCAATGTCCCGGTATCGTGCCGGCTGCATTTTGTCGGCCGCTGCTAGGTTCAGCCAGAGCTGAAAACCGTGCATCAAACCGTCCTCTTGCTGCGGCATTTCCGAATGAATGATGCCGCGCCCTGCGGTCATCCATTGCACATCGCCGGGACCCAAATCGCCCTGGTTGCCCATGTGGTCTTCATGCCGCATATGGCCGGCGAGCATGTAGGTCACCGTTTCGAAGCCGCGATGCGGATGGGGTGGAAACCCGCCCTGGTAGTCCGCAGGGTCAGCGGAGCCAAACTCGTCCAGCATCAAAAAGGGGTCGGCGCGGCTAATGGGGTTTTGGCCCAAGCTGCGGCGAATGCGCACGCCGGCGCCGTCTGAGGCTTCCAAGGCCGGAATAATGCGTTGAACCTGTCGGGACCTAGTCATCCCAACCACCCGCCAGAATGATTTCCGACAAGGGCTTGCGCTGACGAGGCTTTTGGTCGCGTTGAGCAATGTCTTCGGGCAAGGCACTGCCGTCGCCCGCGTAGCCAATCGCTAAACCGGTGAGGGCCTTGAATGGCTGTTCCAAGCCGAAGAGGTCAGCGGCAACATCCGGAAGAATGCCGCCCATTTGGTGCACCACCAAACCGCGCGCGGTCGCCTCCAGCGTGAGGCTGGCCGAGGCGGCGCCCAGATCATGTTCGGCGGTGCCGTTGGGCTTGTCGTTATGTTCATAGGCGCTGCGAACGATGCCCAAAGCTAATACCGGCGCATGTGCAGTCCAGGCCTGGTTGCCTTCCACCAGCACCTGATCATGGATGCGTTCCCACACTTCATCATTGCGGCCTTTCACGCCCACGATGTAACGCCAGGGTTGAGCGTTGTAGGCCGAGGCGGCCCAGCGGGCGGCTTCGAAGATGGCGGCGAGGTCCTCAGATGCAACGCTGCGGCTGGAGTCAAACGCGTAGGGGCTCCAGCGATTCTGCATCAGGCCGTGGATGGGTTGGTCTACAGGATTTTTCGCCATGGGGAACTCGCAACAATGAATTTAGAGGCAGAGTACCTATTGGCTCAATGAAGAAAAAGAGGGATTATTCGTACATTCCCTTCGACTCAGTAGATAAATGAAAGGGCTTGCACGCATTTCCTTGGAGCAGTGGCGGGCTTTGCTTGCCGTAGTCGACGCCGGAGGCTACGCCCAAGCCGCGGAGCTCATGCACAAGAGCCAGTCCAGCATTAGCTATGCCATCCACAAAATGGAAGATCTGCTGGGCCTCAAGGTGTTTGAGGTGCGTGGCCGCAAGGCAGAGCTGACACCCACCGGCCAGATGTTGGTGCGCAGGGCCAGACTGCTCTTACAAGAAGCCGTAGAGCTAGAGACGGCGGCCAAGCGTTTGAGTGATGGCTGGGAAGCCGAGGTCAAACTCGCCGTGGATCAGCTCTACCCGGTGGACATTTTGTTTCAGGTGTTGGAGAGCTTTTCCGCAGAAGCACCACTCACCCGCATAGATTTGCTGGAGACCGTTCTGGGCGGCGGCGACGAAGCCTTACTTGGGGGAGAGGTCGACCTAGCCTTGCTGCCGGTGGTGCCCCCGGGTTTCTTGGGCGAGCCGGTTTATTCCATGCGCTTTGTGGCGGTTGCTCAGCTTGAGCATCCCTTGCATCACCTAGGGCGGGCTGTGGATATTCAGGATTTACGCCAACATCGCCAACTGGTGGTTCGTGACTCGGGCTCACGGCGCTCTAAAGACGCCGGATGGCTGGGGGCAGAGCAGCGCTGGACTGTGAGTCACGTCGATACTTCCATCCGCTCGGTATGTGCGGGTTTGGGCTTTGCCTGGCTGCCTGAGCATCGAATTCGTGCCCAGCTGGACAGCGGCGAACTCAAACCCCTGCCCTTACGCGAAGGCGGCCAACGTGAGCAATGGCTGCACCTGATTTTTCGCGATCGGGATTATGCGGGCTTGGCGGTGAAGAGGCTGGCACAGCTCTTTAGAGATCAACCGCAATAGGCAGTCTCCGTTTCGGCCTGGATGGGCCTGCCTGCCGCGGATTGGTCGCTACGGCTTATCCGCCGCAAACCGGGGCCGCCAGACAGGACTCCTGTCCTGGCTGGCGGGAGCGGGCGTCCTTCCCGCTCCCCTGCGGGCCTTATCCGGTTCGCGTCGGGCCTACGCGAATATCCGCTTTAGGCAGGCCCACCCAGGCTTACGTCACGCAAGCGCCTCGGCGTCATAACTAAATGCTGGCGCCGTCGCACGTCCTATAGATCTGGCTTCGCAAGCAGAACGCGTCGTAACTCCTCATCCCACGAAGACCAAGCTTGTCGCATACAGCTGTGGTGAATCGCAGTGAATGGCCTATAAAGAATGCAACTGGGCGACGCGGGAAAAAGCCGACCGCACACGCTTAGCCGGAGCCGTTAAAACGACTGCTCCCGCGTGGCCGTAAAGCGCAGGTCTGGCCAACGCTCAATGGTCATCTCCAGATTCACCCGGGAATTGGCCAAATACACCAGCGCACCGGAATGATCGCGAGCGAGGCGCTCGGGCATTTTGTCGATGAGCTTTTGCATTTCCCGCTCGGGGCCATCGATCCAACGCACGGTATGAATGCTGGCCCCCTCGAACTTGCAGTTCACGCGGTACTCGTCCCGCAGGCGAGCCTGTACCACGTCAAACTGCAGTACGCCCACTGCGCCCAAAATCACTTCATTACCAATCAGCGGCCGGAAGACCTGCGTCGCCCCCTCTTCGCAGAGCTGGTCCAATCCCTTGTGCAGTGCCTTGGCTTTGAGCGGGTCGGCCAGAATCACGCGCCGGAACAGTTCGGGCGCAAAATTGGGAATGCCGGTGAAATGCAGCTCTTCACCTTCGGAGAAGGAGTCCCCAATGGCGATGGTGCCGTGGTTATGCAAACCAATAATGTCGCCGGGGTAAGCTTGGGCTGCGGCTTCGCGTTCGCTGGCCAGGAACGTGACGGCATCGGAAATACGCACGCCCTTGCCTAATCGCACGCTGTGCAGGGTCATGCCCTTTTTGTACTGTCCTGAACACACCCGCATGAAGGCAATACGGTCGCGGTGGTTGGGGTCCATGTTGGCCTGAATCTTAAAGACGAAGCCGCTGAGCTTGTCCTCCTCGGTGGCCACGGGGCGCTGGCGGGTGTCGCGTGGCAGGGGCGGCGGGGCCCATTCCACAAAGCCGTTGAGCAATTCGCGAATGCCAAAATTACTAATGGCCGAGCCAAAGAACACCGGCGTAAGTTCGCCGGCCCGGTAAGCCTCCAAATCGAAGGGGGTGCCGGCTTCTTGGATCAGTTCTACCTCATCCAACAAGTTTTGGTACACATCGCCAAGCTTATCCTCATGGCCATGCAGGCCTTCTAGCGTTTCAATGTCGCTGAGCTTGTCGCCTTTGCCGGTGTAGAGATAAATGCGGTCTTCGAGGAAGTGATACACCCCCTTGAAGGCCCGGCCCATGCCGATGGGCCAGGTGATCGGCGTGCAGCGGATTTTGAGCACGTCCTCCACCTCGTCTAGAAGCTCCATGGGTTCGCGGCCTTCACGATCCAGCTTATTGACGAAGGTGACGATGGGAGTGGTACGCAGACGACAAACTTCCATCAGCTTGATGGTGCGTTCCTCAACGCCCTTAGCGGCATCAATCACCATCAAGGCCGAGTCCACCGCGGTGAGCGTACGGTAGGTGTCTTCGGAGAAGTCTTCGTGCCCCGGCGTATCCAGCAGGTTCACGATGCGGTCTTTATAGGGAAACTGCATCACCGAGGTGGTCACCGAGATCCCCCGCTCCTGTTCCATAGCCATCCAGTCGGAGGTGGCATGCCGGGCCGCTTTACGCCCTTTCACCGTGCCCGCGAGCTGAATCGCGCCCCCAAACAGCAAGAGCTTCTCGGTGACCGTGGTTTTACCGGCGTCGGGGTGCGAAATGATGGCGAAGGTGCGCCGGATGGCCGCTTCTTCGGCAATGGAGGACATGGCTGAAACCGTGCAAGCAATAACCCACCATTGTAACGCGGAGCAGCAGCCAGTTAGGCGGACGTCTGATTGAAGCAGAGCTACAGGAAACGGCCACTAGAACCTGATGGTAGCGGCAATGGAAGCTTCGCGAATATCGATGCGGTATTCAAAAAATTCCGCTGTCACGTCTACGTCGAGCATGCGATAACCGACGGCGACGCCGAAAACTTCGTTGAATGGAACAAAGAAGGACGCAGAGCTATCCACGCCGTGACCATTGTCCAGTTCGATATAGCCTGACTCCAGCCGAAACTCAATCGCAGCAATGGGAATCTCGAGACCTGCGCGTGCACCGTAGCCCGAGTCTGTCCGCTTACGTGAAGTGCTCTCCTCGGCCGACCAGCGCTCATGGGCAACCCCAAGCCAAAAGTGAACTGGTGTAGGAGCTTGAGTAAGGTAATAGCCGAGTCCAAGGCGTTGATTGGTTGCCCCAAAGGAGCCAAACCCATCGTAGGAACGATCCGCATATTCGCCGAGGAAGAACACTCTGTTGAAAACACCAATACTGGTTTGAACAGATCCCCCTCGGCCATCTAAGCGGTCCCTTCCGAAGTTGAAGGTTGTTCCTTCGCTATTAAATATGTAACCAACCCGAATCTCGGAGTCATTAGCGGCAGCAGTAGACCACCAACATGCACAGAAAAAGCTGGTGAGGATGGTTTGCGCGACCCGACCTGAAAATACTGGCTTCACTGTGTGTGCCCTTTAAATTTCGGAAGAAGCATAGACCCAAAGAACACAGAAGTAACCTTGGGTGAGAAGTAATTGCTCACGACCATCATTGAAAAGACGCGCTGACCGTTGCGTTGCGCCGATGTCAGCTTATGCGCTGCATTTGCGTAGTAGGGGGAACAACCACGAGGGACCGCACCTTTAGGAGGTCATAGATGCTTCTACACCAGCCCAAACAAAAGGGTTTTACTTTGATCGAGTTGTTGATGGTGCTGGCCATAGTCGCCATTCTCTGTGCCGTATCTGTTCCAAACTACGGGCGTCTGGTGACCAGAGCCAAAGTGGCCGAAGGCCTAGCTTTGGTGGGGCCAGTGAAAGCCGCGGTTGTGGAGTATTACGCTGTCAATGGCGAGCTGCCTCAGGCCAGCAATTGGTTGTCCCTGTTGAAAGAGTTGGGCTTGCCCCTGAGCACCAATTCCGGTGCAGCGGCAGGGAGTTATGTGCAGCGCCTATGGTGGAACAAGGCCGAACAGGAAATCCGCATCCGCTATGGTGTGCCGCCCGTCGATGGGGGCGTTTTGGCGCTACAGGCCTCGCTTGAGGCGGGGCGGACAAGCTGGCGTTGCTATTCCCCCCAGCAAAGTATCCCGGCGAAATATCTGCCAACGCTGTGCCAGGGGTAGTCGGCAGCAGTGGCCGCCTTACTCCACCGTAACTGCAATGCTTTGCAGGCCGGAGGTCATGTTTGCATTCGGAGTCTCTTCGGCATCCAACCAGGGGTCGGCATCTCCGCTTTGGCCATCGACGCGTAGATTGGCGAAATCAAACAAATTCATATCGGCCAGTTGCGACGGCGCCACATGCTGCATAGCGCGAAAGATCTTGTAGACTCGGTCGGGAGCTTGCTTGTCCCATTCGGCCAACATGCGCCGAATCGTTACCCGCTGCAGATTGGGCTGGCTGCCACACAGGGTGCAGGGGATGATGGGAAAGCCCGCCGCATCGGAATAAGCCTGAATATCGTGTGCCCGGCAATAGGCCAGCGGTCGAATGACCACATTGCGCCCGTTATTGGATTTCAGCTTAGGCGGCATGGCTGCCATGCGGCCGCCGTGGAAGAGGTTCAAGAACAGGGTCTCGACCATGTCATCCATGTGGTGACCCAGGGCAATCTTGTTGTAGCCATGCTCTTCGGCAAAGCTGTACAAGGCCCCGCGGCGCAGTCGTGAACACAGCCCACATTGGGTTTTTCCTTCGGGCACCACACGCTGCACCACGCTATAGGTGTCCTGCTCCAGAATATGGAACGGTACGCCCTTGGCTTGCAGGTACTCGGGCAGGATGTGTTCGGGGAAACCGGGCTGCTTCTGATCCAGGTTTACGGCCAAAATGTCGAAATGCACCGGCGCCGCTTCCCGCAGCGCCAGCAGCATATCCAGCATGGTGTAGCTGTCCTTACCGCCCGACAGGCAGACCATCACCCGGTCGCCATCCTCAATCATGTTGTAGTCGGCAATGGCTTGCCCAACTTGCCGCCGCAAGCGCTTCACGCGCTTGTTGGCTTCCAGTTCGGCTTTGCGGGGGTCGGTGGAGGTCTGGCTCATCGTGGCATTTTACCGCGTGAGGTAAAAGCAGCGAGCGCGGTTTAGCACTCCGCTAGGGCAAGTGAATCGCCGGCGAGAGAGGAACGTGGCTGAGGGGGCAGGCTATTACCCTAGGCGCGGACACAGGGGCCTTGCTTGCTGAAAGCGCTCAAACAGATGGACAAGAGCCCCGCGAAGCTCCGCGGAACCCGATACAGTCAGCAACTACGGCATAGAGCGTTGTGTTTGGAGACCTAATTAACCCATGTGGGCCTGAAGCGCGCCTACGAAGCGATTCCAAGAAACAGAGCCAGTGACCTATAGACCGGGATCAACTCTGTGGCATCCAGGGCCCCAATGATTGAGCCGACCTTTTCGCGCTTGATTGTCATCGGTTTATCCACCATAACTTGCCAGGGCTTCCGCAGTCCGTTGCCTTCGCTTGGGGGGAGGCTGACCCGCAGCAGAGGCGCGTTCGCCAACTCCCCTGTGATCGGCAGAATAGATACAGATGTCGTTTCTGAAAAATATCCGCCTGGGTCACCAATGCTGGGCGAGGCTTGCCATGGTCGCCCTGTATGGCAACGGTGACTAAGTCGCCTCGTCTCATTCGTTCCAACCCTCAATATCGTTCAGAGCGTCTTTCGACAGATGGTCCATTTCAACCCCATCTGCCTCCGCTTGAGCAACGAGCACAGATTGCCTACGACATTCCTCAAGGAAGCCTTCGCGTCGCGTATCGGGAAGCCAAATCTGAACGGGACGGAAGCCGGCGGCCCGAAGGGCATTGCGGTGCTTCTGCACGCGTTGATTGACGTGAGTTTGAGACATGACCATCGGCGGAAAACGTTAGATGGAACACACTACAGTTCGTTACATGCAACGCCAAGCGACCGCCTCCTAAAGGAGAATGGGGGACGTACCCTGGTACCTCATTGGCAATAAATGTTGTGGCCAGAAAAGGTGGTACGTCCCCAAGTTTCCGCAAATTTCTAAACTTACTGCATACACGCCGTCGCGGATAAATTGACGCTATCACCCGAGATGCCCATTTCAGGGTGTAGGACTGACGACTCATTAGTGACGCAACCTGGGCGAGTCGCAGGAGTGGGAACGACCGTAACAGGGAGTCCCGCCAATGCTAGAAAGGACCCCTCGTCATTCTTACACGCAGTCGAAACAAGAAGTGCTGGTAAATCAGTAGAGGTGAAGCAAACACCGACGGCGACGGGCAAGGCTTCGTCTCGAACATCGACACCTGCGATCAAAGCAGTCGCGTAAGCACATGAAGAATACAACTCTGGTTCTGCAAGGTACGTAGTACAGTCCGGGTCCACGGCTGTCTCGTAGGCAAACTTAATTTGTGATCTGCCACTACTGCCCCCTGGGGCCTCATTGATTTGCGACTCAACAATGCTTCCTGCAAGAAAAGCTGCAGTAAGAAGCGTTGAGTTGATGGCGCTTCCGGTAGGAATGAGAGGTTGTATGGAGCTTGAGCCTGACATGAGTCGCGTTTGTACGCATGCGCTGATGACCTCAGCGGGCATGCCGAAATATTCAATGAGGCAGTCCTCAACAGTCTCCCGCGTTGCATCAGGAATGGTCCTTTTGACATCTTGCCAGTCCATCATCAAATCATCAGCACTAGATGCGTTATTGTAAAAAGTGAAAAAAAGACACAAAAATATCGACAAAATAGTTTTATTCATTGTGGTCCTCCGCATAAGATGGCCTTCTATGTAGGCCGGTTATATTGGTGCAATACATATGGTCTGATGACCGCCGCTGATTACTTTCAACGAAATAACGTTTGGCCTAGGAACCCTGAGCTGATATCAATCGTTGGATCGATTCCGGATATAGATAGCGTCAGTCGATCGAGGGGACCGCTCACGCGGTTGAGCTCAATACTATAGTTTCCAGAGGTGCTCTCGAAAGCCTCGAAGTCCCCTCCAAGTGGGGTTGGTATATAAGACTGCTCTCCCTCGGGTGTAACGATGTTAATCAACGCTAACTGATAAGAAGGTATTGCCTGAATAAATACTAGGCCACGAGGAGACTGGATTGATGCCGAAACTTCACCTGAAATGACTCCACCTCCAATGCCTACGAAACTGGCTCCCACAACTGTTCCGTCAACATCACTATAATCATAAATAAAAGCCTCGTTTCCACTGCCAGCCGAAACTAAATCATAGGCGGTGTCGCAAGTAAAAGACCAACCAAAGCTGATGTCAGGTTGACTTGCAAAAGGAAGTGGCTTTTGTCCTTCTGATACCAAGGTGACGATAAATAGATTGCCAGAGCCTTCGACTGCTCGTGAACCTGTTACCCAATACGAGCGCCCGCTCGGAGACGTTCGGGTAGTTTCAAAATCACCGACACTGGTATAGACGGGTTGGTCCTGACCAAATGAGGATGACCCGAAGGACCGGCCGTTTTGGAAGTAAATCATATATGACGGGCCAACCGTATTAATCTCTCCTGAAAGATAATGCGAAAAGTTACAACTTGCACTCTGTGGAAGGTCGAAGACAAATTCGTAAGCTCTCTTATTAAAAGACTCAACGGTCGCCCAATGCAACTCAGTAACCTGAGTTAAATATGCAGAGGTAGCTTGTGTTCGACCTACGGCATTAGTCATGTCTCTATGCGAAGTGTCTTCTGCACAACCAAAGAATAAAGAACACAATATGATAAAAAAGGTCCTGGTGGGGAAGAACATAGTATTGGCGCCTCTTTCCATTGGTGCTAAGTAAAGGTGGCAAGGTGTAAGTACACACTTGCCACCGTGATCTCTCAATCAAAGCAAACTTCAGCGACGACGCTAAAACTTCCACCTGATAAACCAAGCCCCGGATGTAGGGCGGAAGACTCATTGGTCAAACAATTGGGACGACCTACCACCACGGGAACAAACGTGGCCGGGTTACCGGCACCGGCAACAAACACGCCTCCGCCCGCCCTGCAAATCGTAGAAACAAGAACTACGGGCTGATCACTAGCTGAATAACATACTCCCACAGCAAGTGGAGCGGCCAATGCGCCAACATCTTGTGTGACGCCTACTGCCACCGCAAACATGCAAGAAGAGTAAAGTTCTGGTTCGGCAAGATAACTCGTACAGTCGGACTCTGCTCTAGCGTCTATGTTAAGTTTCGGTTGACCGGTGCCGGTGTCGGGCGCATTTTGGTACTGCGCATTGATGACGCTGCCTGCCAGATATATCGCCGTCGAGGTAAGCGACGTAATCGTATCGCCGGTAGGTACTAGCCTAGGCGCGGACGAGCTGCGCATGGGCATTGGGATTTGGCTCTGAGCGCACTGCATAGCCTTGTTGGGGTCATCGGCGTGCACCGCGACGCACTGATCAATGATGAAGGCTGAGGTGGGGTCGACAAGGGCCTTTGCCTCCTCCCAAGTCATGTCCACTGGGTCGGCGAGCGCGGCGGTGCTCGCGAAAATTAAGCCCAAAGTAAGGCGAGTAAAACGAAACATTAAAAATCTCCAGTCAAAAGCTGGGCTTTTCAACCACGCGAGCCCTCCACAGTCGCGCAAGCTGGAGATCGAAGACGCCAAGCATTATTGCTTGCTTTTAGGCAGGCTCCGTAGGGTGGCACTCATGCTGTTGTGAGGCCCTTATATTGTTCTCCAGCCTTAGGTTTCCCTAGGTCTGGCATCTACGCTGCTTTAACTAAAACTAGAAGTCAAGGGCGTAACAAAAGATTCACGCCTTCCCTTGCCTTCTTAATTCATTGCTCAAAGCTTTAAGCGTCGGAGTAGAAAGGTGACCTAAGCCACGCTGTAATGGGAGTTTTTTTAGCGTGTTGCTAAGAAGGCCGGGTGCCGACCAGCCTAAGCTTGAGGCGGGATGACAACGCTCGACAGCTTATTTGCATATTTGGGCTAGGGGCGTTTACTACGCGCACAAAAAAGCCCGGTAAAAACCGGGCCTTGTATCTTTTGCGGTAACCCAGAGGTCACCCTGAGATTGCGCTCGGCTTAGGCCGCTTCGCGGCTGGACTCCACGGCTTGCGGGGTCCACACCGGCATCACTTTGCTCCAATCTTTGTTGAAGGCGTCGGTGATGATGGCGTCGCGACGCAGCTTGTCGTATTCGGCCACCTTCTCGCCTTCTTCGGCGCTGATGATGCCCTTTTCGACGCAGGCTTTGATCTGCTCTTCCACGGTGAAGCACAGCGGCGCAGCACCCTTGGCCACAGCCTTGTAGAACTTCAGGTACACCGGCTCAATTTCGATGAGGGTGTTGAAGGCGTGCTCCATGCGGCCGGTGGCGTCGTTGGGATCGCTGTTGATGTAGCACTCTTGCGTCAGCCGGTCGCGCAGGGCGCTGGGCTGCAGCATGTGCGTGGCGATCTTGCCGCCGATGCGGTCGGAGACTGGCTTGTAGGACCGACCCAGCGGGAAGGCCATGAAGCGCAGGAAGCTGCCAATGGCTTTGGCCGGGAAGTTGGAGTAGAACTCGTCGAAGGCCTTGTTGATTTCGAAGAGAGCGTCATCCATGACCCACTGCACATAGGGCAGGTCTTCGGCTACGGCACCGTTGTCGTGGTAGTACTTCAGCGTGGCAGAGGCCATGTACAACTGGCTGAGTACATCGCCCAGACGCGCCGACAAACGCTCTTTACGCTTGAGTTCGCCACCGAGCACACCCATGGTGACATCGGAGGTGAAGGCCAGCGCCGAGCTCATGCGCTCCAGCTGTTTGAAGTACTTGGCCGTGGGGCCTTTGACCGGGCTGGTGCCCAGAGCGCCGCCGGTAAGGCCCAGCGTCAGTGCACGTACACCGCGGTTGACGGAGAAGCCGACGTGGCCCCAAAGCAGTTGGTCGAATTCCACCAGGTCATCGTTACGTGCGGCTTCCATTTCTGGGAACACGTAAGGATGGCAGCGGATAGCGCCCTGACCAAAGATCATCAGGTTCCGGGTCAGGATGTTGGCCCCTTCCACGGTGATGGCAATAGGGATGGAGCGGTAGCCGGCACCCAGGTAGTTGCGCGGGCCATCCATCACACCCCGGCCGCCGTGGACGTCCATGGCGTCGGTCATGATGGTGCGCATCATTTGGGTCATGTGGTACTTGGCCATGGCCGTAACCACCGAGGGGCTGCAGTTATCGACTGCAGAGGCGGTGAGACCCCGCATAGCTTCCAGCTTGTAGGTCAAGCCGGCAATCCGTGCGGTGGCTTCTTGCACACCTTCAAACTGGCCCACCGAAGTCTTGAACTGACGACGGATGCGGCCAAAGGTACCGGTGTAGCGGTAGGCCATTTTGCCCGCAGCAGCCGACAGGGCTGGCAGCGAGATACCGCGACCCGCGGAGAGGCACTCCACCAGCATGCGCCAGCCTTTACCGGCTTTCTCACGACCACCAATGATGTAGTCCAGCGGCACGAACACGTCTTTGCCGTTGATGGGGCCGTTCATGAATGGTGTTTCAGCTGGACGGTGGCGGCGGCCAATTTCGATACCCGGATGGGTGGCGGGTAGCAGCAAGCAGGTGATGCCGTATTCCACCTTGTCTTTGTCGCCCAGCAGACCATCGGGGTCGTACATTTTCACGGCCAGTCCAATCACGTCTGCGATGGGGGCCAAGGTGATCCAACGTTTGGAGAAGTTCAGCTTCAGGCCTAGCACTTCTTCACCGTTATGTTCGCCTTTGCACACCACGGCGGTGTCTGGGATGGCACCAGCGTCCGAACCCGCTTCCGGGCCGGTGAGGCCGAAGCAAGGGATGAATTCACCGCTGGCCAGCTTGGGCAGGATGTCTTTCTTCTGCTGCTCGGTGCCGTAGTGCATCAGCAGCTCGCCGGGGCCGAGAGAGTTCGGCACCATCACGGTTACCGCACCCACAATGGAGCGGGTAGCCAGTTTGGTGACAACAACGCTTTGCGCATAGGCAGAGAAGCCCAGACCGCCCCATTCCTTGGAAATGAGCATGGCGAAGAAGCGTTTCTCGCGCATGTAATCCCAGACTTCCTTGGGCAGGTCTTTGTCTTCCATGACCTTCCACTCGTCCATCATCTTGCAGAGTTCTTCGCACTCGTTATCGATGAAGGATTGTTCTTCGGCAGTGAGCTCGGTGAGCTTGAAGCTCATGAGCTTGTTCCAGTCGGGCTTGCCGCGGAACATCTCGCCTTCCCACCACACATCACCCGCTTCCAGCGCTTCGCGCTCGGTGGAGGTCATGTCGGGGAGTACGGCCTTGAAGCCCTTGAAGATGGGCTTGGTGACCACAGCACGACGCACGGCCGTGATGTTGAACAGGGCGGCCAGCGGCAGGAAAATGGCCAGGGCCACGGTCAAGCCTGTGCTGCCCATGGCTCCGACCTGGTTTAGGCCCACAAAATAGGCCAGGAAGGCCGCTGTCCAAATCCACAGCTTGGCGCCTTTGTAAGCCAAGGCCCAGAACAGGGCGAGGCCGGCGAGCAGAGAGAGTGTTGTCGTCATGGAAATGACTCCTGTGTGTTTTCTCGGGGGAGAAAGGGATCAGCCCGCTTTGCGAACCGGTTCTAAAACCGGTTGCCGCGGAACCAAAGTGTTGATGCACAGCCGCAGGTATTCCTGCATATCCGAACCCTGTGGCAATGCATCGGGGTTATCACGCGCTAGCTGCAGGCCGCCCACAAATGTGGAATAGGCGAAGGTGGCCCAGCGTCGCGCTTCTTCTGGAGCTTGCCCGAGCGCGATATAGCAATCTCGGACAAATTCCAGCCGACGTTTGGTGACACGACGGATGAATTCACCAATGACGGGGTCGTCACTGGCCGCTGCCAACGCCAACATTAAACGGCCGGTGCGTGAGGACGTCGTGGCCTCGCGGAACACGGCGTTCAGGCGCTTACGAGGATCGTCGATCGTTTGTGCTAACGCGAAGATGTCATCGGTTTCGCTTTTTTCCCAGAGCGCCAAGGCAGCCTGAATGAGGGCCTGACGGCTGCGGAAGTGCCAGTAGAAGCTGCCTTTGGTCACATTCAGCTCACGCGCCAACGACTCCACGGACACAGCAGCCAATCCTCCACGCGCAATGGCGTCGAGTGCGGCGGCGGCCCAGTCGTCAGCGGTGAGGTTGGCTTGCTTCATTCATCCATACGCTTGCGTATTGTGCGAGGCAACATACCACTGCGTATGGAGGGCCGTCAAGCCGGAATTTGTGTTGCGCAGCCGGCCAATCCCCAGCGTCAAAAAGGTCGTCAACGAATTTGCTACCAAGGTCTGACGATCTTTTGACTCAGGTCAATTTGACCTTCGCGCTTGGGCTCTAGCCTGTAGCTGCACTTGAACAACAAACACTGGGAAGGACCCAAACATGAACATGCGCAATCGCTCCACTCTGACCGCTGCTGTGCTCGGCCTCAGCAGTTTGACTGCCCCCGCATGGGCCTATGAGGCTGGTGACTGGATTGTGCGTGGCGGCTTAGCAGGAGTCTTTCCTCAGGACTCCAGCAGTGAGGTGGGCCCATTTCCCGACAGTGGCGTCAGTGTTGATAACGGCTACGGTGTTGGCATTTCCTTGAGCTACATGATGAGCTCTTCCTTCGCCGTGGAATTACTCGGCGCTCTGCCATTCAGTCACGACATTCAGGCCGAAGGCAGTTTGTCGGACTTCGGCCAAATTGGTGAAACCAAGCACCTGCCGCCAACTCTGCTCGCCAACTATTACCTGCCTAAGTTGGCAAACGGCACGATTCAGCCTTATGCCGGTGTGGGCTTTAACTACACCTTGTTCTTCGATGAAGACACTACCGATTCTTTGAACCCAGCTATTGGTGAATACGATCTGGAGTTGGAAGACTCCACCGGTATCGCCCTGCAACTCGGCGCCGACTTTGATGTGGGTAACGATATTCAGTTCAACATTGGTATGTGGTGGATCGATATTGATACCACCGGCACGGTGAGCTTCGAGGGTGATCCGGCTGATCCCAGCGACGATGGCACGGCCACCGTCGACGTGGATATCGACCCCATCGTTCTCATGATTGGCTTCGCCAAGCGCTTTTAACACCCCTTTCTCCCCAAGATGGGCTGATCTCCTCGCAGCCCTCCCCTCCAGAGCTGGCTGAGGCCAGCTCTTTTTTTGTCCGCAGATGTAGCATGCTCTGGGTACGCGGCAACAGGGAGGGGCATAAGGGATGGCGATGGAACTGGCAGACTGGGTCGGACTACTCAGTACGCTATTTATATTGGCGGTTGTGCCCGGATCTACCGATGCGGTGATAGTGGCGCGCAGTTTGCAGTCCGGCTCCAAGGCTGGGCTGGCCATGGTTTTGGGCGTAGTCGTAGCCGATTTGGTGTTCGTACTCATTGCCGTATTCAGCCTGCAGTTGTTGCTGAATACCCTCGGGCCCCTCTTCCTGCTCGTACGGCTGGGCATGGCGGTGTGGTTGGCGCACATGGGTTGGCTTATCTGGCGCAGCCGAGGCCAGCCCCCCAGTGTTCAGCTCCAGGCCAATGCGCGCAATGACTTTTTCCGCGGTTTTTTTCTCACTCTGGCTGACCCTAAGGCCATTGTGTTTTACATGGGGCTGTTGCCGGCCTTTATGTCTTTATCGCCACTGTATCTGCCCGACTTGGTGGGGTTGTTGCTGGCGGTCACCGTGGGTGTGGGCACCGTGAAGGCTCTGTATGTGCTGTTGGCGACACAGGCGCGCCATTGGTTGGGGCATGGTCAGGGGCTGAGCCTGATGCAAAGTGTGAGCGCCATCGTAGTTTGGGCCTGCGCCGTGTTGTTGCTGCTGCGTCCGGCTTTGTGAGCAGCCAGCTTTACAGATTAACGGCGAACTTCGGAGCCTCCATCGTGCGCGGCGTGGGCTGAGATGACTGCCTGAGTTGGACATGATGTCGCTGTTACAAGCTGCTACATTCCCTACCATGAATCGGCAAGTTCCCCTGCGCTGGGCTCTACTCGCAGCCCTCATAATGGTCGCGGGCGTTGTTGCGGCTGAAGACACCCCTGCTGGTGCTCCAACGCCACAGCCCCTACCTTGTAGCCAAGACGAATACCGCCAATTCGATTTTTGGCTGGGCCGCTGGGAGGTTCGTAACCCTCAAGGAAAGGTGGTGGGTTACAACCGCGTGGCTAAGGACTATGACGATTGCGTCATTCGGGAAGCGTACCGTGGCAAGAGTGGGTACAGAGGTGAAAGCCTGAATACCTATGACCTCGGTCGCAATTTATGGACTCAAACCTGGGTGGACAACCAAGGAACGCTATTGCGCTTGCAGGGGCAGTGGGAAGCGAATGCGATGCGCTTAGCGGGGCAGGTCGTGAACGAGTCTGGCGTCCAAGACCATCGCATCCGTTGGACCCCGCTGCCCGACGGTGGTGTGCGCCAGCTCTGGGAGCGGCGTCCGGCAGATCAACCCCAAGGTGAGTGGACGATCGTTTTTGACGGCTGGTACCGCAAGGTTTCCGCCATGCCCAGCGGGCAGTCCTTCTAATGCAGTTGGACACCTGGGTTCCCGTCGTTGAGGGACGCTATCTGGGGCATTGGTGCCGGGTGGAGGCTGATCCCGAGGGTGATGGGTTTTGTGTGATGGTGCGGCGCCAGCCCAACGAGACAGCAGAGCTGCGGTTTTCCGACTGGTTGCCAAGTTTCGAGGCCCTGCATACCGCTCTGCGTGACTATGACTGGGACGTTGATTGGCAGGCGGCAATCAAACCCTAAGCCGACGTCGATGGGCTAAGGCAGCAGCCATGCTCCCAGCAGCAAACTCAATGTGGCGCCGGCTGTGGCAATCAGACGAAGCTGCCAGTAACGCCGATTGATTCTCCCCATGCGCAGGCTTTGGCGGTCCAGTGCCAGCAGGCTGACTAAGGCGAAAGCGATGACCACAGCGTACTGCGCTGCGGGGAGTAGGCTGGCCGGAAGCAGAATCAACACCGGCAGCGTGGTGAGCAGCAAAACGCCGCCGGCTGCTGGGTTGCGAACCCGGTCCATCCAATGCGTACCACTCATAAACGCGAGAATGAGTCCTGCGTAGAGTAGCCACACAGGCTGTGCCCATGTTGCGGCAGGCGTCATGCTCAACGCCAGGCCCAGAAAGAACGGCGCGATACCCGCCAAGGTCCAGATGACGGCGCCCTGACCAGGCCAGGAGGGCATGGCCGCCTGCGCTGCAGGCTGTTGCTGCAGCCAGCTTTGTAACTCCTGTTCTCCACCCAAGAATGTGTCGCCTACAAAGACCATAGGCAATGTGGTCCAGCGATGCTGATCTTGCATGTCATGAAAAGCACTGCGATTGGCAGCCGAGCCCATACTCAAAGTGATGCGCTCCACGGGTAGCTCATGTTGCTTTGCCAACTCTTCAATGCCCCGAATATCGGTGAGCTTGCTGGTGTACACACGGATAGGCGATTGGCTCATCGTCGGGCTGATCCTTACTGTGTCTGGGGCGGATTCGGTCTGGCTGCTGTCGCGGCAGGCTGTGCTTGCCCTGGCAGCATGCCACATTGCCGCAGGGCGGTTTGCCATAGCTTGACATGCTCGCCAGCCACATCATCGAGGCGCTCATCCCAATCATTGCCAGGCTGCCAATACCCTCGGTAGTAGTCCATGGCCGTTACAGCTAACACTGGCTCCAGAGCTTGGAATAGGCTCTGAAACACTGTATTCATGGCAGCTTTTGTACGGCTGAGCTCGCTCCACAGCGGTTGGACCTGACCCAAATAAAATTTCCGGAAAATGGTTTGCATTACCTCGGCGCGTTTGGGCTGCAGGCCTTGGATGCATAAAGGCTGCACTTCCAAGAACGCACGCAGCGCTTGGTTGCTGCGCTGTAGTCCAAGACCTAACTGTGCTTGCTGCGCCAAAATGGCGCCGCCAGCTTGGGACTCAGACAAACTATGGAGTACCGTCTCCAGCTGGCGAGCCGGTGGCGGCTGCCCCTCAAGAGACTTTTGCACCATTTCGCTCAGTTGCTCTAGAGCCTGACGTCCGGCCTGAGGAAAACTCCGGCGTAGCTGCTGCAGGCTAAGAAAATCTCGCATTTCTTCGCTGCCCAGGCTGGCCTGGAAGACATAACGTGGCCAATTGGCTTGTTTGCGTTGGAGCAGCGTGGCGACCTCATCAGTCTCGGACTCCTCCACTTTCTGGACGCAATCTGCAAGCTCCTGAATGCCGGCCCATTCAGGCCTGAGTCGCTGCGAGGCCGCCTGCACCCGCGCCAAGGTGGAGTTGCGTTCCGCCAGCCGGTTGGTCATGCCGCAGTCCAGCAAGGTCAGGGTTTGGGCACTGCTCAAGCGGATATCTTCTGGCTGTTCACCCAGTTCGCGGGGTCGTGGCCAGGCCGGAAGTTCTAGTGAGCCGGTACGTGCTTGGGGTTGTTCCAGAGTGCGCTCTAGACGCTGAGCGTAATCGTCCAAAACCTGCGCCGGCCCTGAGGGTGTACAGCCAAGCAAAGCTACAGACCCCAGCCACACAAAAAAAAGGGCCGCGCTGTGGCGGCCCTCCCAATACTGTTGGTTTCCCCTGAACAGCATCTTATTCGCTAGCTTCGGCTTCCTCACCTTCTACTTCAAGCAATTCCACTTCGAAGATCAAGGTTTCGTTGGGGCCAATCATTGCACCAGCCCCGCGTTCACCGTAGGCCAGCTCTGGCGGAATGAATAATTTGGCTTTGCCGCCGGGCTTCATCAGCTGTAGGCCTTCCGTCCAGCCTTTGATGACGCCATTCAAGCGGAACTTGGCCGGCTGACCACGCTTATAAGAGCTGTCGAATTCAGTGCCGTCCAGCAGCATGCCTTTGTAATGCACGACCACGGTATCGGTGGGCTTAGGAGCGGTTCCTTCTCCCTCGGTGGTGATCATGTATTGCAGACCGGAGTCGGTGACCATCACGCCTTCTTTGCTTTTGTTCTCTTCCAAGAACTCAGCGCCTTCGGTCGAGGCGGCTTCGGCCTTTTGCTCACGCTCGGCATTACGTTCTTCGGCAGCGGCCTTGTACACGCGTGACTTCACTGCGTTCATGTCTTCGGCGCTTAACCGCGGCTCGGCTTCAGCCAAAGCATCTTCCAAACCGGCCATCATGGCAGCAGGTTCGACATCGATGCCGCCCATACCGTTCAGACGTTGGCCAATTTCAAAGCCCGCAGAATAGGAAAACTGGGCTGCATCGCCTTCCAGGTCAACCTCGGCAGGTTGCGCTGGCCCGCCAGGTTGGCAGGCTACTAAACCCAGAGCCAAGGGGAGGAAAAGCAAAGGTGCTTTCATAGAATTGTGTGTCCAATGTTGATGAATTAAGACGCGCCACCTTAACGAAGCGCTTGCAAGCCTGCAACGCAAGGCCGTTGACGCAGATGCGTGCAACCGGGTGGGCGCAATTGCGCCAAAGCCATCTGGACCGCAGTGCGGCGCCAGAGTTCGCTGATGGCTTGCTTAGGCTTCGGCTGCAGACTCCATATGTTGAGGATGCCTGACCAACTGCACAATCACCTGGCTGATATCTGGCCCCAATAAGGCTAAGGCGCCCCGCGCCAGGTCACCCACACCAGGCTGCACACGAATTTGGCTGGGCTCGCCATTGGCGGCATCGCTGATGTCGGCTAGGCCCACCTTAACCAAGGTGTCGAAAAACCCGGCAAGCAGGGCCTTGTCGAAGAACTCTGGAGCATCGCGTCCCGTCAGAATGGCCATTCTTTCAATCATCAGACGACTGGTTTGCTCGAAACGGCTCCGATCTAGGGCTTGGTCCGCTGGCGCTTCGGCCAATAATAATGCGGTCAGTGCGTAGCGCTCCAAAGCCTCGCGGACAATATTTGCCAGGCGAATCAGGCGTGCGTAGGCCGGCTGGTCCGCAGGTGGAGGCGTCAAAGTGCCGTTGGCGTCTTCGCTCAGCAAACCGCAGCTCATCAAAGCATCTACCTGTTTGTGCAGAACAGGCTGCAGCTGTGTTCCGAAATCTTGCAGGTGGAGTTCAGTTTGCAAAAAGGGGTAATAGTCGGCGGCAGCGGTGACCAGCTGCTGACGGTCGCGAGCACGCGGCACCCTAAAGAAGTTGGCTAACAGGGCGGGTATGGCAAATAGGTGCATGACGCTGTTGCGGGTGTAGGTCATCAGCACACCCGCGCGGCCCTGGGCCAGTAATAGATCGCCCCAGGCATGCTCGGCGCGCTCTAGCGGAGCAATGGGCTCATATTGCGCGATGACCGAATCGGCCGGGCTATCCACCATCACCATGGTGTCGCTGTAGGGGGCCGTGCGTTGCAAAGCGCGAAAAGCATCAATTTGTTCTGCGAGGTCCTGCCGGCCAATGGCGCGTTGCGGAGTGGTCAGCAAGCTCAGGGCACAAAGACCGCCACTGGTCAGCACCCCCGCATTGTTGATGTTTTGCATGATGGTGCTGGCCAGGTCCGATACCCCGGCTGCGAAATCTGGCCGTTGCCCCTCAGCCTGTCGGCGCCATTGCGGTTGCTGGCTGTCAATCCATTCACCCAGCTCTACAGGCTCGCCAAAAGACACATGCGCTTGACCATATTTGCGCGAGAGGATGCGACTGGCCTTGGCCAACTCCCATACCGACTCCTTAGCCTTGGCGCCGCCACCACGTAGCTCTTTAAAGTACGAGTTCACCTCCATGACTTTGTCATAGCCGAGGTAGACCGGGATGATGGTGAGAGGCTTATCAGGGCTGCGCAGCCAACTTTCGCTGAGCATGGCCAGCATCCCTGTTTTGGCGCTGAGCAAACGGCCGGTGCGGGAACGTCCGCCTTCGGGATAAAAGGAAATCGGATAGCCCCGGCTCACCAGAACATCTAAATAGGCTCGGAATACCGCCGAATAGAGTTTGTTGCCTTTGAAGCTGCGGCGGAGGAAGAAGGCTCCACCACGACGCAAAATGGGGCCCATAGGCCAGAAGTTGAGATTGATGCCAGCTGCAATATGCGGCGGCACTAATCCTTCTTTATAAAGCACATAGGACAGCAGCAAGTAGTCCATATGGCTACGGTGCGAAGCCATGTACAGCACCCCACCGCGGCTGGCAGCCTCGCGCGCTCTTTGAATGCGGTGTACTTCAACCCCATCGTAAACACGGTTCCACACCCAGCCCAAGATGATTTCCAATACGCGCAAAGTGGTGGTGGAATAGTCGGCGGCTAGCTCCAGCACCATTCGCCGGGCGCGCCCACGCATGTCTGCAAGAGGTTTGCCTTCGGCTTGCGCCAACTCCGCCATGGTTCGCCGCACTTCTTCGTTGGCTAAAACCGCGCGAATGGTTTGACTGCTGGTGGATAAGCTGGGGCCTAAGGTGGCGATGCGGGCGCGACGGAAGTGCACGCGGAAAATGCGCACCATCTTGCGGGCGACGCGGGTGTACTCCTCTTGTTCTGGCACCAATTCCCGGAGTCGGGCGGGCTGCCCGAAGTAGGTGACGATGTTGCGCCCATTGGCCAGGATGATCAGCCCTTTGCGCAGGTAGCCTGGGGCCTCGGCATGGCTAAACAGCAGCCTAAACAGCGAGGTTTCTGCACCCGGATCACGGCCCCAGAACACCGATACAGGTACCAGTTGTAGGTCTTGGTCTGGGTTGGCAATTAGCTCTTTGAAGAGCGCCATCAAGGTAGGGTCGCGGTCCATTACCGCCGGCAAATACAGCACCGCGGCTTCCCCCGGCGCGGGCAGGTCCTTGGCCCGCCTGACTTGGGGTAATCCCGCCAGCCGCAGAGCTTTCTGCAATACCCAATTGTCTACAAAGGACCGGCTGGGCAGCACGTAGACCACGGGTAAGGCGGGATCTAATTGCAAGGACTGCGCAGTATCCGAAGGAGCCAGATTAATCCGCACCCACCAGCTCAGGGGCGTCTTCAGCCAGAATGTCAGCAGCCAGATCAAACGTCTGAGCATTTTGCCCCTACCTCCATACGTCGTAGCCCATCAGTTTATCGTGTCTGCTTATGTCTACTGAGTCTGTACCTGCACCGGGCACTCCGGCTGCCCAACGCGCCCAGCTTCGGGCCCAACTAGACCGCCTTGCCTACGTGCTGGATGAGCTGGTTCATATTCCTGGAACACCGGTACGCGTTGGCTTAGATGCGGTCATTGGCCTGGTCCCTGTCGTGGGTGATTTATTGGGCATGGCCTTGGGTTTGTGGCTGGTCGGCCAGGCTCGCTCCGGCGGCGTTCCTAACGATATTCAGCGGAAGATGTTGCGCAATTTGGTGCTGGAGACCTTGGTCGGCTTCGTGCCCGTGGTGGGCGATGTGTTTGACGTGGCTTACCGCGCGAACAGTCGCAATCGTGATTTGGTCGCCACGTGGCTGGAGCAACAAGAGCCGATGCCCCCGCGCCGCCGTCCTTGGCGGGTTTGGGCGCTGTTAATCGTCATCCTTGCATTGGCGGCGTATTCGTTCCGTCATTTATTCGCCGGATAATGCGCACCATGCTGCAAAAAATGACACACGCCGCCATCCCTATTTGTATAGCCATGGCGGTTTCCAGCTGTTCAATTACAGGCGGCCTGGCTCGTGACATGGAGCGCTCGCTACTGTCGCAGTCGGATCCTCAGCTCGTCGCTGAGGCTATGCCGATGCTCCTGGTGACCTTGGACGCACTGGCCCAGGACAATCCGACGATGCAGCGTCGCTCGGGTGAGCTCCGAAGCACCTATGCCAGCCAGTTCATCAGCGATGCTCAGCGCCAAAAACTGCATGCAGAGCAGGCTTTTGCGGATGTACGTGCAGGTTTATGTGCCAAACAGGCCAGATTGTGCGCAGCCTTAGCGCAACCACCGGCGGAGTTTGAAGCCGTGGTGGCCGAGTCCAAACAGATTGATTGGTTATTCGCTTTAGCCTCGGTCTGGGCGACGCGGATTCAAGTGGACGCTGGGAATTGGCAACGCTTAGCGGAGTTGCCCAAGGTGCGGGCCCTAATGCAGCGGGTGATTGCATTGCAGCCGGATTATGCTGACGGCCAAGCCCTGGCCACCCTGGGAGTGATGGCCGCGCTACTACCACCGAGCCTGGGCGGACAGCCGCAGCAGGCGCGGGACTATTTTGCGCAGGCCTATGCGGCCAGCGACGAGCACAATCTGTTGTACAAGGTCTTCGACGCGGAGTACGTGGCTTGGCCACAACTGGACCAACAGAGCTTTGACGCCACCATCGACACTGTGCTGAATGCAGATGCCGCGCAATGGCCGGCACAGTGGCGATTGACTAACAGCCTGGCCCAGCAGAGGGCGCAAGAACTCAAGGACAAAGCAAATGATTGGTTTTAAGCAAGGCTTTGCCAAGGGCTTACTCGGTGTCGCATTAGCATTCGGAAGCGGGTCCGGCTTGGCGCAATCGACAACGCTGAAGATTGCGACTCTGGCACCGGATGGGACAGCCTGGATGCAGACCATGCGCAAGGCTGCGGATACGGTGGCCGAACGCACCCAGGATCGTGTCAAGGTGCGCTTCTATCCTGGCGGTGTGATGGGCAATGACCGCACGGTCTTGCGCAAAATCCGTATTGGGCAGCTCCACGGTGCCGCCTTCACCGGCGGGGAACTCGGCATGGAGGTGCTGGAGTTCAACGTGTATTCCGTGCCGTTTTTGTTCCGCGACCAAGATGAGGTCGATGCGGTCCGCGCCGAGTTCGATAGGCGTATGGAAGAGGCTGCGGCGCGCCAAGGCTGGATGACCATGGGAGTGGCAGAGGGCGGCTTTGCGTATTTAATGTCCAGCGCACCCGTGACCGGTGTGGATGACCTCAAGAACCGTAAGGTATGGATTCCGCAGGGTGACCGGGTTGCAGCCAAGGCCTTTGAAGTGGCGGGGGTTCCGACCATCGCCCTGACCATTGCAGAGGTCTATGCCGGGCTACAGACACAGTTGGTGGATACGGTGATCAACACGCCGCAGGGCGCCATTGCACTGCAATGGCATAGCCGGCTAAGCAGCGTGACAGACACTCCCATGAGCTATGTATTCGGCACGATTGCGCTCAGCGAGCGTGCTTTACGCCGGGTGGATGCGGCCGATCGGCAAATACTAGAGGCGGAGTTTCGCAAAGCTATGGCTGCCATTGATGCCGTGAGCCGGGAAGATAACGCCGGCGCGCGCGCCGCTTTGCAATCCCAGGGTATGCAGTTTTTGCCACCGCAGCCCGCTGAATTACAGCGTTGGGAAGCGATTGCCGCGCAAACTGTGGACGAGCTAGACGGGCAAAAAGCGTATGCAGAGGACTTTTTCCGCCAAGTCCAAAGCTTTTTGGACGATTACCGCAGCGCTGCTGCGCCTTAACCGGCCAACATGAAGCCTGCAAAACCCTGGTGGCAGCACCTGGAGGATGGGGTGCTCGGAGCCTTGCTTCTGGCCCTACTGAGCCTGGGGCTGGCCAAGATTGGGATGCGTTGGGCTGGGGCTGGCGGCGCGAATTGGATTGATCCTCTGGCACGAATGATATTGCTTTGGCTAGCTTTATTCGGTGCACTAAGTACCGTCGGTGGTGATCGCCACCTCAACATTCGGTTGCTGCCAGATGCTTTACCAGCGGCCGCAGCTAGAGCGCTCAAGGCCTTGTTGCGCGCAACCAGCATGGGCTTTTGCGCCTTTCTGGCTTGGGTGAGCTGGCGTTTCGTGCGCGATGAATGGGAGTACGGTGGCGATTGGATTGGCGGGCTGCCGCTGGCGGCTCCGTTGGCCGTGATGCCCGTGGTGTTTGCCCTGATGGCTGCCCGATACGCCGCTTTGCTGACGCAGAGCTGGGCCGACGAAGAATCAAGGGAGACGCCACTATGAGCCCGGTTGGCTTCCTGTTGCTGGCTGCCGCTTTGGCTGGCCTCCCCTTATTTGTGGTCATCGGGGCCAGCGCGGCGCTGGGTTATCACAGTGCCGGAATCGATAGTCAGGCCTTAATTATTGAGTTCCAGCGCCTGGCACAAATGCCAGTGCTGCAGGCCATTCCACTGTTTACGGCGGCTGGTTATATTTTGGGTGAGTCCCAAGCACCGCAGCGCCTCGTTCGCTTAACCCAAGCCTTTTTGGGCTGGCTACCGGGTGGCCTGGCCGTGGTTTGCATCGCAGCTTGTGCCTTTTTTACCGCGCTTACCGGTGCCAGTGGCGTCACCATCATCGCCTTAGGCGCACTGTTGTATCCGGCATTACGCAGCGCCGACTACCCTTCAGGCTATGGCTTGGGTTTGCTCACCAGTGCCGGCTCTCTAGGCTTGCTCTTCGCGCCTTCATTGCCTTTGATCCTGTATGGCGTGGTCGCGCAACAGCTGCAGGTGGGACCCGCCTTTTCCATCCAGGACTTGTTCTTGGCCGGAGTCATCCCCGGTCTGTTGATGGTTTTGGTCCTGGGACTACATGCCATGTGGGTGTGCCGCAATCACCCACGGCCCCAGTTTGTGCGGTCTGAGGCATGGGCGGCCTTATGGGCTAGCCGCTGGGACCTGCCATTACCCTTATTGCTTGTGGGGGGAATCTACAGCGGTGCGATTGCGGTATCCGAGGCGGCCTGTTTGGCTTTGTTCTGGGTGCTTCTGACCGAGGTCGTCATCTTGCGCGAGCTGCGCTGGCACCGACTTCCCGCAGTTTTGGCGGAGTCTATGCAACTGGTAGGCGGTATTTTGCTCATCTTGGGCATGTCTTTAGCGTCGACGAATGTGTTGATTGACGCTGGCGTGCCCGAGCAGCTGTTCCGCTGGGTTCAACAACGGGTGGACTCCCCCTGGACCTTCCTGTTGCTGCTCAACGTATTTTTGCTGCTGCTGGGCATGCTCCTCGACATTTTCTCGGCCATCGTTCTCATGGTGCCCTTGCTCTTGCCCATGGCTGTGGCTTATGACATCCACCCGGTCCATTTGGGCATCGTGTTTCTTGCGAACTTGCAGCTGGGTTACTTCACGCCGCCCGTGGGTATGAACTTGTTCATCGCCGCTTGGCGCTTCAATGAGCCGGTGCTGACGGTGGTGAGGGCGTCTTTGCCCTTTTTTGCCTTGCTCGCCTTGTGCGTACTGCTGCTGACATGGTGGCCGCAGTTGAGCCTGATTTTGCTGTAAGTCCCCCAGCTGCGAGTCCTCAGCCCAGCCTCTTGTCAGGCTCGGATTACACAGCGCGTCGGCTTTGCGGCCTTGTTGCCGAGCCGCGCACTAGGGATGATGTCATTGGCCGGTTTCAGCAACGCCTCCCGCTGTGTCGGCTCCCCGGTCGCGCCATGGATGGCGCGGCCGGTTTTGTTTGAAGGCGCCGCAAATGCTGGTGCCTGTACACTGGTGCCGCGTGATGCGCCCAGCGCTGGAGAAATACAGATGATGATTGTCCGTACAGCTGCCCTGCTCGGACTCTGCCTGCTCACGGCCTGCGGCCAGGGCGGACGGCTGCCTGCTGCCGAAGGGCGAGCGGCGAACGAAACGCAGCCGCAGCCCGCAGAGCCGGGCGCGACCAATATCATCATTGATCCCGTTGCCGCTTTGGTCCAGCCAGTGGGTTTGGCATATAAGGTGGAGACCATCCTGGGCACAGGGCCAGACGCCATCCGCCGTGTTGCCTTCGGTATTGATGGCATTCCCGTGCGCGTGGACGTGGATGGGGATAGCAGCACTGGGGGCCCGCTCGGTGGTGATATCCAGGTGCACTTTTTCACCCTGTTGCTGTATGCGCGACTGCAGGTAGATCGCGTAGATGGAGCGGCTGCTGAGCTGCCACTGCAGGTGGATGTGAGCGTTCTTGATCCGCGTAACTTACTGGGTTTGCCTGGTCTACTTGGGCTCGTCGACCCGCGCTTACGCGTCGCTCTGGGCGTGGATGCACGCGCCAGTACACTGCCTCAGCGTTTTTCCAGCGAACTGAGCATCTTCGATTCTTTACTCAGTTTCCTGCCACGCTTTACCTCGGCGCAATTGGATATTCGCAGTTCAGCGGATGTGGATGAGGTGGCCGCCCTGCTTGCCACCTTTACCGAACAAGGCGAAGGAGTGCGCGCCGATACCTTAGAGCTGCGTACCGGGTTCAGTCCTGCCGTTGCTGAGGCACTCATTGACGTGGAGCTGGCCCCAGACGCCGAAAACTCCAGTTTGGGCTTGGAGTCGAGCACTCCCACCGATCTGGACGTTGCTGTTCGAACCACAGATGGGCTGAGCGAGGACCCTACGGGTGAGCGTACGGTTGGGGTGCGCTTGCCGCAGTTGCAAGGGCGCTTGGATGTCTTGCTGGAGGGGGTTGACGGCCTGGACAGCCTGGATG
This sequence comes from Oceanococcus sp. HetDA_MAG_MS8, assembly GCA_019192445.1. Classification (NCBI taxonomy): domain Bacteria; kingdom Pseudomonadati; phylum Pseudomonadota; class Gammaproteobacteria; order Chromatiales; family Oceanococcaceae; genus Oceanococcus; species Oceanococcus sp. HetDA_MAG_MS8. The sequence goes on from JAHCMK010000002.1 coordinate 605,330, forward strand.
ATGTCGACACTGTGTATGACATTCAGACTCAAGAGCCACTGGCTTCGCTACAAGTCGATATTGGCGACCGTTCAGATGCGGACTTTGGCCGCAGCGTGGTCATCGTTAAGCCACTGCCCACACAGCTGAAAATTACCCGCACGGCTGAGGAGGCATTTGTGGTCGATACCAGTGCTCCTGTGGAGGATTTGGCCTATGCGCAGACCCGCAATACGGGTTTGGTGTGGAGCCCAGATACCGACCCGGCGCAGCCCTTTACAGAACATGTGTTGCGGCAGACTCAGCGCGCAGACGGAACCGAGCAACTATTGGCTCGCCTTGCGGGTTTGAGTAGTGTGAGCCTGCAGTTTGAACCGGATTTGCAGCTACGCGGTAGCTTGTCCACCGCGCCACTGCAGTATCGTGAAGAAACCTCCTTCGGCTTCACGGAAGCACGCATCGAGTTACTGCCCGGTGAGTTCTCCATACAGTTCCCGCAAGCAGACGGCAATTTGCTCTTCGCCTACAAGGCGGATGCCGCTGGCCCCGGACTGCGCTACCAATCCCAGGATGCGGAGCAGACCACCCAAGCCAATATTCGGCCGCTACCTGCACAGTTTTCCTTGTGCACGGCCAGTGATGATCGCTGCGCGTCCCATGGTCGCTCTACCGATGCTTCTATTGCCTTTAGCGCTAGCGAATCCATGGTGGTCAACTACCAACAACGCAGCCAGGACGGGCAGCAAGAGATCGCGGTGAACGACCTGCGTGTGGAGAACTTGGTGGTCGATGCAGGTACCCGCTCTGGCTCCAGTCGTGGCTACGTGTACTTCGACACCCAAGGGGACGCATTTGGCGGCACCGTGCTGCAACGCAATGGCGACTCCGGCATTTACCTCAGTTTTTCCGAAGGCACCTTCGCTCGCGAGCGCGTGGTGCGCTACAAGAACTTCATTGAAATTGATGAGCGCAGTGGCAAAATGCAATGCCCGGGTCGTGAGGAGCTTGAAATCCGCAGCGGCGGTTTGTGGTTTGATTTTGGATTCTTGCTGGACCAGCTATGTCAATGATTCGAGTTGCCGCGCTAGCGATCGTCGTACTCAGTGGCTGCGATGCCAGCTTCTTCGGTGAGGCCTCACCCGATTTCGATAACCCCTTTACCCTCGGTGAGGTGACGGTGCTGCAGCCGGCTGAGCTCGCTGGCATTAGTGCCTTGGCCGCAAGCCAGCGGCACCCAGGCGCGCTCTATGGCTTGGAGCAGGGCTCTGGTCAAGCCCAGATTGTGTCTTTTAATGACGATGGCGACGGTCAGGGCCGAATTCTGCTGCAGGATGAGCAGCGCGGACTGTGGCAAGACCTTGCCATGCGCGACGAGGCATTGTTGATTTTGACTAGCGATGGGGACTTAGGACGCATTTTGCGCATACCCGAGCCGCGTGATCCGCCACCTTTTGCGGCTGAACTCACCGTTGAACAGGAGCTGCAGTTTACGCTGCCGGATGCGGCGCCCAGCAGCTGTTTTGGTTTGGCGTCGGCCGCCGAGGGCGGCCCTCTGTGGTTGCTCTGCGCGAATAACAGTTTGTATCGTCTCAACGCCGAGTTCGAGGCGCCGGAGCCTCTTCAAGCTGTTGCTGAAGGTGTGTTTGCACCGCGCGTAGATATTGGTAGTCAGCGCGATTTTTCCTTGTCCCCCGGTGGCGAATTTGGCCTGCTCACAGGCAGCATTGCGGCTTTGGTGGTGCAACGCCGTAGTGAGGCAGACCCCCAGTGGGCGCGCGAGGTGAATGGCCAGCCTGAGGAGATTCGCTGGCAAGGCGCCGATTTCGCAAACCCTCGCAGCGGTCACTTTGCCTTCAACAGCGTGTTGGTTTATTTGGCCGCGCCCGATCAGCCGCAGGGCCGGCTGTTCGCTATTTTCACCCCCTAGTGTGGGTGCGCTCCTGCAGCGCAGGCTGGCTCTAAAACACCCCGGCCGCGAGTCCTGCAGCGAGGCCCGCGCCGATATCTGCCGCGGCCTTCAGGTCGTCTGCTTGCAGAGGGTTATGACAAATCAAAGCCGGAGTGACTCGTTGTAAGCGCCAGCCGGTGCAGATTCGGTCCAGGTCGCGCACTGCACCTCGCCCATCGTTGCCACAACCGGTAATGCTTGCGTAAGGGCGGCCTTGTAAAGCCTCTTCCAGTGCGTAGAAGTGCTTTTCAAACATGATCCTCAGGCCGCCGCAGAGTTGGCCGAAGTTTTCCGGAGCAATGAAGATGTAGCCTTGAGCCTGGGCGAGATCGGCCTCAGTGGTGGCTTGGGCACGGCGCTTACGCACTCGTACGCCCTCTTGGCGGCGGGCTGCCCGAGCGGCGGCTTGTGCGAGCCGGGCGTTGGTGCCCGTGGCCGAGAACCAGCTAATGAGCAGTAGGGGAAGATCTGCACGCATGCGCCCACGCTACCCCAGAGCGCGGGGCATGGCCAGTCGTGGCATGCAACTGGCAAACTATAGGGATAAGCCCGTGCGGAGACATCCTAATGCAACCCGATTGGTCACAGATCCTGAAACAGCACGCTAGTCACCTGCCCCACTTAGGAGACTTGCATCCAGAGCACCATGCGCACCTGCATGAACTTGTTGGCGACACCGTCGCGCGGGAACTGAAAGCCTTGGATGAAGCTTTGGAAGCCGCCTTGGAGTTCGTGCCACGTATGCTGCGCGGCACCGTGAAGAAGGTGTTGGGTTAATGCTGGATCTGGCCGCTTTAGAGCTAGATGCAGAACGGCGAAAACTGGCGAGGCTGCTCGCCGTGGAGGCAGAGTCGCTGCACTATGTCGACGCCCTAGCAGCGGCCGATATCCGTCAGCTGCGGCATACCGTTGAGGCCCATATATTCGACCGCGGTGCAAAACGATTCCGTGGTCTGGCCAAGTCCACCAAGTTGCTACCGAACAAAGTCAATGCGCTCATTGCCCAGCGTGCTCTGGGCCCGCGACTGGCTGCGCAGGTGGCAGGGCTGCTGGAGCCAAAGACGGCTGTTGCTTTGGCCGATCAAGTGAGCCTGGAGTTCCGGGCCGACTTGTGCGGGTATTTAGATCCACGTCGCGCCGGTGATGTACTGCGGGCAATGCCACTGGAGATTGTGCTGCAAACCTCTGCCGAGTTGGTGCGGCGTGGGGACCATATGACCATGGCCCGTTTCGTCGACGACCTCAAACCTGAGCAAATTGCAGCCGTTGCCGCTGAAATTGATGCGGTCTCTATGTTGTGGACAGGGTTTTATGTGGAGTCTGCTCAGAGCTTGGCGCAGCTCATTGGCATGCTCGACGATCAGCAAATCATCGGCACCATTCATGCCGCAGCCAACGAAGAGCTATGGCCTCAGTCCTTGGCTTTAATGCTGCGTGTCGATGAAACCACCACGGCTCGTATGGTGGCCTTGCTGGCGCAGCAACCGCCAGCGGTGAGTGCCAGCCTTCTGCGTTATGCAGATGCGGTGGATGGCTGGTCGGTGCTGGCCCAACTCCTACAACGTGCGGACCCCGCCGACCAACAGCGGCTGCGCGATATGCACGCTGAGGCATCCCCAGACTGGGTGCGGCACATCGACGAAGCTGCTTATACTCTGCAGCACTGCTATCCGCTTCGGGCTCAGGCTGATCTCGCCAACGGGGTTGACGAGATCAGCGTGCCATCACTCAAGCGGAGTCTTTATGCAGATGCACATCCATCTGTGGGAAGGGAATGGTGATTCCGGCCGCGTCATAGCGGTTTTTGATGTCTTCTAGCATGTCGCAGCGGGTCTGCCACCAGTCGGCGGTTTTGGTCCAAGGTCGCACCGTAATGATGACAGCGCTATCGGCCAAATCGGTGACCCCAATCCAAGGTTTGGGGTCTTGCAGTACACGCTCATCGCTGCTCACCATATCGGTGGCGATGTCTTTGGCGAGTTTGATATCCGAGTCGTAGCTGATACCAATTTTCAAGTCGATACGGCGGGTGTCTCGGGTCGAGAAATTGGTGATCACACGCCCCCAAATTTCGGCGTTAGGAACCGTGACTTCCTGGTTGTCCAGAGTTCGCATGACGGTGGCGATGATGCGGATTTCTTCGACGACTCCGGTGACCCCACCGGCGTCCACGAAGTCGCCGGTTTTAAAGGGCCTGAAGGTAATCAACATGACCCCGGCTGCGAAGGAAGACAGCTGGTCTTTGAGGGACAAACCAATTGCTACGCCGGCACCACCCAGTAAGGCGGCGGCTGATGTCGTCGAAATCCCCAACTGGCCGAGTGCAGTGACGACCACAACAGCCAGTAATACTCCATAGGCGACATTGGCCAAAAAGGCCGCCAACATGACGTCGACCTTGGCTTTGCCCAAGGTGGTGCGCAGGGCGCCGATCAGCAGTTTGGCGACCCAGCGGCCAATCACAAAGGTGGCCAGCGCGAGCACCAATTTCAGGCCCATGCTCTGCAGGGTCGAGAGAATGAGCGCGGTGTCCAGGCGGCTCAGTAGTGCATCCATAAATGTGTCCTTAAAACGGAATGAGTAGCCAATAGGGTGAATGGGGTGCAGAGTTCACCCTTGAGGCCATCTAACATCGCATATGTCGTTGGTGCTGTGCGCGGAAGAGCTTGGGCGCGACGCTCAAAACAGAAGATGATGGAGAATTTCGTCCAAGCTGGTCTTTCCAGCGGCCACGGCTTCGGCTCCGGCATCACGCAATGTGCGCAGCCCTTGCGCCTCCACAGCGGCGCTCAGCTCGCCCAGCTCGGTGTCGTCAGTGATGTGCTTACGAATCTGGTGGTCGGTGCGCAGAATTTCATACAAGCCCATACGCCCTCGGTAGCCTGTCTCTCGACATTCTAAGCAGCCCGGCGCTTGTGCCACGCGGGCCGGCAAGGGCTCTTTGGTTTGCAGCAGGGTCCATGCCTCACGGATGTCTTCGCCTGCTAGGTCGCGCTTGCAGTGGGTGCACAGCCGCCTGACTAAGCGCTGAGCCAGCACGCCTAATAATGTGGCGCGAAGCAGATAGGCGGGTGCGCCCAACTCCAGCAGCCGCACAATAGCACCGGCTGCGGTGTTGGTATGCAAGGTTGCCAGGACCAAGTGCCCCGTGAGCGCGGCCTGTAGCGCCACCTCTGTGGTGGCTCGGTCGCGAATCTCGCCGACCATAATCACATCGGGGTCTTGGCGGAGTAGTGCGCGCAGGCCTTGAGCAAAACCCAGATCCATTTGCGGGTTGACCTGAGTTTGATTGATGCGAGGCTCAATGAGCTCAATGGGATCCTCAACCGTGCAAATATTCCGGCGCGGGTTGGCCAGGGCCCGCAAGGTGGCATACAGGGTTGTAGTTTTTCCCGACCCCGTAGGTCCGGTGACGAGTATGAGCCCGTGTGGTGCGGTGCACATCTCGTTCCAGGTCTTGAGCTGGTCGGCGCCAAGGCCGATTTCGCCCAGGCCCTGTACCACCAGCTCCGGATCGAAGATCCGCAACACCAGCTTTTCCCCAAAAGCTGTGGGTAATGTGGATAAGCGCAGCTCCACCTCCCGCCCTTCTGGCGACACAGACTTGATCCGCCCATCCTGCGGGCGCCGGCGCTCGACGAGATTACAGCCTGCGAGGATCTTCAGACGGCTGCACACAGCCGCGAAGACATTCTCTGGTAGCTGATAGATATCGTGCAGAACCCCATCAATACGCAGCCGCAGTCGGCCGACCCCGCGACGCGGCTCCATATGAATGTCGCTGGCGCGGTTCTCAAAGGCATATTGCAGCAACCAATCAACCACGCCGACGATATGTTGGTCGTCCTCGTTCAGGCTTTCGCGGTTACCAATGCGGACCAGGTTTTCCAAAACCTGGGCCCCGCCCCGCCGTTGGTTGCTGTCCTTACTGGCGCGCAGCAAGCTATGAAACTCCAGCAAATACCTTTGGATATCCGCAGGGTTCGCCAGGACGGGCTGGATCTTTCGCTCCAGCGTACGTTCCAGTTCTTGCACCCAGCCCAGGTCAAAGGGATCGGCGCAGGCAATGGTCGCCAAGTCTTTCCCGAGCCGGATCACTAACAGCTGTGCCCGACGTGCGTAGCCATAGGCCAGTGCTTGTGCGGTGGCTTGAGGGTCTAGCTTTAAGGGGTCTATACGCAGGTAGCGCATCCCAGCCTGCTCGGCCAGCCAGGCACTGAGCTTTTCTGTGGTCCAGCTCTGCCCTGTTTGATCCGCGCGTGATAAACCGATTTGCCCTATGGCAACCAAGGGCTGCTCCTTGGAGGCAGCGAGTTGTTGGGCAGCTTGCGCGCGTTGTTTGGCGCTGATCCCCCCCTGAGAGTGCAGGGTGTCCAGCAACCACTGCGTTGTCAGCCGGGCGGGAGGGTTAGGAACAGCCATGTGCAGCGCTTCATTCGGAGCCAAGATTGGTACCATGGGACAGATACATGGTGACTGTCGAGACTTGCATGCGAGTTTTTCTGCGTAGTGGTTTATTTGGACTCATTTTGAGCTTAGCCGGTTGTGCATCCATGTCGATGCCAAACCTGAAGTTTTGGGAGCCAGACTACGAATTTTTACCCGGCCCCGTGGCGGTAGAAGAGTTACGCCGAGCGTTAGTCTGCGACACCCCCAGTGCCGACTCCCGCGTGCAAGTCTTCGACTCCGCTGAGGCTTTGCGTGCAAGTAGCGTGGGTCAGAAACTCCAAGCACCATCGCTTGATTTGGGGCCGGAGCCAGCGAGCTATGCGGTTGTGGAACAAGGCGAGCGACGTACCGGAGGCTACAGCCTAGAATTGCGACCACAGGCCAGCTTGAATGAAGAAGGGGTCGTGACCCTCCAGGCTGATTACTTAGAGCCCCTGCCAGATCGGATGCGCATCCAGATTGTGACCAGCTTGTGTGTTTTGGTGGAACTGCCAAATCAGCCCTACACCGGGGTTGTGTTGGTGGATGGAGATGGCCAAACACGGGCAACTTGGACTCGCAACCCGGAATAATGCGATCCGATTGGTGATCACCGAGGAATAGCGAAGGCCGCGAAACCTCTATGCAATGCGCCGGTCTGAGGGGCATGTTTTATCTGCGAACCACTTTGAGAAAAGCCGCGCGAGGGCTCTGGGCCGCGGTGGTAGTCGGGGTTTTTGGATTAGGCAGTGCAGCTGCGGGGCCGCCTCCGGCACCATTGGCGCCGGACTTTCCCCAAGTCGGACAAACCCATTGGCTGAATTCACCGCCACTGAGCTTGGCACAGTTGCGGGGTAAGCCCGTATTAGTGGAGTTTTGGAGTATTGGCTGTCAGAACAGCCGTAAAACCCTGCCCTGGTTGTCATCGGTGCAGCGGCAGTTTGGCGAGCAACTGCAGATTATCGGTGTGCACACGCCCGAGTTTTCCCGCGAACGGGACCCGCAGGTGGTCAAGCGCAAATTGCGTGATTTCGAAATTGATCACCCCGTGCTGCTCGATAACCAATTTCGTTACTGGAACGCTATGGGCAACCGGCATTGGCCGGCCCTGTACTTGATTGATGATCAGGGCCGCATTCAGGGAGCTTGGGCTGGGCAGGTTACCGACGGTAGCCCGCGTGCTGCCCGCATTGAGTCCGCTATCCGCGCACTGGTTCCTTAGGCAGGCCCAGGCTGCAACAGGCAGCGCCCCACCCTAGTTTGACTATGGGTAGTGGGCAGAATCGAGCCAGAGCCAGGGCTGTGCGCGAGACTCTAACGAAGCCCCAGGTGGTGTTGCCGCTGACACTTGATACCGGGATGCATACACTTCCAGTGTTTTGTTCACTGGTTTGGGGATCATGTTGGCTTTTCTTCCGGCGCCCCTGCGCGGCGTTATTGTGTCCACGGTCTTTGTGGCCAATTTGTTGTTTTGGGCGGTGCCGGTATATGCGGTGATCGTTCTGAAGTTGCTCCCAGTGCGGCCCTGGCAGAACCTGTGTACCGATGTTCTGCATGTATTGTGCAAATGCTGGCAGTCGCTGAATGTGGTGTTCGCCGAGAGCTTGGGAGATACCCGCTGGCACATCCACCAACATGTGGACCTCGGGCTCGATAAGCGCTACGTGGTGGTGAGCAATCACCAGAGCTGGAACGATATTTATGTGCTCATGAAAGTCATGGGTCACCAGGTGCCTTTTTTCAAATTTTTCCTCAAGCAGCAACTGATCTGGGTGCCCATTCTCGGTCCTGTGTGGTGGGCTTTAGATTATCCCTTCATGCGTCGCTACAGCCGGGAGCAAATCCGTCAGCGCCCAGAGCTGGCTGGAAAAGATTTGCAGACGGCCCGTGCCGCTTGCGAAAAGTACCGCCGTTTGCCGGTGACAGTATTGAACTACGTAGAGGGAACTCGCTTTACCCCAGCCAAACAAAAGGCCCAAAACAGCCCCTATCAACACTTGTTGCGGCCAAAAACTGGCGGGCTAGCCTTGGCGGTTGCGGCCCTGGGCGAACAAACCGACAAAATGCTCGATGTGACCATTGCCTATCACGGCGGAGCCACTGGCTTTTGGGGCTTCATGAAGGGCGAAATGCGCGAAGTCTCTGTGGATATTCGCGAAATCCCCATCCCGGCCGAGTGGCGAGAGGCTGACTACAGCAGCGACCGTGAGTTTCGGGCCCGCGCCCAAAGCTACATGGCGGAGCTTTGGCAAGCCAAGGATGAGCGCATCAGCTCAATGTTAAGCAGCCCCGGCAAACGCCCAGCGTAAACCTTGGGTGGCTTTGTGGTCGCGGGCCAGTCCCGCACCATTGACGCAGAGTGTTCCCGCATGGACCTCGCCTCTCACAAGAAAGAAGGCGACAGCCCTAGGGACTGCCGCCTTTGGAGAGGCTGCCATAAGACAGCCAGGTGCCTGCCCTAGAGCAGATGGAAAAGCACTTTATTCATGGTGAAGTTGCTCACTCCTTAACTAGAGAAGGCGACTCAGGCAAACCGGAGTTGGGGTTAAGCAACTCCGGCCATGTTGCCTTTGTCTGGACTGCTCAGAGAATCCCAAACAGACCCGTAAGCAAGCCGTCATCGAACAGACTGTCCAGCAGGCTGCCAAGTGTCGGATTCAGGATGTTGTTGCGAGTGACGACATCACCCAACACACCATCTAAGCCGAGGATCTGGGATTGCAGGTCACCCAGTGCTTCCAAGGGGCTATCACTGAGTGAGGCACTGCCACCAGAGACGGAGGTCAAAGCTTGCAATGGGGAACCGTCCAGCGCTGCCATGAGCGCACCCAACAGTAGGTCTGCATCGGTACCGAAGCCATCACCCGCAAAGTCGGCAAGAGGACCATCGAGAGGGTTGCCATCGGCAAGGATTTGAACGATCAACCCTTCGATCTCGTCTAGGTCAGTGCTCTTCGCCGTTGATTCCGTGACAGGAACATTCGTGAGGTAGGCAGTGAGGACATCAAGACCTTCGTTGAACAATCCGGTCACCACGGCGCCAACCGAACCACCCAATGCATCAGATGCTTCGGTCACAGCCGATGCAATAGTTGCAGCCAGTGTAGGGTCGATTTCCGCAACTGGAATGCTCTCTAGCAAAACGCCGCGAAGCACGTTGTCAATGAGAGTTTGAGCAGCGGCAGCGGTGCCATCACCATCGTAACCAGCGAACTCTTCCAGCATGGTGGAGATATCGGCCACCGCTTGCGCTGCCGTTTCTAGAACGCCACCTAATACAGGTGCAGAAGCTAGCTCGGATGGCATGCTGTCGAGGGCCGTTGCCAAGGTTGCTAAGGCGGGTACGATCGCATTCTCAATGTCTGAAAGCGTCAGCTCTTCATCATCTTCAGGCAGAACGCTGACCAGGTCGAAGAACGCTACGCCAATCGGTGCGAGCGGGGTGCCCGCAAGAGGGTTGCCGCTGGCAATGGCTGGATCCGCATTGGGATCGCAATCACCACGGTCAACAATCTCTACCAGAGTGGCCTGCATGCTGCCGATGAACCGCTCCAGCGCGCCCTCTGCGCCCGTCACTGCAGCGTTAAAGGCATCAAAGGGGTCTTGGCCTTGTGTCAGCCCTTCGGTTTCAACAAGAACAGCGTCCGCAACGTCAACAAGGTAGTTCACAGAGCCAGCAGCGCAGGCAGTGATGTTGTTGAAAGGTGCAGGGAGCTGAGCGGCGAGTTGATTGACGACAATCTCTTCAACCACATCTTCTTGGACTGGGTCCAATGGACCTTCGACCTTGGAAACGGTCGGACCAGGGGTTGGCGTAGGCGTTGGCGTCGCAGTAGGTGCGGGCGTTGGCGTTGCCGTTGGGGCAGGTGTTGGGGTAGCCGTCGGTGCCGGGGTGGCAGTCGGCTCAGGGGGGGCGCTGCGTGACGTAGAATCAGAACCGCCACAGGCGGTCAGCAGCACAGCGGAGCTAGCAAGACCTGCTAGCAGTAGCTTGTGGGTAGGCATCCGTTTACTCCAAAAAACATGAAACGTAGACGCGGTTTCGGGGGGATTTCCGAAAACCGTGGGAGCTGTTTTACGGGGGCCTATGTCAACGAACCGTCATGCCTTTGGGAAAAGTTGGCAAAGCACTGACAGCGTCAAGGTTTTGCCGGTATGTAGCCGATGACATGAATCCAGGTTCCGCGATCCTGATGCGGCATATCTAGGCTTGGGCCGATCAGTCCGGTGAGATTATTGATGGGGGAGCGAGCATGAATGCGCCGCCACTGGTCGATATCTTCGCCGTATTCGGCCACTAATTCGGTGATAGCGCTTGCTAGTACAGCAGCCAAAAACTCGCTCTGGCTGCGGCCTTGAAGCCAATCAAAACGAGGTGTGATGGAGCTGGTGTCTGGGCTGAAAATCCTCACGAACAGACGGTCAAAGGTGCCGGCGTCGTAGGGATGGGTGCCGCGGATGTTGTGCCGGCGTTGGAAATCTGGCCCCAAAATATCTTGCGTCAATTCTTTGCGGGTCGCCTGTACCAAGGCATCAAAGATGGTCTCCCCAGGCCGATCCAAGGCTGCTGGATCGTCCACATCAATGGCCGGGTTGTAATGGTCTTGGTCCCATGCCGCTAGTCGCGCCAGTGCTTGCTGGGCGAGGTCGGTCAGTTCCGCTTGGCCCTGTAGACGAAGGTAAATGGGCACCAGCGCGCGCGCGCGAGGGTCTTTGCGTCCGATCAAACGGTCGAACTCCAACAATTGATCGAAGCTGAGCTGGTCATTATTCCGAAGCAGGTCATCCCAGTTCGTAATCCTGCCTTCACTTCCGGCCGGAAGCTGAGAGGCATCACCCCCGGTGCCATCCCCCCAACCGATGGCGGGCTTGTTGTTCCAATTCGCGAGCCAGCCACGCGCAGGATTGCGTACCTGAGGCAGCTCGGAAAAGCTTAGTAGTCCGTCGTGGTCGAACTCGCCCGTACCAGGAATCGGCAGCCGTTGGTCGGTGCCTGGGTGCCGCCGCGGGTGTAGACCGGGATGATAGTAGGCAATGTTGCCGTCGGCATCGGCATACATCAGGTTTTCATTCCAGGTGGCCTTGGGCATGGTGGCGTCGAACTCTGCGAAGGTATTCGCACGCGACCACTCCAGGATGGCTTCAGCGGTTTCGACTTCGCGCATCCACATCCCATACTGCACGCTGCGCGCAAACCGGCCATCCGCGCTTCGCGCCACGACAGGGCCGTGTACGGTGCGACAGGCCTGGATTTCCACACTGGCCAATGCCGGTCCAGCCGGCAGTGGACCCAGCGATTGTCGATACCGAACGGTCTCGCTCCGGCAGTCCATCGCTTTTATCTCGCCCTGATGACGATACTCATTGGGATTATCGGCAAGTTCCTCAATGAAACTGTCGATGGTTTTGGACTCGCCAGTTGTGAGTGCCCAGGCGGTACGTTCCGTGTAGCCAATGCCAATGACCGGCAAGCCTGGAACTGTAGTGCCGCGCGCATCAAAGCCGGCGCCGTGGACTTCAAGTTCGGCTAAAAGACTTGGATAGGAGTACCCCAGCTGAGGTCCTGAGATGAGCAGCGTAGAACCGTCCACGGTACGGCTTGAATCCAATACAACCTGGTAAGAGGCGGAAATTCGCTCGGGCAACACCCTGAGGTCCGGTAAGTGTGGGATAAGAGATTTCACCGGCAGTAGAGGCTCTGGCTGGGGAAAGTCCCCTGTTCCGGGGCCTTGGGCTAGGTCCAGCGGAATGTCCAGGGCGAAGGCCGCCATATTCTCCAGGACGGCTCGGCGCTGCTCCGGTGGCGTGCTGATGTTGCTGAACTCCAGCTCCGGGGGCACCGTAACCGTGGCTTTTTTGTCGTCCTGCCACAGCACATCCGTAAAAATGTCCAGGGCGGTTGCAGCGTCAAACTCTGTGCTTAGTCGCTGTAACTCGGCCACATTGGCCATCTCATCACCACCATTGGAGGCGACCTGGCGCGTGATAAGCACTCCAATGGCCAGAACATCGGAAGGAGTTAAGGGGGCAGGTTGATATTGCAGGGCGACAAATTCGGCAGGAAGTTGGCTGAGTTGTCCTCCGGTCACTTCGGCGATGCGGGCGTTGCTGCCAGCGCAATAGGCTTCGATGGTTCTCTGAATATCCTCACCCAAGGCTGCAAACATGGCCTGGTACTCGGCCTCGGTATAGGTGAGGATGCGCGCTTGAACATCGTCCGGGACGGCGCTTGGGCCAGCCACCTCTGCCAAGGTACCGCGCGCCTGGCGACGTGCAGCATCGAGAAGAAACAATCGATCCTGGGCCAATGCATAGCCAGCGCCAAACCACACATCCTCCAGGGTGTCGCCATAAACCACCGGCACACCGAAGTCATCGCGATAAATACTGACGCCTGCCCGTGGCTGCGCACTGGGTTGGCGGTCGGTGATGTCGAGAAACTTTCCGTCTTTGAACTGTTGGAGCCAATACAGCGGCCGCTGATCATCGACATGGGGGCCGTACACACTGGGGTCGGTTCCGATCAGTGGTCCCAGGGCCTGATCCTGAACGAACTCAGTGAGGCCAAAGTCGCCCGATTGCCCTGGCGCCAAAACGTTCACCGCTCGCCATTCAAACGCATCTTGAGTTGATGGAGCTTGCTCCGAGGGCTGGTCGGCACTTGGACGGCCTCCGGAATTGCAGGCACTCAGCAGCACGCTGGCAAGGATGGCCAGAACAAAAGTTGGCATAAATGGTTGTCTCCTATGGGCTGCGAAGGTGGGCGATTCGCTAGCGTCAGTCTACCCAAGCTTTACAGGAAGCGGGGTTGCGGGCATGCTGCCCGCCGTTTTCCAACATAGACCGGATTGATGGCCAAGGCATCAGAGCTGAAAAGCGGCATGGTAGTCGAGTACAAAGGTGCACCCTACATCGTGCGCCAGGTTCAGGCGCACAACCCCACCGCGCGTGGCGCCGCAACCTTGTACAAGGCAAGACTCAATCATGCTGTGAGTGGCCAGAAGCTAGACGCTAGTTTTAAGGGCGACGATCAGCTGGTTGATGTGGACTTCCAGCGCCGTGCGGTGCAGTTTCTGTATCGGGATGCTGAGGGTTGCACCTTTATGGATAAGGAGGATTACACCCAGCATGTGCTCAGCGAAGAGCAGCTGGCCAATGTGACCCCTTATCTCAGCGAAGACCTCGATGGCATGTATGCAGTCATCATAGAAGAGGTGTGCGTGGCTGTGAGCTTGCCCGCGGCGGTGGAGCTAAGCATCACGGAAACCGCACCCGCCATGAAATCTGCTTCGGCGACCTCACGCACCAAGCCCGCCAAGCTGAGCACCGGCTTGGAAATCCAGGTACCTGAATATCTCGGCGAAGGCGAGGTTATTCGTGTGTCTACCGAAGATGGCAGCTTCCTCGGGCGAGCATAGACGCGGCAATAAAAAGGCGGCTCAGGGTCAAACCTGAGCCGCCCGCAAATGGTCTAGGTCGTCTATTTGGGGTCTAAAACTGCGTCGAGCTTGAGTTCCACGCGCCGGTTGCTTGCGCGGCCCGAACTGGTGGCGTTGCTGGCAATGGGTTGGGATTCCCCATATCCCACAACTTTCATTCGTTTGGCCGCGACGCCTCGCTGGGTCAGGTAGCGCTTGACGCTATTGGCACGGGCAAGGGACAAGACGAGGTTGTCGTTTTCCGGGCCCTGACTATCGGTATGGCCGGCCACAAGCACATCACGTCCATCTAGGTCGCGCAGTGCTTCTGCGACCTCGTCCAAAACGGCCTGTGCACTAGCAGTCAACTCGTGGGAATTGGGATAGAAGCTAACCCCACGCAGACTCAAGTCCTCTGCTTGAACCGAAACCTGACAGCCGCTGGCATCAACCAGGGCGCCATTGACGGTGCCGGGGCAGCGATCAAAGTTATCTAATACCCCATCACGATCCATATCCACGGGGCGCGGCGGGTAGTTTGGTGTCGTTGTGGGCGGGGCTTCGCTTAGGGAGGTTGCCACAGGTACGGGCACTTCTTGGATGACCACCTCGGTAGGATCTATAGGGATTTCAAATCCTAATCCGGTGCGGAAATCTGTTACTCCCCCAAGAAAGTCTTCATAACGCGCTCTCGCCTCTAAACGCAGTCGAATATTGGCACTCGTGAGACTGCGGCTCAAAAAGCCCAAGCCCACCGAACCAAAAACGCCGTTGTCGTCTGCATCATTTCCAGGAACGTCGTTAAAGCCGTAACCAAAACCTGCAATCGCATATGTTGCAAGTTCACCTCTCTGGCCTAAAAGAAAGTGCACATCTGAGCTTACGGCGGCGCGGTAGTTATCTGCAGATGATCTATTCGCGGTTCTATGAAGTTCGCCGGTACCGCGGGCCTCCCAAAATAGCCAGGGTCTGAGTTCACGGCCAAAAATTAGGTCAAAGCCAATTCCGGTTTCGTCAGTACCCCTCTCGCTATCTGGATCAACGAAAGACCCCATCACGGCGAAGTACTTTTCAGGCAGCTGTTCCTGCGCATATACCGAGAACGAGAGCCCCAGCATCATCACACACAGCGATAGACGCACACTCATACCACAACCTTTGTGTCAATAAACGCCCCAAACACGGGCAGCATACCGTAAACGTCCGATCTAGCTCAGCATTTTCGTAGCCTGAGTTGGATTTGCAGTGAAGACGGATTATGAGCCGACTGGCAACGGTGTACTGTCGGGCCCTGGCTGGACTGGACTCACCTTTGGTTCGCGTTGAGGTCCATATTGCCGGTGGCTTGCCTGGAATCACCATTGTGGGCTTGCCGGAAACAGCCGTACGTGAAGCCCGAGACCGGGTGCGCGCAGCATTGCAAAGCAGCGGCTTTCGCCTGCCACCGGCGCGTATCACCATTAATTTGGCACCTGCAGATCTGCCGAAATCTGGGTCCCGCTTCGATTTGGCCATTGCCCTGGGTATTTTGCTGGCCAGTGAAGCCGTTGACTTAGATCTTGGCGATGTAGAGTGCGTGGCCGAACTCGGGCTCAACGGCGCCTTGCATCCGGTTCCGGGAATATTGGCTACCGCATTGGCCAGTCGCAGAGCCGGTCGGCGGCTGGTAACGGCGCCTGCCTCGTCGCAGCTTCTAAATCGGGTTCCGGATCTGCGCCTGGGCCTGGCGCCTACCTTATTGCAGTGCATCGCGGCCCTACAGGGCCAGCAGGATTGGCATAAGGAGGTGGAAGCGGCCGCCGACTTCGCTCAGGAGATCGTGGGCTCACCACTCGCGGACGTGCGCGGCCAGCATCAAGCTAAGCGAGCCTTGGAAATTGCTGCCGCAGGTGGGCACAGCTTGTTGCTATTTGGCCCACCAGGCTGTGGCAAAACGATGTTGGCGGAACGATTGCCGCAGTTACGCCCGGCCCTCAATATCCAAGCGACCTTAGAGATTGCCGCTGTGGAGTCCTTGCTGAGTCCGGCCCCGCAGTGGAGTAACCGGGTGCGCATGCGTAGTCCCCACCACAGCGCGTCGGCGGCGGCCATACTGGGTGGTGGGCGTTATCCAACACCGGGAGAAATCAGTCGCGCCCACCACGGTGTTTTGTTGCTCGACGAGCTCACGGAATTCGCCCGGCCGGTGCTGGAAGGCCTGCGGGAACCACTAGAGTCTGGCTCGGTTTGCATAGCGCGGGCGGCCGAGCAATGGACCTTCCCGGCACGTTTTCAGTTGGTAGCCACTACAAACCCTTGTCCTTGTGGTTTCAGTGGTGACTCAGACCGAAGCTGCCGCTGCTCCTTGGAGCAGGTTCAGCGCTACCGCCAGCGGTTATCCGGCCCCTTACTGGACCGGTTGGATTTACAGATTCAGCTGCAAAGGCCGGATGCCAACGCGCTGTTTGCGCAGCCGTCTCAGGATGTCGATGACCCCCGTGAGCGTATTCACAAGGCGCTAGTAAGGGCTAATCAGCGTCAGGGCGAATGCAATGCGGCCTTGTCCGCCTCTGAGCTAGACACCCATGCGGCTTGGTCTGATGCCGACCGCCAGTGGTTTCAACACGCTGGAATGCAGTTGAGTTTTTCGGCAAGAGCCTTGCACCGCTGCCTGCGCGTAGCGCGCACCATTGCCGACCTGCGACAGGCGGAGACTGTTGAGCGCAGCGACCTGTTGGAGGCCTTGAGTTACCGCCAATGGGAACGCGCAGCAGCGAGTTTGGCTAGTGCATAACAAAAAATGGCAACGCAACCTTGGGGCTGCGTCGCCGCGTGATGCACCGCTGCCCCCACCGGAGCAGCCATGGTGTTTAGAAGGTGTAGCTCAGCTCTAACAGGACGTTGTCGCGATCACGGCGAATGTTGTGGCGATTGCCGTCATGACCGTTGTACTGCACCTTGGCCGACCAGTTTTGGCCATAAAACACCTCGGTACCCACCAGCCATTCCTTGCGTCCTTCCAAGAAGTTTTGCATGGGGCCTGGAGCATAGCCCTGCACATCGTGGAACCAGGACAGGAAGGGCTTGAAGTTCAAGCCAAACACAACATCGTTGTATTCCAAGAAGGTGAGGATCCGGTAACCCCAGGCAAAGTCATCCACGAAGGCTTCGGTTTGCTGGGTGGGGTTCAAGGAGCGTGGATCGGGTTCGCCGTCCACCTGGCCGGTACCGTCAGCACCTGGCGAAGCATGCGTACGGTTAGGGCTATTTCCGTCGAATTGCACCAGATCCATGGAGGGCATATCCACAATATGGGTGAAGCCCACCTCGACCAGGGTGATGATCTGCTCGGACAGGAGGAAGGAGGAGATCGGGTGGGAGTTGCCCAGAATCCGAATGCCGGTCATGGCAAATTGGCCGACTTTCTGCCGTTCAAAACCGGGGATGTAGTAGTTCTCGCCGCGTTCGGCAATAGCGGCGTCAATATCTGTGGTGCCACGTAATACGGTTTCTACGAAATCCGGCGTGGCGGCGCGTGCTCCAGGCACCACGATGGGAAGGTCAATTTGGCCATTGGTCACAGCGCCCGTGAGGGTGCCTACCAGCTGATCAATGGGGTCGAGCACACCACTCAAGGTGCCGCCCAGGCCGCCAATCAAGTCGCTGATGACCGGTACAGGAATCTCTCCACCCAGAGCGACAAAATCACCCAGCGACTGCAAGCCTACGGCGATGTCCTCCTCGGGAAGAGCGGGCTGCAGCGCAGCAAAGAACACATCGGGAACAGATACCTGAACCGGCACATTCGGACGGAAGGAGTATTCCCCGGCCACCGACCAGCTACCCACATTGGTATTGAAGCTGATGCCGTACATCTGAATATCTTCAGGGTAGTCCAGCAAAGCGGTGGCGGTATCAATGGGTAGGCAATCGTTGCCGGCCAAAGTACAGCTGGTCAGCACGTCAATGCCGGTGCCCGTGCCATCCCGCAACGGTGTTTTGTCGGCCGCCAGGAAGGACAGATACGGCAGCCGGCTGTGGTAGTTCATGTAGTAGAAGCCGAACTCGGTACCGCCATTGAAATTATCGGCGAACCAGTTCAAGCGCACCCCATACTGGCCTTCATCACGCGGTTCGAATTCGGTTTGGAGGAAGGGCGCGGAAAAGGAGGTGTCCGTGAGTAATCCCGCCAGAGGGTTCTGCAAACGGTGCTCTCCGCGCACACGGTCGCCGTCGTCGAAGTCGAGAGGGTCTTCAGGGAAGTAACCCAGGTTAATGGCGGCGTATTGGTATTCGTCTTGTCGATACAAGGCATCAATTTCACCAAAGAAACTGCCGCCTACATCTGCTGTCACCCGCTTCCATTCAAGCTGATAGAACAGCTCGCCGGTAATCCCCTGCTCGGGGAACAGGTCGCCCGAGAGCGTTGCCATCAAAACAGGCTGGAAAACTTCATTAATTTGGCCGCCAGGCATGCGCAAGAAGCGCGCGTCTGGTGGGTTGATTTCATTGATGGAGTTCAAGGCGATGAGGTTGGCTTCACCCCAGCGTAGCTTTTGATAGCCCACTCCGGCACTGACACCGCGGTCACCTAGGAAGAAGAAGCCGGACAGCACCAAATCTTGGAGCAGCGCTTCCTCCCCAACAAGGTTGGTTGCGCCTGGCCCGCGTTCCGTAAAGGCGGGCTGATAACCCCCGGCTCCCGTGGGCGCGGTGTCGACGTTATTGGGATGGAACTCATCAAAGTTCGCATTCACCTGGTCGTAGAAGAAGATTCCGCGGGCTTTGAGACTGAAATCGCGCCAGCTCACCGAGAAGTCGGAGGTAAGCTTTGCCAGGCCAGCGACGATGTCACCCTTGTCGTAGTTCAGGTTACCGTCGTCGACCTTGTCGCCAAAGAAAGCACCTGGGGCATCGACCAGACGCTGAATGGGTTCGGGATTTCCCGTAAAGGAAATACAGTCATCGCCGGCACAGAGGTCGGGGTCGAGGTTGAGCTTGGCGATCAGATTCGGGTCACGATCTTCAATCCGCCACATGGCTCCTAAAGAAACGCGGTTGTTGAAGCTAATGCCGAACTCACCTACATCGAACTCCAATGCGTGGCTCATCGGTGCGGCTAATGCAAGGGCAGCAAGTGCCCCAAAACGCACATTTGCAGTCATGCGTATGTCTCCTGCTTCAACAATCGTTAAGTACTGCGGTAAAGGCCGGCGCCATCTGCAATCCCTGCAGACTCCCTGACACCGGCCCGACAGTATACAAGCGCCACGCCCGCCGTCTGCCAGAAATGTCTGACATCAGGTCGCGTGCGCTTTATGGCACACTCTGTGCCCTAGCGACGGTCTCAGCCATCGCTGGGATGAGGGGAGACCACTAAGAGGACCGTTGTGCGTCTCGCCAAACTGTATTCCAAGGTTTTGCCTAAGCAAGATATGACGAGGTGCACTATGCGATTGAGGAGCTTCACCCTGGGTTTGCTGCTAGCTGGAACAGCTGGCACGGCATCCGCAGGCGTTTCCGCCGACGAGGCTGCAAAGCTGGGTAAGGAACTCACACCCATTGGTGCAATTCGGGCGGCCAACGCCGATGGCAGCATTCCGCAGTGGCGTGGCGAGGAGCTGTTCACTGCCGAGCAGAAAAACCTCACCCGCGACCAATTAGAAGAGTGGCGCAAGAACGACCCGGCGAAGATTCGCAACATGGTCTACTCCGAGTTGGAAAAGCGCTCGGACACCATCGGCGACGTCACCAGCCGCCAGTTCGTCATCACGGCGGACAACTACAAGGACTACGCGGACAAGCTCACCGTTGGCCATAAGGCCATGTTTGAGAAGTACCCTGACTACCAAATGCCGGTGTTCAAATCGGTGCGTACAGGTTTCTTCCCTGAAGAAATCTACGAGGCCACCAAAAAGAATGCGACCCGCGCATCACTCACCGGCACCGATGACGTCAATGGCGCTGAGCTTGGCTTTCCCTTCCCCATCCCTAAAAGCGGGGCGGAGGCCATCTGGAACCATAAGCTGAAGTTCCGCGGTAGCGCCGTTAAGCGTTACAACAACCAAGCTATCGTGAAACCGGATGGCGACTTCAAGATCTCCAAGCTGATTGAAGATGTGAAGTTCAAGTACGCCAACATTGAGGAGCCAGGTGGCACATCATTGCTCGCTTACTACCTCTCTGAAGTGATCGAGCCTGCGCGCGTCGCTGGCCAGCTCACCTTGGTACATGAAACTGCTGACGAAGGTGAGGGTGGCCGTTTGGCCTGGCTCTACAACCCTGGCCTAGGTCGGGTGAATCGGGCTCCAGATGTGGGTTATGACAACCCCTATATCGGTACCGATGGTGAACAATTTAACGACCAAGTCGACGTCTTCAACGGCTCCTTGAACCGTTACGACTGGAAGCTGGTAGGCCGCAAGGAAATGTACATTCCTTATCACTCCTATGAAATCAACTCCCCAGAGCACAAGTACACCGACCTCATTCGCGCCGGTCATTTGAACCAAGAGCTCACCCGCTACGAGCTACACCGTGTATGGGTCGTTGATGCCACCCTGCGTGATGGCACTCGGCACCAGTTCAAGCGCCGTACCTTCTACTTGGATGAGGACAGCTGGTCCATCGCCGTGGTGGATTGCTACGACAACCGTGATGAATTGTGGAAGGTGCAGGAAGCCCACCTCATTACCCTGCCCTTCGTGCCCACCGTAACCGGTGCGCCTGAAGCGATTTACGACCTGCAAACCAACCGCTACTTCTTAACGGCTCTGACCAACGAGGACGAAACCTCCGACTTCGAAGCCGAGTATCGGGATAACTACTTCACGCAGGCGAACATGAAACGCTTGGCGCGCCGCCGCTAACTCGGGCTGAGCAGCGCGCCATTCGCAGCACATGCGCTTTGGTACGGCACCCCACTGCAACCGTCAGTGGGGTGCCGATGATGGTTGCGATAGGCCTTGTTGCGCGCGCCTCGGGCTTAGGTCGTTCAGACCAACCACTATGAACCTTGCCCGTCACCCTGACAGTGTGATGGGTATCGCCAGCCCGCATTGAGGCGGGCAGACAGGGGGAACACATGATTCGCACCGCACTCAGGGCTTTGGCCATGACGGCTGTTGTTCTGCTGGGGCCAAGTTTGGCTCTGGCCGATACCTCGTTGGCACCGCGCCCGGCGCCGTTACGCGACTATGCTGTAAACGCCAACCTCATCGACATTAGCCAAACCGATGAAGCGATTTTCGCCATTGGCGACTGGGGCGTCATCCTACGCAGTCGTGATTCGGGAAAAAGCTGGCAGCAGCAGCCCTCGCCTGTGTCTGCCATGCTCAACCGGGCCTATTTTCTAGACGCCCAGAACGGGTGGATTGTGGGGCACGATGCCAACATCTTAGTCACCCGGGATGGCGGCAGTAGTTGGGATGTGCAGTACCGTGACCCGGAATGGGGTAAGCCCATGTATGGCTTGGTCATGTTGGATGCCGATCGTGGCTTTGCCGTTGGCGCCAACAGCCGCATGCTGCAGACTCAGGATGGTGGAGCAAGCTGGGAGCTCATCGAGCCAGACTTCACCTTTAATGGCGTGAACCTGTACGGCATTTTACAACTGGCCGATGGCTCCCTACTCATCCATGGCGAGAAGGGCATGCTCGCTCGCTCGTTAGATGAGGGCGCTTCCTGGGAGCAGTTGGTATCACCCTATTCCGCCAGCTTTTTCGGGGCTCAGGCCTTTGGCGACAGCGGGGCCTACTTGTTCGGCCTACGCGGCACTGTCTACGCCATTGGCGAAGTCCCTCAGGTCGAATCCCAGGACCCTTTTGAGTGGGATGAGTTCAACCTAGAAACCATCACTGAGCCCGAGCGTTTGGCGCAGATGGGCTTTCGGTATTACGACAACCCGCTGAAGGAAAGCCTTTTTGGCTCCGACAGCTTAGGTGGCAACGATATTTTGATGGTTGGGGTGAATGGCGCGGTGGTGCGCAATGAAGGTGACCGTATCCAGCCCATTGCTACGGGCTTGGAGTTGTCCCTCAGCGATGCCTTGGTGACGAACCAAGGCCTCATCACCGTAGGCCTGGGCGGCATTAGCCGCATTCCCTTCCAGCGTTAAGCAGCGGCTAAGGATAATCACCCATGAGTGAACTTCTCGATCACCCGCCAGTGCAAGGCAGCGACTGGACGGCAAAAATTCTGCGCTTTGTCGAGCCGCCAATCTTCAAGACGCGCTTCCTCACCTTAGGCATTTTGATTGCCATTACCTTGGTGCTGGGCTTCCAGGCCGCGCGGATCAACCCCGATGCTGGTTGGCTTAAGTCGATTCCCCTCGACCACCCTTACATGCAAACCTTCCAGAAGTACTACCGCGACTTCGGCGGGGCGAACTCGGTCTTATTCGCGCTCATTAAAGAGGAAGGAAGTGGCGACATCTATGAGCCTGGCTTCATGGATAAGCTGGAAAAGGCGACCAACGACATCTTCTTCATGCCTGGCGTGGACCGCGCTCGGGTGATGTCCTTGTTCACGCCCAATGTGACCTATGTAGAAAACATTGAAGGCGGGCTGGCGGGCTCTAATGTGATCCCAGCCGACTATTCGCCCACCCCTGAGATGCTGGACAAAGTACGTTCCAACGTGGGTAAGGCGCAGGTCATAGGGCGGCTGGTGACCGAAGATCAGCGCGGTGCCCTCATCGTGTCTGAGCTGCTGGAATACGACCCCGACACCGGCGAAAAGTTGGACTATTTCGCTGTCGGCGACTACTTAGAAGAACTGCGCGCCAAGTACGAAAAAGATGGTGTGAAGGTGCACATCATTGGCTTTGCCAAAATCGTGCATGACATGACCAATGCCGCCTTGCAGGTGGTGCTGTTCTTCTTGCTGGCCTTGGTCATGACCGGCGCCCTGCTGTGGCTGTACTCCGGTAACTTCAAACTGGCCATGCTGCCCTTGGTTTGTTCCATTGTGGCGGTGATCTGGGAATTTGGTCTGCTATCCAGCATCGGCTACGGCCTTGATCCATTCTCCATTCTGGTGCCCTTCCTGGTGCTGGCGGTGTCGGTCTCGCACGGGGTGCAGTACGTCAACGCCTGGGTGGCAGAGGTCGATCACGGGCACAACCGCTACCGGGCCTCCTTGGAAACTTTCCGCCGCTTGGCCATCCCCGGCACGGTGGCATTGATTACTGATGTGGCTGGCTTTGCCACGATTTATCTCATCAATATTCAGATCATTCGGGAAATGTCGGTGAATGCGGCCTTTGGTGTGGCTGCGATCATTATTACCAACAAAATCCTGATGCCGATCTGGCTGACCTTTATCGAAATTAAGGATCTGGAGGGCTTCAAGCGCGGACAGCAAATGCGCGAGCGCCTGCTGGATCCCATGTGGAACTTCCTGGCGCGTGCCACCGATCGCGGCCCGGCCATTGTGATTTTGCTGATCTCGGCCATGTGCTTGGGTTGGGGGCTGTGGAAGTACCCGGCGCTCAAGATTGGTGATGCTATCGAAGGCGTGCCGGAATTGCGCCCAGATTCGCGCTTCAACCAGGATTTCCGCGAAATCATCGGCAACTTTGAAATTGGTGTGGACCAGCTCAAGGTCATTGCCGAAACCCGGCCCAATGGCTGCGTGGATTATGAGCTGATGGCGCAGATCGACCGCTTTGAATGGCGGATGCAGGCCGAAGAGCGAGTGCACTCCACCATGAGTCTGCTCACCTACGCCAAGCTGGTCTATCAGGGCTTATCGGAAGGGCGGCTGAATGCGCTAGTGCTGCCGCGCAACCGCTATGCCTTAGCACAGGCCACAGCCTTGGTGCCCACCACCACCGGCATTCTCAACGATGATTGCGATGCCATGGCGGTGCTGATCTTCACCAAAGATCACAAGGCCGAAACCATCACCCACCTGGTGGATGTGATTAAGCAGTTCAACGCCACCAATAAAAACGAGTTCTATGCGGCCTCGGACGTATCGCCCGAGTACTGCGCCGAGAAGCGCGGGTTGTTTGCCGAGTTCCGCGAGCTCGAAGGTGAGGTCTTCGATTTGGCCAAAGGCGGAGCGGATGGAGATGCCATTGCCGCCGCCAAAGAGCGCCGCAACGAAGTGCGTGAACGCTATGACGCCATGGATCAGAACTGTCCGGTTGAGTTCGCCCTCGCTTCGGGTAACGTCGGGGTGATGGCTGCCACCAATGAGGTGGTCGAAGAACAAGAGCTCATGGTGGTGTTCTGGGTGTATGTAGTGGTGGTGACCTTTATGTGGCTGTCCTTCCGCAGCGTCGCCGGAGTGCTCTGCGTAGTGCTGCCCTTGTCCTTGGTGTCCACCATGGCTTACGGCGTGATGGCCGTGCTCGATATTGGCCTCAAAGTGGCCACGCTACCGGTGGTGGCCTTGGCAGTCGGCATCGGCGTGGACTACGGCATCTATGTGTACTCAGAGACGGCGGCCGCCCTCAACGAGGGGCGAAGTCTGAAGGACGCCTTCCGCTTCACCCTGGGACGCACCGGCAAGGCCGTGGTCTTCATCGGCATCTCACTGGGGCTTTCCGTTGCCACCTGGCTCATGAGCGAGCTGCAGTTCCAGATCGACATGGGGATCATGTTGATCTTCATGTTCACCGCCAACATGTTTGGCGCCATCATGATCCTGCCGGCACTGGCCCGCTTCCTCCTCAAGCCCAAGAACGGGCTGGAAGCGCAAAGCTAAGACGCCAAACGGAAGGAAAAAACGCCCGGCCTCGACCGGGCGTTTTTATTGGAAGTCTGAGGCGAATAGGGAGGGCGAATTTAGCCGCAGATTAGTGGAGTTTGTTTTTTCCACAGATGGGCACAGATGTCGCAGATATGGGGACGCTGCCGGGAGTAGTAGAGCAAGGCTCGAGGCTAGCTGAGGTTGCTACGTGGCGGCGGTTTAGTCCGCCAGCCTCACTCACATTTCTCCACACAATCTGTGCTCATCGGTGCCCATCTGTGGAAAGGTTTTCCCTGCTACACGCTGATCAGTGCGTTGAAGCCTCCTGTCGCACCCACCATTACCAACCCAGCAACAAAATCTACGGATAATCTGCGCCAATCTGCGGCCGGTTTTATTCCACAGATGAACACAGATGTCGCAGATGTGGGGCGCCGCCGGGAGTAGTAGAGCAAGGCTCGAGGGTAGCTGAGGTTGCTACGTGGCGGCGGTTTAGTCCGCCAGTCTCACTCACATTTCTCCACACAATCGGTGCCCATCTGTGGAAAGGTTTTCCCTGCTAGACGTTGCTCAGTGCGTTAAGGCCGGCATTCGCACCCACGTGAAACCAGTCCACCGAAAAAATCTGCGGATAATCTGCGCCAATCTGCGGCCGGTTTTTTTCCACAGATGGGCACAGATGTCGCAGATATGGGGACGCCAGCAGGAGTGGCGGAGTAAGGCTCGAGGCTATTTGTGCCTGCTGCGTTGTGGCGAATGAGTTCGATAGCGTCATGTCCATCACTTCAAGAACATCTGTGTTTATCGGTGCCCATCTGTGGAAACGATTTCTCTGCGGCCAAAAAAAAACCCCGCCGCAGCGGGGTTTCCTGTCGTCGAGTATGGCTTAAGCGCCAACCAAGCTTTGGCCGCAAACGCGGATCACTTGGCCACTGATGCCGGCAGCACCAGGAGTGGACAAGAAGGTGATCAGCTCGGCCACATCCTTGGGATCTCCGCCTTGCGATAGCGAGCACAGGCGACGGCCGGCTTCGCGGATGGCGAAAGGCATAGCAGCGGTCATGCGGGTTTCGATGAAGCCGGGGGCTACCGCGTTGATGCAGATACCCTTGCTGGCCACTTCGGTGGAGCGACCGGCGACGTACCCAATGAGGCCGGCTTTGGTCGCGCCGTAGTTGGTCTGGCCCATGTTGCCGGCGATGCCGCCGATGGAGCTCAGGCACACGATACGACCATGGGTTTTGATGGCGTCTGCAGCTAGCAGGGCTTCATCCACGGCCAAGATGGCGGCCAAGTTGATGTTCTGAACCATGTCCCAGAACTGCGGCTTCATGTTGGCAATGGTCTTGTCGCGGGTGACGCCAGCGTTGTGCACCACGATGTCTACACCGCCATGGTTGGACTTGAAGTAGTCCACCAGTTTGCCGGGGGTCGCCGGGTCGGTGATGTCCATGGCCAAAGCCGTGCCATTGATCTTCTGCGCGGTGGCGTTCAGGGTTTCGGCGTCTTGGGGAATGTCCAGAACCACAACATGAGCGCCTTCAGCGGCTAAGCGTTGGGCCGTGGCGGCGCCAATACCGCGTGCACCGCCGGTCACTAAGGCTACTTTGCCTTCAAGTACGGCGCTGGTTGGTACCTTGGTCGGGGCTTTTGCGACGGTGCTCACGCGCACAGCTTGGCCATCCACATAGGTGGAATGGTCGGACAAGAAGAAGCGTAGTGGGCCTTTGAGGCGTTTTTCGGCGCCTTTTTCTACGTACAGCAGGTTCACCGTGCTGCCTTTCTTGCCAATTTCTTTGGCTAAGGAGCGGCTAAAGCCCTCAACGGCGCGTGCGACGGTACGTCCCGCCACCGTGTCCTGCGCTTCTGGCAGCGCAGCCATCAACACGACGCGGCCATTGTTCTTCAGCCGGCGGATCACCGGATGGAAGAAGTCGTACAAGGCGCGGATGTCTGCGGCCTCGGCAAAGCCAGTCGCGTCAAATACTAAGCGGTCAAAGCTTTGGCCTTCGGTCAGGGTGGCGGGGGTGGATTGATCCACAGTGGCGCCCATCGCCTTGATTAACGGCAAGGCCGACTTGGCAGCGTAGCCCTTGGCCGCACTACCCATCAGCACGGTTTTGCCACTGAGCGGCTCGTCGGCGTAGGCGCTGTTGGCTCTAGCCAGCTTGGGCGGGGTGGGCAGGCCCACGTTCTTGAACAGCGTGCGAACCGTAGGGTTTTCAGCCAGTTTGACCAGATAATCGCTCATAAGATGCAGTGTCTCCGCAGTGGGTGACGCGCAGCATCCCCGCTGCGCTGTTTATTGAAAAATAGTCTATTGCCAGCAGCTTGGCGATGACGCCGGCAAAACTCGCCGGAGCATACTGCCCATGCTGCAGTGCGTCAAATTCGGCGCCGCACGGGCGCCCACGCGCAGGAACCTAAGTCAGCTGAGCTGAACTCAGCTCTAGGACCCGCCGAGCCACGATGAGCAGCTGAATTTGCTGGGTGCCTTCGAAAATATCCAAAATTTTCGCGTCCCGCGCCCATTTCTCTAAGAGCTCGTCTTCGGCATACCCCAGGCTGCTGGCAATCTCGGCACATTTTTGTGTGACCTCGGTGACCATCCGCCCGGCTTTGGCCTTACTCATGGAGGCCTCCAAGGAGTTGGGCTGGCTGTTATCCGCCATCCAGGCGGCGCGCAGGGTGAGTAGCCGCGCGGCATCCCACTCGGCCTCCAGCCGTTGTAACTCGGCAGTGGCCGCGGCTTGCCGCCAACGATGCTGGCGGTAATCGCAATTAAAGCCAGCGGCCTCTAGCAATTCTCGCGTGCGCTCCAGCGCGGCACGACCTAAGCCTACCGCCATGCCGGCGACCACCGGACGGGTGTTATCAAAGGTCTGCATCACGCCGCCAAAGCCTTTTTTGGTGTCGATATCGGCAGTGCCGAGCAGGTTCTCTGCGGGCACCCGGCAGTCGGTAAAGCGGAGGGTGGCCGTGTCTGATGCACGAATTCCTAGCTTGTGATCCAGACGCACCAGTTCCATCCCAGGCGTGTCTTTGGGCACTACGAAAGATTTAATGGCAGCGCGGCCTTTGCTCGGGTCTAAAGACGCCCACACCACCACATGATCACAGCGGCCACCGGCGGTGACGTAAATTTTTTCACCATTGATGACATAGTCGTCACCGTCTTTGACGGCGGTGGTGCGAATAGCGGCGGAATCAGAGCCCGCGCCTGGCTCGGTGATGGCCATCGCCGCCCAGCAGCCCGCCAAACGTTTTTTCTGCTCCGGGCTGGCCACGGCGGCAATGGCGGCGTTGCCGAGGCCTTGGCGTGGTAAGGACAAGGCGAGGCCAACATCGCCCCAGCACAGCTCAATAAGGCCCAGTACCGTGTTCATATTGGCGCCGTTGCGCACCTCGCCATCGCTGGGTGAGCTTTGGGCCAAGCCGGCAGCGCCCGCGCCGCCATCACTGGCGCTATCGTTCATGCCATCGAGCAACGCTGCCAGCATGTTCAGCTCTTTGGGGTAACTGTGTTCAGCGCGGTCGTATTTGCGCGAGATCGGTCTAAAAACCTCTTGTGCAACCTGATGGGCCTGGTTGACCAGCGCGCGAAATTTGCGCGGTTGTTCGAGTTGAATCATGCCAACAGTCCTCCTTCCATCACGCCCACGGCGCGTAGGTCGCGATACCAACGCTCTACCGGATATTCCTTCACAAAGCCATGTCCACCGAGCAGCTGCACACCATCACTACCGATCTGCATGGCTTTCTCGGCGCAGAAGCGGTGCGCCAGAGCGGCTTCGCGGGTGATCGGTAGGCCTTGGTCAAAGCGTGACAAGGCGCGCCACACCATCAAACGCATGGCATCCACTTCGATGGCAATGTTCGCCACCATGAAAGCCACGGCTTGGCGGTGCGCGATCGGACTCCCGAAGGCCTTGCGCTCCAAGGTGTAGGGCTTCACCAGGTCGAGTACCGCTTGGGCGCAGCCTACCGCTAAGCTGCACCAGGCCAAGCGCCCCAGCTGCACCACATTCAGATAGGTGTGCTCATCGCCAATCATTGCGGCTTGGTTGACGCGCACTTGCTCAAAGCGCAGGCGGCCCAAACTGGCAGCGTGCAGACCCATACCCGGATGCGCCTGGCGGCTAATGCCCGGTTGGTGGGCTTCCACCAGCAATAATCTGGGGCCTAAATCTTGGCAATGCGCCCCTACTATCAACAAGTCGGCGAATCTGCCCAAAGGCACTAAGGATTTTTCACCGTTGATGATCCAGCTATCGCCTTGCCGGGTGGCTTTGCAGCGCAGGTCTAGTGGGTCGAAGGCCGCTTGCGGCTCCAAAATCGCTATGGCTGCATCTGGCGCATCGTCTTGGGCAAAGGTATGAAGGTAGCGCCCTTGCTGTTCGGCAGTGCCCCAGCTGGCCAGCACATTGGCCACGCCAACCGGAGCCAAGAGAGCAGCCGCTTGGCCCATATCCCCCCAGCCTAATGCCTCAGCAACTAGGCCGCTGGTCACAGCGCTGCGTTCGGCGCCAGCCCCACCCAGCTCCTCGGGAACAGCCATCAGCGTCAGCCCGAGGTCGCTGGCCGCAGCCCAGACCTCGGCACTGGGTTCACAGTGCTGCTCGGCATCACTGGCTTCAGGACGTAAGCGTTCTTCTGCGAAGCGCCTGGCGGCCTCTTGCATCATGGCCTGCTCATCACTGGGTCGCAGATCGAACAAATCCCCACTGCTTTGGGGTTGCATGCGGCTGGGCGACACCAGCTTGCTCACATTTCGGAACTGACGGTTGGCCATGCTGGCCGCCTTAAATCCGGCGCGAGAGGCTTGGTAAAGAGCCTGCTCTGCGGGTTTACGCAAGCCCAGAGAGTCCATGGCCTTTGAGCCGGCGACCCGGTTCAGTACAGAAAGGCCTAGCCCCTGTATGTCTCGTTTATGGCTATCCATATCTCCTCCGCCGCAATGCGGCCGCCAATGTCACAGTATTGGCTGACAGTGTGCCTGTGATCGGCTGTACACCCAAGCCCCTCTGGGCAATTTTCCTCATACGCTTGTGCATTGCCGGGGCCAACTGCTGACCGGCGCTGCGGCCAGGTCGTCAAGCAGCACAAGCCCATTGCACGCCGGCTACCCCGTAGCGCCGGCGCACAATGAACAGCTGTTAACTCGAGGCAAGCGCTCGCTGCACAAAGTTCGGCATTGCCAGCGCGCCGGCCAGAGTTTGGGCATTGAAGTACTGGGTCTGTTGCGCCAGCGTCTCTACGCGAGCGTCCTGAATGGCAGACCAAGAGCTGGCCTTAGTCGCCAGCGTTGCACTCCACCAGCCCGAGGGATACACCGGTTGCGGGAAGTGCAATAGGCGGGTTTGAGCGAAGCCCTCAGCGCGTAAGGATTCGTGCACCGAGCGGATGAGATCCATATGCAGTAATGGGGATTCGGTCTGTTGAACCAGCATTCCCTCAGGGCCCAGAGCGCGTACGCAGTCCGCGTAAAAAGCGCGGTTGAATAAGCCCTCAGCGGGGCCGACGGGGTCGGTGGAGTCGATGATGATCAGGTCCAAGGACTCGCTGGGCGCGTTCTTCACATGCGCAATCCCATCATCAAACTTCAGCGTCGCCCGTGGGTCGTCATTGCTTTCGCATAGCACTGGGAAGTACTGCTCGGCCAGGCGCGTGACGCGCTCATCAATTTCCACCTGGGTGACTTCCGCCACATCCGTGTGCCGCAATACTTCGCGCAGAGTGCCGCAATCGCCGCCACCAATAATCAATACCCGTTTGGGGTTGGGGTGCAGGCACAGGGCCGGGTGAGTGAGCATTTCGTGATACAGAAAGTTGTCACGATCTGTCAGCATCACTGCGCCATCAATCACCATCAGCTTGCCGAAGGTGTCGGTTTGGTAGATTTCGATGGACTGAAAGTCGCTGCGCTCCGCGTGCAATTTCTCACCCAAACGCAGGCCAAATGCGGTGCCGGCGGATTCAAATTTTTCGAGGAACCATTGCGGCTCGTTTACCATCGCGTTTTCTCCAAAATATGCGGCCAGTCACTCTGGCGGCGTGGATTATAAGAAGGCTAGTCGTTGCCATGCGTGGAACACCCTACAGTGCCGAAGATACGGCCCGTCTGTACAACCTGCCAGCTTGGTCGCAGGGCTATTTTGGGGTGAACGATGCCGGTGAGCTGGCGGTAATGGCCCCGGATGGAACGCCGGTAGCGCTGCGCCGCATCGTCGAGCATGCGCGCGACGCAGGCCTGCAAACACCGGTATTACTGCGCTTTGGACATATCTTGCGCGACCGGGCCGAAGCCTTAACACAGGCATTTGATGCCGCAACGCAATCGGCAAACTATGCCGGGCGGTACACGCCGGTTTATCCCATTAAGGTGAATCAGCAAGGCAGTGTGGTGCGCGAATTGGTGGCGCATCCGCGGCTGGGCCTAGAGGCGGGGAGCAAGCCAGAGCTGCTTGCGGTTCTAGGTTTGCTGCCTACGGGGCGGCCCATCATTTGTAACGGCTACAAGGATGCGGCCTATATTCGGCTGGCATTGGCGGGTGAGCAGCTGGGTCATCCCACGACCTTGGTGATCGAAAAAATGTCGGAAATCCCACGGATTGCCGAACAGGTGGCTAAAACCGGTATCCGTCCGCGGCTGGGGATTCGTGTGCGCTTGGCCTCTGTATCCAAGGGGCATTGGCAAAACACGGGGGGTGATAAATCCAAGTTTGGTTTGAGCGCCCCGCAGGTGCTGCAGGCGCTGATGCTTCTGCGCGAGCATGCACTGCTGGACTGCCTGGAGCTCATTCATTTCCATTTGGGCTCTCAGGTTGCCAATCTTCGGGATATTCGTAACGGCTTACGTGAGGCGGCTCGTTTTTATGTGGAGCTGCGCGAATCTGGGGCCCCCATTACGACCGTGGATGTGGGCGGTGGTCTGAGTGTGGACTACGATGGCACGCGCTCCCGCGGCGCCTTTTCCATGAACTACCGCATGGAAGACTATGCCCAGGCTGTGGTGCAGGCCCTGCAGCACGCCGCTCAGGCTAGCGATCAGCCAGAGCCCCACATCATCAGTGAATCCGGCCGTGCCTTGACCGCGCATCACGCGGTGCTCATTAGCGATGTGGTTGACAGCGAAACCCAGCAGTTGCCGCCCAGTCTGCCCTTGCCCGCGAATGCGCCGCCCTTACTCCGCGAGCTGGCGGCATTGCGCGCTGCGGACACCATGCATCCCTTGGAAAAGCTGGAAGAGGGCCGCTTACTTCTGAGCCAAGTGCATACGGGCTTTGCGCGCGGTGAATACACTCTGAGCTCGCGCGCTTTGGCGGAAAATCTCTGGCAACACATGTTGTTCCAGTTACGCGACCAGCTTGATGCCGACAGCCGCAGCCAACGTGCCGCCTTGGATGAGCTGCGCGAAAAACTGGCGGATAAGTTGTTTTGCAACTTTTCCTTATTCCAGTCCTTGCCTGATGTGTGGGCCATTGAGCAGGTTTTTCCAGTCATGCCATTGCAGCGCTTGGCCGAGCCGCCGGCGCGGATGGGCCTGATTCGTGACTTGACCTGCGACTCTGATGGACGCATCGACGCCTATGTGGACCGCGACGGGCTAGAAACCACGCTGCCCATCCACGCCATTGCTGACGGTGAAGATTACTTGCTCGGTTTTTTCCTGGTCGGTGCCTACCAGGAGATCCTGGGCGATATGCACAATTTGTTTGGCGACACCGACGCCGCCAACGTCGAACTCGGGCCTCAAGGGCGGTTTGAGTTGAGCGCCGTAGAACATGGAGACCAGGCCGAGGAGCTCTTGGAATATGTCCACGTCGGCGCAGATTCGCTGCGTGCGGCCTACGCCAAAAAGGCAGCCCAGGCCAAGATGAAGGCTGAGCAGGCGGAAGAGCTTCGGCTGCTCCTCGATGCCGGGCTGCGCAGTACCACCTATCTCGGGTGAGCTCTTCTACGCTAGCGCCGCAGATTTCGGACTACCGCAGCTTGTTCTTAGAGCAAGTGGCCTTGTTGGATTTACGAGCGCCGGTGGAATTTTCCCGTGGGGCCTTTCCTCACGCCCATAACCTGCCTCTGATGACCGACGCGGAGCGGGCTGCTGTGGGTACGGCTTACAAACAGCAGGGGCAGGCAGCTGCGGTCAGGTTGGGCCATGAGTTGGTGGGGGGCGCAATCCGCGAACAGCGGATTCAAGCCTGGTTGCAGTTTGCCAAAGCCCACCCCAATGCGGTGCTGTACTGCTTTCGTGGCGGCATGCGGTCACAGATCGTGCAGCAGTGGTTGGCCGAGGCGGGCGTGGTGATGCCCCGCGTGGTGGGCGGTTATAAGGCCTTACGTAGCTATTTGCTCACGCAGTTGGACCGCATTGCCGATACGTTGTCTTGGTACGTGTTGGCAGGACGCACAGGAAGCGGGAAAACCGATTTGTTGACGGCGCAGTCCCGTCATCTGGATTTGGAGGGCCATGCCCGGCACCGCGGTTCGGCCTTTGGTCGATTGCCGCAAGAGCAGCCCACACCGATCAATTTTGACAATGCACTGGCGATCTCTTTGCTGCAGTTACAAGCGCAGTCCCATGCACCGGTGCTGATTGAAGACGAAAGTCATCTGGTTGGCCGTCTACGCGTCCCTCCAGCACTATTTGCGCGCATGCAGCAGGCCCCTATAGTGGAGTTACGCTTGCCCTTGGAGCAGCGAGTGGAGCAGGTCTTGCAGGATTATGTGGTGGGGCTGCGCCACCAATATGTGCAGGCCCTGGGGACGGTCGGTGTGCAAGCCCATGCTGACTATCTCAAAGCTGCCATGAGCCGTATTCGGCGCCGCCTGGGCGGTTTGCGTTACACCCAGCTTGCTGGGCGTTTGGAGCAGGCACTGCGCGAGGGGCAGGATGATGCTCACCGCGACTGGATTGCACCGTTGCTGCAGGAGTATTACGACCCCATGTATGACCACCACATGCGTACGCGCCGACACCGCGTGCTGTTCCAGGGAGATGCGCAGCAGGTGCAAGGCTGGCTGAGCACCCAGGACTGGGCATGATGCAGGATCTGGTGCGTCCTCAGCGGGATCTCATATTGGTCGGCGGCGGACATACCCACGCCTTGGTGATCCGGCAATTAGGGATGCAGGGCTGGCCGGCTGATGTTCGCATTACCTTGGTCAGTGAAAGTATCGAAAGCCCCTACTCGGGCATGCTCCCCGGCCTGGTTGCCGGCCACTACAGCCACGCACAAACCCATGTGGATTTGGCCCGCCTGTGTGAGTGGGCAGGTGTGCGCTTCGTGCAGGATCGCGCTGTCGGCCTGGACCCGCAGCTAAAGCGTCTGCATCTCGCCCAGCGCCCAGCCTTGAGTTACGAGGCGATGAGCCTTAACACCGGCGCTTGCTCCCGCTTGCATCAGGTGCCGGGTGCGGCAGAACACGCGGTGCCAGTAAAGCCGGTCGCGAGTTTTTGGCGGCGTTGGAGCGATTGTCGAGGTCAGCGTCAGCGGGGGCGCGTGGTCGTTGTGGGCGGCGGCGCTGGCGGCGTGGAGCTGGTTCTTGCAATGGCACAGTCACGCCCACGCCTAGACCTCATGCTCTTAGCTGGCGATGCGGGGGTCTTGCCGGGTTACCAACCACGCCTACGCCAAAAGGTGTTAGCAGCGCTGCGAGCCCAAGGTGTGGAGCTGGGGCCCATGCAGCGGGTCATGGCGGTCGAGGAGGCGGGCCTGCGCTTGGCAGATGGAGAGTCAGTCGCGGCCAGAACCGTGTTCTGGTGTACGGGTTCCGCCGCGCCCGAATGGCTAAAGAAAACCGGCCTTCCCTTAGACAAGGCCGGCTTTGTGCGTGTTGACTCACAACTGGAAGTCTTGGGGCATGCCGCCCATTTCGTCTGTGGTGATAGCGCAAGCTTGCCCGGCCCGGGTGTGGCTAAGGCCGGGGTGTATGCCGTCCGCCAGGCCCCCATACTCGCGCAGAACCTCCAGGCCTGGATGTCTCGTCCGCAGGCTCCAAAATACAAGCCATATCGACCGCAGCGGCGTTACCTCACCATGGTGTCTTTGGGCAGAACTGAAGCTGTGGCTCAGCGTGGGATCCTCGCCGCAAGCGGCGCTTGGGTTTGGCGCTGGAAGGACCGGATTGATCGGCAGTTTATGCAGCGTTTTTCGGAGTTGCCGCCGATGCGGGCAGCGCCGCGTCCGCCGGCGATGCCCGACGAGGTGCTGCCTCCATGTGGAGGCTGTGGTTCTAAACTCGCGCCCAGCGCATTGCGTAGCTGCCTCCAGGAGCTCAGCCAGGCTTATCCAGATAATGTGGCAGCGCAGCTAGACCAGGCCGCAGATGCTGTGCCCTTGGTTGGCAAAGGCCCTTGGCTACAAAGCGTGGACAGCTTGCGCGCGCTCTTGGATGACCCTTGGCTGATGGCGAGAATCGCCACGGAGCACGCACTTTCCGATGTCTTTGCTGCTGGTGCCCAGCCCGTTTCGGTATTGCTCAATCTGGTGCTGCCCTACGCGGCGAGTCAACTGCAGGAGCGGGACCTTCACCAAGCCATCTCTGGCAGCTTGGACGTTCTGAAACGCCATACTGCCGTGCTGGCTGGTGGTCACAGCATGCAGGGCCCCGAATGGCTCTACGGTGTGGTCGTCAACGCGCGTCAGGGGGCGGCCATGCCAGGCAAAACGGGGGCCCAACCTGGCGACAAATTGGTGCTCACCAAGCGCTTGGGTACTGGGGTGTTGTTTGCTGCTGCCATGCAGGGGCGCCTGGAAGCCCCCACGCGGGAACAGCTCATCGCGCAAATGCTGAGCTCTAATGCCGTTGCCGCGCAGCTCGCACTGGATCATGGCGTGCGGGCGATGACCGATGTGACTGGATTTGGTTTGCTGGGCCACCTGCAAGAAATGTTGCGCCCCGACTTAGCTGCGGTGGTAGATGCGTCGCAAGTTCCAGTGTTGCCTCAAGTGGCCGAACTTTCGCTAGCCAGCATTCGCAGCAGTCTGTGGGCTGACAACGTCAAAGGCGTGGAGGCGCATCTGGACAGGCCTGCTTGCCTGCAAGACTACCCTTGGCTGGTTGACCCGCAAACTAGCGGTGGTCTCTTGATGGCTATGCCCCCAGAACGCGCTGAGGCCTTTTTACACTCTCTGCGGCAGGTGGGTGTGTTCGCGAGCGCAGTCGGTACCATGCGCGCTGCGCAGGGCTATCCCATGCAGATTCAGTTGCAGCTCAGCCAAGCCTAACAATAATCTCGCCCTGAGCTAAGCTCCACAGCACGACCCCGACCCAGAGCTATGGTTGCTTGGGAGTGTGATGTGTTGAGTCGAGCGCGAAGCTTGCTAGACGATGAGCAGGAGCAACGCAGTCTCCTTTGGCCCCGCGTATGGACGCTGGCGCTGATGGCTGTGGTTGCACTGTGCATGGGATGCGCGGCAAGCGAGGTCATGCCTTCCGGCGTAGCGCATCACATGTCTCCAGAGGCATCTCAGCCGAGCGCGACTTCCGGGTCTGAACCTACGGCTGAGCAGGGCGCTAACATCGGCGACGAGGAATCTGCGGCAAATTACCAGTTTGAAGGCTGGGACCAGCAAAAGGCCTCAGCATCGGATCAACCCCAGACGAAGTCTGCGCAGCAGGGGGCTACAGCTGCGAGCTCGGAGCAGGGCTTTGAGCCGCCCTCACCGACCGTCGTCTCTTATCCCGTGCGCGACCCCTTAGTGCGCATGAATCGTGCCGTATTCTGGTTCAATCATCGGGCCTACAGCTACGCCCTGGCGCCCGCTGCGCGGCTCTACTCGCAGCTTATTCCTCAGCCAGCGCGCAATGGCATCGGCAGATTCTTTGACAACCTCAAAGTGCCAATGTCCTTGCTGAACAACCTGCTTCAAGGGCGGTTTCAAAGGGCGGCGACGAATTTAGCCAGAGTCAGCATTAACTCGACGCTAGGGCTGGTTGGCCTATTCGATCCGGCTCAGAGCTGGTTTGGTATGCCGCCGGCTCCAGCGGGTTTTTCCGGAACTTTGGCGCGTTGGAATGTGGGTGCGGGCCCTTACTTGGTGCTGCCTCTACTGGGTCCTGCGGACCTGCGAGGTGCGAGTGGAATGGTGGGCGATGCGCTGCTCAATCCCATTCCCTACTTGCTGGACCAACCGGAGTCCACCGTCGTGGTTGTCGCGGACAGCTTTCAGGATGCTGCGCCCCTGCTTCCCACATATGAGCAAATCTATGCGCAAGCCGAGGATCCCTACGTGTTTTTTCGTAACTTCTATGTACAGGGGCGCAAGCGCAACATGGAGTACGGGCCTGGCTTTATCAGTGGCGCTGCCTTCGGTGTAGGCGCTGATGCCGAGGCGGCTACGGCATCTGAGACTGGCTTATGAGCCGCCGTCTGGCAGTGGCGGTGTTGCTTGGCTTTGCCGCGCTCGCTTTGAGTCTGGGTTGGGTCGCCCGCGACTTCGAAATCAACGCCTCGGCTCAAACTCTGCTGACTGAGGGCAACGCCAAGTACATCCAGGCTCGGCAAACGGCTGAGCAGTTCTCCCCCCAAGAGTTCTTGTTGCTGGCTTATGTTCCCAAAAACACCCCAGTATTTTCGGAACAAAGCTTTGCGCAACTGCAGCAGCTCAGCCGCCAGATTAGCGAGCTTGAGCGGGTGGAATCGGTGCGCAGCGTACTCAATGTGCCTTTGTTGGTACTTGCTGCAGACGAGCTTGGCAGTGATTTTCGTCCCGCTGACTGGACCTACTCAGCGCTGGGCGATGTGCCAATGGATGTGATGCGGCGGGTATTTGCACAGCATCCCATCTATCAAGATGTGCTGGTTAGCGCCGACCTGTCGGCGACCGCCGTACAGATCCTGTTTCGTGCCAACCCAGAGCTAGAGCGCCTGAATCGTGAACTGACCAACTTGCAGGCCAGACGGCAGGCCGCCAATGGCAAGCTTCCACCGGGTGAGCAGCAGAGACTGCGCGATATTCAGGCGCAGATCGAACCGCTGGATGCGGCGTTGCGCCGGCAGCGCTCCGAGGAAATCCAGCAGCTCCGGATTTTGATGCGTGAATATTCAGCTGATGCTGAGTTGTATCTGGGCGGCGGAACCGCAATTGGCGAGGCATTAATTGCCATTGTCCGCAGCGATCTGCGCGTGTTTGGCCTCGCCATCACAATCATGATTGCCGTGGTGCTCATGGTGCTGTTTCGAGGTGTGCGCTGGGTGGTCTTGCCTCTGCTGTGCTGCGCAGGAGCGGCGGCCATCACGGTTGGGCTGTTCACATTATTGGGCCTTAAGGCCACTGTGATTTCGAGCAATTTCATCG
Organism: Oceanococcus sp. HetDA_MAG_MS8; assembly: GCA_019192445.1. Classification (NCBI taxonomy): domain Bacteria; kingdom Pseudomonadati; phylum Pseudomonadota; class Gammaproteobacteria; order Chromatiales; family Oceanococcaceae; genus Oceanococcus; species Oceanococcus sp. HetDA_MAG_MS8. The sequence continues at coordinate 643,084 of JAHCMK010000002.1, forward strand.
CCATTCAGCTGATACTGACCTTGGCCATTGTTGTGCACCTGATCACTGAATACCGGCAGGCCGCCGCCTGCGATCAAACCGCCAGCCAGCAGGCTTTGCTTCGTCATACCTTGCGGCAAAAATTCGCGCCCTGTCTGTATGCAGGTCTCACCACCTCCATTGGATTTGCCTCCTTACTCTTGGCCGATATTCAGCCAGTCATCGACTTTGGCTGGATGATGGTGGTCGCCACTGCCATATCCCTGCTCACCGCCCTGGTCTTATTCCCTGCCGTGCTGAGCTTACTGGCGCCATCGAGGAGCTCAGCGTTGATCAATGCACCGGGCTTGGAGGCGCTTGGCCGTGCCTGTGCTTCGCAGGGTCATTGGTTTGTCGCCGCCGGAGTATTGGGGCTCATTGTCGCTGGGTTAGGGCTTGCACGACTGTCGGTGGAGAACAGCTTCATCGAGTACTTCGATAAAGACACCCGCGTGTATCAGGAGCTGGTTTTCATCGATCAGAAGTTTGGCGGGTCCACTCCTTTGGATATTGTGTATCAGCTTCCCGCTGACCAAGCTGATGATGATTTGTTGATTTCCGCGTCTACCGCGCAGACCTTGCAGGAGGTGGATGCGCGGGTGAATGCCCATGCGTCTGTGGGTAAGGTGCTTTCCATTGTCGACTTCACGGAAGTCGCTCAGAAAATCAACAATGACAAGCCACTCAGTGAATATGAGCTGACCGCGTTGTATTGGTTAGTGGACGCAGAGCTGCGCGATGAACTCTTGGGCAGTTTTTATGATGCACAAACTCGGGAGCTGCGCTTGAGTCTGCGCATTCAGGACTCCACACCCAACCTGAACCGTGCCGAGCTGATCGACGCGTTGCATGCCGACATGGCTGCTGCGGGGCTGGCTGAACAAGACTATCGCTTCACCGGCTTGTTCGTGCTTTATCAAGACTTGCTGCAGCGCCTCTTTCGTTCTCAGCTGCTCACGCTTTTGGCCGTGTATGCCGCACTGAGCGTGGCTTTCTTGCTGATCTTTGGTTCGCTGCGGGTGGCGTGCATTGCTCTGGTGCCCAATCTCATCACCACGGTGGGCGTACTCGGCTTGATGGGTTGGTTGGGTATTCCGCTGGACTTCATGACCATGACCATTGCCGCTATTGCAGTAGGGATTGCCGTAGATGACACCATCCACTATCTGCATCGCTACTTGGCTGAGCTCAAGCAAAAGCCTGCTGCTCAAGCGGCGATAGAGGCTCACCGTAGCGTGGGCTCAGCCTTGCTCTCGTCAACGCTGATCATCGCGCTGGGCTTTGGTTTGCTGATGTTCTCAGACTTTGTGCCCAGTGTGATGTTCGGCTTACTGACGGCGCTGGCTGTCAGTCTGGCGCTACTAACGGACCTAACGGTGCTGCCGGCCCTGCTCATTCGGCTGGTGAAAAAATAGGCGGACAGGTTGTTGCCGCCATTGACTGACTATTGAATTCCGGACTGCTGAACCCCTCATGGCCCGCGCTGAGCTTCCAGCGCGGGCCCATGCAAGGGACTTCGTCAGTGCGAAAGCAGATTCAGCCCGAGTTTTTGCTGCTGTTGGCCCGCTTGCGCTCGTGCTCTTTGAGGAAGCGCTTACGGATGCGGATGGACTCGGGTGTGACCTCCACCAGCTCATCATCATTAATGAATTCCAGAGCGCGCTCCAGGTTCATGTCGATGGGCGGGGTGAGGATGATGTTTTCGTCCGTGCCCGAGGCCCGCATATTGGTGAGCTTTTTGCCCTTGAGCGGGTTCACCACCAGGTCGTTATCCCGGCTATGGATGCCGATGATCATGCCTTCGTAGACTTCTTCGCCATGGCCAATAAACAGCCGCCCGCGCTCTTGCAGGTTGAATAGCGAAAAGCCCAGGGCCTTGCCGGTATCCATGGATACCAACACACCCTTGGGGCGTTGGCCCACATTGGACTCCACCCGTTTCCCGTAATGGTCGAAGGTGTGCACCATGATGCCGGTGCCGGAGGTTTGGCTGAGGAAGTCGGTTTGGTAACCAATGAGTCCACGGGAAGGAATCATGTAATCCAAACGAATCCGGCCCTGGCCATCGGGCACCATGTCGGCCAATTGGCCACCACGGTTGGATACATCTTCAATCACCTTGCCTTGGTGGTCACTCTCGATGTCGAGGACCAGGCGCTCCCAAGGCTCGCAGAGCTCACCGTCGATTTCTTTCACGATGACTTCGGGGCGCGACACGGCCAGCTCGTAGCCTTCGCGGCGCATGTTCTCGATGAGCACGCCCAAGTGCAGCTGGCCACGGCCGCTGACTTTGAAGCGATCGGGGTTGCCGGTGGACTCCACCCGCAGGGCAACGTTGTGCTTGAGCTCCTGTTGTAGGCGATCGCTGATCTGGCGGCTGGTGATGTACTTGCCTTCCTTGCCCGCAAAAGGAGACTTGTTGACCTCGAAGGTCATGCTCATCGTGGGCTCATCCACGGTCAGCGCTGGCAGGGCTTCCACCGCATCCGGGGCACAGATGGTGTCGGAGATATCCAGCGGATCAAAGCCGGTTAAAGCAACAATGTCGCCGGCCTCGGCTTTGTCGACTTCTACGCGCTCTAAGCCCAAGAAGCCAAAAACCTGATTGAGGCGGCCGTTACGGGTTTTGCCCTCGCGGCTGACCACGGTCATGTTGCTGCCGGGTTTCAAAGTGCCACGCTGAATACGGCCAATCCCAATCACGCCCAAGAAGCTGGAATAGTCCAGCTGGGAGATCTGGATACGAGCCGGGCCGTCAGCATCCACCGGCGGTGGGGGTACCCGGTCAACGATGAGCTGGAACAGCGCGGTCATGTCGCCGTCGCGCACATCTTCTTCCAGGCTGGCATAACCATTCAGCGCCGAGGCGTAGACCACGGGGAAGTCCAGCTGCTCATCGGTAGCGCCCAGCGCATCGAAGAGATCGAAGATCTGGTCCATCACCCAATCCGGGCGGGCACCGGGGCGGTCGATTTTGTTGATGACCACAATGGGCTTCAAGCCCAGGTCGAAGGCCTTGCGGGTGACGAAGCGGGTCTGCGGCATGGGGCCGTCGACAGCATCGACCAGCAGTAGAACTGAATCCACCATCGATAGCACCCGTTCCACTTCGCCGCCAAAGTCGGCGTGTCCGGGGGTGTCGACGATGTTGATGCGGAAGTCGGCTGCGTCCCCGTCCTTGCGCGGATCGGTCCAGCGCAGCGCCGTGTTTTTGGCCAGGATGGTAATGCCGCGCTCTTTCTCCAAGTCGTTGGAGTCCATGACGCGCTCGCCGTGGTCGCGGCGGGCATCCAAGGTGCCGGATTGATGCAGGAGCTTGTCGACCAATGTGGTTTTGCCATGGTCAACGTGAGCAATGATGGCGATATTTCGAAGATTCATAAGACTTGGCCGTGGGCAAAGACGGCGTTCAGGCAGGGCAGCGTCGCACCCCGCAAGTCAGGGCCGCTAGGCAGCAAAAAAGGGAATTCGCGGCGGCTTAACGACGGCTTCGTCGTTGGCAGTTGTTTTTGCCGCAGTGCCGCATTTTATAGAAGCTGAAGGTTTACGGCGAGTTCCTGGCAGTATTTGCCACGCTGCATAGGCGTGGGCTGCGTCCTATAGGGCGGTGTGGCCTGCTCCGCAGAGGCACTATTTGTGGCTAAACTGGGCCGATCAGATCCGCCTGGGGACATCCATTGAGAACTCATACTGGCCGTGTCGCGGCCCTGGTCATGCTTTCCTGTGCTGCTGGAGTGGCCGACGCCAACCCCGGCCCCTTAGATCCGGGACGCAGTTCGACATTGGGGGCTGGGAGCGGGGGCGCTATACCCGGTTTGCGGCATAACCCTGCGGCTGCGGTGATGACGTTACAGCCTGATGAGCGTTTCAAGAGCAGCGTGCTCAATATTCTGAACTTCGGTGTGGAAGCAGGGGATGTAGATGACTTTGTGGAACGCATTGAGGTCCTCGGCAACTGCTTGGAAGAGCAGGTCACCGACGATTGCACAGATTCTCAAGGGAACGTGATTCGTCCTATCGGCGACGATGACATCAGTATCCAGGAAGGGCTGGCCCTGGAGCAGGAGTTCAACGGGGCTCTAGAATCCATTGGCCGGGACGGATACGTCCTACTCGATACGCAAATTCAGTTGCCCAGCATGCCGCTGGTATTTAGGGCGGGTCCGGGCGTTATCGGCTTGGATATCCATGGAGCAGGACTGGCTCAAGCCAGCGTGCTTGATGACAGTCTTCGCTTTAACCCCATCACGGAAAGCATCGAAACCGACACGGCCGCCTACATTCGTACGGCGCGTTTTGTGAATCTAGGTCTGAGCTATGCCCAAGACCTTGCCCCGCAACTCTCCAGCATGCTCGAGGGCTCGGAGCTTTTAGGCCAATGGGCCTTCGGTGCCAGGCTCACGCTGATGCAAGGCACGATGGCCAGAGTGGTCGCGGCTGTGGATAGCGAGGATGACAATGGACAGGATGCTTTTGACCGTGCCGAAGATGCCTACGATCAGGCTGAGCGCGAAACCACCACCATTGCCTTGGACTTAGGCTTCATGTGGAACTATGAGCGCTATGCCGCTGGGCTTACGCTGCGTAACCTCAATTCGCCCAGCTTTGATTACAACCCACTTGGTGAAGACTGCGGCAGCATTCTGAACCCTGGAGAGCAGGCGGACTGTTTGGTGGCTGCCACTTTCGCGGACCGCCTGGACGGGCAAGATGTGTATGAGGCCGAGCCACAGGTCATGTTGGAGGGCCGTTTGGGCTTCCTGGATAACCAACTCCGCCTCAGTACCCAGTTAGAGCTCAACAGCGTGGAGTCACCCGTAGGATTGGATTACCAATGGTGGAACTTGGGCTTGGAATACGCTCCTAGCCTGCAATGGATTCCCAGCCTGCGTGCGGGTTATCGCAACAACCTGGCTAGCGGCGGCGTCGACGCCCTGGCCCTAGGCTTGACCCTGTTCGGCGTAATCAACCTCGATGTGGCCCGCTCCACCGATAGCGTGGTGGTGGATGGCAGCGAGCTGCCGCGTTATGCCGCGGTTAGCCTGGGTTTTGAGATGCCGCTGTGAGCTGGGTTAGCAAGTCTTAACAGAGAGCTACTTGGGTGCGGACGAGCCTGGCAGGGCTGTAGCGGAAGGCCGGGTTGTTGGAGGATTAGGCCGCGTAGCGGTGCCGAAGAGGACCTTCGGCACTTGCAAAGCCCCCGTGATGGGGGCGTTTTGCAAGCCCCGGAAACGACCCGATCAGCCTGGAGCGTGCCCTGCCAGGCTCGTCCGCGCCTCGTCCTTCATCGTGTTGCCCTGCTGCCCGGCCAGCAGGGCAAACAGCCAAACAGTTGGGATGACTTCGCAGGGCGTTGGCTTAGGAGGGTTTGAGGCGCACTCCTGCCGTGACCGCTCTGGCCTTGGCTCTGGCCTCTTCCACATCGGCCCCTCGCGCCAAGCCCACGCCCAGGCGACGACTACCCTGCAGCTCCGGCTTACCAAAGAGGCGCAGGCTGGTATCTGGCGCGCGTAGCGCCTCGGGGTCGACGGCAAAGGCCGGCGCATTGGTACTGCCTTCCAGCACCAAGGCACAAGAAGCGCTGGCGCCATGCTGGGCGATGTTGGGTATAGGCAGGCCGAGAATCGCCCGGGCATGCAGGGCAAATTCGGACAGATCCTGCGATATCAGCGTGACCAGCCCGGTGTCATGGGGGCGTGGTGACACTTCGCTAAACCAGACCTCGTCACCCTTCACAAAGAGTTCTACTCCGAACAGCCCGCGGCCACCCAAGGCCTCGGTGATTTTGTGGGCCACGTCTTCTGCCGCCAAACGCGCGGAGGGGCTCATGGCTTGCGGTTGCCACGATTCGCGGTAGTCGCCGTCCACCTGGATATGGCCCACCGGCTCACAAAAACTGGTGCCATCTACATGCCGCACGGTGAGCAAGGTGATTTCGTAATCGAAGTCCACGAAGCCTTCAACGATCACCCGGCCGGCACCGGCGCGGCCACCCTCTTGGGCGTAGTCCCAGGCGGGTGCGATGTGTTCGGCGCTGCGAATGGTGGACTGGCCTTTGCCCGAAGAGGACATGACCGGCTTCACCACACAGGGCATTCCAATCTCAGCCACGGCGGCTTCGAAGTCTGCGCGGCTATCCACAAAGCGGTAGGGCGATGTCGGCAGCTGTAATTCTTCGGCGGCCAAGCGCCGAATGCCTTCGCGGTCCATGGTTAGCCGGGCGGCGCGTGCGGTGGGAATCACGTTCAGCCCTTGTTCTTCCAACTCCACCAGAGTAGGCGTGTGGATGGCCTCGATTTCCGGCACCACATAATCGGGTTGCTCTTGGGCAATGACGGCGCGCAGCTGCTCAGCATCCAGCATGTTGATCACATGGGCGCGATGAGCCACCTGCATGCCCGGGGCATTGGCATAACGGTCGACGGCAATCACTTCCACGCCCAGGCGTTGGAATTCGATGACGACTTCTTTGCCGAGCTCGCCGGCGCCTAAAAACAGCACCTTGGTGGCCGAGCTTGTGAGGGCGGTACCAAACTCTAGTTCGCTCATGCGCGGGTGTCCTCCAGCCGGGCACGTGCCCGATCCGCAGCCGCACGTACCTGTTTGGGAGCACAGCCGCCAATATGGTCGCGCGCAGCTACCGCGCCTTCGAGGGTCAGTACCTCAAACACATCGGCTTCAGCCAGTGGAGCATGTTGTTGAATCTGCTCCAGGCTCAGTTCGGCCAGATCGCAGTTTTGCTTAATGGCCAAGGCTACGGTTTGCCCCACCTGCTCATGCGCATCGCGGAAGGGCAAGCCTTTGCGGACCAAGTAGTCGGCCAGCTCGGTGGCCGTGGGGTAGCCCTGACTGGCTGCTTTACGGCAGGCCTCGGGCACAAATTTCAACTCGGCCAGCATCGCGCCCATAATTTGGGTGGTTGCCATGGCGGTGTCCAGAGCATCAAACAGGGGCTCTTTGTCTTCCTGGTTGTCGCGGTTGTAGGCCAAGGGCTGGCTCTTCATTAGCGTCAGCAAAGCCATCAGCGAGCCATATACTCGCCCAGTTTTGCCGCGTGCCAGCTCGGCCACATCCGGGTTTTTCTTCTGCGGCATGATCGAGGAACCGGTGCAGAAAGCATCGGGCAGGCTGACCATGCCGAACTGGGGGTTGGCCCAGAGCACCAGCTCCTCGCTCATACGCGAGAAGTGCATCATCAAAATGCTCGCGGCTGAGCAGAATTCGATGGCGAAATCACGGTCGCTGACGGCATCTAAAGAGTTGTCGATGACCCCATCAAAGCCTAGCTCCAAAGCGGTGGCCGCGCGGTTGACCGGATAGCTGGTGCCGGCCAAAGCGGCTGCGCCTAGGGGGCTGCGATTTACCCGCTTGCGCAGGTCCGCCAAGCGCTCGCTATCTCGGCTGAGCATGGCTTCCCAAGCCAGTAAGTGGTGGCCTGCGGTGACCGGTTGCGCCGATTGCAAATGGGTGTAGCCGGGGAAGATGGTGTCGGCTTCGCGTTCCGCCAAGTCGATCAAGGTGCTGCGCAGCTGGCCGAGTAGGGCTTGCAGATCATCAATGGCATCGCGCATGTACAGGCGGATATCGGTGGCCACCTGATCGTTGCGGCTGCGACCAGTGTGTAGCCGCTTGCCAGCATCACCAATTTTGCTGGTGAGGCGGGCCTCGATGTTCATGTGCACATCTTCCAGCGCGGGGCTCCAGGGAAACTCTCCGGCTTCAATTTCCTGCTGAACCTCGTCCAGCCCCGCGCAGATGGCCTGCACATCTGCGCTGCTGAGTACACCTTGGCGTTCCAGCATGCGCGCATGGGCCTTGCTGCCGCGAATGTCCTGGGCATACAAACGCCGGTCGAAGTGCTCAGAGGCCGAGTAGGCTTCTAATAAGGAATCTGTAGCTTGGGCGAAACGACCGCCCCAGAGCTTGCCGCCGGGGGTACTCATAGGCTTATATGGCTGGATAAATGCCGCCGCAGAATAGCAGATGACCCCAGCGCTCCCGGCGCCACAATGGATTCCAGACCTATGCCGAGCACCGGCTGTGGTGCGGGTGCTGCTGGTCAGTCAGATGTTGGCCGTACTGCTGGTGGTCGCTCGCAATCGTCCTCTAGAGCAGCTTGCTGATGACCTGCTGATGGTGTCTTTATTTATCCATTGGGTGAGTTTGAGCAGCTGCGCTTTGCTCTGCGCGATTCGCCGTTATCTGCATAGGCTGACGCTGTTTGAGTCTGTGTGCTTGGCCTTGGGCAGTTTGTGGCTTCTCAGCTTGGCGCTGGCGGAAGCCGCATGGCGATTGCAGTTATGGATGGACCCCCAACAGCCGGCAAACGCGGCCGTGCACTGGCTGTTTCTAGGGCGCATTCAGATCATTGCCCTGCTGGCCTGGGTGGTGTTGCTGCGTTACTTCTATTTGCAGCAGCAAAACGAGCGCCAACAACAAGCCATGTTGGAGGGACGGCTTCAGGCCCTGCAAGACCGCATGCGCCCGCATTTTCTGTTCAATAGTTTGAATAGCTTGCTGGCTTTGATTCCAACGCAGCCAGACGCTGCCGAGGATTTGGTGGATAACCTGTCTAGCTTGTTGCGCGCCGCGCTGGAACACAGCGATGGGCAACACAGCCTGGAGGATGAAACCCAGCTCACTCGTGCCTATTTGGACATTGAAGCCTTGCGCTTGGGCCCGCGGCTGCAGGTGCACTGGGACCTAGATCCCTCACTGCAAGGACAGATGGTGCCGGTATTCAGCGTGCAGCCTTTGGCTGAGAATGCGGTGCTGCATGGTATTGAAGCGCGCATTGAAGGCGGCGCTATTCGCATTCGCAGCCTGCGTCTGGATGCGCGCCGCTGGATGCTGGAAGTGCGTAACCCGGTGCCACGCGACGCCCGCAGCCCGACCCGGCATGGCATTGGCCAAGACAACTTACGCCACCGCATGGCCATGCTGCACGGCAGCGGCGGTCAACTGCAGACCGGAATGGAAGACGGTGAATATGTTGCAAGGCTGGTGTTGCCTTTGCCGGAGTCTGCGCCATGAAAGTGCTGCTGGTTGACGATGAACCTCTGGCCCGCCAACGCCTACGGCGCCTGCTCAGCGATTGCCCCGGTTGGGAGGTGTGCGCTGAGGCCGGCGATGGGCAGTCGGCATGGGAGGCTTTGGAGTCCCATCAGCCTCATGTGTTGTTGCTGGATATACGGATGCCAGGCATGGATGGGGTGGAGCTGAGCCGGCGCCTGCTCAATCTTCCTACGCCGCCCGCGGTTATTTTTTGCACAGCGCATGCGGAGCATGCTCTGCAGGCCTTTCAAACCGTGGCTACGGCCTATCTGCTCAAGCCCGTGAACAAACATAAGCTGCGCGCCGCCCTGGACAAAGTCCAGCTGACTACACGGGCGCAGACCATACGGGCGCCGGCTCCAGGGCCACAGCTGGAGCTGCGTCGCGGTATGCAGCAATGGCGTGTGCCTTTACAGCGTGTCTACCTACTCCAAGCCGAGGATAAGCTCACCACGGTGTATCACAGCGAAGGCAGTGATCACCTCAATGCCTCTTTGAATCAGCTGGAGCAGCAGTACCCTCAGTTGCTTCGGGTACACCGTCAGGCTTTGGTGAATCCGGATCATGTGCAGGCGCTCCTCCCCTGTGGCCGTGGGCGCTACCAAATACAGCTGGCCGTGGATCTTCCTCCGGTGGCGGTGAGTCGGCGTCTTCTGGCCCAGGTTCGTCGCCGACTCGCGCAAAGTGCAAGCGCCTACAGTCCTGGGGCGGATATCGCAGGCAAGCATGGCGAATAAATCCGGACTTCCCTAAGGTGTGGGCCTGAGACCCCGCCTACAATGCGAACATGACAACTCTGCGCATCGCCACCCGCAACAGCCCGCTCGCGCTCTGGCAGGCGCGTTTCGTCGCCGAGCAATTGCAGCAGGCCGACCCGGCTTGTGAGTGCGAGCTTGTCCCCATGACCACCACAGGGGACCGCTGGTTGGAAGGGCGTTTGTCCAGTCAGGGCGGTAAGGGTCTGTTCGTCAAAGAACTGGAGGCGGCGCTGCTGGAGTCGCGGGCTGACTTGGCCGTGCACTCTTTGAAAGATGTACCCATGCAGCTGCCGCCTGGACTAGTTCTGGGAGCTTTTCTCAGCCGGCATAATCCGGCCGATGCCTTAATTGGTGCCTCTGGCCTGGAGGAGTTGCCTCAAGGAGCTGTGGTGGGAACCGCCAGCCAGCGGCGCAGCATGCTGCTATTGCAGCAGCGGCCCGACCTGCAGCTGAAGCTGTTACGCGGCAACGTGAACACCCGCCTCGCCAAGTTGGATGCAGGTGAGTACCAAGCCATTATTCTTGCGGCCTCCGGCATGGAACGCTTGGGCTTTAGCGACCGTATTGGTAGCTGCATGCCTACCGAGCAGATGATTCCGGCACCGGGTCAAGGCATTTTGGCCATTGAAACGCGCGCTGAAGATCAGGCCCTGCTCCAGCGGCTGCAAAGCTTAAACGATGCTCAAGCCGAGTCTGCCGCGCGCGCCGAGCGCGCCTTGTCCAGAGCGCTGGGCGGGTCCTGTGCCTTGCCTTTGGCCGGCTATTGCACAGTGCATGCCGATCATCTCCAGCTGCATGCCGCACTGGGCATGCCCGATGGCTCTGAGGTCGTCAGCGCCAGTCAGCAGGCATCCGTACAAGATCGGCCTGAGGCGCTAGGCGAGTCTGTGGCGGAGCAACTGCGTGCGGATGGCGGCGCCTCAATTTTGGAGCGCTTGGCGCAGCCCACGTCAGACCCTGTGTGAGCGCATCTGCGCCGCAGGCTGAGTGCCTTAAGCCAATGCCTCGCCTCTGGTTAACGCGCACCCGGCCCCAGCGTTCCACTGCCTGGGAAGCGGAGCTGCAAGCCGCTGGCTGGGATGTACAACGCCTGGAAGTTTTAGCCACTACACCACGCCAGTTCAGTGCACAGGACGAGGACTGGCTGGCGCAACAGGCGGCCGAGGCCAAGGCTTGGTTATGGACTTCGGCTGCTGCGGTTGCCGCCGTTGCTCAGCGGCTTGCCCCCTTCGCTAATCGGGCCGAGCAGCATGCGGTAGGGCGGAGCACGGCCACTGCCGTGGAGCAGGCTCTGCATCAGCCCTGTGCGGCCCCGCAGCGCGGGCATGGGGGTAACGCCTGGGTGGCCGAGTACGGTGGGCGGCTACGACCTGGCGATCAACTCCTGTTAATCACCGGGTACGACCCGCGCCAAGAGTGGTTAGAGCCGCTGCGTGCTTTGGGAGTAATGGTGGTGATCGCCTCGGTGTACCAGCGTAAGCCCATCGCCTGTGATCTCCCTGCGGAGCTGCCTGACGCCGTTATCGCCACCTCCGCAGCAGCCCTGGAATCGCTCAGCCACAGCCTGCTCAAGGCCAGCCATACGCAGGTTTTTCGCAGGCCCTTGCTGCTCTCTGCGCCTAGGCTGAAGACGGCTGCACGTCGACTGGGCTGGTCGGGTACGATGGCTGTCCTCCCTGCACTGACTGCTGACGGCCTGCAGGCCGCTCTGAAGGACCTTTGAATGAGCTCGAACACGCCTCCGTCTGATTCGACCAAAAGCAAAGGCGCTAAAGCTGCGCCGCAGACAGCATCATCCCCGGCAGAGACACAGGCCAAGCCCAGTACGCCCTTCACAGCGAGTGGCGAGAAGCCTGCCGAGAAACCGGCTGCAGCCCAGTCCGCAGCTAGCAGCGCTAAACCCCAGGCTGCTCAAGCTCAAGCTTCGGAGCAGCCACGGGCCGCATCTCCCAAAGCAGCGCCAGCTGTGTCGGCCACAGCTGGATCGACTCCGGGCGCGGCTGCCGCTCAGACGGGCCGCAGTGCTCAGACGGCCGCGGCATCGGCACCGTCCAAACCGCACCCCTGGCTGGGCCTGTTCCTGCTGCTTTTCTTGATCTTGCTGTTGGGAAATGCCGCCGTGAACTACTGGCAATGGCAGGAGGACAAAACCCAGGATCAAACGCTGGCCACGCTGAGCGCAGGACAAGACAAGGTTGCCGCACTGGCCGAAGAGTTGGATCAAGTGCGGGCGCAGCGGGTTGAGCTGGAACAACGCAGCCGGGCCACTGAGCAGGAGCTGCGCCGGCAGTTAGACCAAATCCAACGGCGCATGGCCCCACTGCCCGAGCAAATGCAGGTGCTGATGACCGCGCAATCGGAGCTGCGGGAAAAAGTGACGGGTGGCAACAACGCCTGGCGCTTAGATGCCGTAGAACAGCTACTACTCACCGCGAATGAGCGAGCCCAACTCGCGCAAGACTTGCGTGGGGCGCGCCAAGCCTTGGAACTTGCCGACCTGCGCTTACAAAGTTTGGCGGATCCGGCATGGGTGCCTCTGCGCCAACAAATTGCAGCGGATATTGCCGCGCTGCGGGCTGTGCCGCAGCCCGATATCACAGCGCTGAGCCTCAAGCTGCAGGCGCTGAGCGATCGAGTGCCAGGCTTGCCCTTGGCCGGCCATGCCATCCGCAGTCGCGACACTCAAGCAGGCTCTGGGTCGTCGCCCGAGCAAGCCGCTGCGGATATGCTTTGGTATGAGCGAGTCTTGTCCAAAGTCCAAGCCGCCGTGAGCTCTTTGGTGACCATTCGCCAAAACACCACGCCAACCACGCCTTTGCTGCCACCAGATTTGCATGGACTACTGGTGCAAAACCTGCGCTTACAACTGCAAGAGGCGCGCACAGCGCTACTGCTGCGCAATGCCGAGCAGTTTCAGGCTGCCTTGCGAGCGGCTCAGGCTTGGGTGGAAGACTACTTGGAGGTCACCGACCCGGCCGTCGCTGCGGCACTGGCCACCATGAGTGAACTACAGGCCACGACCATTGCTCCTCAAATCCCCGACCTCACCGGGTCTTTGAATCAGCTGCGTCAGCAGCGGCAGGAGTCCTAAATGCTGCGCCTATTCCTGTTTCTGGGCTTGGCCCTGGTTGCTGGGGGGGCGGCAGCCATCTTGCTCAAAGAGCATCAGGGTTATGTGCTCATTGAAGTGGCCGGTTACCAGCTCGAGACAACTCTGGCTGCGCTGGTGATGTTGCTGGTTGCGGCTTTGGTTGGTTTGGCTTTGTTGTGGCGTTTCCTAGCAGCCCTATTTGTGGTGCCTGGTCAGCTGCGCGAGGCCTTAGACCGGCGCCGTCTGCAGCGTGCTCAAAGCCAGTTTCAGCAAGGCATGTTGGCCCTGAAAATGGAGCGCTGGGCCAGTGCTGAGCGAGCCTTGCTCAAGCATGTCAGTGATGCACCCGTTCCTGCGCTGAATTATCTCGGAGCCGCCGAGGCGGCCCACCAGCAAGGTGCTGAAAGCCGCAGCGAAGAATATTTGAACCTGGCCGAACAGGATGGTGGCTCATCGCAGGCGGCGGTGGCCATGGCGCGGGCGCGCTGGGCACGTGATCGCGGGGATTGGGATGCAGCCCTACAAGCGCTCAAGACCGCTGAATCGGTAAAAGGGCATAGCCCTCAAGCCGTACAGGCCCTGCGTTTAGAGGTGCTGGAGCGTAGCGAGCAATGGGCAGCGCTGCGCAGTGTATTGCCGCAGTCTTTGGGCGCCTTGCCGCGCCCGCAGTTGGAAGCCTTGGGCACCCGCGCAGAGGCCGCCTTGCTGCAGCAAGCCGGCGATGCCGGCAACTTAGAAGCCCTACGCGATCGCTGGCTGAGTTTGCCCAAAGCCCAACGCCAAGACCCCGACCTGCTCTGTGTGTATGTGCGTTACTTGCACCGGCTGGGCGCCGATGCCGAAGCCTTAAGGCTGATTCCGCCAGCACTCAAGCAGCGCTGGCATCCGGAGCTGGCCCGACTGTATGGCCAATTACATGCCGAGGATGGCGTGGCTCAGTTGGCCGTGGTGGAGCAGTGGTTACAAAAACACGAAAACGACCCTGAGCTGCTCACCGTTGCCGGCCAGTTAGCCGCCCGCTGCCGCTTGTGGGGTAAAGCCCGAAGCTATTTGGAAAGTGCCCAGCGCATTCGCCCCAGTGCCGAAATTGCTTTGGCCCTGGGTCAGCTACAAGCGCAAAATCAGGATGAATCTGCGGCCTTGCAGACCTACCGCAAGGGCTTGCAGATGGCGGTGCAGCCTAGCCCAGCTAGTAGCGCACCAGCCTTGCCCAAACGCGACTGAGCCTTAGCATGGCTTTGGTGCTGGCGGGCTACGGGGATATTGGCGCGCGGATTGCCCGCCAGGCCCAAACACCATGTGTAGGCCTGAACCGCTCGGGGCGCTTCGTGCCAGGTTTGGATGTGCGGCTACTGCGTGGACCCTTAAGCGAGTTGCAACAAGGCGTGCAGGCCGCTGATGGTGTGATTTGGCTAGCGCCACCACCGCCTGAGGGCCAGACCGACAACCTCATCCGCCAGGCTCTAGCGGGGGTTACTGGCTTGCGAAAGCTGGTGTATGTATCCACCTCTGGGGTCTATGGCGATTGTCAGGGGCGCTGGGTAGATGAGGGCGCTCCATTAGCCGCGCAAACCCCGCGGGCGCAGCGGCGCATGGATGCCGAAGCCGCCGTGCAATCCTGGGCGGCGCAGCATGCCGTGGATTGGGCCATCGTACGGGTGCCAGGCATTTACGGCCCAGGACGCCTGCCGCAGCGGCGCTTAGAACAGGGTGCACCCATTTTGGCTGCTGCATTGGCTCCCTGGTCAAACCGCATCCATGCGGAGGACCTCGCCCGCTTTTTGTTGCTGGTGCTGGAGCAAGGCCAAGGTATTTACAACATTAGCGACGGCCAGCCCGGCACCATTACCCAGTACTACTTGGCGGCAGCTGAAGTGTTGGGAATAGCTCCGCCGCCTCAGGTGCGCGATGCTAAGGAGCTTGGCCCGGCTCTGGCCAGTTATATGGCTGAGTCGCGCCGCCTGGATATCACCAGGGCTCAGCAGGAGCTGGGTTTTGTGCCCCACTTCCCCGACTTTTATGCGGCTTTGCCCGGCTGTCTGCAGCCAGATTTGCAGTGGCAGCAACCGCCGCCGACCTAGTCCATGGTTTTCGAGCCGCAGCCGATGGCTCTAGAATGCCGGTGAACCACAGAGGAGATCACCAATGGCTCAGCAATTCGCCAGCTTTGCGGATTTTTACCCTTATTACTTGGCCGAACACTCCAACCGTACCTGCCGACGGCTGCATTTTGTGGGCAGCACCATTGGCTTGGCCATGATGGTTTTTGCGCTCATCAGCGGGCAGTTGTGGCTGATTTTGCTTGCGCTGGTTCAAGGCTACGCATGGGCCTGGGTGGGCCATTTCTTCTTTGAACACAACAAGCCGGCCACCTTTAAATACCCCTGGATGAGCTTCAAAGGCGACTGGGTAATGTGGAAGGACATCCTCACCGGGAAAATTCCCTTTTAAACCTTTTACTGAGGGTGAGCCACGCATCCTTGTGATTGCTGTTGTTGGCGAGTCTGCGTAGCCTGTAAGCCGCCCCCACCCTAAGGCTGCGCTGGCGGCCAAAATGCTCATGGTTGACTCGTTGCTCCGTCCCTGCCGCATTGCTGTCGTATTGCTCGGCGGCATCATTTTGAGCGCCTGCGGTGGTCTCGACACCGTCGCTGAACCCACCGCGCGCCGCTTCCAGTTTCAAACAGAACCCGGGGACGACATTCGTTTCGGCTTCGCCGAGTACCCGCCAGGCCAGGAAGAAGATTTCAACCTGGAGGCGGGTTGGGAGCGCGTTCCGGGGGCAGCTAATACCGGTACCAACGGCATCTTTTTGAATGGGAACAATCGCAGCGACGACCTGTTCATGTTCTTCAGCACCCGCATCACGGGCCTGGCCTCCAACGCGCGCTACACCGTGAGCTTTTCGGTGCAGCTTTATACCCGCGAGGGTGAGGGCTGTGTGGGCATTGGTGGGGCACCGGGCGAAAGTGTGTTCGTCAAAGCGGGTTTAACCCGGTTTCGGCCAGAGGTGGTTAACGACGGCAGCGGCCAAGTACGCGTGAATGTGGATAAAGGTAATCAGGCTGAGTCTGGGAGTGAGGCCATTGTGATTGGCGACCTCGCAGGCAGCCGGCAAAACTGTACTCGTGGAAGTTACGAGGTCAAAAACCTCAGTAGCGCCCCCCAAACTTTCAACTTCACCACTGATGTGGACGGCGATGCCTGGTTGATTGTAGGAACCGACTCCGGTTTTGAGGGGGAAACACGGGTGTACTACACCGAAGTGTTGGTGGACTTCCAGCCGCGCTAGCCCAGGCTCCTACCACCCCCTCTCGTCAGGGCGGGCTGGTCAAACTATAATCAAGAGCTTGCCCGCATTTACGGCGCGTTGGCGCCACGTCCCCATGGATACCTCCCAAGTCTTTGATGTGATTGTGATTGGCGGTGGCCACGCCGGAGCCGAAGCCGCCTTGGCGGCAGCGCGCACGGGTGCGAACACCTTGCTGCTCACCCATAGCATCGAAACCTTGGGCCAGATGAGCTGTAACCCGGCCATTGGCGGCATTGGCAAAGGCCACCTGGTGAAAGAGATTGATGCCTTGGGCGGCTTGATGGGCCGCGCGGCAGATGCAGCCGGTATTCAATGGCGCCGACTCAACGCCAGCAAAGGCCCGGCTGTGCGTGCGACTCGCTGCCAGGCCGACCGCGCCCTGTATCGCAGCTTTGTGCGCGACGCCTTGGAAAATGCGCCCAATCTCAAAATCTTCCAGCAGGCCGTGAATGACCTGCTGGTTGAACATGGCCAGGTGCGCGGCGTGGTCACCGCCATGGGTTTGAGCATTCGCGCCCATGCCGTAGTGCTGTGTACCGGCACCTTCTTGGGCGGGAAAATTCATATTGGCTTGCAGCAATCCTCGGGTGGTCGTGCGGGCGATCCACCGAGCATTGCTCTAGCAGATCGCTTGCGGGCTCTGCCGCTGCGGGTGGCGCGGCTCAAAACCGGCACCCCACCGCGTATTGATGGCCGCAGCATTAATTACAGTCAATGTGAAATTCAGCCTGGCGACGACCCCCGGCCGGTGTTCTCCTTCCTGGGTAGCCAGGACGACCACCCATCTCAGGTGCCCTGCCATATCACCTGGACGACTGCGGAAACACACGACATTATTCGCGGCGGCTTAGACCGCTCGCCCATGTATTCGGGGGTGATTGAAGGCGTAGGCCCGCGCTATTGCCCCAGCGTGGAAGACAAAGTGGTGCGCTTTGCCGACAAAGAGCGCCATCAAATTTTCATCGAGCCCGAGGGCCTGACCACCCACGAGATCTACCCCAACGGTATTTCCACCAGCCTGCCTTATGACGTGCAGCTGGCCCTGGTACGCAGCATCCCCGGCTTTGAGCAGGCGCATATCACCCGCCCTGGTTACGCCATTGAGTACGACTACTGCGACCCGCGCGACTTAGAGCCCTCGCTAGAGTCCAAAGTGCTACCCAATCTGTACTTGGCCGGGCAAATTAACGGGACCACGGGTTACGAAGAAGCAGCAGCCCAAGGTTTGCTGGCCGGCCTGAATGCCGCCCGTCGGGCGCGTAGCGAAGAGGCCTGGTACCCACGCCGCGACGAGGCTTACATAGGCGTGCTGGTGGACGACCTCACCACCCGCGGGGTGGCCGAGCCCTACCGCATGTTTACCAGCCGCGCCGAGTACCGCCTACGCCTGCGCGAAGACAATGCCGACCTGCGCATGACCCCAGTCGGGCGTGATCTCGGCCTAGTGGATGATCACCGCTGGGAGCGTTTCTGCGCCAAACGCGACGGTGTCGACGCCGAACTGGCCCGCCTGCGGAAAACGGTAGTGCGCCCCCAGGACGTACCCGAAGCCCTGGCCGTAGAAGTATTCGGCGAGCCCTTACGCAAAGAGTTTCATGCCTTCGATCTCTTACGCCGGCCCAATGTGAGCTATGCCGCCTTGCACAAGGTGGCAGCCCTGGGTGGTGGCCATAGCGACCCGGCAGTGGCCGAGCAGGTGGAGATTCAAGCCCAGTACACGGGGTACATCGAGCGCCAAGAAGCCGAAATTGCCAAGCTCAAAAACTTAGAAGGCGTGGCCCTGCCCACCGACTTTGATTACAGCCAGGTGCGCGGCCTCTCCACCGAAGTGCAGACCAAGCTTAGCCAGGCCAAACCGACCACGCTGGGCCAAGCCAGCCGCTTGGAAGGCCTCACGCCGGCGGCCATTTCGCTGCTCAGCGTGCATATCAAGCGCAAGAAAGCTCAAGCTGCCTAGCAGCCCCTGCTTGCATAGCCCAGCCCGCGACTTGAACTGCAGGCTTAGCTACCCACGCAATAACCACCTGCTTCAGCTGCGCTGCTGATGCGGCGGCTTCTGGCCCCGAGCCGCGAACCAAACCAGCATCGCTGAAGTGCCGGCTTGCTCAGGCTTAGAGCAGCGCGGCTTGGGGAACCGCGCTTGAAATTTTGCGGTGGCATGGGCACTGTGCGCAGCATTCATTTCTGAGGAGATTCACCCATGGCACGCTTGTACTTGCTGCTCACCATTATCGGTACGGTTTTACCTCTGGCCGTCTTTTTCGGCCTCATTGGAGACTTCCCGGCAGTACAAGGCAGCCTGCTGGCCGGCTTTTTCCCGAACGTAGCCGCCGCAGCCGCCACTACGGATGTGCTCTGGGCAAGTGTGGTGTTTCTCATTTGGATGGGCGCCGACAGCCGCAGAATGGGTTTCGGCTTTCCCTGGTGGATCATTCCCATCAATGCCATCGTGGGTTTATGTGCGGCTTTGCCCTTGTATTTGTGGCTACGCGAAACCCGCCAGGCCGCGGAATAAGCCAGCACGGCATGCGGCCTAGGGCCTGCCGAACTGCTAATCTAAGCAGCACGTACCGAGCCGCCTGCGTCACACCATTATGCAAAGTTTCCAGCATTCCACTGTGCTGCCAGCACCCGCCCGCGTTGTGATTGAACAGGTCACCAGCGAGCCTTACTTGCTGTACCGCTACAAAGAGCCCAACCAACTGGACTTCAGCTTGGATGTGCTGCGCGACGATGACGACCACCACGAAGTGCGCATTGTGCGGGTGTACAGCACCGAGCAAGTGCCTCGCATGGCGCGCAAGCTACTCGGCCAACAGCTCGAGCTGGTGCAAACGCAGCGCTGGTCCCGCACCGGCCCGGCCTTTGACGGCGGTTTACGCATGGAAGTGTCCGGAGTGCCCGGCTTTATCGACGGCCAAATGTCCTTGGCCGACCACGACGACCAGCAAAGCCGCATGCAGGCCCAAGGCAACGTCAAAGTGAAGGTCCCCATCATTGGCGGCCAGATCGAAAAACTACTGCTCGACCGCGCCGAAGAAGGCTTCTCCAAAAGCATGGGCTCCATCGCCGAGTGGCTACAAAAGGTGTAGCCACAGCCACACGAGTTTCTGTGGCTACCGCCGCAGATTGAATAGGGGAGCGGAAATATGAGCTACAGCATCAATCTCGACGCCCTGCGTATGTTTCTGGTGTGGAGCGCCGTACTCGGCCTCGGCCTGCTCACCTACTGGTTTGTCATGCTGCGCCTAGCCGGGAACTGGGTTTACCGCCTGCACAGCCGCTATTTTCAAATCACCCGCCAGGACTTCGACCGCATCCAATACACCGGCATGCTGGTGCTCAAGCTGGCTATTTTCTTGTTCTTCATCATCCCAGCTTTGGCCCTAGTCATACTGCGCTAGGCTAAAAACTCTGCCCATGAGTTGCGGCCGCCTCCCCACCACAGTATAAAAACAGCACACCAAGGGCGAAGCGGGAGGGCAAGCCGGTGCAAAAAACCCCAGCATGTCTGTTTTCGTGGCGCCTCATGCAGGTCGCTAAACAGGTAGCGCCAATAAATCAGGGGTTTGAGGCAGATTTGCGTTCCTGTTCTTGGCTATCAGACGGCTTTATCGCCCTCAGATGCGGTGTTACACCCCGCTTGTGGCGTCGAATTGGGCGTTAGAAGTCACAGATGCCAATTGATCTGACCACGATACAAGTGCCCATTGAACGAGGGTACGCAACATTTCTGGCTGCATGCATTGCCGCATTGGTATCACTCGTAGGTCTTGCCGTTACAGTTTGGTCTGTAAGGGCAAAGGCCAAAGCCGAGGCGTCCTTTACCGATCAAGTCAATAGAAAGAAAGAAGAGCGAGATTACTTGCTCAAGCAGCTAACCAACTTCTATGACCCCGTGTACTGCCTTCTCGAAGCAAACCGACATATTTTTGAAAGGATAGGCCCAAAGTCAGACGCCCGGAGCTCTGGTGATTTCGATGATGCAGAAACAGCCAAGGTTTGGAGTGAATTGTCTTCCAACGTTGTGCAAAAGAACAATATTCGATTGTGCCGGATAATTGAGGAAAATTTGCATTTCATCTCCAAAGACGACGATGAGGCGGTTTACCTCGAATTCCTAACGCATGCTCACGCATATAACGTTTTCGGAAAAGAGCCGTTCGAGGCGTATCGGTTGTTTACGTTCCCCAGTCAACTCAATTCCGCCGTGCGTACTGCCAGAGGTCAAGTTAAGGCCCGTCTAATGGCGACCTATGCCGGTAAAAAGGCAGGTATAAAATGTCCCTAGTTCATACACTTATGCGCTTCAAGGATGAGGGGCGCGTTAGCCGCTTTGAGATGCTTGATCAGCAAAAGGCTAAGATCACCTTGCGTGGCGGTCGTGAAATTACGGTGTACATGTCAAAGGACTACATCATCGGCAGCTCAGAGGTCGAAGAGGCTTTGGAACACCCCGCTGCCGAGTTTCTGATTTACAATAATTGGGACAAGTTGACCCCGTCAGCTTCGGCGGAGGGCTGTCGTCGCGGCCTGGAGATCGCTAGTTTTGGTGCGTTTGGGTACAGGCTAGATGAGCTTTCCGCAGAGAACTAAGCTGGCCTCGTCATGGCTTGACGCCTTTTTATGCAGGCAAGTATTTCATGAGGTATGGCTTTTTGGTTCGTTCACCACCGCGCGAAGATATCCTCGTGATGCCGATGTTCTTGGGGTTTATGGGCAGGGCCAAATGGAAACTGCTCGAAGGGTTGGTGCGTGCGCTAGGGCTCAGTTTCAGAGAGAGTTTGGGTTGCCACTTCACCTTGTCCTTCTTAGCGTTTCCGAGGTGCATCAAGTGAAGCAGCACGTTGAAAATATGTTGGTTTCTGGTCTTAAGGTGCGCTAGGTGACTTCTAACAACACGTATATGGACTCCCCCAGCAAGGCCTTGAGTTGAAGTCGTGACTAGACAGGGG